>JACBXO010000009.1 GCA_015863195.1 Aerococcaceae bacterium DSM 111022 | reverse complement strand
TTTTTACTTTGACTTTATTGCATGATGAGTATGTACGAGAAGCAAAGAGTGTAGGGAAAATACCTTATGCTTATCGAACTTTCGCTGAACATTATCACAATTATGCGATGAAATATAAGGCAACGATACGCATTCGCCGAAAACCTGGAGAAATATTGGAGGTTGATTGGGCAGGTCAGACGTTGTCAGTTATTGATCCTGATACGGGTGAAAATAGAAAGGTGTATATATTTATCGCTACTTTACCTTGTTCTCAAATGTTTTACGTAGAAGGTTCTTATCGCATGGATTTACCGTCTTGGATTCGACTTCATCAGCATACCTTCGAATTTTTTGAAGGAACACCACAAATCCTTGTGCCTGATAATTTGAAGACAGGCGTTACTAAACATACGAGTAAAGAACTTATCTTAAATAAGACTGAGTACGGCGATGGGTTTCGTCCACTAGTGCGGAACTTTCGTCCGGTAAATGCGGAGTAATCGTCCACTGAGTGCGGAAAGTATCGTCCATCCTATTAATTTATCGAAGAAGCCATAAAATCAAAAGAACAGAACACATCATGAGCTCTGTTCTTGATCTTAAACAAGATAATAGTTTATTTGTATTCTCTCAAAGTTTGTTTAAATAACTCAACGGCCAAATTATCCATCCCGTCAGCCGAAGGCTGTCCTTCGTCGTCTAAGTAATAAGGTAGTAGTAATGAGGATAGATGTAAGCCAATGTCTTCTAAAAGGTATACCCAAGTAAAAAAACAATTCGAGTTTTAATTTCAATCGGAATCATTTCGTGCTTTCCAGACCATGGCGCTCCCGCATAGATACTTCGCCATCGACTAAGATTTGGTGAGAATTGTGCTTGATGCGATCCAGAATCGCGTCAGCTAACTGAGTATGTTTAATCTTCTCATGCCAACCTTCAGGTGAAAATTGTGAACAGAATATGGTAGAAGTTTGTTTTAATCGTGCTTCAATAATCTCAAATACATGGACACTATCTTCTAAAGATAAATCCATCAGTAGCCATTCATCAATGATAAGTAGTTCAATTTTCGTATACTTTTTAATCAGCTTACGATAAGAACCATCAGCCTCATATTTCGCTAAAGCTAACTCGTCAATTAATTCTGGGAGACGAATGTATTTTACTTTTCTAAATTGACGACTGGCTTGAATACCGAAGGCATTGGCGATCCAGGTTTTTCCATTTCCAGAAGCACCCATTAAGATAATATTTTGGTGATTTTCAATGAGTATTGCGGACGTTTTTTACCAGTAGTGTGGTTCTTTTTACCACTCTTTGCGGGAAGATTTACCAATGTCTGCGGAATAGTTTACCAGTAATAATTAAATGACCCCATTTCTACTCAACTTTTGAGTAGAAATGGGGTCAACATATTATAAATCTATTGGCTATGTCGTAAAAAGACCATTGGTCTAGTGGATACGACGCTCTTTGAGAGCCGCTACGACGGAGTAATCTGAGCCATACAAAACGGTCTTCCTTGAGCCACTAAAATCACTCACAACTGAACCACTTTGTGGTTCTTTTTTTGTGTCTCCATGATATAAATGATATGTGAGTTCATCCTCACAAAATATTATGGAGGTGGCTATCATGCCCAATTATGTAGAGATTCTTCGACTCTATGAAGCTGGATTTAGTCAAAGACTTATTGCTAAACAAGTTTCGTCTGGTCGAAATACAGTCTCAAGGACAATCAAAATCGCAAATGAGAAGGAGGTGACTTATGAAATTGTAGTGAAATGGACCAATGAAGAGTTGTTATCAGTATTTGATCCTCAAAAGGATGGAAAAGTCTCACGTGAAGCGTATTATGAGATGCCTAACTATGAACAATTATCCAAAGAGCTTGTGAAACCTGGGGTAACGATGCAGTTGCTGTGGGAAGAATATGCTCAAGAATGCCGCTTGAATAACAAAGTATTTTATAAACTAACGCAGTTTAAGAAGTATTTCAATGAATATTTAAATAACCATAGCTTTAGTCATGTACTTCGTCATAAAGCGGGAGAACAAGTCCAAGTGGACTGGAGTGGCACACGTCCACAATGGATTGATCCAATGACAGGGGAAATCATTAAAGGGGATTTATTTGTAGCTACATTGCCTTTTAGTAATTACACTTATGCCCAAGCTTGTATTGATCAAAAAATGCCAAGTTGGATTGACGCACACATTAAAATGTTTGAATATTTTGATGGTGTACCTACTATTTTGACACCAGATAATCTCCGAACTGGCGTTACAAAGAATACAAAAACGCAGTTGATACTCAACCCGACCTATGAAGATATGGCATCACATTATCAGACTATTATTGTTCCAACACGCGTTGCTCGTCCAAAAGATAAAGCAGCCGTTGAAAATCATGTAAAGCACCTGACAACATTTATTATCGCACGAATGAGACATTATCAATGCTTTAGTATTCATGAATATAATCAGTATTTACTGAACATTTTAAATGAATTTAATGCTAAACCATTTCAAAAGAAAGATGGGAGCCGTTTATCAGTCTTTCATTCGCTAGAAAAAGACACACTTAAACCACTCCCTGTTTATCGGTATGACCTCTGTACTTTCAAGGATGCTAAAGTATACACGAATAGTCATATTACTCTAAATAAACACCATTATTCCGTACCATATCAGTATATTGGTGAGAAAGTAACGCTAAAAATCTATTCAAATCATGTAAAAATTTATCATAATAACCAATTAATATGTGAACATCAAACTGAAGGCACTAAACCAGGTGCATATTCGACGAATTCAGCACACTTACCAGAGGATAGTAAGAACTACGGTCAGTGGAATAGCACCAGGTATTTAAATTGGGCTAGTCGTATTGGGCCGAACGTCCACGCTGTTGTAACTCGGTTGTTTGAACAAGGCCCAGAACAACAGTATTACCGACGCGTTCATGCAATATTAAAAATGGCAGACACCTATTCCGACCAAAGATTAGATAAAGCCTGCCATTACGCTTTAGAACGGACGAGTCACCCAAATTACACTGTGATCAAGCAACTCATCGATAATCCTATTACGCAATCAAATTTTAACACGTCTACTGATGAAACTGAACAATCATACTTAAGAGGGGCTGATTATTATGACAAATTTAATCGAAAAAATCAATGAACTAACTCATTATTTGAGAAAAATGCGATTACCAGTAATGGCAGATCAATTAATTGAATTATACAGTGATCCTAAAAGTGATCAACGAACAGCCCTCGATATTTTAGAAGAGATTATCACTGAAGAGTATCAGACGAGAAGATTTAACACAATTCAACGTAATTTAAAACTGGCCAAGTTATCTCAGCCTCAAGCAAATGTACAAGGGATTGACTATTCACCCAGTCGTAAAATACATAAAGAAACAATTGAACAATTAGCGACTTGTCAATTCATTTCCAACCATAGAAATGTGATCATTCAAGGTGCTACTGGGACAGGTAAATCATATATCGCAAATGCATTATGTCGCTATGTAATCGAACAAGGCTATACTGCCCGATATGTAAGAATGTACGACTTACTAAGTGAAATGGCTCAAGCAGAGTTAGAAGACAAATTGCCACTTTACCTGAAGAAAATAACTAAATTTAATGTCTTAGTCATTGACGACTTCTTACTCACACCGACAACCGAACATGAACAAAAATATTTAATGGAAGTATTTGAATTAAGTAGTCTCAAACGATCACTCATCCTTTCTTCACAAATGGAAGCCGGAGAGTGGCACAAGAAATTAGGTGGAGGTGCTATTGCGGATGCCGTATTAGACCGCGCTGTTTCAAATTCATATCATATATTTATACATGGTGATTCACTAAGAATGAAAGATGGCTCAGTGACTACCGATTAGAGTGGTTCAAAAAATCGCGATTTACCTGGCTCAGGTAATCGCGATTTTATGGTCTTATAGGAACGCCGTATGCAACAAGGTAAAGTAGCGATAAATATATACACCTTTCTATTTTCACCCGTATCAGGATCAATAACTGACAAAGTCTGACTTGCCCAATCAACCTCCAATATTTCTCCAGGTTTTCGGCGAATGCGCATCGTTGCCTTATATTTCATCGCATAATTGTGATAATGTTCAGCGAAAGTTCGATAAGCATAAGGTATTTTCCCTACACTCTTTGCTTCTCGTACATACTCATCATGCAATAAAGTCAAAGTAACATTAGGTCTTGCTAATTCTTTATGGACATATTCGAAGTCCATGACATGCCGCCCGCTATTCTCCTGTTTCTTTTCAGGGTAAAGGAAATCTTCCAGCCATGGATCTGTGATTCCTTCATCCAACGGGATGATGATACCTCTCTTTTCTGCAAGTTTAATCACCTCCGTTACTTTTTGCCGTGAGTGCTGTGTAATCGTAGCTATACTTCTAAGCGATACGCCTTCACTATGTAATTCCAAAATCTTTCGATAAGGGAACATACAAAAACCTCCTATATATCTTATTGTCACGCTCACCTTTCTAAAAGATGTAAACGTGTTCAATAAGTATATAGGAGGATATATAAGTTTTGGTAAATTCTTCCGCAAAGAGTGGTAAAACTGTCCGCAATCACTGGTAAAAAGAACCGCAAGGTTGGTACAAATTAAATGCAATAATCAACCGGTGTCAGTATCGAGCAAATCCATGGTTGAGCCGCTCCAATCGACTTGAATCGATACACCGGGTTTATGTTTTAAGTGATTCGTCAAGCGGTATTGATCAATATGTCTTTGATAATCTTCGCAGAATTTAGTGTATCCAACCGGGATACCGTTTGTATCCTTACAGAGATCAACATACTCTTGCCATAGAAGCTTAAGGGTTACTCCGACTCCTTGTAGCTCCTTATGGATCTTTTCATAATCAGGAAGTGTATACAACACCTCTGATTGATGTCGTTCAGGGAAGAACTTCCGATAGACTTCATTGTCTGAAAGCTCTTCAATATCTTCGTAGGTCAACTTTAACTTATCTGCCCGTTTGAAGACTTCGCTCACTGAACTCCGACCTACTTTCTGTGTCTTAGCGATCATGTTTCGAGAGAACCCTTGATCTCGATACTGCATCACTAATTTCACTAGAATTTTTCTGGCCAAAAAAAATAGCCTCCTTCGTGTATTTTTTTAGAAGTATCTAACTTCTAAACTAACTATACACAAAAGAGACTATTAAGTGGACTCGAAGCACGAATCGGTTGCCTTAAAGGGCGTATTTGGTTCAAAAACAGGGGTGGACTTGATTGGCGAATAGGTGGACTCGAATTGGATATTGGCGGACTCGGGAGCGCGAAATAATCAGTAGTGTTCTCAATATTAATGAGACAAAATTTTATCCTTCTTAAGTTGGCCTTTATGCATGTAACCAATCGATAAAAATGCTAAAAAGATAATAGGAGACTCATAAATAGTTTCAAATAATGATATAAGCAAAAAAAGTGTTATTGACAGAACTGGCATAATAGATAAAGAATCAGTATTATAATTTTTAACAAAGTACTTTATAGATTCAAAAAATGAATATAACCAAAAAGATACAAAAGTCAAACCAGATATCCATCCGTATACACCAATAATATCAATAAAAGAATTATGAGCAGAAAGGCCAATAGTACTATGTAATTCACTATAGTTGCCTCCTAATAAACTAGAATTTAACAGATAATATTCCCAGATTATATCTCTATTAGATAGTGTGTTGCCTTGGGTCTCTATAAATTTCAAGAAGATATTTTGATAAATTAAATCAAATATTGAACTTGAAAATATCACTAGTAAAGTCAATCCGCTAATTGCAGTCATTATTATAATTATTCTAAATGACTTTATTGGAACGCTTTTTCTTTTAAACACTTTAGATATAAATACTATAGTTAAAATAAAAATAACAAAAAATATTGATAATACTATAGCAAGTAATGTAGTTCTACTACCTGATATAGCTACTAAATATAAAAAGAAAATACAAGTTAATAGATGTAGGAACCCTCTCTTTATTTTATTATAATAAAATAAATTAGAAATTGAGATGGATAATGAGAATATTAGAATCGGGGCAATAAATATCCCTAAGCTATTTGAATTATCATAAATCCCACTATACACTATTTGATAATCAGTAAGCGGACTATTATAAAAGTTTAATAGTAATATAATCACACTGGAATAAAAAAAAGATTTCAAATATAAGTTTGAGTCTGTTATTTCTCTTTGAAATATTACTAAAACTAAATAACTGATTAAAAATTTAAATAATAATACCGGTGAAAAAAAATTAAGGATCGTCGATATGAACGTTGCTAATATGAACATACCATATAAAAAGTCTTTACGATAATTTAAAATATTTTTTCTGTTTATTAAATGGATTATTAAAAAAGGTACAATCATAATTACTGGGATAATAATAAAATACATATTCAAATGTGAGTAATCAATACTTCTTGTTACCATGCTTGAAAGAATAAATAATGTCAAAACAATTATGACATAGAAATTTCTTAACCTTTTTTTTATAATATAAATCAACTCTTTCCCAAATCTTTTAGTGTTTTTCTATAACCACTCTTTATAAAAAGTCTAAAAAGTACCATAATAAGAATATTATTTAGCTTTAATTTCATTTACAATACTTTTAATCAGCTTAAATTCAAAAAGAGTACTTGTAACTAGTACTATGATCAAAGATATTAAACCAGAAATAAAGGCTGAAAACAACCATGTGATCCAATTATTTATTTCTAAGCTAAATATAACCCTATAAATTAAAATACTAATTGCAATGTTAAATAATACTATTAAAACTCTGAAAAAAGATTTACTAGAAGTTTTTAATAAAATATTTTTGTTTGTATAAATAATAAAATCAGTCAATCGGAAAACAAATCCACCAATCGCTGCAAACAATAACCCATACATTCCCAAGGGTTTAATTAATATTATTGACAGAGTTACATTGATTAAAGCTTCTAGTATAGCACGACTTTGAGTTTCTTTAAATAAACCTGCAGCATCGATCAAAGTATTACCTGGAACTTTTAAACTATTTAGGATACCGCGTATAACAAATAATATGGCGAGATTTACATCAATGTACGGAATATCTGAAACCCCACTAGTATACAATCTAACAAATGGTAGAATCATAGTTCCAGCAATTGAATATACAATTACTACAACAGAGTAATAAATAAACTCAAAAATATTGTAGCTATTTCTTAATGTTTTTAGTTCTTTAGTGGCAATTAAATTTCCAAAACTAGCAACTATTGCAGTTGAAAATATACTTTTTAGCATCGAATATAAATGATTGAAAACTAATTCATAGACTGAATAGATACTTACTAATATCATATTTCCACTTACAATAGTCAATAATATTATATCCATATTATTTAATATTAAACCAGAGATTTGGTGAATTAATGCAGACCATCTCTTTGAAATTGCACTTTCATCTCTGGGAACATTTTTATCTAAAAATGGATAGTTTTTCTTTACGTAGTTAAGTAACAAAATATAATGTAATAATATTAAAATTCCCGGCACACTTTGTACGATTATGGGAGATGTATTGTTTAAGATTAATATGACTTGAAAAATTCCACGCAAAATTTGTGTTCCTATAATGAAAAAGTTATTTATATATAACTTTTGATCTGCCTGTAACAAAATTCGATAGTAACTTATTAGGAAACTATCCATTGTACTTTGTAGTCCCATTACTATAACCATTGCAAATACAAATCGGTATGACATATCATCAATAGTTACGGGTAGTGTTAATGCAATAATTAGTATTGCTATTATATATAAAAAACCTGTAAGTATGTATTGTCGTTTTATTGCGTTTAATTTGGCATTTAGATCATAAGTTTTGTATTTAGCAATAGGTTCATATAATGCTTCAACAGATGCCGTATTTAAGCCGGCATTCAACAGCAGAACATAACTCATTACATTTGAAATCGAGGAAGTTAATCCATGAATTCTTGGCCCATAAGTATTAAGAAATAGTTGGGGAATAATAAATCCTATCAATATGGTAATTAATTGATATAAAAAAGTTACAAATATATTTACAGATGTTGATTTCCTTCTCCCTGTTTTCATAGCATTACCTTCCTCAATTAAATTTACGTAAGCATTTTTATTTAAGAATATCTTTGAAAAGATTTATCCATTGATGAGCTATACTATTCGCAGAGAAATCCGTAGCCCTTTTTTTTGCATTATTCCCCATTTGTCTTTTTAACTCATTATTTTTTAAAATTTCTAAAACTTTTTCTGCAAAAACCTTAGTATCAAAATTTTGAATTATGAAACCACTTTTGTTATTTTCAATTATTTCACTAGGTCCTTCTGTTTCAAATGACACTACTGGCAATCCAGCTTCCATTGCTTCTGTTACTACTAATCCAAAACCTTCCATTGTTGAAGGTAATAAAAACACACTACTTTTTAAATAATAAGTGATGACATCATTAGTAGAACCTACTAGAGTAACGTAGTCATCTAAACTATTAACTTTGATATCACTTTTTAATCTCGACATATCAGGCCCATCTCCAACAATGTATAAATGAAATTTTGTTTCACTGTTTTTTAAGTATATGAGAATATCAATTAATTTGTCTAATCCTTTTGTTACATAGGCTATTCTTCCTACAAAAATAAGATTAGAATTATTTAAATCGCTTATTGCATTTAGTTCAAAGCTTAAAGGATTGTAAATTCTATTTACATTTGTATTAAACTCTTCACTATATCTTTTCTTTGCTTTATCAGTTAATACTACTAAACCATCCAAATTTGATAATGTCTTTTTATATATAGGAGCTAAGTTCCATAAATAGTCTCTTTCAATTTCAAAATATCTTTCGTAGGTATTATGAATCCAACCAATTTTTTTTCCAGGTGAGTTAACAAAACTTAATAACATACCTATTTCTGGAGCTAGACCTATAATAATATCAAATTTATTTTTATTAAAAAATTCCTCAAACCTTTGAACTTCCACTCTTGAATGCATCAACTTTACAGCTAAATTAGAATTCTTCAGCTGGTATACATTTTGGTAAAACTTGGTCATTAATCTAGAAAAAACATACTTATATTTCGTTCTCTCTAGTTCCTTTTCCCTATAAATTGTAATACTAGGATCTAGAGGATATGCAATCTTCTCTGATAGCTTTTTTGGAGAGATAAACAAAATCGAGATTTGAAGCGCACTATTTTTTGCCAATTCATTAACAATGCTAGCTAATACTCTTTGTTGACCGCCTATTGATCCTATATTACCCGTAACAAAACAAATTTTAATTAGAATTACCTCTTTCTATGATTTCATAAATTTCTAAAAGTTAACTAATTTGAATCCCTAATTATATACTTTTGAGTAAAAAGTAAAGATATTTATAACTGTGTTAATAACCTAAATGTTCCCTTACTTGTGAGGTTATGTGCAATACTTTTTACTTGATAAATCGTTATATTTAAGTTTGATAGTTTTAAAGACTCCTCCCCCAAAAGAGGAGTCTTTAAATTTTGAATATTTTTCAACTGACTGAAAATTGTTCACTCCGTGCACATCTTGATTAAAGCATTCAGCAGTTTCTGTTATTTTCACAGTTGCAAATTCACCTAGTAAGCAAACTTTTAGTATAAAACTTTTAAATAACTTAATTAAAATTCACAATTGATCTTCTTTCGCAAGTTGAATAATAATTGCAGATGTAAACCGTTAAATTGAGTGAATGACTATTTTCAAGATCAGCAGCTTGTAAAAACTAAAAGCTATTCTTGAAAGTTAGAAATTTAAAAACTTCATGGTAATTTGTAGTAATCTCTATCAAAGTCTCTTGAACCATATCACTTTTAGCATATCTTTTTTTTGTAATATCATATCTTTAAATGAACTGTAGGAGTGTGAGTATTAAAGTTTCATTTTACCTTTCTTTCTCTCTACAAGGTCCACTTTCGGTGTTCTATGGTGCCCGCTTTAGTACGGATTCGGAATATAATCAAATATACTTCTGCCTAATTTCTTTTTTACCTTTTGTTTTAGAGTTTTATTTCTTCTGTGTTTAAAATTACCATTATTAGGAAGTCGGTTGGTTTATTAAAGAAGCTCCCACGATTTATGGAGTTGTATACTGGTTTGATTGTAGGTCTCTTTTCTAATGGATCCTTTCGTCGATATACAGCTACAAAATATTGATATTATATCTTCGTTTTTTCCTCTTAAACAACTCTATTGACTCATTTCCAAAAGCTGTCCAGAATTAACGATAAAAGACTTCTAATTCTTTAGATTTTCTTTTCCCTCTATTCTTGTTATCAATAGCCTGTCCTGTTACTTCATAATATTTCGATACTGCTCGTTCATACCCTTGATTTCTTTCGGTTGAATAGTCCTTTTTTAATCTCCAGTAGATCGTTGTAAAGTCTCTGTCGAGTATTCGAATCGAGCACTTCTTAATTTTGGCTTCTCTTCTCTTATGCATATTTCAATGCTATCTATATCGTTTCTAACTAAGCAGGTGTATTTCATTTACAGTTTTGTATTAGAATAAGCGTCCGACACGAAGAAATTCCTTACTTTTTGTGGTGATTAAAGTATTCTGACTATCTATGTCTTTTTTTATTTTTTAGGTATTATACATCTCTTAACAATACGCCAATTAAAAGCTTCAATATGTTTATTCTATTTCTTGTAATATAAGTGGTATAAGTTATTTAGTAAATTTGATGTATAAATCCATCCCAGTTTACAAATCATCTCAGAAAAAAGAAGTTTAATAAGAGGATATTTCCCTAATAAATTTTTGTCAATATTATGTTTCCTAGTGTTTTTTAATTCTTCTCTTAAGGTATTGTAAACGTTATGACGCATATTTTTATTATTTATTTTTGGTACTTTCATTATTTGTAGCATATAGTTTTTAAACTTTGAGGTATTAATAATATCATAATACTTCTTATAAAAGTCTAAATCATAAATTTTAATATCTTTATAAACGTTTATGATATCAAGTATTGAATCATCATAAGTGCTACTAATACTATTTTCATGAATACGATAAGAAAATATTTCATTGTTAATGATAGAAACATTTGGATATTTAGCTATACTTTTTAAATAAAAATTTAAATCTTGGCCTATTTTTAAGTTCGAAAACTTCAAGTTATTTACTTGAAGAAATTCTTTTTTATACATTTTACTAGAAGGTACAGGAGGCAGGTCAGTAATTTTCCTTAAAAGTAATTCTTTTGAAATCCCATTTTGATAATCATTATATACTCTAAAAAACTTTCCAGACTTATTTTTAGATTTCACCTTAATATCATTCATTATAGAATAATTACCAATAACTAAATCTTTTGAAAAATTTTGACTACCTTTTACTAGTTCAGATAATGAATTAGCAGTCATTATGTCATCAGAATCAAAGAAAATAATATATTCTCCATTTGAATGTTCGAAACCTTTATTTCGTGCAGATGGAGCTCCTTGGTTTTCTTGATAAATATATTTTATATTTCTATGCTTTTCAGAAAATTTTTTTACTGTTTTACCGGAATTATCTTTTGATCCATCATCAACTATTATTATCTCTTTATTAGGATAATCCTGATTTAAAAGTGATTTTATTGTTGACTCTATATATTTTTCAGAATTATATAGGGGGATAACGATAGATACTAACTTCTTGTTCGATGTCATAATAAAATCCCTTTCTTTTGACTGAGTAGTTTATAAAGGTTTTCTTTGATTCCAGAATTTTCAATTATATTCAACCACAAAAAGTTCTCTTTCGGTAAGTAAGAATTCAGTTCACTATTTTCTAATTTTTCAAAGTCTATTTTATTGTTACTCAGATAAAAAAAAGAATTATTATATTTCTTTTCAAAACCCCGTACCCATTTGTAATCTGTTGTAACAACTTTTAAATTTAGCGCAAGGTATTCTAATAATTTAGTAGAAGTTTGAATATTATATGGGTATTCATTAGGTATGTAATTTATACCATAAGAGGCTTGCGATGCTATCTTAGGCACCTCTTTGTAATCTACTTTACCAACAAAATGGATATTAGAATATTTTTTATATTCTTGATACAATTCAGCATCTGGTTCTCCAATTAGACAGATAGTATAATCTGCGTTTCTAAAATTATCCAATAACTTAGTAATTTCTCTTCCTTTATTCATTGATCCTAAATACACAAAATCGAATTTTTTTTCTCTATCGCGTTGATTGAAAAAAACCTCATCTACACCCATATCTCTATAGTTAAAAGGTGCTTCATGCTTAAAATTCAATTGCTCTTTTAAATTATTATTTAAAAAAACTCGTAAATCTGGTTTATAATCAAATTTTTCTTTTATAAAGTTTTTACTTTTATAATGCTTCCCTGTTGATAATGAAGCATACTCGTGTACTAATACTTGCTTTTTATTAGGCTTTACGCCTCTAAATCCTTTAAACTCCCATAATATATCAAATTTATCTTTATAATTAGATAAATTATTAATAGACTTGGCTTCTGCATAAAAGTCATCTGTATTATTGAAATACTCTAAATAGGCATCTATCTCCGGTAGATATGCTTTTTCAGACTTTATAAATAATATATTAATCATAATAACCTCCATAATGTCTCGTGTCACATTTCGTGTCTAAATAGTAATATTAATATTTACAACACTACGTTTGAGTTTCCAAATTTTCATTAGAGAAATGATACATAAAAAATCTATTGACATATATAGACTTACTAACACTTATTATAGACACCTACTACCTTTAAAACTGTAGATTGTTAGTTGTTATATTCTACTATTATCGTCAAATAAAAAACATAGGTGCTTTATTAAAGTATAAAGGCTTTCTCCACTTTCAGAATCTTATCTCAATTATATACTAGCTATATCAATCAATTTATAAAACTATAAAAATAGATCTAATAGCTTTTCTCTAACATCTGATGAACTACCAATACCTTTACTAAGGTCAAAATTTTTGAATACCGAGTGAATTTATAATGTCATTTTATATTTTATAGCTAATTGGTATATTAATATTGCTTTTTTGTGTTCTCGAAAAATAATTTATAAATACTCTAATCTATTGAGAGACTCATATTTTCATTAATATATATGAACTATTTTATTCATATAAGTTTGTTTTCAATAGATTGTCTTTGAACCTCAAGAATACCTTCAAGCAGCACATTCTCATAATTAGGATGCAAATAGGATAAACTAGATTTTTTCAAGTGTATTATTTAAAGACATAGCACACACATACTTCTAATATTTAAATATATTTGGGAATTCATATTAGTGCTTATGTGTAATTAAAAATATTTACTATAAATTTTTCTTAACATGAAAGTCACATTTTCTACTGAGTAATTTTTAATTTTTTCTAAATTATACTTACCAAATTTTTCTCTAGTATCAGGGTTTAAGAAAAGGTTCTCTATGCTTTCTACATATTCCTCTATACTATCTTTAGAACATAAAAATCCCCCTTTTTTATCATCAATTAATTCAGAATTTCCCCTAATGTTAGAAGCAACTACAGGAAGACCAGTAGCCATTGCTTCCATTAAAGACACAGGTAACCCCTCTCTTTTTGAAGGTAAGACAAATAAGTCGCTCACCTTACAAATTTCAAGGATATCTCTTCTAAAGCCTAATAAATGTACATTCTCCTCAACTTTTAATTCTTTGCTTAATGTTTTAAGTTTATTATGAAGTACACCTGCACCGCAAATTATATAATGGATTTCTTTTTTCTTAAGTTTGCCTAATGCCCGGATAATCACTTCATGATTTTTATTTTTATTCAATTCACCTACCGATAGTACTATAAAAGAATTTGGAGGTAGTCCTAAATCTTTTAGCTTTTTCTTTTTTTCGGGATTGACATTTTCAAACTTTTCCAAATCTAAACCGATACCTGGAATATATTCAATAGATTTAGAATGAAATTTATCCTTAATTCTATGATAATCTTCAAAATTTATTGTCACAATTGTATCAGTAAACTTTGATAAATATTTCTCAACTGGGTAATAGATTAGCCAATTTTTAATAGGTGCTCCTTTATAAAAATGAAATCCATGAGCTGTGTATATTACCCGAACCTTATCTATATTCCTACAAGCTAGTCTAACAACAGCTGAAGCAATTGGAGTATGAGTGTGAACAATATCATAATCTCCTTCTAATATCAGTTTTTTTGTCTGTTTAACTAACTCAAAAAAATTGTTTTTAGCCGGTGAGCGACTAAAATTTAATTCATAAAAATTTGTGATTAGTTTTTGAAGCTCAGCTTTTAAAGGTCTGGTCTTTTTAAAAGCAACATCTACTTGATGTGAGTCTTCTACTAACATTTTAATATGAGGTATTAAGAATGCATTTGTTGTGCTAGATACTGTAGAAACATATAAAATTTTCATAGTTACCCCCTACTTACTTATGATATTATAATATACTCTTTACTAAATTTATGATAGCTTATTAGAGCTATTTATATTGTTATTTTTGATAAAGTCCATATAATTGTGTAAAAGACAAAAGGCCATGTAAGAGCCCTTTTACGGTACAATGTTTTTAACCACAAAAACATACCCAGGAGGACTTTACATGACCCAAGTACATTTTACAATGAACAACGAAGAGGTTCAAAGTATTATTGAACATTCGGTAAAAGATGATGTATCTAAAAACATTTTAACAACAGTTTTTAATCAATTGATGGAAAATCAACGAACAGAATACATTCAAGCTGAAGACTATGAACGATTTGAAAGCCGACAAAGCCAACGAAATGGCTACTACGAGCGTGACTTTACGACTCGCGTTGGAACTCTTGAGTTACGAGTGCCTAGAACACGTGATGGTGAATTTTCACCGACGGTGTTTGAGCGGTATCAGCGAAATGAAAAGGTACTGCTCGCTTCCATGCTTGAAATGTATGTTTCAGGGGTTTCGACACGTAAAGTTTCAAAGATTGTTGAAGAGCTATGTGGAAAATCGGTATCAAAATCTTTTGTTTCTAGCTTGACTGAACAGTTAGATCCGATGGTCAACGAATGGCAGAACCGTTCACTCTCAGGTACGAGTTATCCTTATCTGATGACAAATGTTCTCTACATAAAAGTTCGTGAGGATCATCGAGTGCTTTCTAAAAGCTGCCATATTGCGATCGGGATAACAGAAGGTGGTGATCGTGAAATCATTGGCTTCATGATTCAAAATGAAGAAAGCGAGGACACATGTCCATCTTCTTTGAATACTTAAAAGAACTCGGCCTACAGGGGACAGAACTCATTATTTCTGATTCCTATAAAGGGCTAGTGTCTGCGATTCGTAAGTCATTTACCAACGCAAGTTGGCAGAGATGCCAGGTCCATTTTTTAAGAAACATCTTCAGTTCAATCCCAAAAAAAGAATTCAAAACCGTTTAGAAAAGCAGTAAAAGCGATTTTTAAGTTTACGGATATTACACTCGCTCGAACAGCTAAGAATGCCTTAGTCGGTGAATATATCGACCAGTCTAAATATACAAAAGCTTGTGAAATATTGGATAATGGCTTCGAATATGCCTTTCAATACACTGTTATCGGAAATGGTCACAATCGGCTAAAAAGCACCAACTTTCTTGAACGACTGAACCAGGAAGTCCGCAGTAGAGAAAAGATTATCCGGATCTTTCCCAACCGAACGTCTGCCAATCGATTAATTGGAGCTGTCCTTATGGACCTTCATGACGAATGGCACAGTTCTACAAGAAAATATATTAAGTTTGATCAATGAGAGACCGGTAAAACATTGTATAGTGTTTTACACAGGATTATGGACTTGTCTATTTTTTTATTAAACTATTTTATAAGATAATTTAATTTATTATTCTTTTTTATAATTGCATATGGTGTTTTTAAACTTACCAGATGCTAAAACGGGAATTTCGTTTACATATTGACCTAAGTGTGTGATCAAAATCATTTTTACTATATATGCTCTCATCACCGTTAACTTTTAAGATATATTCATTTTTATCCTCTTAAAAAATCTAATGCCCAAAAACCTTTTTTTCTAATATTATTCACGTACTCCACCCCTGATTATAAGATCATTAAATTTCATCATAGTGATATTATCGGTATAATTACTAAACAACTTCTCATTTTTCATACCTTTAAGGTTATTTAATATATTTCTTGGTATGTTAACTCCACATTCAAATGCATGGGGGTATCCTCCCCCAAACCGAGGATTTACTTCAGAAATATAATATTTATTGTTCACTTTAAAAACATCAATATCTATAATTCCTTTATAATCAGATACTTTTAAAAATTTTTGTATTAGATTTAATAATTTTTCATCCTTTACAGAAACGGATTTGTCTGTTTCTCCTGCACGCATTTTAATTTTTTCTTTTATGAAAATACTGACCGGTTCATTAGAAATCATATCGATGTAAACATCTACTCCATACTCAGTTCCATCCATATACTCTTGAATCATTAAATTATCAAACTTTGAAAATAGTAAATCTAATTCATCTTTTGAGTTTACTTTATTAATATTTATACTTGCACTACCATTATAAGGCTTCACAAAAACAGGGAAATCAATAACTTCTTTCTCTAGATCTATATAAAAATCATTAATATCTTTTTTACTAGTTTATCAAATTGATTAATAAGTTTCTCTTTTACTGGAATTAAAGATTCATTTTTAAAATTATCAAAAGCTACATTATAACCATTAGCTAATAATGTTTGGCCACTACCTATACCCATTTACTTGGGCGTACCCAGTTAGACCCGGTCTCACTTCATGACGTCTTTTCTGCTGTTCATTATATAAAGGTAAATACTCTACTAATAAGGGTCTAGGTCCAACTATACTCATATCACCTATTAAAATATTCCATAATTCAGGTAGTTCATCTAAACTTGTAGATCGGAGGAACTTACCAAACTTTGTTAATCGAACCGAATCAGGTAATAACTTACCATCTTCATCTGTCCCATCTGTCATTGTTCGGAACTTATATAGTTTAAATATTTCTTCATCTTAACCGGGTCTCATTTGAGTGAATAGTATGGGACTTCCTAATTTAAAATAAACTAATACTCCAATAATTAGCAACAAGGGAAATAGCACTATAAATGCCAGTAATGACAAAATAATATCTATCATTCGTTTTCCATAATTTCGATAAAAACATTTCATTTTTTAACCTCTATATTATGTAATTTAGTGAAATTTAATTGGTTTAGCTGGAGCACCCACAGCAGTACAATTAGCCGGAATTTCTTTTGTAACAACAGCGCCAGCTCCAATAATACTATTTTTACCAACTGGCACGTTTTGAATAATTGCTGAACCTGTACCAACTGTAACGCATTCTGCTAAATGAACGTGCCCTGATACATTTACACTTGGTAGTATTGTACAATAGTCATTTATAATCGTATCATGACCTATAGTACTGTCAATATTAATTATAACGTGATTTTTAATCTCTATATTTACAGTTAGTATGTTACCTGCACAAATTATATTGCCTTCTCCAAACTCAACTGTTTCAGAATAGACGACATTTGGATGGATTAAAGTAGGGTAAGTATTCGAACTGTTTTTTAACTGATCCATAATTTGTTTACGAATTATAGGATTCGCTATCGCATTCACAACACTTACTTCTTTATCCATCAACCAATCAAGCTTTCCTAATACTTCGTATCCATTCAAATTCTGTCCTTGAACTTCGTCATTATCATCTATAAACCCTAAAAGGTTCCATTGTTTATCGACTTTATTAATATCTTCTATTAACCAAGCAACTTCACGACCAAAACCACCAGCACCAATAATAACTATGTCTTTCATTAAATTTCCTCCTCTAATCGTTCATTTCCAGTAAAAGCTTCCATAGTAGCTGCAGTATCTGAACTAATTCCTTCCTTAACAAATACTTTCTTAATTGTTAAGAAAATTATCTTCCAATCTTCAAGGAAACTAACATTATCTACATATTCTACATCTAAGTTAAACTTGTCATCCCAACTTATAGCATTTCGTCCATTAACTTGGGCTAGGCCTGATAAACCTGGTCTGACTTCATGTCTTCTCTTTTGAAATTCATTATATAAAGGAAGGTATTGAACCAATAAAGGTCTTGGACCGATTACACTCATATCTCCTTTAAGGATATTAAATAGTTCTGGTAGCTCATCAAGTGAAGTGGCCCTTAATAGTTTACCAAACTTTGTCAATCTGACTGCATCGGGTAAGAGTTTGCCATCTCCATCCTTTTCATCCGTCATAGTTCGGAACTTATACATTCTGAAGATTTCCTCATTGAGGCCTGGTCGTTCTTGAGTAAATAGTATCGGACTTCCTAACTTTGTTCTAACCAGTAAAGCTACTATGGTAATCACAGGACTTAAGACAATTAAAGCAACTAGCGATAAAACAATATCTTGAGGCCTTTTAAGATATCTCTCGTAAAAGCCTTTATTATGTTTCATTATTTTATACAACTCCTATTACAATAATTATCTTCTTAATTCCATAATGATTTAATAACTTCGATCACTCTTTGAATCTGCTCATCTGTCATCTTGGAATCAGACGGTAGACATAAGCCATAATTAAATAGATTCTCCGCTCTATCAGATCCAACAAAATCGTACTCCTTGAATATTGGCTGCATATGCATTGGTTTCCAGATGGGACGTGATTCAGCATTTTCTCCATCTAGTGCATCCATAATCATTTGAGGGCTTACTTTACTTTCTGGCTTTAATACAATAGCACTTAGCCAGTAATTGGCATGTTCGCCTTCTCTCTCAGTAATGAAGCTAATGTCTTCGATATCTTTTAAGCCTTCTTGATAGCTGTGGAAGATATGACGTTTCTTCTCAACACGGTCAGCTAAGACTTTCAATTGGCCACGACCAATTCCAGCAGTGACATTACTCAAACGGTAGTTATAGCCGATTTCCTTGTGTTCATAGTGGCGTTCAGGTTCACGTGCTTGAGTCGCCCAGAATTTTGCTTTATCAATGGCTTCTTTGCTTCTGGAAACCAGCATACCGCCACCAGAAGTTGTGATGATTTTATTACCATTGAAGGAATAGATACCATAGTCTCCAAAAGTCCCAGTCCATTGGTCATGATAGATTGAACCTAAACTTTCAGCGGCATCTTCAATTAAGGTTACATCATATTTGTCACAAATCTCTTTGATTTTTTGGATTTGTGCTGGGAGTCCATATAGGTGAACTGCAATAACGGCCTTTGGATTATACTTTTGAATCGCTTCTTCCATCAATTCTGGATCAATATTCCAGCCGTCTGCTTCAGAATCAATGAAGACAGGTGTAGCCTTCTCATAAAGAATAGGATTTGCAGAAGCAGAGAATGTTAAGGACTGGCATAACACTACATCCCCTTCACCCACACCTGCTAACTTCAAGGCTAAATGAATAGCTGCTGTTCCAGATGCTAGGGCTAAGGCATGGTCAATCCCAACCATTTCACTCAATTCTTCTTCAAATCCATCCACGTTAAAGCCTAAGGGTGCAATCCAATTCTTATCAAATGCTTCTTGTATGTAGGCTTGTTCATAGCCTTCCTCACTCATATGTGGTGACGATAGATAAATTCTCTCTTTCATAGCTAAATTCCCTTCGCTAGTAATATAATTTATTCACGTAAATAGACGCATTTCTTTCGTCCTGCGTCACAGCATTTTTCATTTTTCCGTCCTGGCGGTGCAGAAAATAAATATTGGTTACAGTATAACATATGTTTATGAATACGTTTTAGTTATTTTAAATTTGCTTTATTCTTCAATTATAAAGGACAAACTTAAGTATTTCAACAAACTTTACCATAATAACGTTTTCGGAAAGTGTTTTAAATTGTTAAGTTTGTGTAAATTTGTGGTTAAATTATCATTTTGACTTTACACCTCATTAATTTTTAGTGATAATAAGATTAGATTATGCTCATATAGTATATATTTTCTTTGATATTTATAGTATGAAAGGATATGAGTGGCATGTATGATTATAATTTTGAAAAAGAACAATTTATGGAAGAATACTATGAGATGAATAAGAAGTCTCGCAGTAAGGCTTACTCTATGTGGGGATGGCTGGGCTTGTTTGGTGGCCACCGTTATTACTTTGGGAAGATTAATTCGGCCATTGGGCAGTTGGTGTTCTTATTGGTGATTATTTTGACGGTTGTCTTCGTCAGGATTCCTTGGCTTTGGACTATAGTCATTCTTCCATTTCTATGGTGGGCTTATGATTATTTCCAGATTGCTAAGTGGTTGAAGGGAGACCGGAAGGAATTGAAGAGTCAGGCAGCTTTGAAGTATTTGCATCAGAGAAGAGATGTTTAATGAAGAACTGGACCAGATTTGAGGCGGAATGCCTTGGATTTGGTCCAGTTTTTTATTGGGACTGTCATTAGTTCTATTGCCCATCCTCGCTAATTAATTCAATTTCATAGATGAAGTCTTAGTTTTGAGCGGATGGGAAAGTAATGGAGAGGCTGGCTATTTCTGAATCATTTTGTTGGCGGTCTGGGTAGCCGAGGTCAACCCAGGTCAGGGTATCGATCAAGTCATTTTCTAGGACTTGGACATGGTGGGAATGGAAAGTGCCAAGACGGTCAAAAAGTTCTTGGATTTGGTCGGGATTGGATTGGTAGGCTTCTAAGTCTGCTTGAGTTATTTGGATGGCTTCATAGGACTTAGGTGTGGTTTGGGTGAATTCCATGGATGTGATATTGTACTGGGCTTTGTCGGCTGTTAGGATGAGTTCTTCGGTCACGAGATGGTCCTTGACGACATAGTGGTCTATGAATTCGGTGTCGGTTTCTTGGCTTTCAACGGCTGGATTGATGAAGATGAACACAAGATTCATGGCTGTTTGACTGTGGCCGCGGTAGAAGGCGGTCTTGATATTATATTCCACCATGTCACGGAAGGACTTGAGGGCGTAGCCGCCGTCGCCGATTTCAAAATGTGGCTCGGGATTGTAGGGACTGGTGTTGGCGATGAGTTCGGTAAGTTGGGCTTCGGTATAGGGGTTGGTTTCGCCGATTTGGATAAAGTCTTGGTAGGGTCTGGAAACGTCGTGTAGGTAGCCATAGGGTTCAGCTAGGTCGAATACATGATAATTGAAACGATGGAATATTACTTATTATTAGGTTATACCTTGCTCAATCAACTTGTTATACACTCAATGCCATTCGTATAAAGTTTGAGTAGTCCTTTCTAAAATTTTCACTTGATTCATTTTCAATGTCTCTTAGACAGAAAAAGTCCTCAAAGAATGTTCCTACTTTCTTTGAGGACTCACTTTCTTATTTTTTATTATAGAAATCAACGTACCAATCCGTAAATTTCTGTAGACCTTCTAAGATGGGTGTATCTGGTTTGTAGCCGACTGCCTCTTGGAGTTTTTCAGTGTTTGCATTAGTAGCTGGCACATCTCCTGGCTTCATCGGTTCAAAGATTTTTTCAAACTCAATGTCTTTACCTAAAGAATGGCTGAGCGCTTCTTCTAAGCTTGTAATGAATGCCATTAATTTAACCGGTTGATTATTTCCGATATTAAAGACGGTATGTGGTGCTTGTCCTTCTGCTTTTGTCGGTGGTACATCCATTAAACCGATGATTCCATTGACGATATCATCTACATAGGTAAAGTCACGGTACAGATCATTTGTGAAGTCACCATCGTTGTAAATATGAATGGGTTCTTCATTAAAGTACATATCTACAAATTTAAAGTAAGCCATATCCGGTCGACCCATCGGACCATAGACGGTAAAGAAACGCAGTCCTGTTGAAGGAATATCATAAAGATGACTATAAGTATGTGCCATCAGTTCATTTGATTTCTTCGTTGCTGCATATAGGGACACAGGATGATCGACAAAATCCGTTTCTTCAAAAGGAACTTTTTCATTTGAGCCATATACCGAGCTGGAAGAAGCATACAAGAGATGCTCCACTGGATAATGACGACAAGCTTCTATGATATTGAAGAAACCTTGGATATTGCTATGAATGTAAACATCCGGATTCTCAATCGAATAACGCACGCCTGCTTGTGCGGCCATATTCATGACAATCTCGGGTCTGTACTCTTCAAATACTTCTTGGACGGCTTCTTTATCTGAAATATCCATTTTAATAAAGGTGAACAGTTCAAAATCTTCCAACATCTTCAAGCGTTCTTCTTTTAAACGGATATCATAATAATCATTGATATTATCTACACCAACAACCTTATGGCCATTTTCTAGTAATTCTTTACTTAAAAAGGCACCAACAAAACCAGCGGCACCGGTTACTAATACTGTTTTAGACATCTGCATTGCCTCCATATTCTTTTTCTTCAAAAATTCTTTGTACTCGTTCATAACTTTCAACGGTTCCTATATCATAACGACGGCCCTCAAATTGAAAGGCATGCACCGTTTTTCTCTGGATTAAGTAAGGAACAAAATGACCCGGTGCATCGGGATTATGTCCCGCTCCCAAGTATTGTTTAAATTCTGGTAGGGTTTCTTTTTGATACAGATAAAAAGCAGGTACAGCGAAATTCGATTTTGGTTCTTCTGGTTTCTCTTCAAATGAGAGAACTTTCGATTGTTCATTAAGTTCGACGATCCCCGCACGTTTAACTTGGGCTTCATCATCTTCTTGATAAGTCGTAATCACATCGGTGTCCACTTCTTGGAAGTAATTGGCAAAGTCGGTTAGCTCAAAGTCAAACAGATTATCGCCTGCGAGTACCATTAAGTCATCTTCTAAATCTAATTTATCAATGACAAATTGGATATCTCCAATAGCACCTAGACGATTGTCATTGGTTGTTGTGCCATCATTGACAACGGTCAACTTTTTTGAATAATCTGCTTGTGCTACCCATTCTTCAAAGTGGCTCGTAAATTTGTCGTTGGTCACAATAATAATTTCATCTATTGCTTCGACTTGATCCATCTTTTCAACGATGTAATCTAAGATTGTTTTTCCTGCCACTTTTAATAAAGGTTTAGGTGTATTTTTTGTTAGAGGATATAGTCGAGTCGCATATCCTGCAGCTAATACTAGACCTTTCATGTTAATTCTATTCCTCCAAATCTTTCACATAGTGTGCGCCATCCGCTGTTCTTACGAAATTCACTTCATATTTATCTGCATACTCAGGGTGTTTTTTTGGGAATACCGCATCGATGGCTGCTTTAATTTCTTCTTTGTGTGCTGGATCCACTAGACCGATGACAGAACCACGGAAGCCTGCTCCACTCGGACGCGCTCCATAAACGCCTTCTGTCTTTTTAAGGATGTCCATAATCGTCGCCATTTCTGGGATACCTGTTTCATAGTTGTTAAAGGTACTGTCGCTGGATTCGTACATCAATTGACCAAAGGCTGTGAGGTCACCCTTTGCCCATGCCTCTTTCCCTTTTAGCACCCGTGCTTGTTCGGTATAGAAATGTTCTGCGCGACGACCAAACCGTCCTGGCAAATCCTTTTTATACTTTTCATAAATTTCAGGCTGAATGTTTCGAAGGCGCACATCGTCTAAAGGTGTCACTTCAGCACCGTTATAGATGTTCTCCCATTCCTGCATCAACCAGCCGGCTACTCGACATTCGTCTGTCCGGTTGTTGAAGCCAGAATCGGTGAGTTGTTGAGTGACACCAGAGTAAGCGACAACGACTTCGAAGTCAGGCATGGTTTCGCCTTTTGGAATGAGTTCATATTCATTTGACTGACAGTCCATAATCAGCAAATGATTGTTTTGGCTTAACATATTCGCTGACTGATCTAGGATTCCATTCTTGAGCCCCATAAAGTTCCGCTCGGCTGACGAGCTATATTTGATGAAGTCTAGTTTGGACAACTGGATATGATTGACATCCGCTAGAGCCATTAAATAAGCGGCAATAACAGCCGCTGACGAGCTTAAACCACCAATCGGTAAGTCTCCATCTAAAAGACCGTTGATGCCCACCTTCAAATCATAATCGGCTTGTAGAGCGACCACCGCTCCACGTAGGTAATTCCCCCAGAAATGAGGGATAAATTCTAAGTCTTCTTCTAAATGGAACTTCTCTTCACCTGCAAAATCGCGGCTGAAGACATTAACGATGCCTTCTTCGTTGGGTGTATAGATAAAATCGATACTCGCATCTAATGCCATTCCCGTTACACGACCATCTTGATGATCAGAATGTGCTCCTAGTGGCGCAATGCGTAAGGGAGATTTGATGACTCGTATATCTTGATTATTAAATTTCTTTTTATGGGGAGTGAAATTTACGTTTGGCCGTCAAAGTTGGTCGGTGGTGACGGCTAAAATTTGTTTGGCCGTCAAAGTTGGCCGGTAATGACGGGTAAAATTTGTTTGCCCGTCAAAATTGGCCGGTAGTGACGAGTAAATTTAAATTGCCCGTCATTGTGAGCGACTAGTGACGGGCAAGCCGCTAATTTGAGTTAATTCAGTCGCATATATTTTGGCTCGGTTAGTTTAAAGGCTTGCTTATTGTTTTCTAGTGCTCCTCTTGGATTTCTATACTCTGAGTTTTTATACTTACCGATTCGTTTAAAGTGTTTCGTCAGGTGACGAAACACGGTGCTTTCAGATACATTCCCATCGAAAAATTCTGTAAGTGCTTTTGTTGTTAATTCTCTGTCTGGATAAATTAAGCCGTACTCACACAAGTGACTGCCGCAAGTTACATTGGCAAGTTTGGGAAAGAGATTGAGAAAATAAGTGATCAACTCATTGAGCACAATCTCGCACACTTTATCGCATCTGACGCACATAATAATACAAACCGGCTCTTTCATATGAAAGAAGCGATGGAAAAACTTGAAAAGGACTTTGGACCTGAAAAAGTCCAACAAAAATTGAGAGCGAGCCTAATCTGGCGGATATCTGGGAAGAAGCCATTCATCGGTTGGAAGCTGAAATAGAGGACTTCAAAGAGGAAATTATGCGTATTGATCAACGACTCAAGAAGGACTATTCAGACTACGACATTCGACAGATCACTCACCTTGTTAATTCTCTCGTTCAGACAGCTCAAAGTACTACTGACAAGTCGCGATTAAAAGATATCTACCTCGCTTTGATCAAAGAAATTCAGTGGGATAAAGGCACTAAAGAGTTTGATATCCTCTTGTACTTCGATGAAGGCAATATTGCAGAGTATCTCGGTATCAAACCCCACCCTGACCCAGACTACCGCACTCAAGACATTGGCCACGAGACAAACAGTTCCAAACAAGAGAACCTTCCAGTCGGAGGGTTCTTTTTGCGTCGTCCGATTGAGATATGGGTATAACCATTCCCCGAAACCCCGACGGTTTCAGAGAGGAGACACATAAGACGACAGAGGAGACTTCCCGATTTCCCGACGATTTTAGAAGGATAGGAGTTTGAGTGAGGACCTTATTTCCTCTTCGGCAAACACACCAAAGCAGAGCTCACAGGTTTTCCTGTAAACTCTGCTTTATTTTTTTGATTAGATTGATGATAAATTTGATTTTCCTATCCTCTAGCTAGCAGCTACTTCAACTAAGGGCTATATAGTAATCCCCCGAACCCCCATCAGTTTGATAGGCTATTAAGACATGATAGAGAGCTATTGTTTTAACTGTATGATGTAATTTTTATCATCATTTATGGTACGCATGTCCGTATCATCGATAGGTAATAAATTCTATTCGCTATCTGGTACGGTAATCTAATTATTATATATAAAAATAAACCCCATCACTTTACTGTTATAAAAGCGATGGAGTCTCTCTTGCTTCGTATTAACTTTCTACTTTAGGAGCAAGGGCATCTAACTGCAACTCGCTATAATCAATATCAAACAAATCGAATAATTGACGTAGACAATTCATTTTACCAAAATTTGAGATTGAAGTTTTAAGATAAATTCCTGGTATAATCTCTGTTCTCCAAACGCCCTTGGTAATACCAAAACGTTCGCCTTTGCAATGCAAAAGGACTATTCGCCCATGACTCGATTAAGGCAATTTTCTGCTTGTCTTTAGTGAGTTGATTCGCAAACAGCCAGTCCATTAAGTTGTTTCGCTCATTAAAATCATGAGTCTGCATATCCGCCGTGAACGCGTTTAAGTCGTCTTCTGAAAGACGTTTTTTATCCAAAATTAAGACCGCTAACAGTCTTGGTAAAAACTCAGCGGTTGACCAAAGTTCCAACGCGAGTTCATGATCCTTTTTAATGTCTTTTGCAATTTTACGTAAATTACCTAACAGACGATTATGTTTGATTTTTAGAAGAATAATTTCTGCTTTTGAGGAGAGTTTTGCTTCGGTCGTCTTGATATCAGTCATTTTATACAGCTCCCTTATATTGTCATTTCAACCAAATAGATTAGATTAATCATGGAACATTCAAGAAATCCAACTTCGTATGCATTCGAATCCTCTTGTAATCTGATATCAGTTGGGAGAAAATTCAGGTGTTTCTGACCTTGTTTAAATTGAAGCAACTTCCTGAACCCCTAGGTAAACAGCCAATTTATATTACATTTCCTCTTCTTCTGCTGCTGCCTGATTCAATAACTGGAATATTCTCATATACTGTTCGCGGAAAAAGCTGTCTTTTAATGTTACGAAATTAAACTCTCTTTGCTCAGAAAAGTCGACAATGTTAATTTTTGAAAGTTCACCGGACGCTATTTCCTTTTTAGCAGCCACTTCAAATAAGAAGGTGATTCCTAAATCCTTTGAAACCATCTGTTTGATTGCTGCCATATTTCCAACCTCAATAATTCTATCAAACATATTGAGTGAGTAATTTCTATCTAGCAGAATATGTTCAAAAATTTCGCGTGTTCCTGAACCAGATTCTCTCAGAATTAAGCGATTATTTCTCAGAGATTCAAATCGAACAGCTTGAGTTGCAAATTCTGCTTGCGGCGAACAAACAGGAATGAAATTTTCGAGTCTAAAGAGCGTTGTATCGTATTGCATCTTATCAAATAACCCTTCTACTAAAATAAAATCCAACTCACCTTGATTCAACTGTTCAAGCAGCGTTTTCGTATTTGCGACCGTCATCTGGAAAGTTATTGCAGGAAAGGCTGCCAGCAAACGGGAAAGAATAGTCGGCATGACATATTCTCCAATCGACAGTGTTGCGCCAAAGGAAAAATGGATTTCCTCTGATTTAAATGTACGTATGTTCCCCTTAAAATGTTGGGAATCTGAATAGATTGTGGTTGCAAATTCCTTTAACCGTAATCCTTGCTGAGTTATTCTAATCTTTCGGTTAGATGTATCAATCAATTTACAACCATAGTATTCTTCAAGATATTTAATATGTTGAGATACAGCCGGTTGCGTAACATGTAGTTGCTCTGCTGCTTTTGTAAAACTACCACAAGAACAAAGCATAAGAAAAGTTTCGTGTCTAAAGTCTAACATCTTAATCATCTCCACCTATAATATTAACTAATGCTACCATTATAATCCATAATTTTATTTTATCCAATTGCTCTGTTAAAATGATTCTAGTCATCATTTATATATTTGAAAGGAATGATTGTAAAATGATTCAGAAAAAATCTTATCTCTCGGGTGTCGTCCTGTCCGCTATGATTGCATCTGCGGCCTACCTGATCAACGATTTGCTTCCGATAGATTTTCTAGGAGCAGCTCTTTTATCGCTACTTTTAGGTATGTTGCTGAACCCAATAATTGCGAACTATGAAAGCTTTGAACCAGGAATTGGCTGGAGTGGCAAAAAAATCCTCCGTTATGGAATTATTCTGGGCGGAATCTCGCTTAGTTTCTCCCAAGTAGCCCAAACAGGTAAATATGCACTTGTTCTTCTTTTTGTTACGATTATAACAGCGTTCGGCATTGGTTATGTCTGCCACAAAGTATTTAAAATTAATTGGAAACTCGCTAGTCTACTTTCTATAAGTACGGCAATTTGTGGTGGAACAGCTGTCGCAACTCTTGGACCAACCATTCAAGCGAAAAATCGAGATATCGCCTATGCCATTTCCGCTACATTTATCTTTGATATTATCACCGTTATTGCTTTCCCTTGGATTGGTCACATGTTAGGCCTTAGTGATACAGGTTATGGACTCTGGGTTGGGACATCAGTTAACGATACTTCATCCGTTGTTGCAGCAGGATACGCCTTTTCAGATGTAGCCGGCGTATTGGCGACCATTGTGAAGCTCACTCGGACCCTTTTTATCGTACCACTTGTACTGATTTTCTCTTGGGTTTATGCTAAAAAAGAATCCACTGAAAAAAATAAACCAAAAGTAAATATTGTCCAAATATTCCCTTGGTTCATTCTTGGTTTTCTCGCTGTTGTTGCCATTAGAAGTACAGGCCTAGTTCCAGATTTGATGGTTGAACAGCTGACTTCTTTATCTAAATTCTTCTTAGCCGTGGCATTAGCAGCTATTGGTATGCAAACTAGCTTGAAAGAGGTAGCAGGGGTGGGCTTCAAACCGATGGTTGCTGGAGTCATTATTGATACTTCGGTTGTTATCGTGGCTTTAATTTCTCAAGGTTTAATTCTGAGATATCTCTAAATGATTACCGCTTCACAAGACGGCCATTGAATACGGACAATAAGTCCACTTGGATGACAAACCTCTGTATACTTAATTCTTATCCCTTCATTATATAGATTAACTCTATAGGCATTGTCAGTAAGTTAAGTGAAAGCAACTCTATTAGATCATAAAACTCTCCTCCTTATCACTTGAAATAGTGTGATAAGGAGGAGTTTTTGAATGCAATTCAACATTTGTTTGTTTAGTTTTTAATTGCAGATACACTAAACAAACTGATTCATTTCTCAAAAACTAATGATAATGAAACCCAATAAATTCTCTTCGTTTCTTCGTTTCTTTATGTTCTTTAACGCATGAGTTCGGGCAATTGTCTTTTAAATATTGCTGATAAAGCTCGCAGACTAACTTCGTGTTCACCTGATGCGTCTAGCGATTTTTGTTCTGAATTGAATAGATAATGCATATATCATGTCAATCCCTCCTAAAATTTCTCTTATGATATGAGATTTTTTCAGGAGGTTTTCCTTTTATCAAGCAGTTTCATATAGATTTCAAAAAAACCTACATATAGTTCGATGGACTAGTTTTCTTAATTTGATTTGTCAATTTAAACTAGAAAAAATCTAACTCTGGCACATTCTCAATAAAGACCTCCAACGGCGTCTTATAGTTTAAAGATTTTCTAGGTATTTTATTTCGGTGCAAGGCGACAGAAGAAATAAATTCTTGGCTCACTTCATTGAAATCCATCTGTTTCGGTAATCCATCTTTACGCAACAGACCATTCGAATGTTCGTTTAGACCGCGTTGAGAGGGGCAGCCTGGGTCTGCAAAGAAGATTGAAATGTCTTGTTGATTACTCAAGCTTTTCCAATTGGAAAATTCCTTACCACAATCAAACGTAATCGATTTGAAGAGATTTTTAGGCAAATGGTTCAACCAATTGTTTAATGTCCATTCGATATCTTTAGCTTTACGGCCCGGGGTTTCTAAAGCAATAATCAATTTAGAGACTCTTTCGGCAAACGTAACGACGGCACTCTTGTGGTTTTTACCAATGATGGTATCGCCCTCTAAATGGCCGAACTCACTTTCGTATGCGGGATACGCTTTCTTACGGTCGTCAAGCGTTCTTTTATCCGCTTGCCTTCCGCGTGTTTCTTTATGCCCATTGGGTTTTCGTTTCCCTTGCATGGGTAAAGTCGTCACTTCGAAGAGTGGGCTATCTTTAAAACGACGATAGAGGGTGCTCATCGAACAACCAAGATCTTTTTCTCCTCGACCAATCATCACATCAGGTGTCCAGCCTTTAGCCACACACTCCTTAATGTATTGCGTCTGTTCGCTCGTAAAGTTTTTTTCTTTGCACCACATTTCGATTTATTCTGCTTGTAGTGTTCAAAGTATTCATGAATCGTACCGCCTTGCTTAAGGAAGTTGACAACGTTATAGATAGGTTGATTAGAACGTCCAAGTTTTTTCGCAATTTCATAGGCTTTATAGCCAATGTCATTATAAGTTTCTATCCAGCCGAGTTCTTTCATGGTAAGATGTGTGTAGACCATTTGTGTTCACTCCTCTAATTTTCGTGGTTGGAAATTTGATTTGAGTGTAACACAAATGGTTTGTTTTTTTTCTAGCTTAATTTTACAATTCAAGTTATACATAAATTGTAATCTATAAGACACTTTCTCTTTGAAATTTCATTAAGTAGATTATTTAGTAAGTACATTACTCACTTATGATATGGCTCCCCGTATCATTTATTTCTGCGGTTAGTCATACCTTTAAAATCATTACGGATACTCAATCAGCTCCACATCAGACTATCGTATTTTTAACTGTTCGAGTACAGGAATTCATTAATAATGGACATTTCTTTCACTCATTAAAAGAGTATATTTGCCAACTATGTAGATAATTTCACAAGTATAGGTTATAATGACTTCATCAAAAGATGAAAGAAGGAAAGATAAATGTTGTTAGAAAATAAAGTAGCGATTATTACTGGAGCTGGCAGTGGTTTTGGCCGTGCAACTGCAGAATTATATGCTAAAGAAGGCGCAAAAGTCGTCGTAGTGGATTATAATGAAGAAACAGCTCAACAAACGGTTGCTGGTATTCGAGAAAATGGTGGTGAGGCAGTCGCTGTAAAAGCGGATGTCAGCAACGAGTCAGATGTGAAACACTTTATTCAAACGGCGATTGATACGTATGGACAAATCGATATCTTGTTTAATAATGCTGGAATTTATGCGCCAGGAACAGTGGAAGACACATCCATGGATGATTGGAACCGATCATTAAATGTTAATATCACGGCTTTATTTTTGGCAAGTAAGTACGCTATGCCTTATTTAAAAGAAACAAAGGGAAATATTATTAATACGGCTTCCGCAGGGGGTATTATTGGATTCCCTGACGCCATTTCGTATGCGACGACTAAAGGGGCTGTCATTTCATTCACTCGTGCGATGGCTGTTGATTATGCAGAAGCCAGCGTTCGTATCAATGCCATCTGTCCTGGTACAGGCATAACCGGTATGACAAAAGACTTGTTAGAGATTGAAGAGGTCTACCAAGGATTTGTGGCACCTATCCCAATGAAACGATTAGGTGAAGCCAGTGATGTCGCAAACGCTGCATTGTTCTTAGGAAGTGATCTTTCTTCATACATTACAGGTCATGCCTTACCTGTTGATGGCGGTTGGACCATGTCTTAATTCCATTTGAATAAAAGAACACGACGAGTAAAAGAGTTTTCTCCTTTGCTCGTCGTGTTCTTTTGTCATTTCATAGGCAATATCTTTTAAAATTGTTAATAGTGAATCTTTCAAATCAATAGCTGATTATCAAAAAGTTCGCTGAACATTCTAGTGCGACTTTATCCTATTTTAACGTATAATTATAAATCAATGATAATAAGTATGTATAAAGAATAAAATAGAAGAACCATAGATTTAACGGTTCACAAAGGAGAACGGTATGGTTAAAACCCATCCAATGTGGGACAACTTCCCTGATATCCAAAGCCTTTTATTGGAATGCCTTGAATTGATTATTGAAAAAACGACGATTGATAATACTGAAATTGAAAAGACAGTCACTGAGTTGATCACAAGACAAGGAAAACTACTTCGACCTGCTTATTTTTTTCTTTTTTCACGATTAGGCAATGCTCCTCAAGATGCGCATGAGAATATGATTGCGGCCGCTGCATCTACCGAGGTCCTTCATCTCGCTACGCTCATTCATGACGACATTATTGACGACTCGAATATGCGTCGCGGTGTTGAAACGGTCCATTCCAAACATGGTAAAGATGTGGCTGTTTATACAGGTGATTTATTGCTTGCAGTGTATTTTGACTTATTGGCAGACGCAACGGACGCCATGGAAATCATTCAATTAAATACGCGTTCGATGAAACGTGTATTGATGGGTGAAATCAATCAAATGACAAATGTCTACAATACCGATATTACATATGAAGACTATTTAAAAAGTATTAAAGGAAAAACCGCCCAGCTGTTTGAATTAAGTTGTATTGAAGGTGCATACTTTGGGCAATGTGACAGCGAAACGATTGAGAAAAGTCGTTCGATTGGCCAAAATATTGGGATCGCCTTTCAGATGATGGATGATATTTTAGATTACACCCAAACTTCTGAAATGCTCGCAAAGCCCGTCTTAAATGATGTCAAACAGGGTATTTACACGCTTCCCCTCATCTTAGGCCTAGAGACAAACGAAAAAGCCTTTCTGCCACTTTTGAATAAGGGTGAAAACTTATCAGATAGTGACCTCGCTGCTTTAGTTTCTTTACTGCATGATTATGGCTGTATCGAACGCGCACACGTTATCACTAAGGAATACATCGATAAAGCTTTAGCAGCCATTGAGACGCTGCCAAGTCACCCAGAAAAAGATGTGTTGTACGCATTGACTAAACAATTACTCACCAGAGAATTTTAAAAAGGAGTTTGTTATGACACTTAAACAATATATCTTACTTTCGCAAATGGAATACGCCACGACCAGTTTTTTTCCTGGTTTTATGGGGATCTTGTATGCCTGGTATAATTATGGAACTTTCCGTCTGGGTTTTTCCATTTTAGGCTTACTCACAGTCGTCATCTTTTATCTGGCTATCGGCATCCGCGATACTTACTTGGATTATGACATCACAGATCATAAAAATACAGATTCTCCCCAAGAAGTAATGGTGGGTAAAGAAAGTATACCTCTTAAAAATATTCGGTTAGCCTATTATCTTACTGGTGGTGTTGCTTTAGCTATTGGTTTATTCTTAGTTCTTCAGACATCTCTTATCTTATTTTATATCGGCTTTGGCGGGATGTTGATTGGCATTCTCTATACCTTCGGCCCTCTCCCCATCTCGAGCACGCCATTCGGTGATTTCTTCATCGGGTTGGCCATGGGCTTTGGAATTTTTACAGCCATGCTTTATGTTAATGCATTTGACGTTATTCAATTTGACTGGCTATCAATCACGCTGCTCATCGTTGCGTCCATCCCGACAGCGATTACGGTGATGTCCGTCTCACTCGCTAATAACATTTGTGATTTAGAAGAAGATATAGAAGATGGCCGCTTTACGCTGCCTTATCATATCGGCATAGATAAAGAGCTCGTTATTTTCAAATCCTTTTATTATGCCGGCTACATCGCCATTATTTTTTCGGTCATTTTTGGGACCTTCCCAAGACTTGTAACGTTGTCTTTGTTAACATTCCCATACGTCTTAAAGAACATTCGCATTTTTATGAACGAACAAGATAAAAAGACAACTTTTCTGACGACAATTTACAATTCAATTGTCATTCCTATTCCACTCATATTGACTTTTTTCATAGGGGCTTGGCTGGACCTTTGACTATACTTCTTAATCCTTAAACGGGAAAAAAATAACCAGTGATGATTTGAAGGTTGCCTCCTTCAATACACATTACTGATTATTTTTTATTTATTCGAGTACTCCTCATTCAGCTGGAGCTCTCTATTAATGAATTAGCTCACTCTTTTCTAAATCAATCCTACAAGCCTCATAAATCTCTTTTAAAACATCTTGGAGAGGCTTGTCTGTTGAAATGACATAATCACTACTTTTAAAGATTTGTTCTTCAAAGGTCACTTTATCACTTACAATTTTTGACCATTCATCTTCTGTTTTTCCAAATGGATTGTTCTCTCTATTTTGGATTCTTTCTTTCATAACCTCTAGAGGGGCAGTTAAAGAAATGACAAAATCTAGATAAGGATAAATATGTATTTGATTGATTGTAGTTCCTGCTAAAAAAACGACTTCTTTCTCGTGAAGAGTTATAAAATCTATTATTTTTGTTGTATCCATCAGATAGTCTTCTTCTTTAACATCATAATTAATCCAGCCACTGTTGTCTAAGTCAACCGTTAAAAACCCCTCTACTTTTAATTGATTTAAGATGGTGGATTTACCAACCCCTGACATACCAGTTAGCAACACTTTTTGCATTCTTCCTCATTCCTTCCTACTATTTTAAGTTTGTCCTTCACGGATGACGGACTCACGAATGATTTTTATCATTACTTGTGATACGTCTCATTCTTTACCATTGAATACAAATGTGACAAGCTTTTAAAATCATAGAGCGAACCCGTATCAGATTGTGCTGTGGTTTTACGAAAAAACCTCATCTATTTGTGGTATGGCTGTGCGTATCATCGATAGGTAATAAATTCTATTCGCTATCTGGTACGGTAATCTAATTATTATATATGATGAATTGTAAAATTAAGTGCGACAAATAAAGAAACCCATAACAGGTTCGTGTAAAAATGTTAGTAACGACAAAAACATAAACACGGAGGTCTGTTATGAGCTACACACATCAAGTATTAGATGAAAAAATTATTCCGTTAAAAAAGGAGCTATAACCTTGAAACCAACAGTCATATTCTGTTGGTTTTTTATTTTTAATCTATTTACACTTTACTACTGTACCTTTTCAACTAAACTGTCATAGCTTTAAATGATAAATATATTATAGTAAAGTATATAAAATCAAATTGAATAAAGCGGATTCAAAGGTGTATAATAAGTTTATAATATTTATATCTAGGGGGAGGCAAATGTTTTTAAAATTTATTATTTTAACTAGTTCCTTATTCTTATTAGCAGCCTGTCAAAGTGACCAAGTTGCTATTGTAGAAGAACAAATCAATCAAGTTACTCTAGATAGTGAGAGCGATACTGAAAAAATAAGGGAAGCACGTCTTGCTTTTGATGAATTAGGAGAGTCTGATCAAAAACTAGTGACTAACTACAAAGAATTACTCGCTGCAGAAGACTTGTTGGATAAGCAAATGATTGATGAAGTGGTTGTTGAAATTAATAATATCGGACCGATTAATGTCAATAGTGATGAACTGATTGCCAAAGCTAGAACAGCTTTTGAAGCATTAAGTCGTGAGCAACAAAAACATGTTCCTAATCTAAAAACTTTACTAGATGCAGAAAGTAAATATACACAAACACTGACGGACACAGCCCAGAAGCTAGTTGCTAGTATGAAAAACTTAACCGTCAATGACTATTCTGTAGTTGATGAATTCCAAACTGTCTATAACAAATTATCCGAAAAACAAATCATTGAATTATCCGATGATATTCAGAGTCCGGATGAATTGATTAGTACGTTTAAAATTAATCTTTTAGACAAACAAATTAGTTCTGTTAATTACACTTCGGGTGAGCCAAGTGAAAGCCAAGTTGAACGGATTTTTGCTATGGTTAAATCTTATAACGACCTCAGCCAGAATGAGATAAAGTCTTTAGTAAATAAGAAACAATTTGATGACACAATTAAAGAATATAAAGAGTATTTCAATGATCGTGAGAAAAAGGACCGCCTATATAAAAGACAAAACTTTATAAAATTGAGCACAACAATTCCTTATACTGATTTATTGAAATTTCCAGAATCCTACAAAGATCAAAAAGTTGCACTGGAGATTGAAATTTTAGAAATACATAAAGGAAATATCATTACCGCGGATTATTTTATAGTTAAAGACCGTGCAAATCAGCAAGATCTTTATCACATATCAGATCAACGAGAAGTTAAAGAACCCATCCTTTCTGTTGGTGATACATTAACGATTTTTGGTGAATATAAGAAATTAGGAGATTATGTCGTTTATTCAGATAAAAAGGGCTTATTGAACACCAATTTCAATCGAGAAAAGCTTGAAGAATATTCAATCCCAGTGATCGACTTAAATTATTCAAGCGTTGATAATTTAGGGATTATCGCAGCCAATAATCCTCTACTTTCCATTACTATTGATGAAGAATTAGAAATAATGAAAAAAGAACTCTATGATTTTATAAAAGAGATTAAATAGTATCTAAAGGAGAATAGTTTATGAAGAATATTGCTAGTATATTGAAGTCTCTGGTGTTTCTATTAGTCATTGGAGGCGCTATCTTTTTCTTAATACCAAAGCCAGATATCACACCACAATTCGTCACGAATGATATTGAAGCAACCATCTCAGATATTGGAGAACTCGCTACTTCCGAATACCGCTATACTATTTCTCAAACCTCTAAGAAAGATGACGTTAAACTTATAGGCATCTCAATTCCCTTTACTAGCAGTCATGTCCTCTACAGCTATCAAGGTGTGATTAAAGCAGGTATTCAGTTTGGTGAGATTACCATTCACGTCAATGAGACAGATAAAACGGTGTTCGTTGAATTGCCTGAAACAGAAATTTTAAGTGAAGAAGTCTTTCAGGATAGCTTAATTGTTTATGACGAATCTTATAGCCCTTTCAACACTTTTACCTTTAGTGATATGAATTTATCTGTAGCAGATTTGAAAGATACCGCTAAAAAGGATGCTGTTAAAAACGGCTTACTTGATGCAGCAAGAGAAAACGCCATTACAATTCTCAATTCAACCGTTAATAGTTTTTATGATACGGATGAATATACAGTCGAGTACCATTAGCTCACTTGAAATATTAATTAGTTTACATTCATTCAAGTAATACACACTTCAACAATTAGCCGATATTGTTAAAGTGTGTATTTTTTTAATTTTAAGGTCATTAAGCTAGATGCGTACTTTTATGACTCTGACACTTATTTGAAACCTTTCGATTCCATATTTTATTCCAATAATTTAATTATCATCTATCACTTCAATGATTTGCTTAACTTCATAAGCTCCTATAAAATCTACAGCTGCATTAAAGTTTTGGATACTTTCTTCTAAATGCCTTATTGCTTCATCTCGATTATTTTGTTTAATATAATATTCCCCTAAACCTCGTTGTGAACAAGCAAGCATTATAGAATCTTCCGCTTGCTTAGCTTCTTCTAAGCTTTGATTTAAAAAATGATAAGCTTCTTCAAAGTCATCTTTCATCAGATAAGTGTAACCTAGCTCATAATGATTAGCAGATTTAAAAAGATTTTTTTCATTGAAGTGTTCTTCTATAAAATCTTTCTCTTCAAAGAATTTCTTAAGAACACATTCATAGTACGCATTCTGTCGGTAGACCATTCCTGCTTGATGAATTGCTTGAGAAATAATTTCATTATTTGAATCTTCTTTACCGATTATTTCTAAAGCAGTATAATTTTCAATTGCTTCTTCAACTAATCCTAATGCACTCAAAGGATATCCATAAGCATACCTCAATTGAATTGTCTCATTTAGCGTTAAATTATTTTCCAGTATTTCCTCATAAAGATTCTTAGATTCTATGAACTGCTTCTCTTCAAAGAATTGAAACGCTAATGCTAGTTCACTTTGAATAGTCATTTATAATTCTCCTCATAATTTTTTATCATCATTTATGGTACGCATGTCCGTATCATCGATAGGCAATAAATTCTATTCGCTATCTGGTACGGTAATCTAATTATTATATATGTTGAATTGCAATAATTATTGCGACAATTTTTTATTTACTCAATTAATAAGAGTTCGTGTAAAAATACTTCCAAGGGTGTTTGGTAATCTAAGCATTTCCTAGGACGATTATTCATTAACCACAAAGCTTGGTTGAGTTCTTGGGAAATCACTCTAGCGAGGTCTGTTTTCTTAGGAAAAAACTCACGCAGTAAACCGTTAGAGTTCTCATTGGTTCCTCTTTGCCAGGCACTATAAGCATCGGCAAAATAAAAATCAATCCCTGCTGCTTCGACCTCAGGATAACAAGCAAATTCTTTTCCTCGATCTGAGAGAAAGGACTTTAAAGCTTCCTTAGGTAAGTTTTCTCTCAAATCTTCAATTGCAGTTTGCATAGCAACTTTAGAGCGATTTGGCATGGGTAAAGCAATATATATACGGCTTTTTTCGTTCTGCAAAGCTCGCAAAACAACCTTTACTCTTACCTCGATAAGAAACAACTGTGTCGAGTTCCCAATGCCCGAACTCTTTTCGATTCTTCACAGATTTGGGGCGTTTTGAGATGGGAGTGCCGATATTAAACTTTCCTCGCGTTTCTTGAGGCTCTCGACTTTTTCCTTTGTGTCTTAAGACAGTTAGGGGCACCTTTAAGATATCTTGGTAAATCCAGTTATAGATGGATTTAAAGGAAATTTTTCCCTGATAATCTCGTCCAACAATTTGTTCCGGTGACTATGTACGTTCTAATTTATCTTGAATGTCTTTAAGTAGCTCGACCGTGTACTTAGGATTTCTACCCTTAAGACGTGCACGTTGATTGGCACCTTCATGGGTATCCTGAGCTTGGTATTGATCTGAAGGGCATCGTTTAAGTTCTCGATAAATCGTTGACCGATGGCGCCCGATTAATTGAGCAATGCGATTAATTTTATAGCCTTCTTGATAGAGTATTTCTATTTTTGAACGTTCCTCTATGGTAAGATGTGTGTAGCTCATAACAGACCTCCGTGTTTATGTTTTTGTCGTTACTAACATTTTACACGAACCTGTTATGGGTTTCTTTATTTGTCGCACTTAATTTTACAATTCATCATGTAATAAAGCTTAAGTAGCAGTCTTTTGACCAGATAGTCAAATATGATAGAAACGATTCGTTGATCACGCGGTCAATATTGAAATGAGGTGACACGACTAAATAGAACAAAGCAAAGTAATTTAAAAAATCAATAAATTATCCAAAGTGCTATTACTGAGTTTGGCCTTCATCGTTATAGTGAGACCTCACTTAACGTAATATCTAAAGAAAGTAATTTTTCCAAAGGAATTATCTATCATTATTTTAAGAACAAACATGATCTATATTTAGCCTGTGTGGCTGAATGTTTCGAAAGCTTCATCACTTTTCTTAATGAAGAGTCAGTTTCCTTTGAAAATTTCGAAGTAGCAACTAAAAAATATTTTTCATTGCGTCAACAATTCTTTGACCGAAAATCTAAATTTAGTAATATATTTGCGAACGCCGTTTTTCATCCACCCCTACACTTAAAGAAAGAAATCAGAGCACTGAAAACAAAGCTGGATCAATTTAATTATGATTTCTACGAAAGTATCCTTCAATCTTTAGATTTAAAGGATTTATGTGATTTTTGATGAGGCGATGGAGCCTTTACAGCTATTTTCATTTTATCAAGAGCTTTAGGTAAATATTCCGGCGCTTATATTGGAGCGAAAATCACAAAATTACCCGATACAGTAGCGAAACATCTTGGTCTGACACTATTACCCCACTTAAGGTTTTTACTCGCCTTTACTGGGATTGCAGCTTCACAAATCGCTCTATTCGACCCTACAACAGCCACCATTATTCAAGGTACAATTAATTGCAGCAACCGCTTTTATCAACGAGATAATCGCTGTTCTTATTTCTAAAAAAGCCTTTGAATGGGCTGGGGAATCAAATCAACAGAGAGCCACTCAACCCATAGGTGATTTGAATACATCGAAAATTTAATTAAGTGAATGCACAAATAGAGCACTCTGGGGATTCTTGAAGAGCTCTATTTGTGCATTATTCTATGGACACGCTTTAATTTATAACTTATTATATATTTACTAAATATAAATTTAACATCAATTATAAGCACCTGCCTGTATTACCAAATAACAAAAAGGAATGATGACATGTCAGATAAAATTGATAACAAAGATATAAACAGAGGAAACGAACTTGTCACTACTCTCTTATCAAATCGCATCTTAAAAATAGACCGTAAAGAGTTCCTATATCAATTATTCAAGGAGGAACCAGAAATTGAAAAAATACTTGAAAATGGCCCCTTTGAAATTATTGATGAGAAACAAATTGCTTCCATAGCTAAAAAAGCCATTAACAATACGACAATGAAATCATCTGCTGCATCCTTCGTTTCAGGACTGCCTGGAGGTGTCGCAGTAGTTGCTTCAATACCTGCTGATATTCTACAGTTTTACGGCATGTCGATTAATTTAGCTCAAAAACTGATGTATTTATATGGTTATCCTGATATGTACAATGATGATAAGCTAACCGAAGAAGGGAAAAACTCATTAATCCTTTTTCTTGGTGTGATGTTAGGAGTCAGTGGGGCTGGAACAGCTGTTAAAGGGATCTCATCAGCTCTAGCTGGTCAAGCAGTTAAGAAGCTCCCACAACAAGCACTCACAAAAACTGTTTATTATCCAATTATCAAAAAAACTTTAGCTAATTTTGGCGTAAAAGTGACTAAGAATTCCTTTGCAAAATCTGTATCAAAGGTCATTCCAGTCGTTGGTGGAGTTGTTTCTGGTGGACTGACTTTAGCTACCTTAAGACCTATGGGAAATAAATTACAAAAAGCTTTGCATGAAGGGACTTATGCACCAATCGTCCAAGAGGATATCATTAAAGATGTAACTTTCACTCAAGTTACTAATAGCGAAGAAGATGAAGCTTTTGAAAAACTGAAGAAAACAAAAGAGTTATTTGACTTAGGTATTGTTAGTGAAGATGAATATACAGAAATAAGAGAAAAGTATTTGAAAGATTTTTTATAAGCTAATATTAGTACAAAAATAGAGCACTCAGGTTGGTCCTGGAGTGCTCTGTTTTGTTGTAAAATATTCAATTTAAAGTTCACTAGTATGTATTTTCACTCATCAGTTCTTTTTGACTTTGCGTCTCCTATTAATTAAATTAACTCATAGTTGATTACTCTTCTAACTCAAAATAATCATTGTCAATATGATATACAATGTATTCGTTGGCTCTCTCTACTCCTACTTCATATCTCAACATTGACCCAGTTAGTTGAATCCCACCTATTGTCTATACAAAAATAACCCCTATTCAGCAGTTCGAGTCAAATGATTAGTTTTTGTAATTTTTTATCTATTTATTATTTTTCTAATTGAAACTAGCATATTTTTCTAAGTGACACCCTTCATATTTTTCTATATAATTATATCAGTATGTTAGCGGATTCTTAAGAAAGGATGGATTATCCATGAAGAAAGTGTTATTAATAATGCTTATGGTATGTAGGTTAATGTTTAGTGGGCAAGAAGTGGAGGCAGTATCAGATTCAGGATTACAGTCTTGGCGATCAGAAATCATTGAGTCGATTCAAATGACCTTATTTTCTCCGGAAGAGGTGACGTCAGAGGACGCTCATCAAATTCTGAGTGAATTAGAATACTTAACAATCCAATACGGTGATTTAAGTAATTCGAGTGCTTATATTCATCCCGATTTCAAACCAGCGAGATTAAATGTCTCCCATGGGCAAGAAATGGAAATCTTAGAGTATTTAACAGCTTACCGCGAGTCACAATCACAAAGTTATGTTGAATCTGTCCCTGAGGAATCCAGTATAGAGTTAGACAACCACTCTGAAGAACTTGAATCTAGTCAAAACGACCCGGCTTCACAAGCAAATAACAGCGATCACTTAGAACAAATTTATGGAGTTAATTACGCTCCGTATACTTATCAAGATTACTATTACCAAGGTGCCGGTTCTCCCTTAGAGGGCGGTGATGATTACCGTAAAGTAACTCTTCAATACGAACCAGACCGCCATGGTTTCTATCAGTTTGTCGTCGAGGAAGATATCTTTGGTGAATATTCTGCTACAACTTATGTATATCAAATAACGACAGAGGGAGTTTTTGAACAGTCTTATTTTGAAACAGCCAATGAAGCTAAAGATGATTATCGCTATCATGCTGATACTATGAATGAATATGCTTCTCTGATTTTACCTTTGGATATTTATCCTGGTCTCACTTTTTACTCAGGTTACCGAAATCAAACAGAATATGAAGTCATTAAAGTCCATGATAGTTTTGATTTAATGGGCACAACTTATGACGATGTCATCGAAGTCCGTAGAAACACTGTTGACAATCAATCAGACTCGCCAAGACACTTATTTTATGCCCCAAAAGTAGGTTTAATTGCTGAAGCTTTTGCCATCGAAGGAACTAACGAGTATAATTACATTCATTTTCTAGAATCCTACACACCAAGTGCAAATCCTGTCCCAAGTTCTTCTAATGAAGAAGAATATCCTTTTGCAGTTAACTTGGATGAACTGGGTTCAGAAGTATCCTTTCATAGGCCAGAGAATCAAGGTAGGCCAAATGACATTACTATGGATTTAACAACAAATAAAATTGGCTTTAATACATATGATAATCACTTTAGTAATACCAATCAAACAAGTTGGTACGCCTTTGAAATACAAAATATCCCTTCCGAAGACATCACTGTCTCGGGCTTTGAATCTGGGTTTGAAGATAATCGGGAGGTAACCGTTAATACCCAAGTAATTATAAAAAAACATCTAGGGGGTACTGACTTTGGCTGGGTGGGACGCGAATTGTTCTTATTTTATAATCAATTCGGTGGCTTTTCATTCGTAACGGATACAGACTTAATGAATATGAGTGTCTTTACCGAGTATATGACGTATGGTAATTAAGTAGATTTAATTTAAATTAACCCCTAATCCTAGAGCAACTATCTCAGATAGTTGCTCTAGGATTAGGGGATTCTTTATAATCACTTGTGGTACGCATGTCCGTATCATCGATAGGTAATAAAATCTATTAGCTATTTTGATACGATTAAAAAAGAACCTCAAGCTAGTTGTAACTGCTAAACTATACTTAACACTTTCTGCTAACTAACATTTTACACTTCTGCTATCAATTAGCTGAGCTATTTTATACAATAATATTATCAATATTGTATGAGGTGAAGCAGTTCTATACAATTAACCCCCGAACGCTGAGTTCGGGGGCAATGATTGATTATCTTATTCCTCTTCTTTCTTACGTCCACCAACGACTAAACCTAAACCTGCTAGGATAGCTAGACTGGCTGCTGTGAAGATGGCGTGACTACCCTGCTCACCTGTTTCAGGTAAAGTTGCTTTTGCAGGCTTGTCTTTGCCTGGAGTGTTTTGCTCTCCTGGGTCCACTGGCTCTTCTGGGTCCACTGGCTCTTCTGGGTCCACTGGCTCTTCTGGGTCCACTGGCTCTTCTGGGTCCACTGGTTCTTCTGGATCCACTGGTTCTTCTGCTTCTGCAAATTGGACACCAAAATAACTAAAGTTAGAGAGATCAAATTCAATAGAATCACCGTTATCTATAAAGTTAAGTTCTCTAATAACTTCAAAGTTATCACCAAAATAATATAACTTTACAGGTCTCCTATTTGAATCATATGGAATTAAAACAGTAACTGTTTCTGATGGTGAAACTTCTTCATCTTGCTCATTTGAAAGGTGGATATCATAAATTGCAAATTCAGTACCCAATTTAACCAGTATATTTTTAGATTTTAGATTATCTAATATTGATTCTGATAATCCATCACTTCTAGAATTTATAAATTCTGAAGCAGTGATATTTAATTTCTTGTCTGGGCCAGTTACTTTAACACTAATACCAGTTTCTTTATCAGTTATTACTTTGGTAGCAATATCCTCAACCATAGCTGCTTTCGTTCCTACTTGAATAACCTTGTTCACTGGCACACTGGTCACTTCTTCGGTAATAAGTTCTCTGTTCGATTCTTCACCACTGATTGTAGTCACTTTTTCGACGATAGTACGTACACCATTTACACCTTCTTGAGTGACTTCTTCCATTCCAATTAAGAGATTGGGATTATATACGTACTCAATTTCAAATATTATCTCTTCTGTTCGCGTTTCTTCTGTAATTGCTTTTGTACCTACTTGGATCACTTTATTTACAGGTACAGTAGTTGTTTTTTGAGAGATGATTATTCGACTGGTTTCTTCGCTACCAACAGTAGTTACTTCTTCAGTGATAGTGCGTATCCCATTCATACCTTCTTGGATGACTTCTTCGGTTCCAACCATAAGCTCTGGGTTCTTCACGTACACAACTTCATAAACTACTTCTTCCGTACGAGTTTCTTTGGTAACTTTCTTTGCGATATCCTCAATCACAGTTGGTTTTGTTCCAACTTGAACAATTTTCTTAATTGGATCTGTAGTGACTTCGTTCGAAATAATCTCTCGTTCTATTTCTTTGTCTTCAACAAGTATAACTCTTTTTACAATTGTACGTTCTCCATTAATACCTTCCTGAGTAACTTCTTGAGTACCAGCTAAGATATTTGGATTTTCAACGTACTCTGTTTCAAATTTAATAATCTCTTTCTGAACTTCTTCAATAATTTCTTTAGTTCCAACTTGAATTATTTGAGTTACTGGCCCAGTAGTTATCTCATCTGAAATTAGTACCCTGGATACTTCTTTACCATTTATCAGAGTTACTTCTTCAACAATTTTCCGAGTACCATTTATTCCTTTTTGAGATATTACTTCCGTGCCGACTAATAAATTAGAATCGTTGATATATTCTACTTCAAATTCTATTACTTCATTTCTTTCTTGTTCAACTACTTCATAACTATTATAAACCTCAAAAGATTCTTCGAACTTGAAGTCACTTTCATTATAAGGACTATAATATTGATAGTTACCATGTATATCATATACATCAATATGTTCGAGGTTAAAGTCTGAATCTAATATATAATCAGGTACTTGGGCATGCCCTACACCGACGTAATTGCCAGACTCATCCAGACTGAATTCGTCTATATAGAAACTGATATTTCGGTAGGCGTTAGATTCCTCAAGGGGAATTCCATTAAAGTTTAGATATACTGATTCAACACCCGAGTCATCATAAGCAACTACCGTTGCTTGAATTGTCTCCCCAGGTTGGTAAACACTTTTATCCAGTTCTACACTAATCAATTCCGGGGCAGTCACTTCAGGTTTATCAGTTATTGTAAATGAGACTGATTCTAAGACGCTAGGATCTCCTATATTTGAGGAATTCCCATACACATCATTCCCCCAAGCACCCACTAATTGATATTTATCGTCATAATCATAAGTGAATATTTGAAAAGTCCCCGTGCCTACATAATTCCCATCTTCATTTAAAGTAAAATCTGTAATTTCTACATACTCAGTGTGAGGACTCCATCTTCCATCATCCCGTTCAAAAGTTAAGCTTATTCTCTCTATTTGACTCTCATCAAAAGCAACAACAGTTGCTTCTATGACTTCTCCTCGTTTATAAATCTCTTTATCAACCATCACATCTAATATTTCCGGGCCTATGTAGTCGACTATCTCTGACCCTACTACTTCAAATGACTCTTCGAACTTGAAGTCACTTTCATTATAAGGACTATAATATTGATAGTTACCATGTATATCATATACATCAATATGTTCGAGGTTAAAGTCTGAATCTAATATATAATCAGGTACTTGGGCATGCCCTACACCGACGTAATTGCCAGACTCATCCAGACTGAATTCGTCTATATAGAAACTGATATTTCGGTAGGCGTTAGATTCCTCAAGGGGAATTCCATTAAAGTTTAGATATACTGATTCAACACCCGAGTCATCATAAGCAACTACCGTTGCTTGAATTGTCTCCCCAGGTTGGTAAACACTTTTATCCAGTTCTACACTAATCAATTCCGGGGCAGTCACTTCAGGTTTATCAGTTATTGTAAATGAGACTGATTCTAAGACGCTAGAATCTCCTATATTTGAGGAATTCCCATACACATCATTCCCCCAAGCACCCACTAATTGATATTTATCGTCATAATCATAAGTGGATATTTGAAAAGTCCCCGTGCCTACATAATTCCCATCCTCATTTAAAGTGAAATCTGTAATTTCTACATACTCAGTGTGAGGACTCCATCTTCCATCATCCCGTTCAAAAGTTAAACTTATTCTCTCTATTTGACTCTCATCAAAAGCGACAACAGTTGCTTCTATGACTTCTCCTCGTTTGTAAATCTCTTTATCAACTGTTACATCTAATATTTCAGGCCCCTCATAATCTTGATGAGATAAATTTTCGGATAAATCCCCTGATGCAAATTTTAATGTTTCTTTATTTGATGTTGTGTCAAGTTCTTGAGTTAGATTTTTTTGAGTCTCCGCTTCTTTTAATCTTTCTTGATTTGATTCTGAACCTGCTGCCGCCACCTGCACCTGTTCTTCTGCTACGACGTGTTCCAAGTCTGCTGCTACATCACGGTCTATGTCTTCCTCTACTTCTTGATCTATGTCCTCCGCTACTTCTTGATCTATGTCTTCTTCTACGTCTTGTTCAAAGTCTTCCACTACATCTTGAGCTATGTCTTCTGTTACTTCGAGTTCTGATTTTAACTCACTAGACAACTCTTCTTCTGCAGCATTCACCTCTTGCATACTCACATTTGAGAGAATCGCTGCTATTGTTAGACTGGTTAAGAGAGTCTTATAACCAGGTCTGTACTTCTTTTCCATTTTTATTCCCCATTTTCTTTTTTATTTTTTATTTTTGGTAAATTATATTACTACTACGTAATTTCTTTCATAATTCATGGTATGGAAGATCTTAAAGAAATAGTTATGTATTTGTGAATTATCACACTTACCATAACACAACTTTGTTTTAAAATCACTTACATTTTGGCTTTATATACTGTTTCTTTTAAATTATTAATTCAAGTGGAGCACTGAATATAAAAGGGCCAACAGCATTCATTCCTGCTGTTGGCTCTTGTTTAGTTAGGCTATTTAATCGATCGACTATTTCCTTACTGAAATGCGTGTAAATGAGGTAGTCGGATTTGGTTTCTTTGTCGAATGTTATTTTGTCAATGAATGTTCGTAAGATTTCCTTGGTATCCGCTTTACTATCTGAATCTGTTATGGCTCGATTAGCTACTTTCATTACCTTAGACACATTTTCTGTTGTGAATTTGTACCCTTCTGCTTGTAGTAGTTTTAGAAGCTCATCTTTTCTGTGTTTCTTTTCAATGTATTTAATTTCTAATTCAGTTATTCTTCCCTCAAGTTCCTTGGTTAATTCAGGATTGGATTTGACTAACTCTTGCCATTTCTTTAATTTTTCTTCTGTTTCTTTAATTTTTCCATCTAAGCCATTTAACTCCAATTCCTATGGCTTCCGGTCCGCTTCTATCTGTTCGCATGACACACTTTCTTTTGTGATTTACGAAAATATATTATTAAAATAAAAATATCACTTATTTATGGTATGGCTCATTCTTTACCATTGAATACAAATGTGACAAGCTTTTAAAATCATAGAGCGAACCCGTATCAGATTGTGCTGTGGTTTTACGAAAAAACCTCATCTACTTATGATACGCATGCCCGTATCAGTTGTGACTGCGGTTTTTAATCGCAATTGAATCGTTACGGTTTCCTTATCTGCTTCAGCTATTTCTTTTACTTTATTTTAACAATAAAGAAGAGTCAACGTATTTTAAACTCACGTTGACCCTTCCTTAAAATTCAATTAAATACTATTTCCTTTTCTTTCTGAAAACTAAAGCAGAACCAATAGATAGGGCTAGTGCTCCTAAAACACTAGTTATTGTTGTACTTGCTTCCCCTGTTGGAGGTAAATCTTGATCTTTAGGTTCTACAGTAACATTTGCTGCATCTGTGTTATTTGGCTCTTCTGGGTCCACTGAATCTTCTGGATCCACTGGATCTTCTGGGTCCACTGGTTCTTCTGGATCTTCTGGGTCCACTGGTTCTTCTGGGTCCACTGGATCTTCTGGGTCCACTGGTTCTTCTGGGTCCACTGGCTCTTCTGGGTCCACTGGTTCTTCTGGGTCCACTGGCTCTTCTGGGTCCACT
>JACBXO010000008.1 GCA_015863195.1 Aerococcaceae bacterium DSM 111022 | reverse complement strand
CGTTACCTAAAATCACTTCGTCTACTTCTTTACCATCAAGTCCAATGGCTTCCATTGCACCTTTAACAGCGATCACACCTAACTCAACTGGACCGATTCCTTTAAGTGCGCCACCAAATGCGCCAACCGGTGTTCTTTTTGCCGATACAATAACTACTTCTTTCATTATGTTCCTCCTTGATAATATTAACTGTTGATTATTAATCGATAGATATTTCAAACTGTTTAAGGATCTCTCTAAAAATATGGTCCTCGGTTGGTTCATAATAAGTTTTCTTCATACGACAAACATGAACACTCCAATTAACTGGTTCCTTCATTTCAAGCATTTCAATACCTTCATTATTAATCGCGTTAGCCATGGCTTTTGGCAAGAATGTATATAAGTCATCAACTAAACGGACCGAATTTAATAAGAAATCCCATGAAATTGACGTTAGAAAAAGTTTAGCGTCTAGACCTCTTCTAAGAAATGCCGCTTTAACATGATGATGCATCATAAAGGTGTTATCAAAAAATGCTGATCTATACTTCACTAAATCTTTCCAATCTAACAAGCCTTTATTCTTTGTTAATGGATTCTTATTTGAAACATATACTACCATCTCTGAACGTTCAATCTCATATGATTCTACTAAAAAATCCGCTATTCCATGAGGCATTAATAAAATAGCCACATCTATCTTTTCTGTTAATAAATCATTTTTTAACGCTTGAGCCCCTTTTTCAATAATTTCGAATTTCACTTGTGGATTACTCTCAATTAATTTCGGCAGTACGTCCGCAAATAACACTGACAGAACTACTGGAGGAATCCCCAAAACAACACGACCACTAATATCTTCCTCATCTCTATTTAAATTCCATAACATATCGTGGTATTTTTCAATAACTTCAAGCGCATCATTATAATAGCGCTCTCCTGTATTCGTTAAGCCGATAATTTTTTGACCTCTTCGTTTAAACAATTTTACTTCTCGGTCTTTTTCAAAGTCATTAATCATAATACTTAGTGTCGGTTGGGAAATATAAAGGACTTCTGCCGCTCTGGTTAAATTGAAGTTTTGATCTACAATTTCTTTAAAGTAATTTAAATGCTTAATATCCAATTCTGCCACCTCAATTCTTTCTTAGCTAATTATAAATCCTTTTTATTCTTTATGTCTATTTTATACTATTTTTTCAGCCCTAAGATATCTCTTGCTTCTGCCGGTGTAGCAACTTCACGGTCGTGCGCTTCTATTATATTTTTCATTTTCTTTACTGACTCTGCGTTCGATTTTGATAACACACCTTTTGATAAGTATAAATTATCTTCGAGTCCTATACGTGTATTTCCACCTAATAACATTCCTGCTGTTACAATATCGAATTGATGACGTCCAGCAGCGGCAACAGACCAAACTATATTTTCTTTGCCTAATTGACGCTCAGCAGTATTTTTTAGGAACAGTAAGTTTTCAATTGAAGCAGGAATACCACCTTGAATACCCATTACGAACTGTAAATATATTTTATCATTTAATAAACCTTGACGTTGAAAATAAGCTAAATTATTAATCATGGCTACATCATATACTTCAAATTCAGGTTTCGTTCCATTTTCTTCCATCGTTTTAATGTATGTTTCCATCCCTTGAAAAGTATTCATAAATACGGTATCTCGTGATTGTTTAACATAAGGAATTTCCCAATCATGTTTTGGCTCGTCAACGATATTTGCAATCGCTGAAAAATCAAAGTTCATTGATCCTGCATTTGCTGATGCTAATTCTGGCCCAATCGCAGCTACTGCTTGAAGTCGCTCTTCGACAGTCATGGCTGTTGACGCACCTGTTGTCATACAGACAACGACGTCTACTTCTTTTTTAATGGTTTCGTAAATTTCACGCATCATTTCTATATCATTACTCGGCTTTCCGTTTTCCTCTCGTGCATGAATATGAACGACTGAAGCACCTGCTTTAGCTGCTTCAATAGCTGATTGAATGATTTCTTGATTATTTGCTGGTAAATATTCAGACATGGAAGGTATATGAATAGATCCAGTAATCGCACAAGTTAATACTACTTTTTCTGTCATTTAATTTATCTCCTTTACTGTTTGCATTGTATCAATCTACATCTAAAAAAATTTGAGAAGATCTGCTCAAATCATTTCTTAGAAGTAGACTGACGTCTACTTTAATAAAATTAAAAACAGAGTGAATTTACACCATAATCACTCTGTTTTATTGCGCTTATTTGTCGTATTTCAAAATGAAATGTTGATTGATTGGTGTTTCTTGATAATGCGGTAACAAGATTGCTTTCAACTCTTCAAATGCAGGCGTCGATTTAAAATCAACCGTATGCGCTTCTACCGATGTCCATTTAATGGTACAAAGGTAGCGATTGTTTTGTTCAATGGATTGTTTTAAACTTGCGCCCAAGAAGCCTTCACCAGATTTAAGGACCTCTACCGCTCTTTTGTAATCTGCTTCAAAAGCTTCTTCTGTACCTGGTAAAACTTCGAGAATGAAAGTCTCTTCGACAAAATTATTTTTCATCAACATATCCGCCTAAGTCGAAGTCATACTCCGTACCCCAAGCTGATAAACCTTCCCACATTTTCGGACGGTATGGCAACTCTTGGTGCCATTCACGTGGTTCCATCATATTTAATTCTGGAATATATACATCAATATCAGCATATAATTCAACTACATGTTCATCTGGATCTAAGTGGTAGGCTGCAATATTTGATCCAGCAGTATGTCTTTGAGGACCCCAAATTGTGTCATAATCATGTTTAAATAACCAGTCAGCTGCTTTTGTATGGTGGCTTGAATCTTTAATCTGATACGCAATATGGTGTAATTGTGTTGCTTGTTCAGGTTCTGCTGCAATAAAGTTAATAACGTGATGTTCATAGTTACAAGTAATGAAATTAGCAAAGTGCTCACCAATTTTATCTGTCTGATAGAAACCTAAAACTTCTGTATAGAATTTCATAGTGTCATCAAAATTTTGAACACGAAGTGCGATGTGTCCTAATTTATAAATTTCAAGACCACTCCAAGTAAATCCAGTTGCTGGTTGTTCAATATCAGTGAATAAATGAATCTCCACACCAGATGGATCATTAAACACTAACGCCTCTTCAATACCAGGTAATGCTTTGCGCTCAACTGAAATACCGAATTCTTCGATATCTTTTTGTAAGTTATCTAATCCAACCTCAGGATCAACTTGATAAGCGATGTTTTGAAGCCCTTTTGTATCGGCTGGGTAAATTCCTACATTATGATGATCAAAACCAAATGATAAGAATGTTGCGCCATCTACTTCTTCAGTCACATTCATTCCTTGGATATCACGGTAATATTCAACCATTTTTTCTGGTTGCGCTGATTTAAATCCTGCATATACTAAACGAAATACTTTTGGTGCCATTTTATTTCTCCTTTTTTATTCTTTAATTTTTGATTCTAATTGTTTAATTAATTCATTTATTTCTGAAATTTCTTTTACCCCTGAATAAACATAGAAGTCAGGTCGAACGATTAATGCTTTAATACCATGTTCCTCGAAATAAGCTTGGTATTTACCTTCGGTATCCAGTGCATCTTCGCCTAGGCGAATTACTTTCCCGCCAATTGATTCAAAGAATTCTTGTTGAGCTGCATCTAATTGGACATCCTCACCTAATGTAATGATACGGAATCCATGCCCAAAGAAGTTATCGAAGCGATCTACATTACCCTCTTTTTCAACTTTGGCCTGTAATGATAAACTTCCACCTAACCCGGTAGCGTCCTCTAAATTAATCACCCCATGCTCTAATCCTGGGAATTCTGGCATTGCTGGGAAACGACCATTTTTAAAGTCATCATCACGTTTGGCTGCTTTTTCTTCATCCACCACGGTAATAATTTTCCCTAAGTATTCGGCACCGCGAATAAGCGCTTCCATATGTGGGCGACGTTCTTCTGAATAAGAATCTAAAATTGTTTCAGGTGCGATTCCTTTAAATATTAGATCCATTCTCCATGCAATTGAAGCCGCATCTCTGATACCTGATGATAAACCTTGTCCTAAGAATGGCGGTGTTAAGTGAGCCGCATCTCCTGCAATGACTAAACGACCATCTCGCCAATGATCTGCCCACTTAGCCTTAAATGTATAAACGACATGACGTTCAACTGTTGCATTTTCGGGTGTTACATCGTAATCTTTCAAGAAATCCCAAGCTACTTGAACATCTTTAAAATCAATTGGATCTTCTCCAGGCATTAACATGAATTCCCAACGACGACGTTTACCCGGTCCGCCACTAGCTACTGTACTTGGGCGTTTTGGATCAGCAATTTGTTTATTCATTGGGGTAAATTCACGTTCTTCATTTAAAATTACATCAATCACGTAGAAGCTAGACATAAATCCTAGACTTTCCATTTTATGTGGCATGTTTTCACGGATAAATGAATTTGCTCCATCTGCCCCAATTACATATTTAGCTTTAGCATGGCGAATTTCACCACCTGATATAACTTCACCCATATTATTTGTTTGACGGAAAGTCAATTGAACATGGTCATCAAATCTGTCCATGAAAACTACTTTATAGCCTAAATGAGCTTCCACATTTTCGTATTGTGGACGTTGTGAATCCATTGCGAATTCAAGTTGTGCATGGTTAAAGATTGCATCTTTCGGCCAACCCGAAATACCTGGTAGTGACCAATCAAGAGCTAATAGTTTTTCATTGCTCCCATTGACCCATAAATAATCATCTGGAATCCAAACTGAAACTTCCTCAATAAGTTCATCAGGCATAATTGATTGTAAATTACGCAAAACTTCATCATCATATTTAATTGCACGAGGTAATCCATAAGGTTTTTCATATGGGTCAATGACTCCTACCTTCCAGCCTTGTTGACCTAAAAGGTTTGCAATCATTTTCCCTGTTACACCGTAACCAACTAATAGTATGTCATACTCTAAAACAGTCATAAAACTTCTCCTTTTCCTATTTATATTATTTATATACCACTTTATTGACTTGTGTTCCTAAATCAATGGTTCCATCTGCTGATTTAATCTCTGCCTTAATGATATCTCCATCTTTTAAGTAACCATTGCCTTCGACCAATTGACTTTCACGGAATTTCTCAATTTTTTCTTCATAAGGATTTGATAAGTCTGTGACATCACTGACAATTCCGCCACCTAATTTCATCGCTACACCACCTGGAGTACCTGTTAATAATACGTCTCCTACTTGGAATGTAACTAATTGAGATAATTCTGTTAGAGATTCTGCAGGTTTAAATAATAAAGCTTGAGTATTTGAGTCTTGGCGAATTTCATCGTTAACCCATAATTTGATATCTAAATCTAAGATTTTTGGCACTTCTTCTTCATCTAATAAGTATAGGTAAGGCCCCATTGGCATAAATGTTTCATATGATTTCCCTTTGATCCATTGACCTTGAGCCATTTGAATATCTCGTGCCGAGACATCATTTGCGATAACTAATCCGGCTACATACTCACCAATATTTTCAGGTGTAATTTCCATTTCTTCCGTAATGGCTTTACCAAACACTAATCCTAATTCTACTTCGTAGTCTAATAATTTTACGAAGTCTGGCTTAATCACATCGCCTGTTGGACCTGTGATTGAACGGTCAAATTTAATAAAAATTGTATTAAAACCTGGTTTTTGAGCATCTAATCCAGATTCCGCACGGTGATCACCATAGTTAGCTCCTTGACATACAATTTGCGCTGGACGTGTTACTGGACTTAATAATTCAACCTCTTCTAGACTAACTGTTTCAGCTGCATCGTCATTCGCTGTTTGCGTTACTACTTCTCTGTTTTTTAACAACTCTTTTAATGTTTCAAATTCTTGAGAAATCACTCGAATTGTTTCATCTACTAATACTCCCCATTTTGTTGCATTGTCTTTTTCATAACGTACTACTTTGATACCCATTTTTAATTCCTCCTATTTTTAACAGCAATAATGTAACCGCTTTATTAACTTACAAATTTATTATAATACGGAAATTCCACTATTAAAAATTCTAATGTTTTATCTATGTATTAATATTTTTTATACTTTTCCATCAATCATTGTTAGACCAGTGTTTAACACACAGGAAACGCTTTCTTGTTTTTTTATTTAAAGGTTCACTATACTGAAATTTTATCCTTTTGTATTATTTAGATAAGAATTTCTTGACTAATTGCTTGTGGTCTTCTCCTTGAGAAGCAGCGTTCATAAATGTGGCTTCCATTTGTGTATTTAAGTCTAAATCTTGATAGAAATGACGATTAATTAATTGTTTTTGTTGATATAATGCTAACTCTGATTTTGTTGCTAATTTATTTGCTAAATTAATACTAGCTTCCATTAATTCACCGTCTGCAACTACTTCTGTTGCTAAACCAAGTTCTTTTGCTTCTTGACCTTTAACTTTAGGTGAAAGCATCAATAATTCTGTTGTCTTAGCTGTCCCTACCATGCGCTGTAAGAAATAAGCTACCCCTGTATCTGCAGCGAATCCAACATTAATAAACGAGGTTACTAGTGAGCTACGTTCTTCCATCACTCTAAAATCACACGCTAAGGCTATTCCTAATCCAGCTCCTGCAGCTGCACCATTAATTGCTGCGATGACGGGTTTAGGAAATTCACGAATGCGTTTAGCAAAGTTACCGGGCGCTTGGATGAAGCTGTGAGGTAGTCCATCACTGTCGAGATCATCTATAATTTCTTGGAAATAATTTAAATCTCCACCTGCACAAAATAATTTTCCTGCTCCTGTTAAAATTACACTACGAATGTGATCGTTCGTTGCAATAGAATCAAACACTTCATTAATCTCATCAAAAAACTCTTCTGAAAAAGCGTTTCCTACTTCGGGACGATTAAAGGTGACCAATCCTACCGAACCATTCTCTTCATATAACACATTACTCATTTATATTTCACTCCTAATTCTTTTTTATACCATAATCATATAGCTATTATGATAACGTTTACAATTCTTATTAATAATACCTCCATAAGTTATTTTTATCTCTTCGTAAGCGCTACCTTTTAAATTGTATCACATAATTAAGCTTCAGGCTTTGCGTTGTATTTCCTGGGATTTTTTTGGTGTGCGGGGGTTGCTTTTCTTGGGTGGGGTTGCTGTTGTTTCTAATGGCGTTGTTCATTCTATACTTTTCAAAGAGGCGTATTGTTTGGGTTGGTAGCGTTTTTTTGGTAAAGTTGGTATATCATAGTAGAAAGGAATGATTGATGCATGAAGAAATCACTGAAGCGAATGGTTAGTTTGGCGGCGGTTGCGGCTCTTTCTGTTGGAGGGTTGACAGTTTACGGGCAGGATGAGTCAACTGAAACTGAGTCTGCTGCAAGCAGCGAAGTTGTTGAGGAAAGCGAAGTGTCTAGTGAAACAAGTGGAGAAGCTGAAACGGTTGAGCATTCGGTCGAGATGATCAATAGCGATGAGGAAGTTATTGGGACTGCGGAGTTCACGGAGGATGAAGAAGGTGTGGTGACGTTACATCTTGTTTTAGAAAATCTGAAACCGGGCGAGTATGGATTCCACATTCATGAAGTGGGATTAGCGACGGCACCTGATTTTGAGGATGCGGGAAGCCACTTTAACCCGACTGACGTGGAACATGGTACTGAATCTGAGACCGGACCGCATTTAGGTGACTTGCCGAACTTAGTTGTTGGTGAGGACGGGACAGTTGATGAGTCGATTGTTATCGAGGGCGTGACTTTGGAAGCGGGCGCTGAGAACTCATTGCAGTCAGTGGATGGAACGACATTAATCATTCACACGGGTGCGGATGATTATACGACGCAGCCAACTGGAGATGCGGGTGACCGCCAAGCGGCTGGTGTAATCTTTGCGCCACAAGAAGATAGTGAGTATTTTGAGGCGGATGAATCAGGATCTGAATCGGGTTCTGAGGAAGAGTCAGCGAGTTCGGATGAAAGTTCGTCAGAGGAAGATACTGAAGAATCAGGTGCTGAGTCTGAGGAAACGAGCGAGTCTTCAGAAGAATCTGCCGAATAGTGATTTAATTTAATAAGTCTTTTAGGGCCAATTCAGTGGAACTGGTCTTTTTTGATAAAGGATGCATTTTTTTGCATCCTTTTCTATTGATAAGATTTTTATATATAATAAACGGAGATAATAGTTAGTCAAAAATTGAAAGTGAGGCTTGTTCATGAAAATACTCTTTACCGGAATGTCTGGGGGCGGAAAATCTACTGTACTAGGAATGCTAGATCCAACAGCCATTAAATTGGATTTGGATGATGATAATTGGATGATTTGGGATGATGACTACCATGAGCGCATCATAGATAAACAAAAGATTTTATATTTTTTTGAGGAGAATGCTTCTCGCGATATTTATCTTAGTGGGACCGCAATGAATCAAAAAGTAATTTATCCTTATTTAGATGCTGTCGTTACTTTAACCGCCCCACTTAATGTTATGAAAGTTCGTATTCAGAATAGAGATAATAATCGTTACGGTAAAAGTGAAGTTGAGTGGGATAAAATTAAATCGGATAAAGAGTACTTTGAATCAAGAATCATAGCTAGTAGTGATTTTGTTATTTCAACCGATAAACCGATTAATGAGGTTATACAGGAAATTAATCGATTTTTAGATAGCTTATAGAGTTTATTTATCAGAACCCAAATGATGGTTATAAAATGACCATGGACATTAAATTTCTGACTACCATGGTCAAATTTATGCAATGGACACTCTAACACTGACCAAGCCATGGCCGTATTTCTGCAATGGGCAACCTAACTCAGACCGCCATGGCCTTTTTTTGCAATGGACACCCTAACTCAAACCGCCATGGCCATATTTATGCAATGGCACCTTAACTCAGACCGCCATGGCCATATTTGTGCAATGGGCACCTTAACTCAGACCGCCATGGTCAAATTTATGCAATGGGCACTCTATTCCTCTACTCTACTATACTCCTCAATCATTCGCCCGATTCCTTTCTAGTTTAATCATCCTTTACAAACGATGGAATTCAAATAGAGTCGCATCAGCGACTCTACCTCATTCAAAGTTGATGTCGCTTTTCGCCCAGCGAAAAGCCTCCTTATCTAGGTTGTGCTTTTCGACTTGAGTCGAAAAGTGTCATTTGGAAAAGGCGGGAGTCAATTTCTGGGGAAATTGACGGGATTAGATTCAGCAGTTGGTCGTGGGATGGGATAACTGTGGTGGATGAGTGAGCTGAGCTGGTTCATTCTTTCTATATTGTGACTCGTCTAATGATTTGCCGGGAGTCATGTGTCCAGTTTCTGGGGTCCAGTGTAAATCGAATAATCAAAATTTTTAGATTAATGACTTGAAATGATAAAATATGGGCTAATATTATCATTTCGAACCAACAAACTGTTTGAAATGATAAAATTCTGTTTAAAATTATCATTTCGAGCAGTTTTTCTTCTTGAAATGATAATCCGAACTAAATAATCTACTGAGAGTGATGTGTCCAGTTTTTAGGGGGCGGGTGTGAATCGTATTATCAAAATTTTTAGATCAATGGCTTGAAATGATAAAATTCAGCTTAAAATTATCATCAACCGAATTTTCTTCTTGAAATGATAATCCGACCCAAATCTTCATGGCCTAAACCACAGCCAAACAAAAAAGCCTATCACAAGGGATAGGCTTTTGTTAGGAAGGATTAGAATTACTCTGCTGCTACGAAGTCGTTTACTAATTTAGAGAATTCTTTTGATTTCTCGATTTGTACCCAGTGTCCACATTTACCGAAGATGTGTAGGTCTGAGTTTTCTAATAAGTTAACTAAGCGGTATGAGTTTTCTACTGGTACAACTTTATCTTCACGTCCGTGAACTAATAAAGTTTTGTGTTTGATTGTTTTGATTTCTTCATCTGGGAATGATAAATCATCCATTGAGCTTTGGCGTGGGTGTGGGAACATTGAGCTGAATGCTTCGTGGAAGCCTGGCTCTTGACTTGCTTCGTGACGAACAGTAATTAATTCTTCACTTGCGAATTTCTTGTCATAAGCGAATAAGTTGATTAACTCCGCCATATGTTCTTTTGTTCCTTTGTAGCCCCATACTTCGTTTAGTCCGTAAGGAATATCTGCTTCAACACCCATTGCACCCATAGTAATGATTTTGTTTACTTTTTCTGGTGCTCTAAGTGCTACTGAGATAGCTAATGATCCACCGAAAGAGTTACCTACTAAGTTTGCTTTTTCGATACCTAAAGCATCTAAGAAGTCTAAAATTTGTTGTGTCCATAATTCAACACCGAAGTCTACTTCGTCACCTGTTGGTTTGTCTGAATAACCGAATCCAACCATGTCTAATGCGTATGCGTGGTTGTCAACGCCAACTTCTGGTAATACTAAACGCCAGTTAGCGTAAGCTGATACACCAGGTCCTGAACCGTGGATAAATACTAATGGCACGCCACCATTGTTTTCGCCAACTTCTAAATAGTTTGTTGTAAAGTTACCTGTTTTAACACTTTTTCCAATTTCTGGTCTACTCATTGAAATTTCCTCCTTATAAAATAACGTTTGCATCTCGTCTACATTTCCATTATAGGGGAAATAGCGCGTGATTTCAGGCTTAATTCTCACATAGAGAAACAGCCTTGAATAACCACTTGCATAAATGCGCTTTCATCTCGTATAACGGAACACTGATTATCAACAATTAAAGGCGGAACTAAGCTCCGCCTTTACATTGTTAAGCAAATTTTATTCTTCTACTTTAAAGTTAAATGTCTCGTAAAGTTTTTTCTCGCGGTCTTTACTAATATGGATCGCTAGATCTTCTTTCTCTAAAGAGTTTTTGATTGGGTTGTAGTAGCAGTTTAACTCGTCAGTTTCGTCTTTAATACGTGGAGTACCGTAACGGAAGTAAGTTTCTGGTAATTCTCCACCGAACCAGATGATTGCTTTAGCAGCATCTTCTGGAGCCCATTTAACTGTTTCCCAGTCAGGATCAAAGATTAAGTATCCAGAGTCTCCGAATAACTCAATACGGTTTCCACCTGGTTCAATGATATACATACATAAAGCTTGTGACACACCATGTTTTAATGGTCCAGCTTCAATTGGAATACCATGTTCAACACATAATTCTGATAAGTCATTTAAATGTTGAGGGAATCCGTACCAGAATGCCAAGTGGTGTAAACGACCATGTCCTCCAAGCTCGTCACCCATTAAAGCAACCTCGTGAACTAATGGTGATACTGATAACCAAGTTGCGAAGAACTCATCTTTATCATTTAATACACCTTCACGTACACGGAATCCTAATACATCACGCCAGAATTCGTGGTTTTTATGAACCATGTCAGGGTGAGTCATTAAGTTAACATGGTCAATACGACGAACTGGTACACCACGTGCTGGTTTACGTTGAGCACGGTTACCTAAACCAGATGCTAAGTGATCTGGAGCTACAAATTTTTCAACTTCCCAGAATAATTCGATTACGTGTCCATCTAAATCTTTAAAGCGGTAAGATGTCCCGTATCCGTAGTTGTTAGTACGTTCTTCAACTTCAACGCCTGCTTCTTTTAATGCTGCAACACGACGCTCTAAAGCGGGTTGTGAACTAGTACGGAATGCTGAGAATCCCATTCCTGGCTCGTCTGCTTGTGTTAAGATTAATGAATATTGATAAACATCTTCGTAAGCACGTAAGTAGATTGAGTCGCCTTCTTCATGAACTACTGTCATACCTAAGATTTTAGTGAAGAACTCTAATGAATCTGCTAAAACTGGTGTGAATAATTCAGTATGCGATAACTGATGTACGTCAAAATTCGGTTCGTTTGCTACGTTTGTCATAATATATTTTCTCCTTTTTATAAAAAACTAATTAACAGCAACTTCTATCGTTGGTAATGTTGAGTAAGTCACCTTAATCACATCACCTGGTTTGATTAAGACAGCAGAAGTCATTCCACCGGTCATAATCGGTTCACCTTTTTTAACTGTTTGACCTTTTTCACCCAGCATATTGACCAATGCTGCAATCGATTCTGCGGGATGATCTAATACATTACTACCAATACCTTCAACAACAACTTCATCATTTATAGTGACTTGAACTTTTTCATTCGCTAAGTCGATTTTGTCTGGCAATACTCTTTCCTCTGAGAAGATATAGCCTTTCGATGATGCATTATCAGCGATGACATCTCCTAAGTGGAAGTCAAAATCGGTATAGCGGCTGTCGATTACTTCTACAGCGCTGAAAGCGTATTCAATATTTTCCAACACATCTTCTTTAGTTATGTTTGTTCCTTGCATATCGGAAGCTAAGACAATGCCTATTTCAGGTTCAATTTTCGGGTGGATATAGTTAGAAAACTCAATGTCGCCATCAACTTTCATCGTGTCAAAGATATAGCCATAAATTGGTTGATCGACACCCATTTGATCCCATTTAGCTTTGGATGTCAGTCCCATTTTAGGAGCGACGACTGTATCGCCTTCCATCCGTTTAATTTGAATAAGCGCCTCTTGAATATGATAGGCTTGTTCAACGGATAAATCGGGATATCTATGCTTTGTAAAACGCTCTATTGATTGTTTATTTTCCTCTGCAGTTATCAACTCCGATGCAATTTCGTGAATTAATTCGTCTTCCATACATTGCCTCTATTCTTGTTTCTTTGCAAGTTGACTTGCAACATCCACAATCATATCTTCCTGTCCGCCTACCACTCCCATCTTTCCAAGTTCTAGTAAAATATCCCTTGAATCTAAGCCGAATTTCTCCGCAGCACGTTGCGCGAATAATCGGAAGCTTGAATATACGCCTGCATAACCAAGTGTTAAACTATCTTTATCGATAATTTGTTCTTGTTCAATCAGTGGCGCCACTAAATCTTGAGCCACATCCATGAGTTCATATAATTCAACGCCAGTTTCAATACCTAATTTATTAAGGACCGCAATTAACACTTCTGATTGTGTATTACCAGCCCCAGCACCCATCGCTCTAGCACTACCATCAATAAATGATGCACCCGCTTCGATTGCTGCCAGCGAATTCCCAACCCCTAAACCTAAGTTATTATGCGCGTGGAATCCGACTTTAACGTCTAAGTTGTTAACAAGTAATTCAATTCTTTCCGTTACTTGATCAGGCACCATCGCACCCGCCGAGTCAGTGACATAAATAATATCTGCCCCGTAACTTTCCATTAATTTAGCTTGTTCTAAAATTTTCTCAGGCTCGGCCATGTGAGCCATCATCAGGAAGCCAACTACTTCCATCCCCAATTCTTCTTTCGCATATTTGATATGTTGCGCAGAAACGTCCGCTTCAGTGACGTGTGTCGCCACACGAACCATGTCCGCTCCAGCTTCTCGAGCCTCTTTCAAATCTTCAACCGTCCCGATACCTGGTAAAAGTAATACCGCGATCTTTGAAAAATCTGACGCTTCTTTCGCTGCTCTAATTAAATCAATATCATATTCTTTTGAAAAACCGTATTGTACGGAAGATCCGCCAATTCCATCACCGTGAGAAACTTCGATATAAGGAACGCGCGCTTTGTTTAAACCTTCGACAATTGGCACGATTTGTTCTTTTGTATATTGGTGACGCACAACGTGAGAGCCATCTCGAAGTGCAACTTCTAAGAATGTAATTGCTTTACTCATTTTATGCACCCTCCTTTTTAGCATTCCAGTCTTTGGCAAATGCTTCGGCTAAACCTACTGCTGAAGCTGTCATAATGTCTAAGTTTCCTGAATAGACTGGTAAATAGTCCCCTGCTCCTTCTACTTCAACAAACAATGTGACTTGATTGTCGTCATAGATTGGGTCCGTACGTAGACGGTAACCTGGAACAATTTCTTGAATCTCTTTTTCACGTTTGCGAACCGAAGCAGTAATTTTTTCTTCATCGAATTCGTTCTCATCGACGATTGCGTAGATAGTGTCACGCATTAGAATCGGAGGTTCAGCTGGGTTTAAGATTATAATTGCTTTTCCTTTATCAGCTCCCCCTACCTCTTCTATTGCTTTAGCCGTCGTCTCCGTAAACTCGTCAATGTTTGCACGTGTTCCTGGGCCGGCCGATGCGCTGGAAATTGTTGCGACAATTTCGGCGTATTCAACTGACGCGACGTCGTTGATTGCGGATATTAGAGGGGTTGTTGCTTGTCCACCACATGTAATTAAGTTAACGTTTTTCTTGTCTAAGTGGTCGTTAATGTTTACAGTTGGTGAAGCAAATGGTCCAATCGCTGCGGGTGTTAGGTCAAACATTTGAATGCCTAATTCTTGAGCGACTTGGTTGTTATATTCGTGTGCGTATGCTGATGTGGCATCGAATAACATTTGCGGTTTGTCGTCTACTTCTTTTAAGCCATCAATTCCGGTTGGAATAATTTTGAGGCCATTTTCTTTTGCCATTCTCATACCGCGTGATTCTGCATCAATCCCGATCATGTAAGTGGGTTTGAGTAAATCATTGCGTAGAAGTTTCATCATTAAGTCGGAACCGATATTTCCTGGTCCGATTATTCCTACTTCAATTCTTTCTGCCATTTCACTACTCCTTTTCTTCAAAACGAATGCTTACGTCGCCTAGGCCTTCTGTGAATTTACATGTAAATTCGTCGGACATTTCAGCACCGATTGCGGCTGATAAGGCTCCGGCTAAGATGACTTCGCCTGCTTTTAATTGAATATCGAAGGCACTTAATTTGTTTGCTAACCAGGCTACACAGTAAGCTGAGTCGCCAAGTACGGCTGATCCGTCACCTTCGTTAATTAATTCACCGTTTTTATATAGTTGCATCTTCACACCGATGCGGTCTAAGTCTTCTGGTTTAAAATGGTGATCGCCTAAAATATAGTAAGCAGATGATCCATTATCGGCGACCGTATCTTGTAAAGTGATTTTCCAATCTTGGACGCGGCTGTCAACAATTTCGATGGCAGCAACAATTGTTTCTGTTGCGTTAAGAACATCTTCAACTGTGACATTTGGTCCAGTTAGATCCTCTTTGAGTATGAATGCGAGTTCTCCTTCAACACGTGGTTGAAGCACTTGATCTGAGTAAATTACTGGTTTGTCTTTTTCAATAACCATGTCGGTTAGTAAGTGACCATAATCTGGCTCGTCTACTCCGAGGGATTCTTGCATGGCTAGTGAAGTTAAACCAATTTTTTTACCTACGATTTTTTCTCCCGCTTCTAATTGGCGGTCAATATTATAAAGTTGCACATAATATGCTTCTTCAGTAGTTAAGTTGGGTTCTAGCTTTGTCAAAGGTTCGACGCCTTGATGATTTGTGATGGCGGACCAAAGATGATCAGCTAGATTTTTTACCTTATCGGTATAATTTGTCATCGCATTTCCTCTCCTTGCGTTTAGTGTTTCTCGCTTTCGTTATCTATATAATACCCCATGTAAGGGCTTACATCACCTCAACGTCCCTTTATGTGAGACGGTTTTATATTTATTTTTTTCTTTATTCATGGTATTATTGATATGAAAGCGTTATCTTAAATTATTTTAATTATAAATTAATGATTGTTTTCTTTTTATCTGTTCCGTTATGTGAGACTGGAGGAAAAGGTCTTTATGGCAAGTAAAAATAGTGATACATTATCATCCGTTACCAATGCACTTCGTATATTGGAGCATTTTTCTAATAACCGCACGGTCATTTATGTGGGTGAATTAGCTGAGGAATTGGAACTATCCAAAAGTACCATCAGCCGCCTCGTCCGGACTTTAGAGCACCGTGGTTTTCTAGCCCGGGACACACAAAGTCAAGGCTATATACTAGGAAGAAAATTATTAACCATCGCTGGTATTTATACAAACACCAATGAGTTATACCGGGAAGTGGGACCCGTATTAAGTGAAATTGTTCAAAAAACCAATGAGAGTGCACAAATTGCAGCCATTGATGGCAGTGAAGTTTTCTATGTTCATAAAATTAATGGCCCCTACTATTCTGATGTCGGTACTCAGATTGGGCAGAAAAATCCCATCCATGCGACCAGTTCTGGGAAATTACTGCTGGCTTATGCTGATGATGATATTATCGAAGAAGTGATGAATCAATCGCATCAAGCTTTTACCGAGCATACTATTACTAATCCGATTCAATTGAAGAAAGAATTAGATAAGATTCGTAGTCAGGGTTATAGTTTTAGTGTGGGCGAGTTGACAGATGGTAATTATTCTTTAGCTTTCCCAGTGCGGGATTTTGAAAATAAAGTGGTCTGTGCGTTGTCTATTGTTGGGCCTACGACTCGAATGAATAAAGAAAAGATGAAAGATTATATGCGTATTTTAAAACAAGGTGCACAAGAAGCATCGGAGCGCTTGGGTTATGATGGGTAGTGTTTGTGCCGCATAGCCCCCGGCCTTGGCCTTTCATTGTGGCCATGGGACCGTCTTATGCTCTTTATATAATACGTCGTATTATATAAAGGAGCGTCAGACTTTCCCTACCTATTGAAGTTGTAACTCACTACGTTCGAACAACTTCTAATACGGTAGTGAATCCTATATCTTATGGCACATGAAAGGCCAAGGCCGGTGTGCTACGCTTAGTTTGGTGTTTGAATAGGATTTACTGACTGATTAAAAAAACATAGTGTGTTTACGCAAATGATATAGCTTGTTTTTGATTAGGGTCCATTATTGATTTGAAAACTCCGATGGGGATTCTTTTACATTTATCATGCAAAGTATTAGACTATATATAGAAGAAACAGAAATTTGTTGGTGCTTATTGGAAAAATTATGGGGGTTTTATAGTATGGAATTTCAGCGTAAGGGTAATGTGATTATTGCTCGTTTGGATCAGGGCGATAAGATTAAGGAGTCGATTCATGCGATTTCTGTGGCTGAAAATATTAAAGCTGGAACGGTGACGGGGCTTGGTGCGATTAAGGACCCGGAAATTAGTTTCTATCATTTAGATAAACAAGAATATGCGACGAAAGTATTCCATGAAGATTTTGAAGTGCTTTCTTTGAATGGGACGTTGGCCTTCGTGGATAACGCGCCTCAACAACATATTCATTTAGTTTTAGGTAAAGATGACTTTACGACAATTGGTGGTCATTTAGAAGATGCAGAGGTGAGTGTGACGCTTGAGTTATGCATTACTGTATTGGAACATAATTTAACGCGTGAATTGGATGATAATGTTGGGTTGCCAACCATTAAATTTGAATAGTTTAGTGTAAATTCATCATAAAGAGCCGTGACTGTCTTGCAGTTACGGCTCTTCTTTTTATTAATCTTCTTCGTTACCTTGGTAAACTGCGACTAGACGTCCTTGCACTTCTCCTCGTTTGAGGCGTTCAATTCCTTCGGGAATTTCATCAAAAGTGATTTCATCTAATTTGGGTGTCAGTTTTCCAGACGACATCAGTTCATAGATCGCAGCGATATCTTCTTTTGTTCCACCATTTGAGGCTACTAAGAATTTTGATCCTGTGATAAAGTCTGTCACATTTACTTGCGCTTCTAAGCTTCCCATACCAACTAAAACAACGGTACCACCAAAGCCAACTGTTTCGAGGGAGTCTTTTACAGTCGTACCAATCCCTGCGAAGTCGACGATGAGGTCTAGTTCTTTGTCTTTTAGTTCGGTAATGTTTTCAACGACTTCTTTGGCGCCGAGTTTTGTAGCGAGTTCGCGGGCTGCTGGCGAAACGTCAGCGCCGTAAATATCTTCAACGCCTGCTGCGGTAAGAGCTTGTAGTCCAAACTGGCCAAGACCTCCGATTCCGACTAGACCAATTTTCATACCTGGTTTGGCTTGACCGCGCGTGAAGATGGCGTGGTATGAAGTCATCCCAGCGTCAGTTGCTGAAGCGGCTTCTTTGATGGCAATGTTGTCGGGAACGGGCACTAAGTCTGAGGCTGGTGCATGAATTTTCGTTCCAAATCCGCCGTCATAACCGTAACCTGGAGCCATTCCTGAAGGTCCTGTTGGACAAATTGCGACACGGTCTCCTACTTTGAAGTCTTCCACTCCAGGGCCGAGTTCGATAATTGTTCCGGCACATTCGTGTCCCATAATGATTGGTGGATTTAGTAAACTCATCCAACCTTCATCTTCTAAAACCCCAACGTCTGAATGACAGATTCCAATCGCACCTGTTTCGAGAACGACATAGCCCTCTTTTGCTTTTGGATCCTCTTTTGTCACCAATTCTAGTGGTTCATGTGTTTTAACAAATTGCCAACCCTTCATACTAACACTCCTCATTCGTCATCTATTTTATTTTGTGTAACTTTTTGTGAAAACGCTCACATTTATGGTATATCAAATTTTTTATATTAGTCAACTTGGGTTAGTGGATTTTGTGTAGGGATGGATTGAGCTTGGTAATTTTTTGATGCAACGAAGGGTGTATCGGATACCAATTTTAGCCTGCTATGCACCTTTTTGGTGCATCAATTCTGCTATTTTAGTCTCTATGGTAAATTTATGGCAATGGGCAGCTCGAGGCAGGTCGCCATTGCAGTTTATTTACCATGAGCCCTCTAAGTTAGACCTCCATTGCAGATTTTTGACCATGGGCACTCTAAGTTAGACCTCCATTGCAAATTTTTGACCATGGGCACTCAAATTCAGACTGCCATTGCAGATATTCTGCAATCAGCTAATAATAGTTTTGGAATTTTTCTGATTATGATACAACTTGTATCGTCATGACTAAATATTCATTGCCCATGATACAACTTGTATCATCAAGGCCAAATATTTTCTCCCCATGATACAACTTGTATCATCAAGGCCAAATATTTTCTCCCCATGATACAACTTGTATCATCGAGACCCAATATTCTCTGCCCATGATATAACTTGTATCATCGAGGCCTAATTCTTTCTGATCATGATACAACTTGTATCGTCATGACTAAATATTCATTGCCCATGATAAAACTTGTATCATCAAACAAAAATCACACAACAAACATTGGAATAAAAAAAAGAAAGAGTCGCCACCGCGACTCTCTCCTCATATTTAAATCACTTTTAGGCACCAGCCTAAAAGTTTCCTTTAAGTAATGAAGTCAATTTTCATCGAAATTGACCACTACATGCTAAAAATGCAAACTTGATAAAATATAGTATTTTACAAAACTCTGATAAAACTTCGAACACTATTAGTTCTAACATTAATTGCTTACACACTTTATCAAACACCAAAATTCTTTAACTCTACATCTACAACCTCTAAGCCAACTCCAATCGCAGTCACTTTCTTTAACAATGAAACTGACTCTATGCACTAGCCAAGAATCCAAAAAGTAAACTCTATCATTTGCTGCATAGTTATAGTGTTCAGATAGAATCAGCAATCTAAGCATATCGAAGATAAAAAGGCCATTCATGCGCCATGATTGGGACGAGCTAGCGTATTAGAAGCTGTGCGTCTGGCAGACGCTACAGATTCAATAGCTAGGCGAGTCCGCAGCTTTCGTAGAAAGCGGAGGACGGTCCCATGGCAGCAATGAATGGCCTTTTTTCGCAGATATGCGATTTCTACTGCAGTTCAGGAATAATCGTGCCTCTATGCAGCAAATTTTTATAACTCTACTTCTACAACCTCTAAGCGACCCCCGATCGCAGCCACTTTCTTTAACAATGAAACTGACTCCTAGCACTAGCCAATGATTCAAAAACAAACTTTATAATTTGCGAAATACAGGCACGATTTTTCCCGTAGGAAATGGAGTTTTGGCGTAGCGTAGAACCTCTTAGGGCGAAGCCCTTAGAAGTTCTCTAGCCAAAACAGGTCGCAATAGCCAAAGGCTATGAAGACCGGTCCCTACGGAGAAAAATCGTGCCTGTATGCAGCAAATTTAATTCAATTTAATTTTATGCCATACTTTTTACAGACGACCTAAAGTCATTTCGTTGCGTTCCTCTTGATATTTAGTCAATTGGTCTGCCATGACTTCGTCTGTAAGTGATAGGCGCTCTTGAATGATTGCGGCAACGCCGTCAAGAATAGCTGGCACTTGCTCGCTCATAAATAAGCTGTAGTTCGTTCTACGTGTTAAGTAGTCGCTGACTGAGTAAACCATTTCTTGGTCGATGGCATATAATAATGACATCACTGTTGAAACTGGTAAATCATGTTTTTCAGCTAATGGCAATGCTTCGTCATAGTAGTCAAGCACTGCTTCAGTGTTTGAACCATATAATTCAGCGATATCTTGCGCTTGATGAGACGTTAAGCCTTTGATACGGCCAAGTTTCGCATAGCGCTTGAATGATTCTTCAACTTGTTGCGGGTTGAAGCGACCACCTGAAACAGGGTAAGTTTTTGAATTCACTAAAGTAATTTGACGCCCTTCAGTTTCTTCTAAACGCTCCGCAATTTCAACCATCGCACCAGCAGCCATTTTACGGTAATCCGTAATTTTACCACCCGCTAAAGTCATTAAACCAGACTCACTTGTTGATAAATCACTACCACGAGAAATTTGTGACGGATTTAAAGCAGTCTCTGAACGGTTTGTATCAAGGTCAGCGATTGTTTGTTCAACACCCGCACGCGTTTGGTTACCTGTTTGGTATTCCGCAACCGCATTAACCAGTGCATCAAAATCATCATCAGACATTGACGCATTGTCCCCACCGTTATAGTCAGACGCTTGGTTACCCGCGATTAATGGACGTAAACCAGCCCAGCTACTTTCGATATCGCTTTGCGCAATATCCGCGTCAGGGAAACGACGATTCACAATACGTAGGAGATAATCAACATCATCTTGCGTTACTTGAGGTTTAGTAAAGTCACCTTCATAGTCCGTATCTGTCGTACCAAAATATGTCTTGTCCTCGCGTGGAATTACAAAGACCATACGGCCATCGCCTTCTCCTGTATCAAAGTAAATTGGTTGTGATACTGGCAACTTACTACGATCGATGACAAGGTGGACACCTTTAGTTGGACGCATTTGAGCAGGTTTTGAGTCACCTTCATCAAATTCGCGGATTGTGTCACTCCAAGGTCCTGTTGTGTTAATTGCAATTTTTGTATTAATTGTGAATGCTTCATCCCCAATTAAATCTTCTACTTTAACACCACTTACTTGGTTGTTGTCGTCATATTCAAAACCGGTAACTTTGGCATGGCTTAATGCAATTGCGCCATCGTCTACCGCTTGTTTAATATTTTCGATTACTAAACGTGTATCGCTATTGTTGTAGTCTAAGTATAGTCCACCACCTACTAATCCTTCTGGATCTAAGTTTGGTTGGATTTGTAAAACTTCTTGGGCATTTAAGACACGGTTAGCGAATGGGTGGCTTTCTTTCACATTTGCCATTGTGTCATATAAATGCATCGCAATTTGTAAGCGGAATAAGTTAAATGTCGCTTCCGGTGTATCATAAACTGGTAATAACATTTGTTCCGCTTTTGGAATATGTGGGGCAATTTGTTGTACAACCGCACGTTCTGAAACGGTGTCATTTACTACTTCAACATCGAATTGTTTTAAGTAACGGATACCACCGTGAACTAATTTTGTTGAACGGCTACTTGTTCCTTCTGAGAAATCTTGCATTTCGAGTAATGCTGTTTTCAGACCTGATGCTGCTGCTTGGATCGCAACACCGGCACCAGTAATCCCTCCCCCGATAATGACTAAATCGAAGGTTTCTTCTTTTAATTGTGCAATTGAGTTATCACGTTGATTGATTGTGAAATTCAAAATGTCTCCTCCTTATTATTCTGACTTGTCCGCAAAAACTTGAGTTGCTTTAACAGCACGTTTCCATCCATCATAAAGTTCCTCTTTACGAGAATCGTTCATTTGTGATTGATAGTCTGTCGTTTCTCCAGCCATTTGACGAATGTCTTCAATACTATCCCAGAAGCCTACAGCTAAACCAGCCATATAAGCAGCACCTAGAGCAGTTGTTTCAAGGTTCGCTACACGGCTAATTTCTTTACCTGAAATATCTGCTTGGAATTGCATTAAGTACTCATTACGAGCTGCTCCTCCGTCTACTTTTAGAACAGGAATTTCAATGCCTGAATCGGCTTCCATTGTGTCTATTATATCACGAACTTGGTAAGCAAGGGACTGAAGTGTTGCTTTTGCGATATCGTTACGTGTTGTTGCACGTGTGACACCAAACATTGATCCACGCGCATTTGGATTCCAGTATGGTGCTCCTAAACCTGTAAAGGCAGGTACCATATACACTTCGTCATCATTATTTGAGTCATAAGCCATTTGTTCAGTGTCGGCTGAGTTTTCGACAATTTCAATTCCGTCACGTAACCATTGAATCGCACTTCCGGCAACGAAAATAGATCCTTCTAAGGCATAAGTGATTTCGTCACCAATTTTATAGGCAACGGTTGTTAATAATTGGTTTTCTGATAATTTCAGATCTTGTCCCATATTCATAACGATGAAGGCACCGGTACCATATGTACTCTTAACCATTCCTTTATCGAAGGCTAATTGACCAATTAAGGCTGATTGTTGATCTCCTACCATTCCTGCGATTGGTACTTCTTCTCCGAAGAAGTGGTAGTTTTTCGTTGTCCCATAAACATCGGAGTTGCTAACTAGTTCTGGTAACATTGCCTTAGGAATATTTAAAATTTCTAAAATTTCGTCGTCCCAGTCTTGTGTTTCTAAGTTCAACAACATTGTACGTGATGCGTTTGAGTAGTCGGTGATGTGTAATTCGCCGCCTGATAATTTCCAAGATAGCCATGTGTCGATGGTTCCGAATAGTAATTCGCCGTTTTCAGCACGTTCTTGTGCGCCGTCGACGTGGTCTAAAATCCAGCGGATTTTTGTTCCTGAGAAGTATGGGTCAATGGTTAAACCTGTTTTTGAGCGGATTAATTCTTGGTGACCTTGTTCTCTTAGGATGTCACAGATATCGTTTGATTGGCGTGATTGCCAGACGATGGCGTTGTAAATTGGAATTCCTGTTTCTTTGTCCCAGACAACGGTTGTTTCACGTTGGTTGGTGATGCCGATTCCGGCAATTTGTTTGGGTTGAATTCTTGATTCGATGAATGCGCCTGCGATTACTGATTGAACCGCGTTCCAAATTTCGTTGGCGTCATGTTCGACCCAGCCGTCGTGGGGGAAGATTTGGCGGAATTCGCGCTGTGAGCTGCCGACAAAGTTTCCTTCTTTATCAATAATGATCGCGCGGGCACTTGTCGTCCCCTCGTCGATCGCCATAATATACTGTTCTTGTTGTTGTTCTGTCATTTTTTAATCCTTTCTAGCTAAATAGATTAACGATTAATGTTGCTAAAATAGCTCCTGCGATTGGTCCTGCAATTGGAATCCATGCATAGCCCCAGTTTGCGCTTGTTTTGTGTGGTAGTGGCATGAATTGGTAAGCAAGACGTGGACCTAAGTCACGTGCTGGGTTGATGGCATAGCCTGTTGTTCCACCAAATGAAATCCCAATTCCAACTACTAACATACCTACGATGAATGGTTTTAAACCGACTGTAAAGTCGCCTAATGTGTTTAATGCCATGATGAAGATAAATGTCGCAATCACTTCACTCATAAAGTTCCAAGTTGTGTTTTCAATTGCTGGTCCTGTTGCAAAGATGCCAACGTCATTTCCTTGGTCGCTTGGTGTTGCATCAAAGTGTGGTTTATAGTGTCCCATTACAATAATTGCTCCGACGATTGCTCCTAATACTTGTGCAACTAAATATGAAATTGTTTCTCCTAGTGGAAATGCGCCTGTTACTGCTGCTGCTAATGTTACTGCTGGGTTTAAGTGCCCGTCTGCGCCAAAGTAGCTTGCGGTATAAACTCCGAATGTAACCCCTAGTCCCCATCCGAGTGCTGTTAGAATCCAGTTTCCGCCACTGCCTTTAACGAGTGTTTTGTTCAATGAGTTACCTGCATTGATCCCTGTTCCGAATGCGATTAGCACCATTGTTCCAAAAAACTCTCCAATAAATCCGCCCATATCTTTTTCCTCCCAAAATTTAGGTATTTTCACATCATTAATTGTATTCGATTTAATGAAACGTTTCCATCTTTTCGATTTGTGAATGTGTGAGCGGTTTAATGAGGGTAAGGTTGTTGGTTCCGTTTGCATAAAGTATGGTTATATGGGGTATAAGTATTTGTAATAGTTTTATTTTGTTTATGGGAATATGGGGATGTTTTATGATTTTGATATAAGGGGGATTATGGCTTGTATATGAATTTGCTGCATACCGCCACATTTTTCTCCGTGGGGGAGTCGCATATCTGCGAGAAAGCGTCATTCATTGCTGCCATGGGGCCGTTGCTGAAATCGTTGTTGCTTTAGCAACATTACCAGTTCACATGCGAGAATATCTGTAGTTAAACGAACTAATATTCACACAGATAAATCTAATTTGAGATTATTTGCATATTTAGCTCTTCTGCTTTCTTCGAAAGCGCCAGACTTTTCCTACCTATTGAATTTGTTTGCTGAGACTGTTGATCTTTAGCGATTATAGTCTTACATGCTAAATAAAAGCAGTCTGTCTACAAAAGCTAACTGAGATAAAAGTAATCTTTATTCTATAACAAGACAAGCTAGCTCACTTCGTTCGCACAAATTCTAATACGGTAGGAAACCCATATTTCATAGCGCATTCATGCCGCTTCCTCTTCGATATGCTTAGAGAGTATTATAATCTTAGTGCCCATAGATCATTAAATACACCCCATAAATGGTGTGGAGTGGCTGGGATTGGAGAACTGCTTGGGAGTGGGTGTTTGGTTTGGGATCTAGGGAATTTGCCTTGGTAGCTTTGGTATGCAAATTTTAAAGTGGGTTGTTTCTAGGGTGATCGGTAGTGCGGGGGTTTCCTCGGGAACTTTGAGTGAGGTTGCTGCATTGGGATTTGGATAGTTGTTGGTTTTAGAAGCTGTTTTTTTAGTGGTGGTCAATTTCTGAGGAAATTGACTTCTTTTGTTTGGAGGTGGCTTTTAGGCTGTGCCTAAAAACAGGATGCTTAAGGTTTGTTGAGTGGGTGAGAAGTGACGCGATTTGTGTCACTACTTGCTCAGGAATCCAATTATTAACCAGCAGACAAAGATAAATGCATCTCTCTGGAAGAAAAAAGAAAGAGTCGCACGAGCGACTCTTTCCTCATTTGTAATCCACTTTTAGGCAAAGCATAAAAGTTTCTTTCTATTAATAAATTGACTTTGTATTAGTAGGTTAATCCAAATCCAGCAACATAATCGTTTCCGTTGGTATCTTTGTAAATGTAGCTACCGTTTGGTAATGTGTCGAGGACGGCTTGGTCGATGTATTTGTCCTTATCAAAGCCAGGTACATCGTTTGGTGAAACGGATACTTCATAAGTTTCGCCGTCGATTTCAACTTCATTTAAGCGAATTGCTTCGGCTGATGATGGGAATGTTATTGGTAATTTCCCTGTTGGTAACGCAACGCCTGTTAAGACATCCAGTTGAGCGTCAAAATATGAACCATATAAACCAATTAAACCATCAGCGTAAGGTTCGATATTGTCGAGTAACCATGGACTCGTATTGTTTAGTGCGATAATCACTTTACCGCCATTTTCATGCACTAAATCAGCTACCTCGTGAATACGGGCAAAGTTGTTTACATTTGTTACTGATACGGTCTCACCAGTGCGTGCTTGATCAAATGGTAATTGACGTTCTTCCACTTCGATATTTTCGCCCAGTTCTAAAACTTGGAGATAGTTGGCGTTGTCGATACTTAAAACAGCCGGTTCAACCATCATATAAGCAAAATCTGCTTCTTCAAGTGTCTTTACTATTTGGAAACCGCGACGCCCAAATTCTTCCGCTAAACGCGCTGTCACTTCTTCTTCTGTTTCTTTAGGTTTTCCACCCATAATTTTGTCCATTGTAGTTTCCGACTGCTCGCCGTCTTTGACACGCTTAACTCCATCAAAGTATTCCACATACACCTTAGCTACCTTATCTTTTAATGGAAGTACCCCATCCGAATTCTTCATCAACACAACCGCTTGTTGGTGCGCTTTGTAAATCGTAGGATCTGCTGTCGTCTCGTCTGAGACAGATTTAGCCACTGCTGGGTCAACATAAGGATTTTCAAAACGTCCCATTTCAAAAGTTGCTTGAAGACGCCTTGAAACAGCGAGATCTAAATCTGCTTGCGTTAAATCGCCCGCGTCGAGCGCTTTTAAAATCTCTTCAGGTAAAAAGTCGCCACCCATCACGTCGGAACCCGCTTTAATCATCAAAGCCATCGCTTGAGACGTATTCAACTCTTCCACTCCATAATTTTTAATGGACGTGAAAGGATTAGACTCTCGCTCTTTGTTGGTACCTTCGATTGGCGGAATAACACCAGAATCGGAGTTAACATACCCCTCAAATCCCATCATCTCACGGAGCAATTCCGTCGATATGCCATGGTTATACGCATTAGCCACTGTATCACTCGGGATGACTTTCCCTTGGTAAGTTTGTTCAACTGAACGCTTATCCATTGTTGGACGGCTGTAGGCCGTCATGACTGACGCGACTTTATTTTCAAAAGTCGTTTTAAATGGAGGGAGGTGATATTTTTCCAATGAGCCAGGTGTTGGGTAAAGGCGCCATTGACCAGATCTTGAGTGCGATTCGAAGCCATTTTCTGAAGCCCCATCGCCTGGGAAATGTTTGATCGTTAAACCGACACTTCCTGGTTTTACCCCGTCAGATCCTTGTTGATATCCTGTTACTAGTGCTTTTGCGATGCCAGAAACGACACCTGGAATTTCTCCATAAGTGCCATTGTTTCGTGGCCAACGTGGGTCTGTCACAACATCAATTTGCGGGCCATACATCATGTCAATTCCTTGAGCATTCCACTCGCGTCTGGAAGTATCCGCATAATGCTCAACAAGGGCGTAATCTGCGGTTCCCATGACTGCTGCTGCTAAGCCTAAGCTTGATGGATATGTCGCATAGTTTTTTGAAGCGGCACTCGATAATTTAGTATTCGCGTCCGTTGCTTCATTTAAAGGGTTTGATAACATTGTGTAAGGCAGAGCCACTTCACCTTTGTTTACAGAATCATATTCTGACACTTGGCTCATTACATTATTAAATAATGCTACTACTTCCGGCTCATTTTCGCCTCTTAAAACAGAAGCACGCAAGTTATTTTTTATTCCTTCAGCATAATCAAATTTCCCAAAAATAGATTCTTCAGATGGCCACACTAATTCCATATTAACTGTGCCATCTTCATTATAAATCTCACTGGTTTTTTTCGTTTGCGGAGATCCCATTAAATGATTTAATAAGAACGCTGCTTTCTGTTCATTCGTTAGTCTTTTGATAACGTCTTGAATACGGTCTTCGACCGGTAAACGCCAGTCTTCAAATGGATCAAGTTGGCCATTATTATTCGAATCTTTAAAATATTGCCCCTCTTCCGTTTGGATAACGCCTGCTGTTGTCACACCAATCATTGGTCCATCAGCATTTTCATAGATTGTTGGTTCAATATATTTCCCTAAGATTGCCCCATCTTCAACTTCTGCCCCTGGAATCACTTTAAATTCAGTCATCAGAACCCTCCTTATTATATAAAACGTTTTCAACCTAAGTATATAACCGCTTTCACACAAAGTCAACAGACAACTTCAGCAAAAGTATGGCAATGTAATGATATTCTGTATAATTTTGCCATAGACATCAGACAAGTTTTCTTAGGAGCTTTTAGTGAAGGGGGTGAATTGTTGTATACAGTTCGCATATGTCTCCATGGGAAGTCGCAGGATTTGTGTCACTAACCTTTTTATTGATTGAGTGAAAGTTTGGAGGCTATTCAGGTAGACTTTCACTATTTAATTTGATTGAGTGAAAGTTTCTTTTCAAATCAAGCAGATTTTCACTATTGACGATATTGAATAAATACTGACATTGCTATTTAAACCATATCTAGCCATTTCTGTTGGTTGTTTTCGATTTTTATTTCAAACAACTAACACTTCAGCCATTTCTGTTAGTTATTTTCGATTTCATTTTCAAACAACTCACACTCTAGCCATTTCTGTTGGTTGTTTTCGATTTCATTTTCAAACAACTCACACTCTAGCCATTTCTGTTGGTTGTTTTCGATTTTAATTCCAAACAACTCACACTCTAGCCATTTCTGTTGGTTGTTTTCGATTTTAATTTCAAACAACTCACACTCTAGCCATTTCTGTTGGTTGTTTTCGATTTCATTTTCAAACAACTCACACTCTAGCCATTTCTGTTGGTTGTTTTCGATTTTAATTCCAAACAACTCACACTCTACCCATTTCTGTTGGTTGTTTTCGATTTCGAACTAAAACTACTAACACTCCCACTTTCCACTTACCACACCAACATCCCCAACAAACTCAAGATCAAAATACTGAGGTCAATTTCCCCAGAAATTGACCCCATCAATGATAAGAAGCTTTTAGCCCCAAGCTAAAAGCGACATTCAAAAAAGCGGAGGAGTCGCTCGAGCGACTCCTTCCTCATTTACAAAGTACTTTTAGGCCAAGCCTAAAAGTTTCCTTCTTTAAAGATGTTTTCAATTTCAAAAGAAATTGACTTCTGCTTTTCCCCCTCAGTTTGCAAACTCCGATATTGATCTGATTCCTTGGTTACTAAACAGAACTAGGATAGAATCTGTAATTCTGCAACAAAATTCCCAGACACCGAACCCAAATCCTGCACTCACCCTCACTCAAAACTGCCGAGGACAAATAATCCAACAACAAAACCAATTAGAATCAGCCCACTACATAATTTGCGTACCAAAGCTACCAAGGCAAATTCTAACCATCCAAAACCAAGCACTCATCCCCAGCAGTTCTCCGATTTCTCCCTTCCCCCTAGAAATTATGGAGGTGATTGAAATCCAATTATGTATAGAACTAAAATCCCCACAACAAACCAAGCATATCTGCGAGGAAAGGTGCAAAACTAACTTAATCATTTGCGAAATAAAGGCACGATTTTTCCCGTAGGAAAAGGAGTTTTGGCGTAGCTGCTGAGTCCGTTGTTGCTTTAGCAACTTTACGGACTTACATGCGATATAAAAGCAGTTAATCGAGTAAATACAAAAAATAATAACTATGGTTCTGTTCATATAACAGGACAAGCTGCTGAGGCTGTTGCCACTTTAGTGGCTTACAGTCTTACATGCGATATAAAATTAGTTAATTGAGTAAATACAAAATTTTGATAACTAAAGTTCTGTTCATAAAACAGGACAAGCGTAGAACCTCTTAGGGCGAAGCCCTTAGAAGTTCTCTAGCCAAAACAGGCCGGAATAACAGCGTTATGAAGGCCGGTCCCTACGGAGAAAAATCGTGCCTGTATGCAGCAAATACCTTTACCAACTCTAACCGCACCTTTCCTCGCAGATATGCCGAATCACAATTCCTCAATCGGCTTACGCTCCGGTTTTAGATTGCCTTCTTTCTCTGAACGCCTTGTTAATTCAGCCTCAACATCCCTCGGCGCAACCCCCTGATTCACCATCAACACAGCCAAATGATAAAACAAATCAGCCAACTCAGTCACCAACTCCGCATTATCACGCTTTATTGCCGCAATAACCACCTCCGTCGACTCCTCGCCAACCTTTTTGGTAATCTTCTCAACACCCTTATCCAACAAATAATTCGTATAAGAATTTTCCTTCGGCGACACCTTGCGCTCCAAAGCCGCCTCATATAATTTTTCAAAAGCTTCCATTAAGAATCAACCTCCATCAACACATTGTGGAAACACGAATAAGCACCGGTATGACAAGTTGGACCCGCAGGACGCGCTTCGATCAACAAAGAATCATAATCGCAGTCGGCCACAACCCGCACCACATGTAAATAATTCTCACTCGACTCGCCCTTCAGCCACAAACGTTTTTTCGATCGCGAATAGAAAACAACTTCTCTCGCTTCAAGCGTCGCTTCCAACGCCTCCTGATTCATAAAGCCCTGCATCAACAACTGATTATTCGACGCATCAACAACAATCGCTGGCATCAAACCACCCAGCTTTTCAAAATCTAATTTGTCCAACACCGCCTTGTCAATCATCACTCGCCAACCCTTCTTTCACCAATGCCTCTTTCAATTCGCCAACACTAATTTCATCGTAGTGGAAAATGGAAGCAGCTAAAATGCCGACGATATTTGGATTATTTTTCGCCGTTTCAACACTATCTTCGACAGACACTGCGCCACCTGAAGCGATTATTTCCAAATCCACCGCGTCACTAATCGCTTGATACATTGCTTGATCAAATCCGGATTTCGTTCCGTCCTTATCTTTGGAGGTTACTAACACTGTTGTGACGCCATTTTTGACCAGCCGCTTGCAATAATCAATCAGCGTTACTCCCGCCAATTTTTTGCCGCCTTGAATTAACACTTGGTAGGCCCCACTTGCCTCATCCCACTGACTGTCCACAGCTACGACAATTTTATCTGCGCCGAAGCGGTCAATCAATGCTTCAACCAAACCCGGATCCTTAACTGCCGCTGTCGCGAGCGATATTCTTCCCGCACCAGCCGCCAACATCCGCTCTACATCAGCGACGGACGCCAGTCCACCACCGACCGTGAGGGGCACCGAACTGACTTTTCGGTAGCGTTCGACGAGTTCGCCCATCGTGCGGCGCTTTTCCTCGGTCGCGGTGATATCCAAAATCACCAGCTCGTCGGCGCCGGCTGCCATGTATTTTGCCGCCAAATCCTCGATTTCGCCGACGGCTTTGACGCCCTCGAAATTGACGCCCTTGACGACTTTGCCGTCCTTTGAATCGAGGCAGGGAATTACTTTCACATTGCGTTTCATTTTGATCAGTCCTTTTTTAAAAGTATGGTTATTATTTCGAGGCGGCAATTGCCTGCGGCAAGTCGATGGCTCCATTGTATAAGGCTTTCCCGATGATGGCCCCATAAATGTCAAAGTCGGATAATGCTTTCAGGTCGTCCAACGCCGAGACCCCGCCAGAGGCAATGAGTTGCAGTGACAGCGTGTCGCTGAGTTTTTTCATCATCTCTAAATTGGTGCCCGACATCGCGCCGTCTTTTGCTATATCGGTGACAATGAGCGTTTGGACGCCGATGTCAGCCATTTCCTGAGCAAATTCATCAAGGTAGCGCTGGGTCGATTCTAGCCAGCCGGACACTTTCACTTCACCGTTTAAAACATCGATCCCAACCGCGATTTTAGCGCCGTATTTTTCGATGGCTGCAACTAAAAAGTCGCGGTCTTTTACAGCTGCTGTTCCTAAAATGGCACGGTCGATACCGGCATCAAATAGCGCTTCGAGGGTTTCCAGATTGCGGATACCACCTCCGATTTGAATATTAAGATTCGTTGCTTTTTTCACTTTTTTTACATAGTCAAAGTTTTCGGGGCGACCCGCTTTGGCACCGTCGAGGTCAACCATGTGTAACCATGTCGCACCATCACGCTCGAATTGTTTGGCTTGTTCGACAATGTCGGAAGCGACCACTTCACTTTGGGCATAATCGCCTTGGTATAAGCGGACGGGTTTGCCGCCGAGCATATCAATCGCTGGGAAAATTATCATTATAAGACCCCTTTCGTTGATGGCAGTCGGTCAGAGTTTTGGGTTTTCGCCATATTTAATGCGCGCCCGAGTCCTTTGAAAATCGCTTCAACCATATGGTGATTGTTGCGGCCATATTCGATATTCACATGTAAAGTGATACCGGCGTTAATCGCAAATGAATAGAGAAATTCGTGGACCATTTCGGTAGAAAAGTCGCCGATCATATCGCGCGTGAATTCACCATTGAAAACAAGATAACCGCGGTTGGATAAATCTAAATCGACACTCACTAGTGTTTCATCCATCGGTAAACGGCATGAACCATAACGGTTAACGCCTTTGCGGTCGCCAATGGCTTCACGGAATGCTTGGCCTAAACTAATACCCACATCTTCGACAGTATGGTGGTCGTCAACGTAAAGGTCACCGTTAACATCAAGGTCGAGTTGGAATTCGCCGTGGAAAGTCAATAGGTCTAAATTGTGGTCAAAATAACCAATACCGGTTTTAATTTTTGACGTTTCAATACTATCTAAATCTAATTTTAATTCAATTTGCGTCTCTTTGGTTTGACGCGAAATCGTGGCTGTTCTTGTTGTCATGCGATTACCTCTTTCAGTATAGTGATTACTTGTTGGTTTTCTTCGGGAGTCCCGATAGCTAGCCGGATTTGGTTTGGTTTGTCCGCAAAATCTCTGACTTCAATATCCGCTTTTTTCAGTTTCTTCATTATAATAGGTACCGACGTCACTTCGAGTAAAACAAAATTACTTTCAGTTGGATATACAAAAAGCGATTCACCTGGTTTGAGTTCGAGTGAATTTAATGCTTTGATCATTTGGTCCCGCTCGTTAATAATTTTCTGGATATTTTCTTCGATTGCCGAACGGTATTTTGGTTTAACAATAATCGAAGCAGCTAAAGCATTTAAAGCTGAGACATTATAAGGCACTTTCCCGGCTTCGATGACCGCAATATTTTCTGCGTTTGAAAGGACCACACCCACCCGTACACCAGCAGCCCCAATGGCTTTAGAGAGTGTGCGGGTTACATATAAATTGGCGTAATCTTCGATATAATCTACCATCGACTGACCGTAAAATTCGCCGTATGCTTCGTCGACGACAATGCGCACATCAGGTAGCCCCTTCAAAATTGTCTTAATAGCTGTCGCATCAACTACCGCCCCACTTGGATTATGCGGGTTGGAAAAGATAATTAGATCAACCGGCTTTTCTTGCGTTTTCGCAAATTCAACAAAATCAGTTGGGTCCAATGCTTTTTTATAATCACGCTCATATTTCACAACCGAAACACCCGCTAAATTAGCGTAATAGTCATACATTGAGAAGTCGTCGGTGAAAACTAATAGCGATTTGTCAGCAGGGACTTTATAGATGATTTGTCCTAAGACTTCGTCCGATCCATTTCCTACCGATACTTGTTTCGCAGATACATTATAAAAGTCGGCCAGCAATACTTTTAAAGCATCCGAGTTTAACTCGGGATAGCGGTTGAAATTTAAATCAAGAACAGCATCGGCGATTTCTTGACGCATTTCTAATGGTAAATTGCAGGGATTTTCGTTGGCATTTAATAAAATTTTAGTCATTGACGGCTCCTCCTAAGCGTTCGATGAGTGCGGCGATGGCGCGCGATTTGGTGCGGAAAGACGCGGTGTTGACGATCATTCGGGTGGAAACGGGTTTGATTTTGTCCACCACGACGAGGCCGTTTTGGCGCAGCGTGTTGCCGGTTTCCATGATGTCGATGATGCCGTCGACGACGCCAATTAAAGGCGAGAGTTCGACAGAGCCTTCGATTTTGATGATTTCAACATCGTAACCTTTTTCTTGGAAATAGTTTTTGGTGAATTCCGGGTATTTGGTCCCGATTTTCAAGTGGCCGTCTCGGGCGAATAAGTCCACGCCTTTGGGTGCGGCCAGAACGAAATCGCACCGACCGACATTTAAATCGAGCACTTCGTAAAAAGTGCGGTCCGATTCGGCGATAACGTCCGAGCCGACAAAAGCCACGTCCACCGCGCCTTGATTGATGTAAGTCACCGAGTCGGCCGCTTTGACCAAACAATAGCGCACGTCTTCGTGCTCGTCGCTGAAAATCAATTCGCGCTTTTTATTGCGCACATTCGCCATCCCATAACCCGCTTTTTCCAGCAAAGCCACGACCGGCTCCTCAATTCTTCCCTTCGTTAGCGCTACTGTTAACATTGTCCCGGCTCCTCTCTCGTTTCCGTTGTAATTTCTTGTTGCTCCGCCTCTTCCAAAATCACGCGCGCACCCGTTTTCCGCAACGCTTGCGCTTTTTCTTGGGCTTTTAAAAAATCTGATTGAGGGTATTTGATGATAACTAACTCCGATGTTTGTTGGGGTAAGTCTAAGGCAAGTAAATAGTCTGTTTTAATCGCAAAACCAATAGCCGGCTCATCGCGGCCATTCAGTTGGCCAACTAATTTATCATAGCGTCCACCTGTTACAACCGGTTGGGCGACTTGGTCATAGTAGCCTTCAAAAATAAAGCCACTATAATAATCGAGCGCGGGAATTTTTGAGAAATCTAAACGAATGTTTTCTGCGTACCCACTTTCGGTCAACCACTCTACTAAGCGCGCCATCTCATCGAGTACGTCGGTTAACTCCGATGTAAAAGCAAAACGACGAAGGCGTTCGAGTACTTCAATCCCCCCACTATATCTATAAAAAGGAAAATCTTTAAAAAATTGGCCCAGCTCTTCAGGCAGGTCGAGGGCGTCGACATACTGCTCGAGGGCGGGTAAATATTTGTGGTTGATCAGCTCGGATAGGCGGTTGGTTTGGGCCGCGGTGAGTTGTAAATAGTCACAAATGCCTCTAAAAAAGCGAATGTCACCCAGCTCCAAAATGAATGGCAGGTCAATCACCGTCGTCATCGTGTCGAGGACGAGGAGGACGATTTCCAAATCGGCCGCTTCGCCGGGGAGGCCAATCAGTTCGCAGCCCGAGTCGGTCACTTCCGACAGACTTCCGGAATATTTCTGCGAGCGTCCAAAGACATTTTTCGTGTAGGCAAATCGCAGTGGTTGTTTGTGATTTTTGAACTTTGTCGCAACAACGCGGGCAATCGGTAAGGTCATATCGGCGCGGAGTGTCAGCACTTCCTGGTCGTCAGAAATGACTTTCACAAAGCGGTCGTCCTGCCCCGCCAAACCCCGCTGGAAGGTGTTCAAATATTCAACACCCGGCGTTTCCACCATCTGATAGCCCCAGCGCCAAAAATTCTCCTCAAACTGGCGAATCAGCGTATGCTTTTTCCGGGTCGCCTCAAATAATAAATCGCGGCTCCCCGTCGGTAAACTTGCTTGATACATGGTCTCTTTCCTCCTTTATGCCTTCAGAAATGTTTCGCGTTTGGTGATGGCCCGTCTGTGTGCTTCGAGCCCTTCATTTTCAGCCAACATTTTCGTTGCTTCTTTCAGCGTCTCGAATCCTTCGCGCTCGATTCGTTGGTAGGTCACGGTTTTAAGGAATGCCCCCACAGACACCCCGCCGGTATAGCGCGCCGCCCGCGACGTCGGCAATGTGTGGTTCGTCCCCGACGTGTAGTCCCCGAAAACCTCGGCCGTATAAGGCCCGATGAATAGTGAGCCGTAATTGATGAGTGATTCGGTGTCGAAATTGGGATTGGTGATGACTTCCAAATGTTCCGGTGCGAGCTGATTGGAAAGTATGGTAGCTTCTTCTAGAGTTGTAACTACGATAATCGCACCGTTATCACGCCAAGATACCTCAGCGATCGACTTTGTGGGTAGGCCGCTTAGTTGATTGGTGACAGCTTGGTTGACATTTTTGGCGAGTTGTTTGGACGTTGTAATCAGCGTCGCTACCGCATTTGTGTCATGTTCGGCTTGCGCAAGTAAATCGGCTGCGACAACTTCTGGGTGTGCCGTTTCGTCCGCGATAATTAATACTTCACTCGGTCCTGCCACAAAATCGATACCAACTTGGCCGTAAACTTGGCGCTTGGCTTCGGTGACATATTGATTTCCCGGTCCAACAATCAGGTCAACCGGTTCGATCGATTCTGTCCCGTAAGCAAAGGCCGCCACTGCTTGCGCTCCACCCATGACCGCAATTTGTGTGACTCCGCATAAGTCCAGTGCCACCAACGTCGCCGGGTGAATTTGTTGCGTCCCTTTCATTGGCGGCGCGCAGGCGGTAATATTTTTAACGCCTGCCGTTTTTGCTGGAATCGCTAACATCATCGCCGTTGAAAATAGCGGCGCGTTCCCGCCTGGGACATAACAGAGCACCGATTCAATCGGGATGAGTTTTGATCCTAAAAAGAGTCCTGGTATGACTTCAGTTTCCGCTACTTCTTGGATGGCGCCGCGTTGCAGTTCGGCGAATACTTTGATGCGCTCGGACGCGACTTTCATGCTTTCGATTAAGTCTGGCGCGACGTTTTTGTAAGCTTCGTCGATTTCAGTTTGTTGAACCCACGGCGTTTCGCGGGTGAGCTGGTCAAATTTTTGATTATATTCATTGAGTCCTTTGTCACCGGTTTGGCGGATGGTTTCGATGATTTGGGCAACTTGATTTTGCACATTTTCAGATTGTGCTGCTATTTTTTCTAGTGGTTTTTTAATATATTCCATTGTGTTTCCCTCCTGGATAATTCAGCTATACTTTTTATAAATAAAAAAACGCCCTTTTATTCACTCGGAATAAAAGGACGCGTCAACGTGGTTCCACCTTTGTTCGCAACCGCCTCACAGCGCCTGCCTCATTGGGTTTTGGGCTGGGAGATTCCGCGGCCAAAATCGGACTGGTAACGCGGTCAGGCGTGATCTGCGATCAAAATTTTCCAGCTCCAAGGTGTGTCGGCCGCCCGTCATTACTCTCAGCGCGCGTAATGTCTCTGTCCGTGTTGGGCGGCGTTTCCCTCTTCAAAGTGGTTGTTGTATTATAATATACCACATTTATTTTAATAATCAACACTTAATTTAATCATATTTTAATTTTATCGAGGATTTTTGGGGTTTGTATTAATGGGATGGGGTTGGGGGCTGCGATTTTTGGGAAACTTTCACTATTTGATTGGATTGAGTGAACGTTGGGAGGTTATTCATGCTGACTTTCACTATTTGATTGGATTGAGTGAAAGTTGAAATGCTATTTAGGCTGACTTTTACTATTTACGATATTAATTTAATACTGACATAGCCATTTAGATCACATCTATCACATCTGTTGGTTGTTTTCGATTTCAAACGCAAACAACTCACACTCCCCCTTTCCACTCACTATCCCAGTCCCAACAACAAACTTAGGATCAAAATAATGAGGTCAATTTCTCCAGAAATTGACTCCATCAATGAAAAGAAGCTTTTAGCCCCAGGCTAAAAGCGACATTCAAATAAGCGGAGGAGTCGCTCGTGCGACTCCTTTCATTTTGATCCAAAGTTGGTGGTGGTTTTAAGTTTGTGTGCAAATGAAATTGTAGAGAATTAGTTTGTTTCCGAATTGCAGAGCAAACTTTCCTCACTTGCAGTTTATCTGTGGAAGGTTCGCGGATTCAAAAACAAACTTTCCTCACTTGTCGTGATATTCAGGATTCCTGGCGCATTAGAATCTGTGCAAGCAAAGCGCGCTACAGATAGCTAGGAAAGTCTGAAGCCCATTGGGCGAAAGACGTTCCCACGGCAAAAAATGAATGCCTCTTTCCTCGAAGATATGAGCATCTTTGCAGTTATTAAGCAAAACTCCCATCGCAGTTACACCGTTCGGAAGCGATTACTTGATTTTAATTGTGTTAGCGCTATAAATCGTATAGAATGAAGTCAATAAAGAGAGTAATGGGGGAGAAAAAATGCGCGCAGATTATCATGTACACACCGATTATAGCGACGATTCGTGGTTTTTGATGCCGGATGTGATCGAAACGGCAATCGAAAAAGGCTTTGACGAAATTTGCATTACCGAGCATGTCGACTATGGCGTCAAGGAGGACTGGACCGAAGAGGATGAGTATATCCGTGGCGGGAATGAAATCGTCAAAAATGTAAACTATCCGCTCTACTTCGCGGAAATTGAGGAGCTCCAAGAAAAATATAAAGATCAAATCGCAGTTAAAGTCGGGATGGAATTTGGCATGCAAAAACACACCATCGACCAATTCCAACAGCTATTTGACAGCTACCCGTTTGACTTTATTTTACTATCAATCCACCAAATCGACGACCAGGAATTCCATCTCAACGAATTCCAAAAAGGAAAAACCGACTACGAAATTTACCAACGCTACTACGAAGAGTTGAAATATTTGGTCGAAAACTACAAAGACTACAGCGTCTTGGCACACATGGACCTCATCCGCCGCTACGTCGACATCGAACCGGACACATTCGCCGACCACAAAGAAATCATCACCGATATCTTGAAAACGGTCATCGAAGACGGCAAAGGCATCGAAATCAACAACTCGTCCGTCCGCTACGGCGTCCCTGGACTCACACCGTCCATCGAAATCTTGAAACTCTACCACGCCCTCGGCGGCAAAGTCATCACCATCGGAAGCGACAGCCACAACGCCGAACAAATGGGCGCGCACTACGACGCCGCCCGCCAAACCTTGAAGGACATCGGCTTCACCGAATACTGCACCTTCGACAAAATGCAACCACAATTCTGGCCACTCTAATTTTTGGAAAGTATGGCACCAGGCCGTCCCGCAGGGCCGGCCTATTTTTGTGGGTAGTAGGAATTTTTGGGAGTGGTCGTTTTAAAATGTTTTACGAGCCAAAGTATATACGACGTATATACTTTTATGATATAATTGAGAAAAGAGGAGGGATAGTTATGGAAGTTACATTGAGTAAATGGGGAAACAGTAGCGGAATTAGAATTCCCAAAGAAGTCTTAGTCCAATTAGAATTAGAGGTTGGTTCTGAGCTAGATTTACAGGTAGAAAAGGATAAATTGATTTTGACAAAGACAAATAAAGTGGATAGTATCCATGACCTATTCAAAGATTATGATGAAGGTTCCTTCAAAACTGAGTTAGGTGACGTTGAAGCTGTCGGGAATGAATTATGGTAAAACAAGGGGATATCATTAAGTTAAATTTAGATCCGCGAAAAGGACATGAACAAAAAGGATATCGACCTTATATTTGTCTTAGTCATGACTTAATTAATAAAACATCTAATATTGGTGTTTTTGCTCCAATCAGTAATACCCAAAGAAATTATCCGTTCTATTATCCGTTAAGAGACGTAAAAACAACAGGCAAAGTTTTATTAGACCAATTAATTGCTATTGATTATCAATCGCGTAAATATAATTTTGTTGAATCAGTCTCAGATCTATTATTAACCGAATTGCTAGATAGAGTAAAATTTGTATTTGAAAAAAACTAAATTATAAGTGTGAATGATATTCTATGTTCATTCACACTTTTTTAATGAATCTCCTTAAACTTCATTTGAATTATGTAAGCCTTTACCGTAATATTTAACCATATACAAAACTTACTTCAGAAAGAAGGTAATTTTTTGGCAAAACAATATAAATTAAATACCGGCGAAGAAATTACTGTCATCGAAGAATTACAGGACTGGGATGATAAAGAAATTTTCTATAAAGTTAAAAGAAAAAATGGTGATGTCCGAGTAATGAGGCAACTCGATTTTTTTGCTCTAACAAAACAAGCAAAAAATCATCTCTCGACTTTACAAAAAATAGAACTCTTTTATCAATATTTTCGTGGACGAGAAGATGTTTATGCTACTAAATGGATAAGTAAAAATGGACGAACAGGATATAGTCCGCATGGCGATGGCGAGTGGATTATGGGAGAAAATGGCAAACTCAAAAAAGAAATCCATACTTACTATCCTTATACGCTTAAAACGATTGAACAACATATTCGCGGTGAGCATCCTGATTTTAAACATGGTGCTGGTATCTATCCATTACTCCCAGATGATACGACATATTTAATCGTGATGGATTTTGATACCCAAAAGGCAACTGAGGAAGTGCAGGCCATCATTCAAACTTGCCACCAATTTAATATTGATTATTTACTCGAACGATCGCAATCAGGTGCTGGTATTCATGTTTGGTGTTTCTTTGAGAATGCTATTCCAGCCTCAATCGCTAGAAAGTTCGCCAATAATATTATCCAACATGCGATGCAATTAAATTCTGCTATAAACTTCGACAGTTTTGACCGCATCATTCCGATGCAAGATACTTTACCAAAGAATGGCTTTGGAAACCTCATTGCTTTGCCTCTCAGACAAGAAAAAGTACTGGAAGGTAAAACTGTTTTCTTAAATGATGACTTGGGGCAAGTTGAAGATATGTGGGAATCTCTAGCAAAAGTTAAGAGATATTCAGAAGAAGAAATTCAAGACTTTATAAAGAACATCAGCGCAGAGACGCCGATTTCTCTTTATCACTCTTCAAACTCACGTGAAAAAATCGATCTACCAAATTCTGTGAAAATCATACATGGTGGCGAGCTGAAGGTCAATAAGAACTCACTTTCACGCAAGCAACAAGTCGCATTAGCTCAGCAGGTTACTTTTCATAATCCAAAGTTTTACTTGCTACAAAATATGCGCTCCCCCACTTGGGATACGCCACAATTTATTACCGCAGCTCAAGAAGATTCTGACTATTTATACTTACCACGCGGAATTTTAGGGAAAGTATTGCATAATCATCCAGAAATCATTCTTCAAGAAAATATCAGTGATGGTTATAAAATTAATGTTAGTTTTAAAGGGAAGTTAAAACCAAATCAACAAAGAGCGTTACAACAAGTACTCAATCATGAAATGGGTGTTATTAGTGCTCCCACTGGGTTTGGTAAAACAGTATTAGCTGCTAAGCTTATTGCCGAGCGTCAGGTAAGCACTTTAATTATTGTTCATTCCAAAGTACTCGCACAGCAATGGAAAGAAAGATTGGATCAGTTTCTTGTTATTAAAGATGAGCCTTATAAAGAATATACGCCGACTGGCCGTGTGCGTAAAAAAGATACCATTGGTGAAATTTATGGTTCGAAAAATAAACAGAGTCGTTTAGTTGATATCGTACTATTTCAAACATTGAGCTACCGAGATGATTTGGATGATTTTTTCACTCATTATGGACAAGTCATTGTCGATGAGGCGCATCATCTGGCAGCAAGTAGCTATGAAGAGGTCATTAAAAAAGCAAACTCTAGGTATTTACATGGTTTAACTGCAACACCAGAACGAAAAGATGGTCTCCATCCTTTAATGTTTATGAGGTTGGGTGAAATAATTTATAATGATCAGGCTAAGATCGATGACAGTGTCTTAATTCCCCGCTACTTCTATCCAAGATTTACGAGCTATAGCGACTACAACCCCGAACTGACTCATATTGAACATTTGGAAAAAATGCAATTGGATGAAAATCGTAATGCCCAAATTGTTCAGGATGTTATAGAGAATATCAAACTGAGCCAGACTTGTTTGGTTCTAACAAATCGGATTGAACATATTGAATTGCTAGCAGAGTTGCTCAAGGACGCTTCATCTAATACGCCAATTTTCACATTACATAGTCAGCAGAAAAAGCAAGTTAATGACCAAAACCTGGAGAACATGAAACGTATCAAAGATGCTTCTGTAATTATTGCGACGGGGCAATATGTCGGCGAAGGATTTGATTTAGCTTCTTTAGATTCACTCTTTATCGCTATGCCATTTTCTAGCAAGACACTTACGCAACAATATTTAGGCCGATTAAATCGAAATCTTGAAAATAAAGACGAGTTACGTGTCTACGATTATATTGATTTCGCAGTAGATATTTACCGGAAAATGTATCAAAAACGCATGAAAGAATATTTAAAATTAGGTTATGTCTTGGCTGAAGATGAAAAGACTCGAAGTAATCAAATTCAACTTTATGATAATACAAATTACTATGAACCTCTAAAAGCTGACCTCTCACAAGCAAGAGAAGCTATCATTGGGATTCCCTATTTAAATAAATCTATCCTTAGTGAATTGAAACAAATTAAACAGTCGAAAATTGATTTAATGGTTGTTATATCCGAGAGAGACGCTCAAAATTCTAAGCTTGTCGAACGTTTGACTAACTTAAATATTCAAATAAATTTGAGTAATTCCAAACCACAAAACTTTGTTGTTTGTGATAACAAGACTGTCTGGTATGGTAGTTTAGAATACTTTAACACTATAAATACTGATAACACTGCGATTAGATTGATTAACCGCGAGATTGCTTCTCAATTGAATCGTTGATTATGCTACTTACTTCTGAAAAGTATCGGAAGTGAGTAGTTGTTTTGATATGGAGATTTGTGAATTGTTAATTCAAACAGAAATTCAGTTTAAAACCTCTTTTCTTAACTTCCGAGTTAGTAATGAGTTAAGAAAACTTTCACCCCTAAATTTTCTCAACTACCGGGTTAGTCATAAGTTAAGAAAACTTTCACCCCTAAATTTTCTCAACTACCGGGTTAGTCATAAGTTAAGAAAACTTTCGCCCATATATTTTCTCAACTAACGGGTTAGTCATGAGTTAAGAAAACTTTCGACCATATATTTTCTCAACTAACGGGTTGGTCTTGAGTTAAGAAAACTTTCGACCATATATTTTCTCAACTTCCGGGTTGGTCATGAGTTAAGAAAACTTTCACCCCTAAATTTTCTCAACTAACGGGTTAGTCTTGAGTTGAGAAAACTTTCACCCCTAAATTTTCTCAACTACCGGGTTAGTCATAAGTTAAGAAAACTTTCGACCATATATTTTCTCAACTACCGGGTTGGTCTTGAGTTAAGAAAACTTCCATCTCCTCTACTTACTATGGAATAAAAAGAGTTCAATTTCCTCAGAAATTGACGCCATCATATAGAAAGAGGCTTTTAAGCCGCAGGCTAAAAGCTTCCTCATTCAAGGAATGAGGTGAGAGTCGCTGCGGCGACTCTTCCTTATGATTCCACAGTGTGCAAAGAGATGTGGATTGGTTATGGATTATCAAAATTTGGGTTTGGTCTCCTTGAAATGATAATAATCGGCGGTTTTTTATCAAAATTTGAGCTTTTTGTATTTCAAATGATAATAGGCGACCGGCCCCTAGGTATAAACTGTTAGTAGTTTGCGTTCAAATTAAGAAACAACCAACAGATATAGCTAGAGTGTGAGTTGTTTGAAATTGAAATCAAAAACAACCAACAGATATAGCTAGAGTGTGAGTTGTTTGGAATTAAATTCAAAAACAACCAACAGAAATGGCTGGAGTGTGAGTTGTTTGAAATTAAATTCGAAAACAACCAACAGATATGGCTAGAGTATGAGTTGTTTGAAATTTAAATCGAAAACAACCAACAGATATGGCTAGAGTGTGAGTTGTTTGGAATTAAAATCGAAAACAACCAACAGATATAGCTAGAGTGTGAGTTGTTTGGAATTAAATTCGAAAACAACCAACAGATATAGCTAGAGTGTGAGTTGTTTGGAATTAAATTCGAAAACAACCAACAGAAATGGCTGGAGTGTGAGTTGTTTGAAATTAAATTCGAAAACAACCAACAGAAATGGCTGGAGTGTGAGTTGTTTGAAATTAAATTCGAAAACAACCAACAGAAATGATTGATAGACACAAATCTGCAAATCCAAAATTAAAACAACAAAAAGACCCAAAGCCCACTCGGGCCTCAGGTCTTGCTAACTCTATGATTATCAATACTAATCCCTATTCAATCCCTCGCGCCACTAGATAGTCATAGCTATCCCTCAGGCACTGGAATGGTTCGCCGCCGAATGATTCTTGTTCGGCTAATGCGTATTTGACGCCGGTTTTGATCGTTGCGTCGATGATCGGCGCCCAGTCGATTTCGCCTTGGCCGACTGGCGTTAGCGTCGGCTCTTCGTCGGAGCTGATGACGCCGTCTTTGAAATGAATCAAGTCATTGCGCCCCTCTACTTTTTCGATCCACGCAACCGGGTCCAGGCCTGCCGCAATAATTTGATAAATATCGAGTAAAAATTGCATCTCAGGCCGTGTGTTGTCGAAAATTACTTCCAAGGAATTCGCCGATTCATACTGGAAAACGTCCTTCGCTCGCGGATGGAAATTTAAAATTTTGCCATACTTTTCAGCGTAAGCTGAGAGTTCATTTAATTCTTCGGCGTATTTTAAGCAGCCCTCGTAGGAGTGGTATTTTTCGGGGATGCCGCTGATGGTGATGTAGTCGCCGCCCCAGAGCGCGTTTTGTTGGATGAATTTGTCGAAGTCTCCCGTGACATTTTCATACGATTCTTGCGTCCCCAAGCAGTTCAAACCCGCTTCCTGCAAGGCTTCGTGGATGATTTCTTTGGAAATTTCCGAATTGACCCACTGAATTTGAATATTTTCATAGCCGATATCGCTCACCTTTTTGAACGTCTCGAAAACGTCCTCCGGCGCCTGCAGAAACGCCTTCAAACTCGAAATTTGTATCCCTAATTTTGTCATAATTGCCTCCTTAAAGTTAAACGCTTTCATTAATTATAACAAATTTTTAGGTAAAATATGGTATAAATGACGCAGAAGTTGTTCAATATTTTTATGGCTCTGCTAACTTTTTTAAGGACAATCTTCAGAGGGGTTTTGGCTGACTGAGGATTTTTTCAAAATCCTTTCAGGTGTGGTTTAAAGCTACTCACATGGTCAGCCATTGCTGGTTTTTGGCAATGAACCCGTTTGCTCAAGCCGTCATTGCTGATTTTTGGCAATGAGTCTGTTGCTGAGTGCTCCATTGCGGATTTTTGGCAATGAGCCCGTTTGCTCAGCACGCCATTGCTGGTTTTTGGCAATGAGTCTGTTTACTAAGTGCTCCATTGCGGATTTTCTGCAATGAACCTGTTTGCTCAGGCCGCCATTGCAGTTTTTCGGCAATGAACCCGTTTGCTCAACACGCCATTGCAGTTTTTCGGCAATGAACCCGTTTGCTCAGCACGCCATTGCAGAATTTCAGCAATGAACCTGGTTGCTCAGCACGCCATTGTTGATTTTTTTGCAATGAACCCCTCTGCTCAGCACTTCATTGCAGTTTTTAAGCAATGAGCTAATTTGCTTTTTTAGCATTTCATTCCAATGGCAAATCTTGCTCTATCATCATATGCTCTGCCAAACAAAGTACTTATTATCTCTATTTCTCAAATAAGCATTTTTATAAAATAGAGCAACACCTTCTTATTTGCATTTGCATAAAAGTCGTTTTTGAGAAATAGAGCAGCATAATATTCTCTATATTTGGATAAAATCCGTTTTTGCAAAATAAAAAAACTAAAATACACTTCTATTTTCAATATACCTCATTTAACAAAATACAAATGAAACTTTTTTATCCTAAATTATTTCGCATAACTTTTAGTACCAGCTGAGTTATGCAACAAATCAGGCAAATATTCGCATAACTTACCAATTGGCTAAAGTTATGCGTAAAAAAAACCTCAAACATCTAAATTACACTATAAACTTTTTGAACATTTGTCATTTTTCTTAAACAAAACAATTATTCAAAATAACTCAAATTATCTCCTAAAACTATATAGGTGATTGGTTTACCCTTAACTTGTTTTACATAATTGAGCTCTTCTAATTCTTTTAGCGCAATATCAATCCTTCTTCTAGATAATTGTTTACCAATAATCTGGTCTAGCTCTTGATTTTCAATCGTTGAATCATAAACAGCAAAAAGATAATGTTGTAATAACTCAGATAACACTATCTTTTGATCATTGGTTAAATCAACTTCAGTTATAAAATTTAGAATCTTTTCCATTTTTAGTACGGCTAATTCAATTTCATTCAAAATTTTCTTTTGGCCTTTAACAATAATTTTAAGCATTTCAAAAATAAACAGCGTCATATCACCAAAATTATTTTTATTCGATGCATCAATAAATAATTTGTCATATTTATTTCGGTTATTATAAATTGACTCTGAAATAGATAGTGCTGAAAAGGGGTCTAGTTTATGAGCCAAATATGAAGACAACATAAACCTGCCCATTCTACCGTTTCCATCATAAAATGGATGGACATATTCAAAATAATAATGCGTAATAATTGCTTTGTAAAATAGCGAAATTTCACTTCGATTCATAAAACGAAGGAGCGACTGAAGCGCCGTATGAATAGCTTCTTCAGATGATACTCCTCGGTGAACTACTTTATTATTTCTTTCATCATAAATAGTCACTCCGCTTTTTCTAAAATATTTACCATCAGGTAAATCTTCATCAGCAATCTCATCTTTGACAACTTTGTCATAAATGTCTCTGAAATCTCCTAAGTCATCTATAAATGGTTTTTCATTATCTAAAATCGTAAAATAAGATCTCACAGTATTCTTAAACCGGACATTTTTATGTGTATTTCGCGCATCTACCGCTTCTTGAATCTCTTTTTTTGTAGACTTTACACCTTCAATGTCATTAGTACTTTTAATTTCATTAATCAATTGAGATATTTCCAGATATTCTATAGCAGCATGTGGAAGGTCACCAGACTGCTTTTCGATTCTTTTACTTAATAGAAATATTTCTTCCATTAATTCCAAATGTTCTGGAATTGTTTGACTAAAGAGCTCATAATTGGATTCTGTCAATTTTACATTTGTTTTTTGTGAAAAAGGGGTAATATGCAACCCAGTTTTAAAGGTGGTAGGAGCATTAAACCTTTTTTGGTATTCATTCTGCAAATCTTTGTAATTTTTATAACTATAAATAATTAAATCTTGATACATTCTATGCACCTCTCTTCTATTTATATATTTTATCAAAAACTGAAATACAATTCACTTTTTACTGATGTATTTCGCAAATAAGTATTTTTTTAAAATATAACAGCATGTTCTTCTCTGCATTTTCATAAAAGCCACTTTTGAGGAATAGGACAATAATCATTCATTTCTATTTTTGATATACTGCTTTTATTTAAATTTAGACAAAACATCTTCATTCCAAATCAATTCGCACCACTATCTGTTTAGCTCTAGTTATGCAAAAATGAGCCTGTTTCTATTTCTCAAATAAACATTTTTATAAAATACAGCAGCATATTCTTCTCTGTATTTGTATAAAAGCTGTTTTTGATAAATAGATTAAACGAAATTCCTTTCTAATTTCAATATACGCCATTTATCAAAATACAAATATAACATCTTAATTCTAAATTATTTTGCATAACTTTTACGACTAGCAGAGTTATGCGTAAATCCAGAACAAAAATCGCATAACTTTCCGATTGACAAAAGTTATGCAAAAACAATTCCTTCAACCATTCCAAATAGCACCACCCACCTTTTGAGCAGTCGTCAATTTCCTCAGAAATTGACTTCCTTTAATAAAAAGAAGCTTTTAGGCGCGGCCTAAAAGCAACATCATAAATAAGGAAGAGTTGCTGCTGAGAATGTTGTTGCTTCAGCAACAGTACAGTCTCATATGCGAGAATATATGCTGGTAAACGAGTAAGAATTTATAATGATAAAACAAGAAAGAATGTCATCTATTGTTTTAGCTATGGCTACTCTTTCCTTCTGACTACACAGTTCTCTATCAAAATGCTAGCCCTGTTATCGAAGCAGTTTCCTATCCAGAATGCGGCATCTGATCGATGCACCACCACTCAAATTCCAGTTCTCATGCACCACATCGATGCATCAACACCCCTCAATTTCGACTACTCTCGATAACTTCACCTAAATTATCCACAGTTTCGACTATAATCGAAACTACCAACAAAAAAAGAGTATCCAAACCTAAGTGCAATCCCTTGCATTTTATTTCTAATTATTATATAATCAAACTCACTAAATTATAATACAACGCAAGGAGATTTTATTATGACAACAACTAATGCCCCTTTTCGTTATGATGTCGTTGGTTCGTTCTTACGCCCACAAGCGTTGAAGGATGCGCGCCAACAGTTTGCGGATGGTCAAATTTCTGCTGAGGAATTGCGTGCCATCGAGGATAAAGAAATTATTGATTTAATCAAAAAGCAAGAAGCTGCTGGACTGAAATCAGTGACTGACGGGGAATTCCGTCGCCGTTACTGGCATACAGATTTTTTCTGGGGTCTAAATGGCGTGGAACGTAAGTCAGACGTAGCTGGATATGAGTTCGAAGGGATTACGACGCCGGGTGACACGGCTCGGATCGTAGCGAAAATCTCTGGCGAAAACCACCCTTTCGTAGAAGATTTTAAATTTGTGCGTGATAACGCATCTGACGGCATTGTGGTGCGCCAAACGATCCCGGCGCCGGCGCAATTCTTCAATGAAATTTTCGTCTTCCATACAGATAAAAACTTGCCGGCAGCCAAAGAAGTGTACCCAGAGCGCGAAGAATTGCTCGACGACTTGGTAAAAGCATACAAAACGGTCATCCAAGACTTATATGACGCGGGTTTACGTAATTTACAACTCGACGACTGCTCGTGGGACGTGGTGTTCACACACGACGAGTCGCAATTTTCAGATGAGGAAAGAGCTGAGCGTGATCAATTAAAAGACGATTTAGTGACAATTAATAACCGTGTCATCGACGGCTTACCGGAAGATTTAGTGGTGACAACTCACGTCTGCCGCGGAAACTTCGCCTCATACCACTTCGCAACAGGTGGCTATGCCAGCGTTTCCGACCACTTATTCGCCCGCGAAAACGCTGACGCATTCTACCTAGAATACGACACAGACCGCTCAGGCGGCTTCGAACCGCTAGCCGACCTGCCAAAAGGCAGCAAAGTCGTCTTAGGCCTCATCACATCAAAAACAGGCGAACTCGAAGACAAAGACGCGGTCAAAGCCCGCATTCAAGAAGCCAGCCAATACATCCCACTCGAAGACCTCTACCTCAGCCCCCAATGCGGCTTCTCGTCAACCGAAGAAGGCAACGCCCTCACCGAAGACGCACAATGGGCCAAAGTCGCTCTCGTCAAAGAAATCGCCGAAGAAGTTTGGGAAGACGCCTAATACTTTGGGAAAGGTATGGTATTAAGTTAATGATTAAGTGGAGTCGCTACGGCGACTCCTTTTTTATTGGCGCCTATGTTGGTGGAGGGCTTGATGGGCTGGTTATCTGACTAAGTTTGTTGAGCAGTCGTCAATTTCCTCAGAAATTGACTTCCTTTAACAAAAAGAAGCTTTTAGGCCACGGCTAAAAGCTTCATCATAATTATTCAAAATTCTGTATTATTTTTAAGTTGTGTTGTAAAATCCCGTCCGCCATACATTACCCTTAGAATTATGACTTGGGTATTCTATTTGTCGACCGTATAGAGTACGCGGTAGTTATCAACTGGCATCACTCGTAAACCACGGCTGTACCATGGTTCTATATTTAATTTCGGAAACCGTTCTGGCATTTGATTTAAATTTAAAATTTCTAACTCTAAACGTTCCAATTGGCCTTTTGCATTTTTAGGAGACCGCAAATCATAAGCAATATACTCGTAAATACCGCGCAACTCAGCTTTAGCTTGAAAAGTAATTTCTATCTCAAAAATCATACGCCATAATCTTTACGGAGTTCTTCAAATACTTCTTTTGCTGGCTGAGTACGCCCCGCTTCAATATCCGCATATCCCTTTTCTAATTCTTCATCCAATTCAAACTCAGATAAGGCATTTATATTTAAGGGCTTCACTGAAGCTTTTTTTATCTCGAAAGGTAACCCCTGATTTTCAATAATTTGGCGATAAAAAATATTAACTGCAGCAGACGCTGAAAGACCCAAATCATTAAGTATATCTTCCGCACTATTTTTAATTTCAGGCTCTATTCTAACATTCAAATTACTCGTTTTATTAGACTTAATAGCTTTAGACAATTCTCTCATCCCTTCCATAAGTATTGACATTGTAAGCACATTTATTCTATAACTATTTTACCAAAATTACTTCGATCTTAAAAGAAATTACTAGCAAATGAAAATTACCAACAAAATTTCCCAAACCTTCTATAAACTACTACCAACTTAGAGCTATAAATGCAGTCGTCAATTTCCTCAGAAATTGACTTCCTTTAATTAAAAGAAGCTTTTAGGCGCGGCCTAAAAGCGACATCAAAGATATAGTAGAGTTGCCTTCGCAACTCTTTCCTTTTAACCCCATTGTTCTCCATCCGAATGCTAGACTTTTTTTGAAAAAGGCTCCTGTTTAATCAAATCAGATTCTCTCCTGGAGTAGATTGATGAATCATTAATCTACTGCCTCCTGAATTCTAGAAGGTTGATAACTCATCAATCTCCCTCCATCCAAATCCCAGCAGATTAACAATCCATCAATCTCCCACGAACCAAATCCCAGCAGATTAACAATCCATCAATCTCCCTCCATCCAAATCCCAGCAGATTAACAATCTATCAATCTCCCACCATCCAAATCCCAGCAGATTAACAATCCATCAATCTTTTCCTCCCAACCATACCCCAATTCCAACCCAATCCACCCCAAACAAAAAAAGACCCGATTGCTCGGGCCTCTTCAATCAATCATTCAATTAAAATCTAATTGTTAAACTTGACCAATTAACTCATAAAACGCTGTTTCAACATTTTCAGTTGGGAATTTTTCAACTTTGTCGCGGTCTTCGTGGTTTTCCCATGCTTGCCAGTCGGCTTTCGATTCCCAGCGCCCGATAACACCAATGACATCTTCTTTGTCTTGGTTATTCATCACTGATAAATCGATAAACCCTTTTTGTTCTTTCAGAATCGTACGATTAGCTAAAGCATCAATTGCTTTTTGACGGTTCTCACTTTTGACAGTAATATTTTGTACAACTAAAAACATACTAAATTCCTCCTCTAGATTCAAAAATAGTATTTACTCACATTAATTATAAATCAATATTCTCCCCACCAGTGACACCATAAATTTGACCTGTCACATAGCTGGCATCTTTAGATGCTAGGAAAACATAAACGCCTGCTAGCTCAACCGGTTGACCCGCACGACCTAACAATGAATTTTGACCAAACTCTGGAATCGCACCTTCAGGCTGACCATGATCTAATTGCAGTGGCGTCCAAATTGGACCAGGGGCCACACCATTTACACGGACACCTTTATCCGCAAAGTAACTTGAAAGTGACACTGTAAGAGATGATACCGCACTATTTGTTGCCGCATAATCCATTAAAGTATCTGATGGGTCAAATGACTGCACCGACGTCGTTGTGATAATACTTGCGCCCGGTTTTAAATGTTTCTCCGCTTCTTTAGCCGCTTCAAACATTGAAATAACATTCACTTTGAAAGTATCATTTACTTGTTCCATCGTCAATTCGCTCAACGACTCACGCGCAAATTGTTGTGCTGCGTTTAAAACTAAAATATCTAAAGAACCAAATTCCGCAACAACTTCTTTAATGATTTCTGTCACGACACCTTCTGACCTAAAATCCCCTGGTAACATTAATCCCTTAACGCCCTCAGCCTCAATCAAGTCAAGCACTTCTTTAGCATCTTCTTCTTCGCCTTGTAAATAATGGATCGCGACATTGGCACCTTCACGCGCATAAGCAATCGCCGCCGCACGCCCAATTCCAGAATCCCCTCCGGTAACTAACGCACTTAAACCTTCTAAGCGCCCACTACCTTTATAAGATTCCTCACCGCAGTCGGGTTTAGGATCCATTTCTTTTTGTAAAGCAGGTGAACTTTTATCCGCTTGCTCGGGAAACTTCTCGTTATAAAACATGTCTCTAGGATCTGTTAAATTTTTTGTCATTCTTTTTCCCTCCATTTGCTTACTAACACAACTTTAACATGAATTGCCAAAATAATTAAAAGATACGCTTACAAAACCAACGACCAAAAACGATCGCAGTTCGTTTATTGCTGACTACCATCTTTCCGATAAGAAATCACTTTTGTTCCTTTATTGTCCGCAATTTCCTGCGCACGCTCCAGCGCCTCAGCCTTCGTGTCAAAGGTGTCGGCCGCTTGTTTCGCCTTGACCGTCTTCACTTTCCAGACATCGTCCTCGAAGTAAACTGCCACATCCTCATCCAACAAATCAGGATTGGCCGAACTCGTATCGTGCTCATCATTCACACTCGGATTCGGCTCCCGGTCAAACGCCCGCTTTTCCTCATCCGACGCATCCGCAAACCACTCCTTGCCCTGCTCGATTGCAATCGGAATCGCCCGATCATCCTCATAACCACTCGCCACCAACGCATTCGCAATATCAATCATCTTCTTGCGCTCCAGCTCCTCAAAATTCTTCATCGAAGCCGGATAATCGCGCATATTCCACGGCATATCATCACAACCTTTCCCCTAAATTATACCAATATTCACCTCAATAAGGCACCAATAACCCTCGCTTTTGGAAAAAATTGCACTCGCCCTTGATACACTAGAAATCAGCGTTTAGTAGAAGAAACGACGAAAACGATGCCCCAAACAGATGAGGATGTTGCACATCTTGTGTCACTACTCAAATTTATAAATGGGAACGAGCACATATTGTGCCATCAACCAGTTTGTGAAGGTTGCCATTGCAGAATTTTGACCTTCAACCAGTTTGCCCAGGCCGCCATTGCAGAATTTTAACCATCAAGCACTTTGCCCAAGCATCCATTGCAGAATTTTAACCATCAACTACTTTGCTCAGGCATCCATTGCAGATTTTTGACCATCAACCACTTTGCTCAGCCATCCATTGCAGTTTTTTAACCATCAACCTCTTAGTTCAGGCCTCCATTGCAGATTTTTAACCATCAACCACTTGGCTCAAGCATCCATTGCAGATTTTTGGCCATCAAAGCCTCCCAATAAGTAGCACAAACTAAAAATAAAAATGCAGAGGTCAATTTCTGAAGAAATTGCCTAACTCAAATAAAAGAAGCTTTTAGGCCACGCCTAAAAGCTATATCTTAAATAATGTGGTAGAGTCGCCAGCGCGACTCTCACCTTTTAATCCCATAGTTTGTATCGGGAAGCTGATTCAGTTGTAATAATAGAAAAAACTCTAAAGAAAGCAAAAATTGGCCTCCCCTGGTACGCATCATTACCAACCATGATTGGATATAGGTAAATAGTTTTTTTTTAAATACATGGGAACTAAAAAGCGTTGCAAATTGCGTTGCAGAACATTCCAAAGTCCCACCAACTCATAACCTCACCATATCATCGTTTACACGATTACGTTATTTCAAACAGATATGTTTACCCAAAAATAAGAGATTAGTCACTGGTTCGATAATTAATTCTTTTAATAAAAATTTATTCCAACAAAACTTTAATCGTTTTATTAAGCTTTTATATATTTTAATTGGAAACTTTGTGGATAGTTATTCGCAATCTTTATCAGTGAACGTTAATCAATATTTAATAGTAGTTAATAATCTCAGTTAAAATATATTCCTTATTAAGCCAAAAACTTTGCTTGGTCATCATATCACCATTCGGTAACAAATCTGCGTCTCTTTCGATATTCCCATAGATTTTTCCTTGAATTCTGTGAGCACTTTTTTTGGCTTTAGGTCTTAGATGAATGACGCTCGTTTGAGATGGTTTTGGTAAAGAATTTCTTGTTCTACTTGGAGTGACTACGAAATCAACACCACGATTAATTTCATCGACATACTTTTGCCAATCTTCATACGCCAATTCGTCTAAATCATTTTGCGGCATATTCCAAAAAATCGCATCTTTTAAATAATAATCATCGCTCTGTTCTTGAAATACAATAAAAAAGAATCGAGTTTCAGAAAAGGTTTCATAGATAACTGAATCTTCCCAATCCGTGCCAGCAAACTCAATTAAATTAATTGCTGGAAATGACATATGTTCTTTAAGATTATTGTTCTCTGATAATCTAATTGTTTTAATTTGAGTGTTTGATTTCTCAAACTCTTCTGCTCGATTAGATTTTATTCCAAGCATTGCATATACCAACATAGCATATTTACTTTTAGCTTTACTGCTAATATTGAATTCCGAAAACAAATCTTTACTTGCCCATCCTTTATATTTAAGTATCTTAGCTTTAACAATTTGTTGGAATTCATCTATTGACACTGAATGGTCAACGATTGAATCATACGTCTGCGTATTGTTAAATACATGCTTATTAATGAATGCCGTCATATACCCCTGTTTAAGACTGAACGCTCTTCTTTTTGCAGGTATGTCGGGATTATAATATTGTGGTTGTAAACTTTTCTTCGCAGTAGCACCCTTTGTCGCTGCTCCTAGATACATAGTATCTGACTCGGATAATTCATGAGCTAAACCAGCTTTGATTTTATCTGTAATAATTTCATAGTCTGAAAGAATAATCTCAAAATCTTCTTTTAAAATATCACTTTCCAATGATACTAACTGGGTATACTTAATGACATTTTCAATTCGATCAATATCTCTATTTCTTAGATATAAGATTAATAAAATAGTGTGAATTTTCTTATAGAGTTTAGATCCATAGAAATTATCAGGAACAGGTGCTGAATTCGGAATCATACCTAAAATTAATCGCTCGCCCGCTCTATATGAACCATTCTTATTCTGTTCGTAGGGCGTTACTTTTAATTCAACATTTGCTAAGTCAAAGTCCGGTCTAGATTCATTGTTTATTTCCAAATAAAAATAATATTTCTCAACAAGTTCGCCCAACGAACCTTTACCTCGAGGATTATTATATCTAGCATATTCAGTTTCATAGTCATCCTCGTCGGTTATATTTTCTGAGAGTATATCTGCAAATGTCTTCCCCACGATATCTTGGGAATAATTATAAATACTAACTGGATTGGTTTCATCATATGGTAAATAGTTCATTTGCTCTCTCCTTTTCTTATTTGCTATTTATTCTATTTTACCAAATATATATATTAAAAAAAGCTCAATACGGATAATTTAATCCATATTAAGCTTAGATTTATTTATATTGTTCATCAATTCTTTGTAATTCTTTACCAATTCTAGTAACAATTCCAGTTACTAATGCATTCCCCATAAAGAACAAACGCATTCTATCCGTAACTTCAATAATTTCACCGTCAGCTGTTTTCTTATACTTGGTCCAATCGTCTGGGAAATCTTGTAATCTTTCAGCTTCTATCGGGGTTAAAAAGCGGTATCGACCATCTATGTTTAATAAATGAGTCGATCGATTTACTGTTCCTTCGGATGTCAACATAGTTCGACCAGGTAAATCTAAAGCATCGTAAGGACTCATACCACCTTCTGAATAGGTATATTTATGTCCGTCGGCTGAAACTCTATCGATTCGTTTTGCCCCTCTTAAATACTCGAATTTTTCAATTTGTTCAGGGTTTAGATAATACTTTTCATCAACTTCAGATTCAGGTTGAACGATTTCCCCAAGAGTAATTGGCTCTTCAATTATCGGACTAGTATCATAAGAATAATAATGACCGTGTCTCATTACGCCAGTATTCCACATTCTACCTTGATAATTATCAGACACTTCAACAATATCAGCAGATAATGCAGCATGTGTAAAACGATTTTTTACAGGTTCATCATATATTGGAAATTGAGATGCGAATAAACCTTCAGAGAAAATATACTCATCATAACGGTGTCCATCTTCATTTCCAAATAAATCTTCTCCAATTGAAGCTTCTTCATATTTTTCGTCTAAATATTTGCTCCAAGCTAAATCATTGCGATAAATATAAAAGAATACTCTACGACGTCTTTGAGCTCGCCCGTAATCTGCAGCGTTAATTACTCGCCATTCTACTGAATAGCCTAAATTATTAAAAGCTGCTAGCATAATTGCAAAATCACGACCACGTTGACTAGACGGAGATTTTAATAAACGATCAACATTTTCCAAAATTAAATATTTAGGTCTAATAATTTCTGTGGCACGAATAATTTGCCAGAAAAGGACTCCTTTCTTTCCTTCGATTCCTAACTCGCCCTTCTTACTACGAGCTACTGAATAATCCTGACAAGGAAATCCACCAACAATCATTTCAACGCCACTATCTTTAATTTCTTCAAATTTTTCATCTGGAATAGTTTCTACATCATCAGGGATGTGTTCCATTTCAGGATAATTATATACACCAACTTCAAAAGCATCTTGTGCTTTTCTAGATGGTTCATATTGATTTGAATGCGTTGTTTCAAAAAAATTATTATCCGCTTCATTTAAGCCAATAATAAAACCACCAACGCCATCAAACATTGAAAATACTTTCAAACTCTTCACCTCACTAAGAACTTTTGTTCGTATTTGCTATTATATACTAAATTGAACAAAAGATCAACTAAATTAATTTGTTCTTATTTAAGAACAATCATGAAAACTTTAATTAAGTGTTTTATTATAGTGACTCATTTGAATTTTCGCCGTTAAGATAATTTAGTGTAGGTTGAAATACATAATGTTTAACGTAAAGAATTATTGGCTAATCTTAGCACAACAGCACTACCATAAGGTTCCGTATATTCAGATATCATCTGTTTCCCAGTGTCTATTTTTTTATTGATTCCTTCATTCGATTCCCGAATCAATCCTAGTCTCTTTATCGTTTTAGTTAAGCGTGGATTACGTGACAGTTTAGTGTATCGCATGTTCTCTAATGATACTCCGTCTGTTAATCCTCCAGGACTAAAAATTTCTAACTGGTCGTCGTACATTACAACTCGTACACAATCATTGGTTAATGAGTAATCTCTATGTATCAACGCATTAATTATTCCTCTAGCCCATAAATATTCAGGATATTTTTCGTGTTCACATAACTGAAATTTAATCGATCTATATCCTTCTTGAATTAAAAATGGTAAAGGTCCTGTAAATTCCATACTTATAATTTCATCAAATCGACTTTTAATATCTGTTTTAATACCATTATATCTAATAAATTGGAGTTTTGATTGTGGAAATTCATATGCAACCTTTTGGCCGAAAATTAAGACTCCTGCAACTGTCAATTTACCATCTCTCATAAAGCCATCAAATTCTAACACAATTTCATCTTCTAAATTTTCAGCATTAATAAGTTTTTTATAATCTGCCAATACTTCTCTATTTACTTTTTCAATGGAAGTGCCGTCTACAACTTTATCTTCATATATACTATAACCTTTATCACTATTAAACGTCATAAATTTCCTTCTTTCTATTGAATTAAATATATACACATTTCTTAAATAACAATTCCTATAATAGACTAATTACCATAATAAAGTATACATTATTTCGAAATTACATTGTTTCTTATTAAAAATAAATATCAAAAAAGTGTAGCCGCAAATTTTCTTACGCTAATAATAATGATAAACTTGATACGCATAACAATCACTAGCCTTATAAATTTCAACATTCATATTTACTATCAATAAATTCATTGCACACTTTTAATGATATTATTTTTCATGTTTCAATATCGTATCGATTAACCATAATTAGATTTTCGCCAAATGTTATTTCCAGCCATCTAGACTTAATACTCCAACTAGCAATAACTCTTTTATGCCGTTTATAATAGTGCATCTACTTTCATATTTATTATCAAAGATGGCGTAAAACTTCTCAACTTCTCTTATCCTTTAATATATTTGGTAGAGATAGACTATTTATTTTATTAAACTTAAACTATATTATATATAAAAAAATTGTGATTGAACCTTCATGGATTTAAAGTAAGCATGATATAAATTATCTGAATTTCGATAAAGATACATGTACATTTATAGCACACCACTACACCAAGAATTGGCATAATTATTTTCAACCGGATTAATTTCTTACAAGTGCCTAGATTATCTTTCAAATATTCCTAAACTCAAATCTAGCTAACTACAAATATATACCTAACCTTCAAAGCTGTTGCAAAAGTATTTTAATTTTCAACATCATCGAAATTCTCATCAATTGTTTTATTTGAATCATAAATTGTGCAATATGTATGTTTTTTATCATCCTTTTAAATATAAACGTTTGTTTACTGATAATTAATAGAATGGCCGTTCAAAATGGTTTTGATCTCATTTTCTACCAAGAATAGTTGCTCTCTATAATTACTTTCAAGATTATTCCAAAATAGAGTCGGTACTCCTAATACAGATTCTATTTCTAACGCTACATTGGAAGTTAAAGGAGTAGTACCGTCAATTAGTTTTGATATGTATTCTTCACTACATCCCATTTTTTCAGATAATTCTTCCAAGCTCATTTCCCTCACATAGAGCAACTCGAGAATAGTGGCTCCCGGAGGGATTGCTATATAACTTGAACTTTGCACCATAATATTGCCTCCTAAATAATATAATTTATCCTGTCCATATAAGTGATTCACTAGGTTCATTATATCCCATAACACTGCATTGTTTTCCAAATAACCGAATAAATTAAGCCAAATCATTTTGCTTTGAAAATCGAAATTTAGCCCTATAATTCAACATTCCCCCAAATACGACTACTCATTTCACACGATTTACACCAAATGCGACTGTTAAATTGAATTTGATCAAAAATTTCACACGATTCACTCACGATTTCTCACAATTATCTATTCCACACCATACAAAAAGAACCAAAACTTCCCGCACTTAAAGCAGTTTGTTTCGGTTCTTTGTTTTTATAAAAATGATCATAATATTGCTTTGCTAAAAAATCCATATTTTCAGTGAAAACGTTTTAATGTGTGTCTGTAATTTTCTCATTTAAATTCTGTTGAAAAGCATCATTAGTGGCATTTTAACCTGTTTTAATTCTTAAATTATGATTTATAACTCTCTCAGTATACACCACTCTGCGGCCCTTTGGTAGCTGTTATGTCAAATAAAATCATTTTGTCTCATAAATAATACAACTTTGGAGATTAAGTTGCAAACGGATTAGAAAATAGGTATCTTAGTTTTTGTAAATAAATAAATTATTTACTAAAATTTAGAAATCAGAGGATGTTTTATGTTGGGAATTAATATTAAGTATGATATCACTTATCTGAATACTTTAGTCTTATATGAGCACCAGCTGACACCAGCGGAGTTGGCCAAGAAAATTGATTATTCCAGAAGTCATGTATATAAAGTACTCAATGAGGAGTTAGATCCGAGCGAAAAATTTATCAAAAAAGTTATCTTTCACCTAAACTTAAATCTAGCTCAGCAGATTCGATTAAAGTATTCCGTACCGGAACAATTAGCCAAACGCTACGCGGAGCATCTTAAACCGATCGAACATTTTATGATGCCAATGGCAAGCAATTATTAAATATATTATTCATTGACAAGACCTCATTACTCACATTCAGAAAGGGATTCCTTATGATAAAACGTATTGTTCCTGTTAGCTTTTGGTCAGAATCAGATGTTTTAGAAACTTATTCACTCGAAGATCGTTTGTTCCATGTTTACTTGATGACAAACCAATATTCCTCGCAGTTGGGCATTTATAAATTGAATAAGTGCTATATAATGCTGGAAACCGGTTTAGACCGTAAAACAGTGGAATTATTGCTGGACCGCTTTGAACACACCTATCAAATTATTGCTTATAATCATGATACTCAAGAAATCAGTATTCTCAAGTCTCTTGAATACAGTATTATCCGTGGTGGGAAGCCGGTCAGTGATTTACTGACAAAAGAAATCACTGCGATTAAAGACCATGATTTGATTTTAAAAACGTTTGAAGCGATGCTTCCTTATTGGAATATATCCAAACGCGGCTTTGACAAAATTATTCAAAATTTGTTTATCAATGAATTGGCTAACCGACAAGTAGCTGGTTTCGAATTACCAGAACGAAACACCGCTCCCAATGAAAACAAGAATGAGAATGATAAAAAGAAGAAAAATGATAATGAGAAAAAGAATGATAATAACAAACAAACTCAAAACGAAAATGATAATGAGAATGATAACCATAAACAAAAATCGTGGGGCCATTCGTCTAACGAGTCGAAAAAGAGTAGTGATTCCCTCAAAGACTGGCAAAAGACACTCAGTAATGACGCCCAATTAATACTTACTTTTTATCAAGAGAATATTGGTGACATCACTTATGATAAATTTAAAAAGTTTACTTATTATCTCGAAACGATGACAGCAGATGTTATAACAGAGGCAATTGAACGCTCTAAAACAGCTGGACATCCTTATAAATACTGTCTATCGATTCTAAAAAATTGGTATCAAAGTGATATCCAACACCTTGGCGACGTCATTGCGCATGATGATGCATTCCAAGATACTTACCGCTTGAATAAATTACTAGAACCTTATAAAGACATTGAAATGCCACTCATTACTCTATAAAAACAGCTCTCTAGCGAAAGGAATCCCTATGTATACAATTAAATCAAGCAACTTAAAACATCCCCACCACTATGTCGCAAATGATTCAACATTACTTAAATCCCTCGTTGAGACTGCCTTTATTTTATCAAACCAAGATACGAACACTTATCTCAATCAACTTGAGGAAACACTAAGCTTTGACATCCTCCATTTATCAACAGAAGCTGTTTATGAACACCAAATCACCCTTTCATCAGAAAGTTATGAACAGGCTCATTTACTTACTCTGATTCAAACAATCACTTGTTCTGGCTTAGAAAAAGAAGACCGCATCACTATCAAAGACCAATTCAAAGCGCTGATGGATCAGCTGGAAGAATGCACTGAACTGGATGACATCCACCACCTGGCACCAAGTATGTTGGTCACACTCATCCAATATGCGCACCTGATTAACCAACCTTACCAAGCCATCCAGCTCCCACCCGACTCGATGACACTCAGCCTGTTCACGATGCGTATGGGCTATATTAGTCACGTCAATACACATTTCACCGAGCTGATTGACTACTTTATCGACTTTTGCGACTACTGCTTTGACCTCAATGCCGACGATTTACTGAAATTGACCTTACAAACATTACTCGACAGCCATCTAGCATACGGAGAACTGCTATCAACGAAAATTTCTTAAATCACACACTAGGAGGTTTCAATGCAAGGTACCCCATTCACGCACCAACTCTTACAACAATTCGAACCCCTGATTCACAGCGTCGTTAGAAAACGTGGTTTTACCCCCATACACGCTTATTATTATGACTTTTGTCAGGAGTTGCGCATCCATCTCTTAACCCTCTACGATCAATTTGAGGGTAAGCCGCTGTCAGACGACCGGTACGCCTTTGTCAGCTACGCTAAACGCGGTCTAAGTTGGCACCTAGCAAAATATTTAAGGTCTCTGCACCCCGAGCGAGAGCTGTCTTTAACTGAAATTGAAGACACCGCCGGTCAAATCCCCATGACTTCTGGCGAAGCTGATTATTCCCTGGTGAAGTTACTCCACGACTTAAAAGAGCACCTCGATTCTGACCTGTACGAATTACTCCTCTGCCTTGTCTTTGAAGAATTATCTGTTAAAGAGATGGCGGAACGTTTTGGTGTGACGAGACGGACGATTTCGAACCGGAAGAAGAAGTTAAAGTCGTTTATCGAGTCTTGGATAATGGCTCAACCATAGTCTTTGTGGGGCCTGCTTCCCATTTTAGTTTTAAATGGTTGTTTAATAGTGTAGGGCTTATCCTACAAAAAATTAAGGGAGGTCATTATATGACTAAGATTGGTAATAAGATGCGTGTGAGTTTCCAGTATGTGGATCCGTTTACGGAGAAGAAGGTGTCGCATAATTTTAGCGACGTGGCGCCGAATGCGACGGTTGAGGAGATTCGTTTGGTGAAGGATGCGATTGATGCCGTGTCTGCTCAAGAGTCTGACACTGTAGCGATTACTGAAAACTATCAAGTGTTTGTTTAAGAAAGGGGTATAATTTATGACTACAAATTTAGAATTGTTATTTAAAGATGCTAATGGGAAGTCGCGTAAAATCACGGTTAAGTCGCCTAAGGAAGGCTTAACGCCAGCTCAAGCGCAAACTGCTTTAGACAATATTGTCCAAGCAAATGTGTTCATCGGCAACGAAGGTGAAGACATCTACGCCGAAGCCGTTGGCGCACAGTATGTGTCTCGTAGTGTAGAGACAGTTTACGAACAGCCAGCAGCATAGCCTCCTCTTGTTTTTAGTAACTCGCCCTCAGAATTTGTTTTCTGAGGGTTGTTTTTTTAGAGTGAGATATTACAACAATAAAAGGAGTGAATAAATATGCCGATACTTGAAGTGGGTGCGATTGCGTCAGCGATTATGGCGATTTACGCCACGATGTCTAAAACAGTCAGCTTGATTACAACGATTGGAGATTTAATTCAACGGATTGATATGGTGTACGAAGAGTCCGAGGAAAACAAAGTGATTCGCCGTGAATTGGAGGAACAGACCGCCAAACACGAGCGTCACTTGTCACGGATTGACTTGGCACTGGAGGATATTAAGGGGACGTTGAAAGAAGTTTTGGAATTGGCGAATAGTTCAATTTACTAGGAGGAGCTATGCATTTATCAAATACTTTGTATGATCGGTTGAAATGGTTTGTGTTGATTTTCCTGCCGGCCTTTGCGGTTTTTGTGGCGGGAATTGGAGATATTTACCAGTTGGGCGGCACGGAACAATTTGTGTCGGTGATTAACTTGGTGGCGGTGTTTTTAGGGACTGTTTTACAAATTTCTAATATCAATTACCGTAATGGGGGTGGCTCACATGGCGCAGGAATTGCTTAAGATTGCGGATGGGTATTTGGGTGTGAATCAATATGATGCTCGTCACCGTGCATTAGTGGCGGACTATAACCGCGTGTCGCCCTTGCCGGTTGGCTATCCTTTGAAGGTGGAGGATGACTGGTGCGCGGCGTTTGTAACTGTGGTTGGGGATAAATTAGGAATAGCTGGTTTAATTCCTCGTGAGTGCGGAGTTCAGCGTCAGATTTTATTGTGTCAAGATATGGGAATTTGGATTGGCCGTGAGTTGCCTCAACCAGGGGATTTGATTTTCTGGGATTGGAATCAGAATGCTTGGTCCGACCATGTTGGGTTTGTGGAGTCGGTGTCTGCGGATGGTTATGTGACAACGATTGAGGGGAATTCGAATCGCCGGGTGGAGAAAAATATCTTCCACTATTTAGCAACGAGTATTTCGGGGTATGCGAGACCGAGGTATTTGGCGGAGAGTGCTGATGGTAATGCTGTACGTCTTGTGGTCCCCGCTTCTGTTGTGGACGCGGTGATGCGTGGTGAGTATGGGAATGGTAGTGAGCGAGTGCGCCGGTTGCGGGATGCTGGGTATGATCCGGATGCTGTGCAGGAGGAAGTGAATAAGAGGGTGACGTTATCTAAGTCTAACGATAAACAAACACCGATTCACACTTCAACAGTCACTGAAATTGCACGTGAAGTGATTGCGGGCAAGTGGGATAATGGTGGACAGAGATTGAAATTATTGATGGCGGCCGGACATGACCCAGCTGAGGTACAGCGTGAAGTGAATCGGTTAATGTTAGAGGCGGAACCGATTAGAGCGAGTGTTACTGAGATTGCCCGTGAGGTGGTTGCGGGGAAATGGGGAATGGGTGCTGACCGTGTGGAACGGTTGAAGTCTGCTGGGCATGATGCTGTTGCGGTGCAAAAGGAAGTGAATCGACTGATGGGTGTTGAATCGGCCTCAGCTGATCGTGCTTTGGAAGTTGTGTCGTTGCCGGTTGGCAAGAAATATCAGGGGTTGCATTATCAAAGTCGTTCTATTTCTGGTGACTTAGTTGGGTTTATTCATGAAGAAGCTAAGCTGTATGATATTGAGCCGATGTTTCTGATTACGATGTTGGACTATGAAGGTTTATGGGGTTCAAGTCGTGTCGCTAAAACAGATAACAACTGGGCTGGTATAACTTGGAGTGAGACTTATAAGGGGCATCCTGATGTTGTTAAGTTTAAAGGTTCCGCCCGCCCTTCTAATGAAGGTGGCAATTATATTCATTATCAATCAGTGAAAGATTTCTTACGGGATTGGATTTATCTCTTGCGCCCTAACCATACTTATAAAGTGAGTGGTAAAAAGACGTTAACAGAGTTTGTTAAAGGACTGTTCAGGGTAGGTGGCGCTAAGTTTGATTATGCAGCAATTGGTTATCCCGATTATTTGAATGGGATGGTTGCGAGATATAAAGGTATTATGAGTGTGAATGCGGATATAGTGGGACGAGCAGCTTGAGGGCTGTTCGTTTTTTTGTGTTGGGTATTGTGGGTGAGTGGGAAGTTTTCATTACGAAGGGGAATGTTGAGATTACTGAAAAATAATCGAAAATATTTTTCAGTAGTGGCTTCAATCAACAAAATACTGAAAACTCCAATTGGATTTCAGGTCTTTAAACTAGTTCTGGCTCGGAATTGTTTTCTTAACTTGCTGAAACCTTATCAGTTAAGAAAATTTCGAGGCTTAAATTTTCTCAACTCAGTGAGTCGCTGTTAGTTAAGAAAATATTAAGGCAAAAGTTTTCTTAACTCAGGATATTCGCGGTCGTTAAGAAAATCCACTGTCCTCTAACTCCCTCAACGCTCCTAAAATCTCTCGCAAACAATGTCCTTCAATCAGAGTCGCCTTAGCGACTCTACCACTTGTTATGATGTCGCTTTTCGCTCAGGCGAAAAGATTCATTCTAATAAGGCGGAAGTCAATTTCTGAAGAAATTGAACGGATTAAATTCCAAGGTTTGTTATTGGTTTTAGAATGATTGATTGATTGGTTTGCTTAAAATTGCGTGTTCTTTCTATATAATGTCCAGTTCGATTAGCTTCTAGAAGACAGCTGTCTAGATAAAACAGTTGTTATAAGACGGTGAGTCTAGTAGATAGTTGCTTATTCAGCTTTATTAGTAGCACGAATCGTGTCACTTCCAAAATTTCCACCTTAAATAGTGAATGTTTCTGGTTTTGAAATCGAAACTTTCACTCTAACCCAAAAAATAGTGAATGTTTCCAATTCCATCATCAAAAACTTCACTCAAACGAAGTAAATAGTGAACGTTCTCTCCGTTCCCTTCTGAACTTTCCTTCAATTCCTATAACTCACAAAGTCAACTGCCATACTTTCCAAATAGTCCTCAAAAAAAGAGACCAAGTAATAGCTACTTGATCTCTTGTTAGTAATAATTATTTTACTTCTTTTAGAATGTTATAAACTTCGTCTCTTGTTTTGGCGTTTAATAGACTGGCTTTAAATTCTGGGTCCATTAATTTACGCGCTAAGATTTGAAGGATTTTCAGATGCATGTCACCTTTGTGGCGTTCAGGCACTAAGATTAGGAATGCGACATTGACAGGTTGGCCGTCTAGACTATCCCACTGGATACCTGATTCTGAACGACCGAATACTACTGTCGGCGCAATGATGCTGTCTGATTTGGCATGTGGAATTGCAATCCCTTCACCCATACCGGTTGACCCTTCAGATTCACGTTTTAGTACTGCTTGTAAAACAGTTTCTTTATCAGATAAGCGGTAATCTAAAGCTGATAAGTTAATAAATTCATTGAATGCTTGTTGTTTTTCTGAAGCTTCGACATCCATAATGATTAAGTCTTCATCCATTAAATCGATTAAAGCCACTTCGTCTGCTTCTGCAGGTTCTTCTGATGTTTCAGCAACCGCTACAGGCGCTTGGTTTTCAACTTCATTGTCATCTGTTAACGCTTCATTATCTGCTGCAGCAACTTCTGGTTCTAAGCTAGGTACTAATACACCAATTAAAACAATCGTTACAATAACACCAACAAGTAGCGCTAGGAAGTAGAATAACACATTATCAATCGCTCCAAGAAGCGCCACAATTGGGCCACCGTGAGCTACATGACCACCTACGCCGGTTAACATCCCGGTAACCGAACCAACGATAGATCCACCAACAATAGCTGGGATAATTCGTGCTGGATTTTTGGCAGCGAAAGGAATCGCCCCTTCAGTAATTCCAAAGAATCCCATCACAACAGCAGCAGTACCCGCTTGACGGTCTGCTTCACTAAATTTATTTTTAAATAAATGAGACGCAATTCCTAAAGCGATTGGTGGCACAGACACCGCAACCGCGACTGCTCCCATCACGTTAAACACGCCTTCAGCGATAAGTCCCGAACCGAATAGAAAGGCCGTTTTATTAAAAGGTCCACCCATATCAACCGCGATCATCGCTCCGATGATTGTGGCTAGAATAACTGAGTTGGCCCCTTGCATACCGGCTAACCACTCTGTCATTGTTGTAAACAGTGAGGCAACAGGTTGTCCAATTAAGTAAATAAATAAAAGTCCTACAATTAGTGAAGCAAACACTGGAATAATAATAATCGGCATAACTGAATTCAATGCTTTAGGCACTGGTATTTTCTTAATCGCTAAAGCAACATAACCTGCTAGGAAACCGGCAATGATCCCCCCAATGAAACCAGTATTCGCTTCCGAACCATAAAACGATCCATTCGCCGCAATCATACCACCAACCATACCTGGAACAAGTCCTGGTCTATCCGCAATCGCATATGCGATATATCCGGCTAAAATCGGCACCATATATCCCATTGCAGCGCCACCAATGGCATTCACATTTGCCCAGAACGATCCTTCTGGAATCATAAACCCAGCTTCAGTAGGAATTCCTCCAAGCGATAAAGCAACCGCGATTAGTAAACCACCTGTAACAACAAAGGGTACCATGTATGAAACACCGTTCATTAACGCACGGTAGATTGAATTTTGATTATCATCGGAAGAGTTTTCAGATTTAGAAGTAGCGCCTTGACTAGATACCTTCCCTTTCCCGTCTAAAATATCTTGGATAAGGTTTTGTGGTCTGTCAATTCCTTCACGTACAGGTACTTCAATAATTCGCTTCCCTGCAAAACGTGCCTTATCAATATCTTTATCTGAAGCAATGATTAAACCTTCTGCCTCATCAATATCTTTTTGAGTGAGAGGATTTTCAATTCCGATTGAACCATGTGTTTCGACTTTGATGTCGATCCCCATTTCTTCTCCCATTCGCTCTAAGTTTTCAGCTGCCATATAGGTATGAGCGACACCTACTGGACAGGCTGTTATCGCTATAACTTTTTTACTCATCTTTATCCATCCTTTCATTTAATAGAAAACTTTGCAACGCTTCTCGGTCTTTCATACCGATTAACTTTTCTAACCATTCTTCGTTTGAAATCAGATTATTAAAATCTTTATAGATCAAATTTAATTCTTTTTCTTCATTCGGATTCAAGGCAAAAAAGAACACTGCATTCACACGATTTTTGCCCCATTGGATTCCATTAGGATTAACATATACACTGATGACAGATTTATTAATATACTTTACTTCGCCATGTGGCATTGAAAATTTGCCTAATGCCGTTGAAGCCATACGCTCTCTCTTGACCGCACTTTCTAATAACCCCACATCAGCATAACCTCGAAATATTAATTGACTTGTAATGGATTCAATTACCGACATCCAGTTCTCATTTTTTCCTGTTGAGTGAAATATCAAGTGGTGATTCATCAATTTAAAAGCGCTGTTCGTCACATTCTTCAATCGATGCTTAATATGATCGCGGATATGTCGGATATCTGTCTCTGTTAATAATGGACTTACTGTAATTACATTATTCAATGTTGTTTCGATAGGAATTGTACTGATTACTAATCGCTGATTTTTGTTAATCTCATTTAATTGAGCAATACCAATAACGTCCGTAATATTTAAAACATCCCCGAATTGTTGAATAATCCGTTGTTCCAATAATTTAACCGTCCCAAAACCACTTGCACAAACTAAAATGACATCAATTTTAGTTTGTTCTTGCCTTTCAAAAAAAGATTGAATATGAATCGCCATATAAGAAATTTCATCAATATTAAAGGCTAAATTAAATTTAGCCGATAATTCGACACCGAGTTCGACTGCCAAATTAAAAGCGGTCGAATAGTCTTTAATGATTCGATCACGGTGCGGATTTCTAATTCTGATGCCACTTTCCAGTCGTTTGATACTCGCATTCAAGTGGAGTGTTAAATTATCGAGTAACGTTTGATCAGGTTCTAAATACTCAAAAAATGTTTCTAAAAGACTTAGTATCTGATTGCTATATTTTGTATTGACAACCGCATTAATGCCATTACCTTTATGACTATTTATAATAATTCCTTCTATATAAGTAGCAATATACTGTCTTTCAAAAACAGGGATTTCCATCGTAAAAGTGTTTTTCAATTGCTGAATCAATTGACTGGTTAAATCTATCATCGGCACTTCTGTTTTTACCTCAACCTCATCTATATAATGATGCTTTCGAATTCGGTCAATCATCACAGATATATAAATGACTAAAGATTGATATTGATCTTCATTAAAGCTTAAGCCATTATCTTTCATAAACTGATAAACGAGGTGTTGTACTTCATTCAATATTGACACTTCAATGGCTGGCATCAATTGACTATTCAGTGAAATATCGATGAGCCCTTCTTGACTACCATCAATATTCACCACAATCCCATGCCAATATTCACGGATTAATTCCGATAAGATTTTTCGCTTTATAGATTCATTGGCATTGATGACCAAGCCTTTGCGTGTACCTTCAATTTCAACATCAAAGTCACTTAAAAAGTTACGCGCATCATGAACCGCTTTTTCAACCGTTGACCGGGCAATGTACATGTCATCCGCAAAAGTTTGAAGAGTGACTGCTTCGGTTGAATTTAATAGAACACTCACGATATATAGTAAGCGGTCTTGCTCTTCATTAACGGCTAATTGTTTCATCCTTTGAATCAAAAGTGGTAGTTGATTATAATCTCCTTCTAATTGAATCCCTTTACTCGGATTAATCGTTAATTGGATGCCCATTTCTAACTGTTCAATAATTTCTTGCAGTTTCGTTAACTGTCTCTGAACAGTTTTAGCTGAGACATTCATCTTTTGAGCCAATTCATTTGTTGTCGTTTCAGGAGCCTCTCCAAGAATAGTTAATAAATAAATATCATTATGGTCTATCCTCATAAAATCTCCCTTTCTAATCAGTTAATTAATAATTAGGCGAAGACATTATCATCGCCATCTCTCCGTCAAACGTCACTTTCCCCGCGCCATAAGGCAGGATGAAAGAGTCGGCCAGGTCGAGTGGATAGCGTTCGCCGTCAACAGTCAGGCTACCCGCGCCTTCGATGACGGTTGCTAGATAATAATTGTCAGCTAATTCCGTCTCGAACGCGCCGTCTGCTTCGACTTTGTAGACGCTGAAGTATTCGTTCGTCATCAGGTGAGCGAGTGTGTTTTTCTCATAAGTCGCATTTTGTTTAGTAAACGCGCTATCTTGGTGCGGGAAAAGCGTCACATCTTTGGACTGCTCGATATGTAAGTCGCGCAAGTTCCCCGCGTCGTCACGTCGGTCATAATCGTAGACGCGGTAAGTTGTGTCGGAACTTTGTTGCGTTTCAAGTATCGTAATCCCCGCGCCAATCGCATGAATCGTTCCCGCTGGCACATCAAAGAAGTCGCCAGCTTGTACGGGAATTTCTCGAAAGACATTGCTTAAATTTCCAGACTCAATATAGTCGCCAAATTCCTCAACCGTTTCAGCGTGGTGGCCGTAAACAATCGTCGCCCCTTCGTCCGCTGCGATGACATACCAACATTCCGTTTTACCGAGTTCGCCGGCGCCTTCATGCAAACGCGCATAGTCATCATTCGGATGCACTTGAATCGACAAATCATCGGTCGCATCTAAAATTTTCACCAACAATGGGAATGGTTCAGGATGATTCGGCCCAAAAAGTTCTGGTTCTTGATCATACAAATCCTTTAAACTCAACCCCGCAAACTCTGCTGGCGCCGCCACATGCGACAAGCCGTTAGGATGGGCACTGACCACCCACGCCTCACCCGTTTTATCGCTGGGTGTATTTAAACCAAACTCCGTCTTCAACTTGTTACCGCCCCAGATTTTCTCCTGAAATGCCGGTTTTAAAAATATTGGTTTCATAAAAGCTCCCTTCAATCTCCACTTGTATACACATTATAATCCAATCAAACGCTTTCATCAGCGTCAAAAAGTTCCCTATCCCTCAGACAAAAATAAGGACCCCGAGAGTCACGCGTCACTCAACGCCGCTTTAATCATCTCCAAGCACCCCAAAACCGCCGCATCATCCCCCAAACTCGGCCCCGTGATGTAACACTCTAAGTCGCCCACCGCCATATAATCCTGGTTTAATGCCTTGAATTGTTCTCTAATTTTTGGGAAAAGGTGCTCTTGCTTCATGACACCACCTCCGAAAATAATTTTATCAGGGGTATAGAATTGCGTCGTATTCACCGCACACTGCGCCAAGTAATAGGCGAGAATTTCCCAATACGCATGGTCTTCCGCCAAATCTTTCCCTTCGATTTCATAACGCCCTAAAATCGCTGGTCCTGCCGCTAAACCTTCTAAGCAGTCGCCGTGATAAGGGCAAGTTCCTTCATAATCATCATCGGAATGTCTTTTAATGAGTTGATGGCCCATTTCTGTAAAACCCTGCCCTCCAATTAATTCACCCTTTTGGACCGCTCCACCACCAATTCCAGTACCCACTGTATAGTAAACAAGTGATTCTACTTCTTGATTTTCAACGGAATGAAACTCGCCAACGGCAGATGCATTGACGTCCGAAGTGAAAGTCATTGGTATGTCAAAGTACCCCTTCAAAAAATTTAAAAAGTCGAAATTGCGCCATTTCAACTTGGGCGTTGACGTGATGTGGCCGTAAGTGGGTGACGTCGTTTTGGCATCAATCGGCCCGAATGAGCCGATGCCGATGCCGGCTAGGTCCGTTTCGTATTGTTTGAAAAAGTCGACAACCTGGGTCATCGTCGTTTCAGGGTCGGTTGTTTTAATGGTGATTCGCTCGGTGACATTGAACTGTTCGTCCGCGACCGCGCAGATAAATTTCGTGCCGCCAGCTTCAATTGCGCCTAATATCATAATATTTGCTCCTTTTCTTTTAAGTATATTATAAAAACGGGAAGAAAACACCTGGAGGGGGGGATGAAAAAAAGACCTACCACATTTGTGGTAAGTCTTGAATGCATGCTATAGAGAGAAGTGTTTTTCTCCGTTGATATAGGTAGCTTTTAAATTCACTTCCTCATCAATCACAATAAAGTCAGCAGCATAGTCAGGTGCCAGTTTACCGCACACATCGTCAATCCCTACTGACTTAGCCGGATTCAGCGAAGCCATGCGAACCGCATCATAAACCGACGCAATCCCCCACTTCACTAAATTTTGGACACCATCAATCAGTTCTAAAATCGAACCCGCTAGATTGTCGTCTTTGACCATTCTAGCTTGGCCGTCTTTTACGTAGACTGGGAATTCGCCCAGACTTGATTTGCCTTCGCCGATGCCACCTGCACGCATACAATCCGTCACTAAGACAATTTCTTCAGCACTTCGTGCATTCTTCACGACTTGAATAGCTCCTGGGTGAACATGATGACCATCCGCAATAATTTCAGTAAAAACAGTTTCTTTCGATGCCAGTGCCGCACCAACCATTCCTGGATTCCGGTGATGCAAGCCACTCATCCCATTATATAAATGGATGAAAATTTTAGCACCCGCTTTAATCGCTTCAGTCGCCTCTTCAAAAGTCGCATCACTATGCGCTAAAGCAACATGAACCTCTTTATCACCAGCGTGCTTAATAAATTCGGTTGCCCCATCTCTTTCAGGTGCAATCGCAATTTTATTTACCAGTCCCTCGCTTAAATATAACCATTCATCTAACTGTTCAGTAGATGGATCAGACATATACTTTGGATTTTGGGCTCCCTGATATTTCTCAGTAAAGTATGGCCCTTCAAGGAATATCCCTTGAACTTTCGCACCACTCAACTCACGGTAATGCTCCGCAATTACACGGCACGCCTTATTTAAATTCTCCGTCGAATCAGTTAAGGTCGTCGGCAGCCAAGAAGTCACCCCACATGAAGGCAAACTCTCAGCCATCACTTGCAACCCAGCAGGATCAGCATCCATCACATCATAATTTTTATAGCCATGAATATGAGTATCTACTAAACCTGGTGCTAGGATATAATTGGAATAATCAATGACCTCTCCGCCCTCAGGAACTTCCGTTACAACACCATCAATAACGCCATCCGTTACTACTAGATAGGCATCATCCACTTCACTATCTTCCAAAATAATTGTTTTCGCTAAATAATATTGAGTCATTAGCTCGCACCTTCTGCCGGTTGTTGCCACTCACTCGCCGCTTCTTGGTCAAGAATAACTGTGACATTCGGATGACGCTGCAAGATACTCGCTGGAACATCTTCCATTACAGGTCCATCAATCATTGCTTTAATCGCTGAAGCTTTATTTTCACCAAACGCCATTAAAATAATGCGTTTCGCATCATAAATCGATTTTATCCCCATCGAGTAAGCCTCTGTCGGCACATCCTCAACCGACTCAAAGAAACGCTTATTCGCATTAATTGTCTCGTCCGTTAATTCAACCAATTGCGTCGTCGTATCAAACTTCGTCCCCGGTTCGTTAAACCCAATATGAGCGTTCACACCAATACCTAACAACTGTAAATCCCTAGGATTGCGCTCTAAAATTCGGTCGTATTTCTCAATCTCCGAAGCCACATCCTTATTCATCCCATTTGGAATAAAAGCATTTTGAAACTCTTTCTTCGAATATAAATGCTCCTTCATAAATTGGGCATAACTCTGTGGATGAGAACTCGGCAATCCAAAATATTCATCTAAATTAACACCAATCGCCTCAGAAAAATCCAAATCCGATTTCACCAAAGCTTCATAAGTCTTTTCAGGTGTAGATCCCGTCGCAAAGCCAAAGACACGACCACCATCATCCAATGTTTCCCTGAAAATGTCTAATGCAATCTGCGCCGCTTCCTCTTGACTATCTACAATCTTAACTTCCATTAAATCCCCTCCCGTCTAGACTCAAATTTCTCATTATAAAAGTCCGTCAGCTCTTCGGCAAAAGTATAGCTGTCAGCCTGACTTAAATGTAGTCCATCCGCCATGTCCGCCAGCTCAGGTGTTACCGCAGAATGATGAAATGCATCAAAGACTTCAATATCAAACTTTTCAGCAACAGCAATTTGAGCCTGTACCCACTCTTCTTTAGAAACCCCACTTAAACTTTCACGGTCAGTTTCAAACATCGTCAAAGCAATAATTCTAGCACTCGGGAACCGCGTTTTAATTGTCCCATAATAGCTATTTAAAGCCCCATAGAAAGAATCAGTATTAGTATCTTCGATCGTACCTAACGGAATACCTAGCCAAAAGTCATTCACTCCACCTTGTAAAACAAAGATATTAGTGTGCTTAGGCACACCTTCTAATCTTCTAACTACAGGATTACGAATGCTATCGGAATCATAAGTAGGACTTGCTCCACCATCATTTGTCGAAATAGTGGAACCAGGAATACCTAGATTAATAATCTCATTCGCCCCAATGTTTTTACCAAATACTTTTAAATAAGGAAAATCTAAATCTCCGTCCCCAGTATCTGGAACACCGTACATATTACTGTCACCAATACCTGTAACAACTATACGTTCACTCAAATCATAGGGAGCATGCGGAATTATATTAGTTTGTTTTTCTGACATTTTATATAATCCTCTCTTTATAACAAACTAAGTAATTAAGCGTATTTTGCGTATGCTTCATCAATCATTGCGACAATTGTATCAATACGCTCGTGGTCTCCTTTAGTAATTGGTGCTAAAGGTTTTCTAGCAATACCAATATCTAAACCTTTACGTTTCAACACTTCTTTTTCAACACTATACATATTCCCGTCACATTTAAAGAATGAGAAGATAATATCGTTAATCGCATATTGAATTTCACGTGCTAATTTATTGTTGTTATCTCTGACAGCTTGATCTGCTGCCATAAATAATTTAGGCATTACTCCGTATGTACCACCGATACCACCATCAGCACCCATCATACGACCAGCAATAAACTGCTCATCTGGACCATTAAATACAACAATGTCACGGCCAGCATGGCGTTTGAATAAGTAAATATCTTGAACTGGCATCGATGAGTTTTTAACACCTTTTACATTCGGGTGTTTTAAAATTTTAACCAATAAATCAACAGATAAAGCATAGCCAGTAGTACCTGGAATATTATAAATAAAGAAGTCTAAGTCTGTTGCTTCAATAATTTCTCTCCAATAAGACTCAATCGAGTTCTCAGGTAATACAAAGTAAATAGGAGGAATCGCAGCTAAAGCATCTACACCTAAAGACGCTGCATGTTTTGCTAATTCAACACTATCTCTCGTAGATGTTGCAGCAATATGGGCAATAATTGTCATTTTTCCGCCAACAGCTTCCATGACATTTTCAAGAACTAATTTACGCTCATCAACTGATTGGTAAATACACTCTCCTGAACTACCACCAACATATAAACCTTTAACACCTTCATCTAAATAATGTTTAGCTAACATTTGCACACGCTCTGGGCTAATTTCTCCCTCGTCGTCATAACATGCGTAAAATGCTGGGATAATTCCGTGATATTTTTCTAAATTTGAACTCATTATGAATTCCTCCATTACTCTAATTTTTTTGTGATATAATATTGATTAACAAACAATCGGAGGGTTCCTATGTTAGAAAAAAATCAATATTCTTTGTATTTATTTACTCATAAAATTTGGTACATTATGAAATTAAACCTTAGCTGGTCACTCTTTTCATTACCAACTATTTTATGGTTCTTTTTCATGCAATTTTCATTGTCTCTAACGCTTTTTCATGTCGTTATTTTATCTATTTTAATGATTATTAATTTACTACCGAATACATTTGCTTTAACAAATATGATTAAGCAAAACTCAGAAGGTTTACCACTTTTAAAAAAGATGTTTAGTACTTTAAAGGCAAACTATTTTAAATACTTAAAACACAGCGCCTTTTGGGGCATCGTTCTCTTATTACTATTAACTTACCGTGTGTTATTTAGCGCTAATGCGGTACTCATCGGGATACTTGATTTATTAATGGTAATCTACGCTATTATGCTAGCAATCTTTGCTGTTACAATGGCTCACCAAAACAAATCAATCAAACATCAATTAATCGACTCATTAATCATTTCATTTACTAAAGGAAAAATGTTTTTAATCACATTAATCATGGTAATTGTCGGATTAATCGCGACCATTTTTATCCCATTCATTCCTTTTGTAATTGTAATAGCTTTATTACTCTTCATACTCAATAAACTATACAGTCATTATTTAGCAGAAGATTGATTTTTATTAAAGTGATATAAAGCGCCTAACATACCTGCATTATTCCCATTTTGGGCAGCAACTAACTGACTGGAATTAAATAGTGGATCAATCGTATATTTAGTAATATAGCGATTCAATCTCTCTCTAAAGAAATCAAATTCATCCATAATACCTCCACCTAAAATAATGCATTCTGGACTAATTAAATAATTAATATTAATAATTGCTTGACCTAAAGCACTGACCATCTTATCAATTTCTTCAACATAGAGATGGTCTCCCGCTTTAGCACGTTTGATAATGTCGTAACTTGAGATTGACGCATCTTGTGTACGTTCTCTCACTCTTTCTACTAAACTACGTGTTGAAGCAATATCTTGGAGACGGTCTACACCGTTTACCAGCATATAACCTAACTCACCTGCTGTTGAGCTCTTTCCTTCAACTAATTCTCCATCAATCATGACTGCTCCACCAACACCTGTTCCAATTGTTAAACAGACAAGTGTATCAAATCCAACACCAGCACCCAGCCAATACTCACCGAGTAAGGCTGCATTAACATCATTAATAACGGTACACGGAATATTAAACTCGCGTTCAACTTCCGCTTTAATTTGTGTGCCAGTATAATGTGGAATTGTATAACCTGAGTAAACAACTTCTCCCGTAGTAGAATTAATAATACCTGCTGAAGAAATGGCAACACCTGTTAAATTATATTCAGATTTTTTCGTGGTAACAATTTCTTTTACCCCAGATAATATGTGATTTTCGTTCTCAGTCACTCCTGTCGGAATTTTATCTTCCTTAGTAAGTTGTTTTCCTTCACGGTCATAACCGGCGTATTTTATAAATGTCCCACCAATATCAATACATAAAATCATATAAATATTCACACCATTCTTTATAATGTACAAAAAGAGTCAGTGTAATACTAACTCTTTTTGCTGGTACATCATTTTAGTTCTATATTATTCTTGTAGAACTGCTGAACTTTCAGTTTCACTTTGAATTGCAGCATTACCTTGCTCTACATATGAATCCATTGCTTCTTGAGGTGTTTTAGCACCTGTGAAGGCAGCTTGTAATTCAGGGTATAACAAGTTACGTAACTGTGCATAACCAGGTGTGTTATTTGAGAAGTTATATACTTCTGCTGTAATTTCTTGGTTAGCTTCTAAGAATGGATAGTCTTCAGAACTTAATGATTCTGCAACTGAATCTCTAACTGGGATTCCTTGAGCTGACGCTTTAGTCAATTCTTCATCAGAAGAGTAGAATTGAACAAAGTCTTTAGCAGCTTGCACTTCAGCTTCTGTACCTGTGTTAAATACCACACTTGATAATACATAAGTAAACGCAATTGGATCTTCATTAGCTGATGGGTTTAATGCTAAACGTGCATCAAATTCTTGGATTTCTCCATTTGCCATTGAATTGAACATGTTATTGAATAAAATTGAGTTTGTAAAACTAATTGCTACTTGTTGGTTTTGGAATAAAGCATTCATATCGTTACTTGATACACTTTCTGGACCTGCATTTGTGTATCCTGCATCTTTCCAATCAACTAATTGTTGTAAAGCTTGAACACCATTTTCCTCATTTACGATTAACTGTCCATCTTCACCCCAGAACTCATTACCATACATTCTTAACCAGTTTAAGTTCCATGTATCACCTTGAGTGTCTAATGCGAATAGACTCATTGGAGATTGTCCTTCAGGAAGATATTCTCTTAATGTTTCTAAAATAGTATTATAGTCTTCCATTGTCCATGTAGCATAACCATGCTCATCTCCAATGTAATCTTCTAATCCAGCTTCTCTAAACATATCAGCATTATAAACTAGTGTCCCCACATTATGGTTAAATGGATACATATAAGTTTGATCATTAATCATTACATTATCCCAAATCGTTTCAGGGATATCTGAACGTGATTCTTCATCAATAGCGTCATCTAATGGAGCTAAGACACCTTCGTGCGCCCATTGTGATAATACGAAACTTGAGTCAAAGAATACATCTGGTAAAGTATCTGTTTGTAATGCAACACTTAACTCACTATCACGGTCAGAACCAGGAATTACTTGAATATCAATATTTACATTTGGATATTCTTCTTGGAAACGAGCAGCTGCTTCTTTATGGAAGCTATCATAATCTGCTCCCTCTTCATCAGCTGAGTTAACTCCCATAAATTGTGGTGTTAACCATACTTCAATTGAAACTTCTTCCTCTTGAGCACTCGCAACCTCTGAAAATTGACCAAAAGATAAACTTGAACCTACTAACCCTAAAGCTAAAGCACCTTTGAAAATCTTTTTGAAATCCATCTTTTTTCCTCCTATAATCTATTCTTTAACCGCACCAGCAGTTAAACCAGAAGTAAAGTAACGTTGGAATAATAAGAATATTATTACCATTGGAATAGCGGCAACAGCTGCCCCAGCTATTCTCAGACCAATATCAGGATTAAGCGCTTGTTGTAATCCTGCAACCCCAACAGAAATAGTTTGCATTTCTGTTGATCTTGCCATTAATAATTGCCATAAATAATCATTCCAGAAGGTTACAAAGTTCATAATGAACAGTGCACCAATTCCGGGTGCAACAATTGGTAACATTAAGCGTCTAAAAATTGTAAATTCATTCGCACCGTCGATTTTCGCCGATTCTCGTAATGAATCAGGAATGTCGTTAAAGAATGAAAATAACATAAATGTACCAACACCAGTCCCTAAGTTCGGGAAGATCATTGAAGAGTAAGTATCTACCCATCCTAAGTCAACGATGATTTCAAATAAGGGAACAATAAATGTTTCTTTTGGAATCATGATTGATGCAATGATCATAATGAACAGGAACGTTTTACCCACAAATTTCAACTTCGCAAAGGCATAAGCAGCCAATGATGAAAATAAAACACTCAGTCCTGACGAAACACCTGCGACGAAAATACTGTTAAAGATCCAGCGAAAAGCAGGTTGATTCTCGAATAATTTCTCATAATTCCCTGTGTGAAAATTTTCTGGGAAAATAGTCGGTGGCATTTGGTAAATCTCGGCTGAAGTTTTAAATGAACTCGTTAGTAACCAAAACAACGGGTATAAGAACGCTAATGCTAAGATAAATACGATAATGTTTGAAATAATATCATATAAATCCATATTTTTTAATTTTTCCATGATTCTTCACCTCCTAATTCCGGTTACTCTTCAAGAAGCCTCTTAATTGCGGAATTGATAACAATAACGCGATTAAGAACATAATTACACCAATAGCAGCGGCTATACCCGTATTGTTGTATTGGAATGCATGTTGATATAGTAAGTACATCAATGTTACTGACGCATTGTTTGGTCCTCCACCAGTTAATAACTGGATTACGACGAATATTTTCAGCACCATAACAATATTAGTAATAATCAAGTAAATCGTTGTTGGTTGCACAATTGGTAGAACAATTCTTCTAATTTTCTGCCAACGACTCGCCCCATCGATATCTGCTGCTTCAAAGTAATCTTTGGGAATACCAATCATCGTCGCAATATATAACATGATTGCCTGTCCCACATTCCCAACGAACGTAACAAATATGATGACCCATAACACTGTGTTGGGATTTCCTAGTAAGTTAACATTCGTCACACCAGTTTGTCTTAACATGTAAGTAACAAGTCCACTCGCTGGATTTAGGAAGAAGTTCCAAATGATACTCATAACTACCATTGATACCATTACTGGTAAATAGTAAGAAGTCCGGATAAAGGACACATATTTATTGTTTTTATCAAACACAGTAGTAGAAACAAACAATGCAAAAACAATTGTCATAAATACAATTCCTACAATAAATAACACGGTATTGACAATGGACTGCCTAAAGACTGGGTCCGAGAATAAATATCTATAATTATCCAAACCAACAAAGGTTTCATTTTGGTAAGAAGTTTCAAATAAACTAATTCTAAATCCTAAAAACACAGGGTATAGAATAAAAACTCCAAAGAATAAAAATTGCGGCAGGATAAATAAGTAACCAGATAGGGACTCTTTTAGCCTTTTCATCTAAGTGTCTCCTTTCTAATTATTTGTCACGCTATTGACAGCGTCTACAAATTTCTTAGTAATAAGTTGCGGTCTAGTTATAGCACTTCCAGTTACAACGCTATGAACTCCTAGTTCAATCGCACGCTTTGCTTTTTCAGGTGTATCAAAATTCCCTTCAGCAATCACTGGAATATTTGTTGTTTCTAAAATCGACCGTAAATGTTCAAAATCATTGTAAGCAATACTGCTTCCTTTAGTTTCTTCTGTGTAGCCATAAAGGGTTGGCCCTACAAAATCAAACTCTAAAGCCTCAGCAAGTTCTAAATCTTCCATCGTCGCTATATCAGCCATTAATAGAACGTCCGGAAATTCTTGTCGAATTGCTTTAACAATATCTGCTAAATTTTCCCCTTCAGGGCGTTCACGTATTGTTGCATCCATTGCGATAATTTCAGCACCTGCTTGTGCTACTTCGCGAACTTCTTTTAAAGTTGGTGTAATGAATACCGGATTATCGCCGTACTCTTTTTTGATAATTCCTATAATCGGTAAATCAACTTGTTCTTTGATTTCTTTTATATCGACCACCGAATTTGCTCGAATACCAATCGCCCCAGCCTGTTCAGCTGCTAATGCCATCCGCCCCATAATGAAAGAACTATGTAATGGCTCATCTGGCAATGCTTGGCACGATACGATTAGACCGCCTTTAATTTGCTCTAAAACACTCATTTTCACTCCTCGCTTTCATTTCACATATTTCTTTAGTTATTTGTAATACGGTTAGTTGTTTCTTTATCAAAGAAAGATGCTTTATTCATATTGAAAGCAAGTTCAATTTGATCACCATTATCAACTAGAACGCGTGCATCTTGACGAGCAATAAATTCTGTCCCATTTAAATTACAGTAAAGAATTGTCTCTGCACCTGTTAGTTCTGAAACATCGACTGTTGCCACAACATTTTCTTCAGGGTTAATTTCTAATGAAATTTGTTCCGCATGAATATCTTCGGGACGAATTCCAAGTGTTAATTCCTTGCCGTTGTAACCTTTATTATTTAACATTTTCTCTGCCGGTAATGATACCTTCAATTTAAATCCTTCAGTATTAGTTACATATCCATCTCTATATGTCACGTCAATGAAATTCATCGCCGGAGATCCCATGAAACCTGCAACAAAGACATTATTTGGTTTGTCATAAACTTCCGTTGGACTACCAATTTGTTGAATGATTCCTTCATTCAGAATGACAATTCTATCTGCTAGTGTCATTGCTTCAGTTTGGTCATGAGTAACATAAATCGTTGTTGTATTTAATCGATCATGTAATTTTGCAATTTCTGTACGCATTTGCACTCTTAATTTAGCGTCTAAGTTAGATAACGGCTCATCCATCAAGAATACTTTAGCATCACGAACAATCGCTCTACCTAAAGCCACACGTTGACGTTGCCCACCAGATAAAGCAGCTGGTTTTCTCTCAAGAAGCGCTTCTAATCCTAATATTTCTGCTGCGTTTCTTACTCGTTTATCGATGTCAGCTTTGTCGTATTTACGTATTTGTAATCCGAACGCCATATTATCGTAGACTGTCAAATGTGGATATAGTGCATAGTTTTGGAATACCATCGCAATATCACGGTTCTTAGGTTCAACATCATTCATGCGGTTACCATCAATAAGTAAGTCACCTTCTGAAATATCTTCCAAACCTGCAATCATACGTAATGTTGTTGATTTTCCACACCCTGACGGCCCTACGAAAACAATAAACTCTCTATCTTGAATATCAATATTAAAGTCCTTAACAGTGTAATCATCTGCCTTGTCATACTTTTTGTAGACTTTATCTAATTTGATTGATACCATATAAACCTTCCTTTCAACTTACACAAAAATATTTTATTTTGATTCTTCAAAACTTTCTTATCTATGTATTACTCATCAATTTTATCCAATGTTGCTAATGACTCTTTGAATATAGCGTCTTTAGTTGAGTTATCGATTTCCATAAAATAGTTATAAATAATATCTGTAATAATTAACAGTGGTAACTGCGGTGAAATCCGATTCCCATAATCTAAATTTTTTGCACTAGCAATGGGGATTACTTCAGTAATATAATCTGCTACAATGTTTTGTTGAGTAGTGAATAAAACTGTATTTGCACCTTTAGCATGTGCATGTTGTAAAGCTTCTAATACGGCACTTTTCTTTCCAGAAACAGAAAAGCCAATCACAAGCGTCTCAGGATTAACTAATACATGATTCACTTTCATCACGTCATCATCTGAAATCGCCTCTATCGGCAGTCCCATTCGCATAAAACGATTTTTCATTTCTATTGCAGCTAGTCCTGAGCTACCTTTTCCGTAAACATAGACTCGCTTAGCTTGAGTTAAGTGAGCTACAAACGCTTTGATCTGTTCACTGTCCACCAAGCTATATCCTTTATTTAGAATTTGTTGATAATCTAAGAGAACACGTTTTGTTTGTTTACTCTGAGTCGTTGTATCTTTTGAAACTTGATAAGATTGATAATCATAGCTGAATTCACGATAACCGGAAAAACCACATTTTTTAGCAAAACGCGTTAACGATGCTTCTGATACATGTATTAAGTTAGCGATATATTTTGCAGAAAAATCTAATTTTTCATCTGTATTGTTTATAAAAAAATCAGCAATTTCCTTTTCAGCTGGTGTTAATGACTCATAAACTGATTCAATTTTAGGAATTGCACTCTTCAAAATATCAGGCATATGATCACCTCTTTTCATTTCGTAAGCGTTTACAAATACAGTATATAGCTTCCTGAAACCATTTTCAAGTTTATTTATATTTCAGAAAGTAGTTTCCGTCATTGTGGAATTTGTACTTTTTTGACCCGGTCTACTGAAAGTGATTTCACACACAAAAAACTTCAAGGAAAGTTCTTTCTGAAACAGATTGCGAAAAAGCATCAACTAAAAATGTTTACTTTCTTCTTAGTTAATGCTTGAGTTAAATTGTTCGATTGTTGTAGAATAAATTTCAAAACATTCACCAATGCTTTGACATCCTTAGTTGATATCTATTGTGAAAAATGTTTTATAATTTCTAATGCTTCTCCAAGGTGACTAACCTGTGCTAAAACCTCCATGTTCTCGTCTAATTTTTCATTATTCTCTGCGGTTGGTATCCAAATTGTCTTTAATCCAGCACTTCTGGCTGCTCGTAGACCCGTTAGAGAATCCTCCAAAACAATAGATTCACTTTTACTAAAACCAGCCATTTCTATTACTGTTTCATAAATTTCAGGGGACGGTTTCGTTTCTTTGACTTGATCGCCAAATATTTGATAATCAAAAAAATGTACCAAATTTAATTCCTCTAATACTCTTGTAGCATGAGGCTTAAATGACGAGGTAGCAACTGACAGAGTGTAGCCTGAGCTTTTCAAATATGTTAATACTTCTTCGGTATAAGGCATTAGTGGAACCTGACCAATTTTTAATTTGTCATAAAAAAATGCATATCGATCTTCGCTTATTTTATGTACCATAGGCCAGTCGCCAAGTTCATCATAAATTCTTTGTTTATTATAAATAACACTCTTTCCAACCGTATTTTTCAATACTTCATCAGATAAATTTGCTTGATTAATTTTAGCTGCATGGAACCATCCTTCGGTATAAACTTTTTCAGAGTCAACGATTAGTCCATCCATGTCGAAGATTATATGTTTTAATTTCATCAAATTCTCCTTCTTTTATGACTAGATTTAGAGATAATTAAAATGCTCCTAACTATAATATTCAGAGTATCGAAATTTCTCTGTCTACTAAGTTAGGAGCAAATCATAGTTAGCTATCCTTTTTTTTAAGCTAATCTAAATTTCTTAATATCATTTCTGATTACCATTCAGCAAATGTACCATCATAATTTTTCCAAAGTGGATTTCTCCAATATAGTTCTTCTTTAGAAATTTCCGCAATTAAATCTTCATTTAATTCCAGGCCTAGACCTGGCTTATTAGGTAAGTCCACATATCCATCTTTGTATTGGAAAATATCTTTGTTGTTTACGAAATCTAATAAGTCAAATCCTTTATTATAATGAATTCCCAGGCTTTGTTCTTGGATAAACACATTTGGTGTACTTGCATCTACTTGTAATGTAGCTGCTAATGCGATTGGTCCGTATGGGGCGTGTGGCGCTACAGCCATATCATGCATTTCTGCCATTGCAGCAATCTTACGAGTTTCTAAAATCCCACCAACCAATGCAACATCAGGCTGAATGACATCGATAACGCCTTCTTTGAAAATATTTTTGAAGTCCCAACGTGAATTTAATCTTTCACCTGTTGCTAGTGGAGTTGCTACATGTTGTGCAATTTCTTTAAATGCTTCCTCATTTTCAGGTAAAACTACTTCTTCTAAAAACATTGGTTTAAATTGCTCAAGTTCTTTTGCCAACACTTTAGCCATTGGTTTATGTACACGTCCATGGAAGTCAACACCAATTTCCATATCATATCCAAGTCGTTCACGAATCGAAGCGACTCTTTGAACAACTGCATCGATTTTTTTATAAGAATCAATATAGTGCAATTCCTCGGTCGCATTCATTTTAACAGCGGTAAATCCACGGTCAAATCGATCTTGTGCTTCAGCAGCGACATCTTCCGGACGATCTCCTCCAATCCAAGAATAAACTTTAATTTTATCTCGAACTGCACCACCTAGCAATTCATATACTGGTACACCAAAATATTTACCTTTAATATCCCACAGGGCCATTTCAATTCCTGATACAATTGTCGTATTAATTGGGCCACTTCTAAAGAACGTTCTAAAAAGATCAATATATATTCTTTCAATTTCAAATGGATTTCTATCAATAATACGTTTCGCCATTTCTTTAGCGCCAGCTACAACCGCTCTCGTTTTTGTTCCAGAAATCATTTCACCCCATCCGCTGATACCTTCATCTGTATCAATTCGGATAAAAATCCAACGTGGTTCTACTTCAAAAACTTCAAATCCTGTAATCTTCATTAGTAATCTCCTTTATAAAATTTGATCAACTATGCTTCTAAACTGACATTATTTTTTTGATACTCTAATTTATACCATGAGAATCCAAAAATAACGATGAATGCTGGAATCGTGATATACAATGGTTGTGTAAACATTAAGAATACTAATAAACTTTGTGGTAAACTTAGTGCTGAGAATGATGCTATCATTAAACCTGGTCCTGCAATAGCAGCAATATCAATACCTACTGTTGTTGCTAATTCTGTTAAAATCGGCGCAGAATAAGTACCTCCATATAAAACGGCTGACATTACTACTAAACCAATAATAATATTTTTAATGAAGTTTCCTTTAGTTAATGCGACTACTAAACAAATTCGGAAAGTAATAATTGCTAAGTCTGCGAAAGGTAACATTCTGTTTCCTGGTAAAATCACAGCCAGTAATAGAGTTAATGGAATTAAAATTAATGCCGTTGTGATAACAGCTTGATTCCCTACAACAACCGCAGCATCTAAACCAATAAATAATTGACGATCTTTGAATTTCTCTTGAGACCATTTTTGGGCTGCACTTGAGATAGGCATTAATCCTTCAACAAACAATGACGTCATCTTAGGTATAATAACTAAAACAGCTGCCATACTAACCCCTAATTGAAGAGAACCAGTGATATCATTTCCACCAAGTAATCCAATTACAATCCCTAGTATTAAACCTAAAATTGATTGGTCTCCGAAAAATCCTAAGTATTTTTGTGCATCATCTAATGTAAAATCTAAATTTTTAAGTCCCGGTATTTTATCAAGCAACCAATTCATTGGCCACGCAATAACCATTGATGCTGTTGCACTTACTGTTGGTAAAGTTACACCAGGAATACCAAATGTTTCTTCAACAGACGGTTGAGTCCAGTCGGCAATTTTAAAGGTTGTCACGGCCATGATAACTGCAGCAGCAACTCCCAAGTAAACATTGTCTGTCACGTAATGAACTAAAATACCTACAATAGCCATATGGTGATAATTCCAAATATCAACGTCTAGAGTATTCGTTGTTTTAGTGACTAACATTACAATGTTGGTAATAAATATTGCGAATACTGCGAAGATGACAATCGGTGATGCCCAAGTAATTGCGGCAACAGATCCCCAACCGACATCCAAGACATCTAACTGAACACCAATATTTTCAACCATCGCTTGCGCGGCTGGTCCAAGATTACTCGCTAAGTAATCCAATACTAATCTAATCCCTGCAAATCCAATACCTAGTGTTAGACCTGATTTAAATGCTTGGCCAAATTTTAGTCCAAATATTAAACCGATAACTGTGATGATTATAGGTAGCATTACTGTAGGTCCTGCTGCCATTAACCAATCAAATGCTGATTGAACAATTCCCCACATTTAATTTTCCTCCTCTTTATTTAACCGCTTCCAAAATTTGATTTAAAACTTCATCTTCTCCAATACCTGTTAATAATGGGAAACCACTGATTACGGGCGTGTTAATTTTCCCATCAAACACACCTGTTGCAACTACTAAATCATAATTGTCGCCTTTAGAAGGCACTTCTAATAATTTCGTTTGTTCTGTTGTAATTTGAACTCCATTTTTTGCAGCAAAATCTCTGATTTTCGATGCAACCATCGTTGACGTTGCTACACCATTTCCACAAGCTACTAAAATTCTTTTCATAATTTTAATCCTCCAAATTCTTTTTCAAAATTTCATATACTGTTTCTTTATCGTTGGTTTCCAACAATTCTTTTAGGGCCGCTTCATTAGAAATGAGTCCCATTAATTTTTGTAACATCGTTAAGTGACCGTGTGGGTCTGATATGGCTAACATAAATACAATATGTACATCAATTTCATTTTGTGGATTGTCCATGGCGCTAAATTTTACTGGATTGACTAAAGTCGCCACTGCTATTTTTGTTTGATTGACATATTTACTATCCACGTGAGGGATCGCAATATTTACCTTAGCTGGAATTCCTGTTGGATATTCTTGCTCACGTTCAAGGATTGCTGTTTGAAATTCATCTTTTACATACCCTTTATCTGTTAAGTCACTTGCTAAATACGCTAATACTTCTTCCTTATCATTTAATTCTAAATTTAAATGAATCAATTCATTACTAATCAAGTCTTCACCCCCGTAATTATCCATATACAACTTCAATATAATTAATTAACTCTTTTTCGAGTCCTGCACCATCCTTTTCTTTGAGTAATTCTTTACTAAACATTCCAGATCCGATACCTAGATAATCGATCCCTTTAGCTAGTATTTCTTTCGCATTATTTACATTAACGCCACCCACTGCCATTAACGGGAGTTTCCCTAATGGACCAGAAATATCTTTAACATAACTATCCGATAATGCATTTACTGGGAATAGTTTAATAATGTCCGCTCCCTTTGCACTCATACTATAAACTTCACTCGGCGTGAATGCAGCAGGTACAGTGAGTACACCGTGTTCTTTACATAGGTCAATAACTTCCTGCTCCATAACTACTGGAGCGAGTAAAAAGCGTGCTCCAGAATTTACTGCTTGCTCTGCTTGACTATATTCAAGAATGGTCCCCATACCAATCCAAATTTTCTTACCATACTTATCAGTAATCTTTTGCAATGTAGTAAATGCATCAGGTGAATTTGTGGTTAGTTCTAAGGCAAATAAATCTTCGGCATTATTTTTAATGAGTAATTCACAGACTATATCGACTGTTTCATAATCATAGCCTCTTAATATAATTGTTGTTTTTGGAAACATACAATCTCCCTTTCTATCCTAGTATTCTTAATATTTCATCGATACGATCCACAGAATCTGCTTCATCAAAAATTGATAAGAAGCGTTCATCTTTCAATTGTTGGTTTAATTGTAGAAGAAAGTCTAAGTGACTATTTTCTTCATCTGGTGCTAAAGCGACAACCGCTTTATAATATTGATCATTGGGCGCTTTTATTGGGTTTCTTAATATATTTACTTGAACATCCGCATCTATAACACCATCTTCCGGTCTAGCGTGTGGTAATAGAACGGATTGGCCAATAATCTGATATTCAAAATTTTCATAAAAGTGAGCTTTGACTGCTTCGATGTAAGCACTGTTGACCGTGTTTCTCTGTTTCATTGGTTCAAATGATTGGTCAATTAATAATTCCCACTCGCTATTTTCTTCAATAATTGTGACTTGCTCTTTGGAGTGATAGATAGAATCTTTCTCAGATTCAATTTTCTTCACATTATCCAGCGCAATTTGTTCTTCTAGTTGTTTAAATACCTCACTATGTTCACTTGAACTAATATAACTTGAGATATATGACATTATTTTGACCGCTTGTTTATTTGGGTCATTACTGATTGATTGTTCAACTCTTTCAACAAGTTGTTTTTCTTCATCCATCGACATTGTTAGCTGGATTGGTATTGTATTAGGTAAGCCCATTGTTGAAAATACAAAGTCATATTGTTCGTTTTCTGCTTGGAACTTTCTGGCAGAAGTAGGCTCTTTAAACTCAATATAATCAAACGTATTCTTCAACCGCTTTGTGAGTAACCTCGATACAGAAGTCCCACTTTGACAAACAACGATTCCATTAAATAATTTCTTTGTTTGGGTAACCGAACTTTCAATCATTTGACTTAATATGATCATCGTAATGTATGCCACTTCTTCTCTAGGCAACTTGTCCTCACCACTAAAGCCGATATTATTTAATTCTTCATCTAAAGTGATAAAGAGCGGTTTGTATTCTTTGATAAAATCCTCAACAATATCTTCTTTAATTGATAATCCTAATTTATTACGGAGTATTGCCGGTATCATATGTTGAGCAAGCTGGTCAAATATCTTAGTCCGCGAAGTAAATTTTAAGGCAAATCGATTTTCAATTTGGTCAATGAGTTTAAATATTTTCTCCTCTAGATTATCTTTAAACTGATGTGTTACCAGTAAATCAATGTCCTTATCATTTAACATATTGCTCGATACTAACAGGAGAGAAGTTAAATACGACAATTCAAATTGATTTAAATAGCGATAACTCCAAAACACGCCCATTAATTCATGGTCAGATGCACTCAGTAGAATATTTTGATCCAGTTTAATATTTTCGTTTTCAAATATTTTAAGAATGATACCTAATGATATCGGTAATACCCTTCTTAGATTATCTGTTAATTGAATCTGTCGATTATTCTCAGCATTATTAATTCTTTCTGTAATTAAGAACGCATCATCGTGGTCAATAAAATTAAATTTAATTAATATTAACGTTCGGTAATAATTTTCAATAAAATAGATAATCAATTGATTCAATATTCTTAGACTGAAAAATGGATTTCCGTTTAAGAAATAACCTGCCATTTTGTCATATTGTATGGATACTCCTTGATCAATAAAGTTGTTATTAATTTTATTAATATCATTTAACACGGTATTCTTACTCACTTGTAAACTGTCAGCTATTTCTTGAAGTGATAAGAAATCATCTTTCAACAAAATTAGAATAATTAATAATGATTGCCTTTCTTGAATGGTCATTTTCGCCATCAAGTCTATTTTCTCTACTGGTATATTCCATAAATCTTCCAAAGCTAAATTTTCTGGCAAACTAATAACAAAAGATTCGCCACTGTTTTTGATTTGGATATTTTTTATTTCTGATAATTCCTTTGCTACATTCTCATACTCCTTTCTATTTAAAAAGATATTTTCAAAACGTATCAGGGATACTAAATCAAAACGTTTCAATCTAACCCCTCCCTTATGTATTTAATTATATTTCAAATATTTCGTTTAAATTATTCTTTAATCACAAAATCAAAAATGCGTTGAAAGCGGTTTTGTGATAGCGCTTAAAATTTGATGTTTGATGCTTGCAATTATTGGCTTCAAACTATGCGGTCTCTTATTAACCATAGGATGTCATTATTCTCCTAAAGAGTGTCGATGTCAAAATATTCCACTTGTTCAGAAGGAAACAAAAAAGCATGCAATCAGTATTTTATAACACTGTTGCATGCTTTAATTTTTTTGGATGTTTAATGTAATCTTCTATTTACCTTCCTGAAACTTCTCCCAGTCAGCCAAGAATCCTGCAATCCCTTTGTCTGTTAATGGATGTGACCATAATTTAGGGAACAATGTACCTGGAATTGTACCGATATGTGCTCCAGCTACTGCTGATGCATTGAAGTGACCAATATGGCGGATTGAAGCAGCAATGATTTCAGCTTCTAAGTCATAGATATCTAAAACTGTACGTAAATCTTCGATTAGTTCCATTCCATCATTCCCCATATCGTCGATACGACCGATAAATGGCGAAATGTAAGTCGCTCCTGCTTTAGCAGCAAGTAATCCTTGAGCTACCGAGAAGATTAGAGTAACATTTGTTTTAATGCCTTCTTTAGATAGCGTATTTACAGCTTTTAAGCCATCCTCTGTCATCGGAATTTTAACAACAACATTCTCAGCCCATTGTGCCACTTCACGTGCTTCTTTGACCATTCCGTCATAATCTAATGCAATTACTTCCGCTGAAACAGGTCCATCAACCTCTGCAGCAATTTCTTTGATAACTGTTTCGAAGTCTTTACCTTCTTTAGCGATCAGTGATGGATTTGTTGTAATTCCATCTACTAAACCTAAGTCGTTAATGCGTTTAATTTCGTCGATATTAGCAGTGTCCAAAAAGAATTTCATTTTTCATTTCTCCTTTAATTGTGATCATTGTTTTATTAATAATAGCCACTAACAACCTTTCCTCAATTGTTAGTGGCTCAACGCTTTCTTAATATATATTTTTTAAATTTTTATAGTTAAACCACCTACTTTAAAATGTTTTTTGAATAACGTTTAAAAGATAACCCCAGACTGTAGAATAATATTCGCGTATGGTGTTACTTCTCCAGTACGGATTACTGCCTTTGATTCATGAGTGTGTTCTTTAAAGTTTTCATGAGCAACAAACTCAATTTCAAAACCATCAGGAAATAGGTTATGGATTTGTTCTAATACTGAACTATTTTTCTCCTTAATTTCTTCAGCGAGTATGATCTTTTCTACTTCCATATCAAGTAACACTTCTTTTAACACTTCAATGAAAAGTGGGCTCCCTTTTTTCAAGGCTAGATCAATCTTATTAACCCCCTCTGGAATGGGTAGTCCACAATCGCCAATCACAATCTGATCAGTATGTCCTAAATCAGCCAATACCTTACTAATATCACTATTTAAAATCCCATTTTTTTTCATAATGTTCACTCCTTACTACTTCATCTTTCGTTGGCATACCGCCTTGGGCACCAAATTTCTGGATTGAAATAGAAGCAGCTAAACTTCCTAATTGAATACTATTAGACACAGAAAGTCCTTGAGCCATTCCAACTGCAAATCCGCCATTGAAAGTGTCTCCGGCTCCGGTTGTGTCAACCACTTGATTGACAAGATAGGCTGGAACAACGATCAATTCTTCTCCATTATGATATGCTGCACCATCTGTTCCTAATGTTACAATGATTTTATTAGGATATTGTTTTAATACTTCATCCATTTGTTGCCCCTCAAACATTACTTCAAATTCAGTTTCATTCGGTGTGAGGTAAGTTACTTTGTCCAAAATTTCTTCAGTAATTAAACGCGCTGGTGCAGGATTAAGAATAACTCGTACATTATTTTCAAAACAGTAGTTAATGATATATTCAACAGTGTCTTGGGGAATTTCATTTTGAATTAATACTATATCACTGTTTAATAAGGTTTCTTTAGCTTGATCTATTAATTGAGAATTCACCAGATTGTTCGCCCCTGGTACATAGATAATCGAATTCTCACCATCCGCAATGGTAATCTGTGCACTCCCGGAACTGATTGTTTCATTTTGAACAACGTATTGAGTGTTAATATTTTGATTTTTTAAATTATCAATCAACTGCTGACCGAGGACACCTTCGCCTACACAGCCAATCATATTTGTTTGAGCCCCTAAACGAGATACCGCAACTGCTTGATTAGCTCCTTTTCCACCAAATTCAATTGAAAATGATTGCCCTTCAATTGTTTCACCAATTTGAGGTCTGGCTGTGGTAACAGCCACAAAATCGTTGGATATACTTCCGATTACTGTAATATTCGTCATTTTTTCACTCTTTCTAAACTTTAAGCTCGTTTTCTATCTGCTAACATTGCTAGAACAATGACTAAACCTTTGGCGATATCTTGATAGAAACTTGAAACTCCGAGCAAGTTTAAACCATTACTAATTGTTCCAATGATTAAAGCACCAATTAAAGTCCCTATTAATCTACCACGTCCACCAGACATACTTGTTCCACCAAGAACTACCGCCGCAATCGCATCAATTTCAAAGGATTGACCGGCTGTTGGCTGCGCTGAACTGAGTCGAGAGGCTTGAATAATACCTGCGAGTGACGCCATTAAACCTGAAATCGCATAAATTTTGATTTTCATTTTATCAACATTTACACCTGAGATTAAAGCTGCTTTTTCGTTACCACCAATAGAATATGTTTTACGTCCAAAAACAGTCTTATGGAGAACAACATATAGTATGATGAAGCAAATGAAATAAATAACTACTGGAGTTGGAATTCCTAGGATATAACCTCTTCCTAAGAATGCAAATAAATCTTTATCTGTCGCGGTAATCGGATTTCCACCAGTAAAGACCAATGTAGCACCTCGATAAATAGTCATTGTAGCTAGAGTCGCAATAAAGGGGGCTAATTTACCTTTTGCTATTAAAGCACCATTAACTGCACCTAAAATTGCCCCTGAAATTAATCCTATCAAAATCGCAAATATTTCATTTAAACCATTTACCATTAGACTTACTGTGAAGGCACTAGAAAGAGCTAGAACTGACCCTACAGAAAGATCAATTCCTCCAGTCATAATGACAAAGGTCATACCAAACGCAATTAAACCGTTGATAGATACTTGTCTAAGTAAGTTTAATAAATTATTAATTGATAAAAAGTTAGGATTCAATACAGATATAACTACTACTAAAATTAGTAACGCCAATAAGGGTCCTAATTGGGAAATTAATCCTGAAATTTTTTCTTTATTGCTTTGATTACTCATTTAATGTGCCTCCTGTTGCAAGTGTCATTATATCTTCTTGATTAGCTTCTTTTTTATCGAGTTCCCCAGCAATCTTTCCTTCATGTATGACAATAATTCTGTCACTAATACCAAGTACCTCTGGTAAATCACTCGATACTACAATGATTGCTATGCCTCTATCCGCTAATTCATTCATTAATTGATAGATTTCTCGTTTTGCCCCGACGTCAACCCCTCTGGTTGGTTCATCTAAGATTAAGACTTTGGGACCTACACCGATCCATTTTGCTAAAACAACTTTTTGTTGATTTCCACCAGATAGCTGACCTACAATATCATTTTCTGACTGTGCTCTGATTAGTAGTCTTTTAATCATTAGTTGTGCGAACTCTTTTTCAGTTTTCTCATCAACTAATCCATTTTTCGAGAAGCCATCAATCGACGGAAGCGTAACGTTATCAGTTAGTGTAAAATCAAGAATCAGCCCCTCCGTTTTTCTATCCTCAGTTAGAAATCCAATACCATTTTTGATTGATTTTTCTGGTGTGCTTATTTTTAATTCATTGTCTTCTAGATATATTTGCCCTGACTCAAGCTCATAGAGTCCATATATCCCTTTCATAATTTCACTCCTACCAGCTCCCATTAAACCTGAAAAACCTACAATTTCACCTGCTTTGACACTAAAGTTTATATTTTCATACATACCGTCTTTAGCTGATAGATTCTTCACTTCAAAAATTGTATCTCCTATGGTGGATGTTTTTTCAGGATAATAATCCGTAATAGAGCGTCCTACCATTTTGCGAACTACTTCATCTGTATTAGTATCTGATATATTTACAGTATCAATTGATAAACCATCACGCATAACAGTGATAACATCACATAGTGCAAATACTTCTTCCATACGGTGAGAAATATATACGATACCTACACCTTTATCTTTCAAATCTCGGATAACTTTAAATAAAACATCTACTTCTTTATCCGATAAAGCAGCAGTTGGTTCATCCATAATTAAAATTTGACAATCGGTCATTAGAGATTTAACAATTTCAACCATTTGCTGTTGCCCAACTGTTAAATTTCCAACGAGCTCATTCGGATCAATATCTTTAATGTTTAGTTGCTTTAAATATGACTGTGTTTCTTCATACATTTTTTTATCATCAACTAGTCCAAAATTGTTTTTAATTTCCTTATTTAAAAACAGATTTTCTTTAATGCTCATTTCAGGCCAATTAATCATTTCTTGGTGAATAAAACTAATGCCTTTTACTTCCGCTTCTTTTGGGTTGTCATATTTTACTGTCGTCCCATCAACTACAATTTCACCCGAGTTTTGTTCATGTAATCCAGTCAGAATATTCATTAAAGTGGATTTACCTGCACCATTTTCTCCCATTAAAGCATGTATTTCTCCGCCATTGATTGTGATATCTACACCCTTTAGAACCTCGTTTGTTCCAAAAGATTTCGATATATTTTTCATTTCTACTCTCATAATTACCTCCAGTTTGCATTAGTAAATACTAGAAAAATAAAATCACCTGATTTCAAAAATCAGGTGATTTAATGTTAATTCTTATTCACCAATATTTTCTTGTGTAATTAATTCAACTGGTGCTAAAATTTGTTCTTCAACTTCTTCCCCTGCATAGTACTTGTAGATTGCATCTAATGATAATCTAGCCATTTCATCAAATCGTTGTCCAATTGTTGCGTCAAGTTCGCCGTCTTCAATTGATTCAAGTGCTAATTCCGCTCCATCAAATCCAATAATTACAACGTCTTCAAGCCCAGCAGCTTTTTTAGCTTCTAATGCACCTAATGCTTCTTCATCATTTTGAGCAAAGATACCTTGAATATCTGGATTTGCTAATAACATATTTTCAGTTACTACTAACGCTTCTGCTCGGTCAAAGTTTGCAGTTTGTGATGCCACAATATCTAATTTTCCTTCAGCACCATTATTAAATCCTTCTCCTCTTTCACGAGTTGCAGAAGCACCCGGAACACCTTCTACAACACCGATTTTCGCGTTTTCACCTAATACTTCAATTAGATATTCTGCCGCCATTTGTCCACCTAAAACGTTGTCCGACACAATGACTGATAATACTTCTCCACCATCACTACTTCTATCCACTGCCACAACTGGAATATTTGCTGCATTAGCGGCTTCAACTGATGTAGTAATCGCAGCAGAGTCAACTGGGTTAACAATAATCGCATCCACACCTTGTTGGATAAAGTCATCCATATTATTTGCTTGTGTCGCCGCATCATTTTGAGCATCTAATACGACAATTGTTGATCCATTTTCTGCTCCGATTTCTTCAATTTGATCTTTTAAAAATACGAAAGCCGGATTATTTAATGTTGATACTGTGAATCCAATCGTTAATTCTTCTGGCGCTTTGTTTTCTTGTGCTGTAACTGAGTGTAATGGAGCTAAAACATTCACCACTAATACTGTTGCAATAACACTAATAATTGTTTTTATCATTTTTTTCATTTTAATTCCTCCAGATATATTTGTATATGATCAAACCATTGTTCATAAATTTCATCTAATACTTGTTGCGGCGTGTATTTTAATTGTGCATCTTTACTAATACTTCTCTTTAGAAAAATATTAAGTGTCCCAAATGCAGAGGTCTCTTCAAATTGCCCAATCACAATTTCTTTTTGCGTTACATCAGCTATTAACTGCATAAAATCTTTATTATTTATCGGCCCCCCGTCCACATAAATTGACTTAATCGAAACATTACTCACACTTTCTAACTCTTCCAGTACAGCTCTAGTTTGAAATGCCATCGCTTCAAATACAGCTCTTAAAAGATGTGATTTATTAGTATCTCGTGTCATTCCTTTAAACATCGCTTGAGCCTGAGGCGCCCAAAATGGTGCCCCTAAACCTTCAAGCGCAGGGATGTAGTAAACGCTTCCATTTGTTTCTAGTCGAAATGCCTCATTAGAGGCTTCGACAATATCCGAAAACAATTCAATCTCTTGTTCTAACCAATTTAAATTATCACTATACGATTTTATGATACCTTCTAAAGCAAAGACTGGCTCATCTTCTAATTCCCATGCAATGGTTGTTAAAATAGACTCATCTGAATTAAAGGTAGATGACCCAATATTCATCATAATTGATGATCCTGTACCCAATGTTGCCTTCACTTCGCCATAATCATGGCATCCGTGTCCATATAATGAGGCTTGAGAATCTGCCAGCACGGAAACTATCGGAATACTATTATAATTCCCAAAATTTGAAACAGAATCTACTACTTGTGGGAATGCGTTAACTGGTACATTAAAAATATTTCCAAGTTCTTCGTCCCATTCTTTATTAAATATATTAAATAATAAAGTTCTACTCGCATTACTTAGATCTGTTAAAAATACTTGTTCATCAGTCAGATTCCACAACAACCAACTATCAATCGTTCCAATTGCTAAATGTTCCAATTGTTCATCCGTTAGGTTGTGGTTATCAAAATACCATTTCAATTTTGATGCAGAGAAATATGGATCAATTCTCAAACCTGTTTTTTCTTTCACCACTGGTCCATAACCTGCTTGAGTTAATTCATCACATATCTCAACTCCGCGATTACACTGCCAAACGAATACGTTAGTGTATGGTTTTCCTGTTCTTTTATCCCATAACAAAACTGATTCACGTTGATTGGTTATCGATATACTTAGAATATCTTTATTACTTAAATCATTTTCTTCAATAATATCTTTCAAAAGTGTTTCAGTATTTTCTATAATTTCCTTTGGATCATGTTCGACCCAGCCTTCTCTTGGGTAAAATTGTGTATGCTTTAAATCTTTTCGGCTGATCAAATTTACTTTGTTTTGGGTATCAAATAAAATCACTTTTGTTCCTGAAGTACTCTGATCAATAACCAATCTATATTCAGTCAATTATCTCACCCCAAAAAATTCTTTGTTTCTTTCGCGATGCCCTCACCATCTAATCCATAATGTTTAAATAAATCTTTCGCACTTGCTGTAACTAAATCTGAGTCTGGGAAACCGATAATACGGTGCTTAATTCCTGTTTCTTCACTTAATGATTCAGCGACAGCTGCTCCTAATCCACCATGAACACTATGTTCTTCGACTGTAATGACTTTCCCAATCTTTGATGCTAATTCTTTAACTGTATCAGTATCAAACGGTTTTAATGAATGCACATTTAGAACAGTTGCTGAAATTCCTTCAGCTTCTAAAATATTTGCTGCATCCAGTACTTGACGGACTGTTTCACCAATACCAATTAATAGGACGTCAGAACCTTCTTTTAATTGAACGGCTTTACCAATTTCAAATCCATAATCACTTGATTCATAGACATCCTCAACGGCATTTCTACCTAAGCGGATATAGGCCGGTTGATCAGTTTTCAATAATACTTTAAACATCGCTTCTGTTTCATGCTTATCAGCGGGACAAAGCACTTGCAGATTAGGTATAGCTCTAGTCACTGCAAAATCTTGTAACGAATGGTGAGACATCCCCAATTGGGCATAACTTACTCCACCACTAATCCCAACTAATTTTGCGTTTGTTCTAGAATATGCAACATCCACTTTAATTTGTTCAATACTACGCATTGATAAGAATGCGGCTGGAGAAACTGCGAATGGGCGTTTCCCTGAATGCGCTAGTCCAGCTGCAATACCAACAATGTTTTGCTCAGCGATCCCAACTTCAACCATCTGATTTGGATATTTTTCTCCAAATTCCTTTAATTTTGCTGAACCTCTTGAATCGCTGGTAAGAACTACTAAGTCTGGTGTCTGGTCCGCATTTTGAACAAAAACTTGATTCATCATTTGGTTGTTTGACATTTTACTCATTTGTAAGAACCTCCAATTTTTGATCCAATTCAGCTAATCCTTTTTCATATTCTTCATCACTTGGAACATGATGGTGCCAACCGGCTTGACCTTCTGCCATCGAAATTCCTTTACCTTTAACAGTGTTTGCAATAACCATTTTAGGTTTATCACTGCTTTCATTTTGAGAGAGTTCTTTAATTAATTGATTAAAATCATGTCCATCAATTTCAACTACATCCCAACCAAACGCTTCCCATTTTTCTCTAAGTGGATAAGAATTCATTACGTCTTCTGTTGCACCGGTTATTTGCAGTTTATTACTGTCTATGATTGCAGTAATGTTATTTAATTTGTAATGACTTGCTGCCATGGCTGCTTCCCAGTTTGATCCTTCAGCCAATTCACCATCACCTAATAGTGTGAACACTCGATAATCCTTGTTATCCATTTTTCCAGCTAATGCAATCCCAACTGAAATAGCTAATCCATGTCCTAAAGAACCTGTATTCATTTCAATCCCTGGCATTTTATTAGTAGGGTGTCCAATTAATGGTGATTTATATTCGTAATAAGTATCAAGAATATCTTCATCAAAATAACCTTTTAAAGCTAAGGTACTCCATAAAACTTCAGCCACATGCCCTTTACTTTGAATGTAGCGATCACGATTCGGATCCTCAGGATTATTCGGATCAACATTCATTACTTCAAAATATAATGTTGTTAGAATATCAGCACTGGATAAGTCACCACCTGTATGTCCTGCACCAGCTTTATAAATCATTTTCCATAGTCTTTTTCTGATTTCAGTTGCTTGAATTTCTAAATTTCTAACTTTTTCATTAGACATTTAATGTATCCCCTCTCCAGTATGCCTTCACATCTTCTTCAATAGGATCATAGAAATCTGGCTCAACATTGATATATTTACATGCTTCATAAAGAATTGGTACAACATCGGTATTAACAGCAGCAACGTGGTGGATATATGGTCCATAGACTAAATGAGATTCTAAACGATTAAGGTTGTCAAACTTCATATAGATATAAGTTCCTTGATTATAAGGTCCTTCCATAGTTTCACCAGTCCCCATTAGTAATTTATACTCACCATGGTCCCCGTCAAAACGACAAACTGTGTATGTTCCTTCTTTGGCTTTAAATTCAACTGATCCAGGATAATCAAATACGAAGTGGCTTTCTGGTAAAATTGGCTTATTTGCTGCAGTTGAGTACGCGAAGACACCTAAATGCTGCAATAGTTCTCCATTTTCATCTTCTGGATGGCGACAGTTAATGTCTGCAAAAATTGCCTTTTCTTCACCGAAGCTTGCTGCTTCAACTAGTAATTCAGTAATTGCTCCATGAATATCTGTTTCACAAACAAATGGAATCCCTTCCTCTTGCAGTAGTGATAACGACGCGTAAGGTAAAATGCCAATCTTATCTTGTAGTGCAGTCCAGCATTGGATAACACCAGAGTTACATCCATATGCATGAGTTAAATTCTCAAGTGCAATCTTTAAGACAGAAATGGTCGTTACTTCTTCTTCTTTAATTCGTACTTCAGTATTGTTATAGAAGTAAGCATTTGTTGTATCGATTTTTTCTTGCTCATTCTCTCTTACTTTATCCATCTCTACATATAATTCTTGCAATGGAATTGGAGATAGCGAGATATTGAATCGTTCTAACAATTCACCTTCATTAGCCATGACTGACCAGAAGTCAAATGGTCTTGGCCCCACTTGTAAAATTCGAGTATCTTTAAAAGTTTTAACAACATTACATACTTTAATAAAATCAGTTAATCCTCTCTGGAATTCCTCTGATTCAATATCTGAATTTTTAATGTATGTAAATTTTACATTAAATCGTCTTAGTACCTTTCCAATTGCAAATAATCCACACTGAGTATCTCTTAATCGTGTCCCCTCTGGCGAAGGTGGTTCATCTTTTGGTCCCCATAGCAATACTGGAACATCAAATTTTGCTGCTAATCTAGCTACAGCGTATTCTGTACCAAAATTTTCATTGGCAATGAATATGCCGTCTACCTTTTCTTTATCAAACTTCTCAAATACCTTGTTTACACCTTCATCATCGTATAGTAGTCCATCTTCATTGATATCATCAATATCAATGTAGTTAACTCCTAGACTATCCATTTTTTCTCTAGTCAAGTCAGCATATTCAATTGCTGCATCAGCACTAAATAAATTACGTCGTGTAGGTACAAATCCAATTTTAACTTGTTCTAATCCCAAATGATTTCCTCCTCAATTAATAAAACGAGTCACATTTCATAGTTAAAGCGCTTACATGTATATAGTAAAAAACTTTAGCTAAAAAGTCAACTGTTTTTATTGATTTTTTATATTTATTTTACTAAAGTTTTAGTTGTTTTTTAGTTGATTTTTAGTTAATTATTTAGTAAAATTAATTTGTTCTAATTCTTACTAAATTTAATGTATAATAAAGATAACGAGACAAGGGGGATAATATGGTAGGAATGAAAGAAGTAGCAAAGAGAGCTGGAGTTTCTGTAGGCGCTGTTTCACTAGCACTTAACAATAAAAAAGGGGTTAGTGAAGAAACTAGAAATCGAATTCTAAAAGTCGCCGAGGAAATGCAGTACAAATATACCGTTCGCGTTGATCAAGATAAAACAAATGCTCCTTATAATATTAGACTAGTAATTGTTTCTAAAAACATGGTAGTTAGTAATAATATCCAAACACAGCCATTCTTTAGTACATTGATCAATAACATACTTTCATTAAGTAATCATAAAACTGTATCGATTAGCCTTTCATTTGTCCAACATGAAGATTTAAAGTTTTATATAGAGAAGCATACTGAGGAAAAATCGATAGATGGGATAATCCTATTATCTACCGATTTAGACGCAATTGATTTAATAAACACCGTTGATGATATAAAACTCCCTATTGTGTTACTTGACAGCTCACATAAATTAATTAATTTAAATCAAATTGGTATCAATAATAAACAAGGGGCAACTATCGCTGCTGACTATATTCTAAGTAAAGGTTTTAAACGAATAGGCTATGCAATGTCGGAAAATAGAATTCATAACTTTGAAGAGCGGTATGATGCATTTATGAGTAGATTAAAATCAAATGGTCTCTCAATAAATAATGAGGACATTTATAAGTTTTCTCCTAATTTTTTAGAGGTAAACAATCAAATTAAAGAAAAAATGAAAAAACCTAATGATATTCCTGCTGTTTTTTTCTGTGAAAACGATGCTATAGCAATTAGTCTAGTTAAAACGCTACAAGAATTAAGTTATAAAATTCCAGAAGATGTATCTATCATTGGGTTTGATGATATCCCTGAATCAGTTATTATATCTCCTGAATTAACAACTATTTCAGTAGACAAGGCAAATTTTGCCAAATTAGCAATAAATCAAATCATTGGTGCGATTGAAAATAACTCACCATATCAAATAATGCTAAATTGTACTTTAGTTGAGCGTGCGAGCAGCTAAATGCACTAAAAAATTTAGTTTCTAAGCATAGTTTTAAATTTGATAGGTAAAAATTTATTCCCTAGGTTTCCATACAAATTAAAAACTCCCGCTAAAAATCAGACTGCTGATTTTAGCGGGAGTTTATAATTTTAACTAAGTCTTTTACTTGCCTTCCTGAAACCTCTCCCAGTCAGCTAAGAATCCTGCGATCCCTTTGTCTGTTAATGGATGTGACCATAATTTAGGGAATAGTGTACCTGGAATTGTACCGATATGTGCTCCAGCTACTGCTGATGCATTAAAATGACCAATATGGCGGATTGAGGCAGCAATAATTTCAGCTTCTAGACCATAATTGTCTAATACCACACGTAATTCTTCAATTAATTGCATTCCATCATTACCCATATCGTCGATACGGCCGATAAATGGCGAAATGTAAGTTGCTCCTGCTTTAGCAGCAAGTAAACCTTGAGCAACTGAGAAGATTAAGGTAACGTTCGTTTTTATACCTTCTTTAGATAGCGTGTTTACTGCTTTCAAACCATCTTCTGTCATCGGAATTTTAACAACGACGTTTTCAGCCCATTGTGCAACTTCACGCGCTTCTTTGACCATGCCGTCATAATCTAAAGCAATAACTTCCGCTGAAACAGGTCCATCTACCTCTGCAGCGATTTCTTTGATTACTGTTTCGAAGTCTTTACCTTCTTTAGCGATCAGTGATGGATTTGTTGTAATCCCATCTACTAAACCTAAGTCATTAATTCGTTTAATCTCATCAATGTTGGCTGTGTCTAAAAAGAATTTCATTGTATTCCTCCATATAGTGTGAATTTTATTTTTAAAAATAGCCACTAACAACCTTTCCTCAATTGTTAGCGGCACAACGCTTTCTTAATTCTAAAGTATATTTGCGGTTAGCATCACCTTCCTTAGAAAATATCTGTAAGTAGTGTAGCTATCATTTTTATGCGTAAAGTAGTTTATACTTTCTATACTTTATTTAGCATTGTTTTGATACATATATTGAGATAAAACATGGCATGTATACATGTGAATGTCTTCTACAATACCATAGTTTTTCGATGGTACTACGATTGTTTCATTAGAAATTTCGCCCATCTTACCTCCAAAATCACCAATGATAGAAAATGTGTTGGCTGAGTGATCGTTGGCATATTCAATTGCTCTTACGATATTTTCTGAATTACCTGAAACTGAAAGTCCAACTACTAAATCACCTGGTTCTAAATAGTTTTTGACTTGTTCTAAGAATGAATCCTCATAAGAAAAATCATTTCCTAAAGCTGAAAATAAAGGTGTGTTATCTGTTAATGAGAACATTTTAAGGCGTTTAACACCATCTACATTTACCCCTTTATTAAAGTCACATACCCAGTGACTAGCAGATGCCGCACTACCACCGTTACCTAACATAAAGATGTTATTTCCATTTTCTTTAGTTGCTTCAATTAAATTAAATAAATTCTCAAGTTGTTGATTATCTATTTTTTCTAAAGCCTCTACGTAATCTTTTTTATAACCATTGATGAATTCAAACATGTTTTTTTTCCTCACTTATTCTGCTTGATTTTTCTTACCCAAGAACGCTGATCCAGCAAATAATAATACTAAAGCACCCACAACACTATAAATTCCTGTCTTACCTAACCATTGACCAAGATAACCTATAATCATACCTACCGAAGCAAAGTCAGTATCACCAAATGTAGTATTCGCAAACCCTAAATCACCTAGAACTGGTAACATTAAAGCTGGCAATAAAATTAATGTGATACCATTAAAGATTCCACCAATAATTGTTCCACGTAATCCACCTTCAGCATTATTTAAAACCCCAGCCCCTGCTCCAACAAAGAAGATTGGAATTAGACCAGGAATAATTAATGGGAGATCGGTAAATGCTAAGAAAATGAATGTCGCAAATGCACCTACTAATGAAGCAAGGAATCCAATAATTACAGCATTAGGTCCAAATGGAAACAGTGCTGGTACGTCTAAAGCCGGAATCGCATTAGGTACTAATCTTTCTGAAATACCTTGGAATGCAGGAATAATCTCACCTAACATCATACGAACACCATTAAGTGTAATAACAAAGCCTGTTGTAAATCTTAGTCCTTGTACAATGGCAAACATCAATACATTATCTCCGCTAGATAATTCTGTAATTAAACTTGCGTCTGCTGCTAAGAATACAATTAAGAAAATAACAACCATGATAATCGCGGTAGTTATTGTACTGTCACGAACCCAGTCAAAGCGGTTAGGTACTTCAATTTCTTCAGTGGAATTATCTTTATTCCCTGTTAATCTAGCAATTAGAGAAGAAGTTACATAAGAAGTCGCATTGTAATGCCCCATAGCGATATCATTAGTACCTGTTGCTTTACGATAGAACGGTTGAACCATCGCTGGTGAGAGGACCATTGTACTACCTACAATAAATGAACCAATTAAAATTAATTCCCATCCTGAAAATCCAATTGTCCCCATTACCGCGGTTACAAGCGCTGACATAAAGAGCACATGGTGTCCTGTTAAGAAAATATATTTATAATTAGTGAAGCGTGCCAGAATGATATTCCAGACAAACCCAAATCCCATTATCATAGTCATTTCACTACCTAGTAGGTTTTGAGCTACCCCGATTACCGCTTCATTATTCGGAATAATCCCTTGAACATTAAAGGCATTTTCAAAAGCTGGTGATAAATAGTTTAGCGTGCCTGCGATTGTGTCCCCACCAATTGACATCATTAGGAACCCAATTACTGTCTTTACCGTTCCTTTGATAACATCAGATATATTTGATTTTTGTGCTAAAAGTCCAATTAAAGCAATAATACCGATTATCATTGCTGGTTGGTTAAAGAAACTATAAATAAAATTCAGCATATCTATTTCCTCCTTTTACTATTCTTTTTCTGCAAAGTATGACTGTAATTGTTCCTTTAAGTCTGCTTTATCCGTAATATTATTTACAAAAATTTTATCTTTGTTACTACTCTTTAGACTACCTTCGAATTGAGTTGTTGTTACTAGTAAATCTGAATCACTATTATTTGCTGAACTCACATCTGTTGCTTCAACTGATGCTTGTACTCCCAATTCCTTTAAAATTTTATCAACATTAATTTTCAAAATTAAACTTGACCCTAATCCGTTACCACATACTGTATTAATTTTCATGATTTTTCCTACTTTCTATTATTTAATCTATCTTCTACATCTTTTAAAATCATATGAAATATTGCCATTGCTGTTTCCTCAACTAAATCCGATTCCGAGAACTCAAAACAAATTGATTCATCTAGTTCTTTACTGAGTACACCTCCATTGTTGCCTAATATTCCGATCGTTTTAATACCATTATTATTAGCTTTTTTCACTGCTTCCACTAAATTTTCTGATGTTGCACTCGAAGACAATACGATTAATAAATCATTCTCATTGCCTAATCCTTCAACTTGTCTAGCAAAGACTTGTGAATACCCATAATCGTTTGCTACAGCCGTCATAACACTTGGATCGACTGTTAAAGAAATAGCAGGAAAGGCTTCCCTTTCTATTTTATAGCGTCCTACTATATCTCCTGTGATATGTTGTGCATTCGCTGCACTACCACCATTTCCAGCGGTTAGAACTTTATTTCCTCCATCAATAGTAATGAATATAATATCTGAAATACGATTCATAACATCCGTTTTTTCTAGCACCAGTTTTAAAATCTCAATCCGACGATTAATATCTTCCTTATAATTCATTGCATCACATCCTTTTCTATAGTTTCATAATATATTTATATAATTCCTCTTTATCTTCAGACTTCTGAGTTAACCCCATAAATTCTGAATCATCCAATAAAGTCACGATATCTTGAATGGTTGTTAAATGCTCATCTGCATCGATGGCAGCAAATGTAATAATTAAATTAACTGGATCATTTTGTTCATGACTAAACTCTACTGGTTTTTTTAGTGTGATAATACTCACACCATTTTTATATACAGTACCGTCTGCACTTGCATGTGCTAGTGCAATTCCAGGCGCAATCACAATATACGGGCCATTCTCATGGACATTATCAATGATTTGAGTAATGTATTCGTCAGAAATATAACCCTCCTCTTTTAATAAGTTCGCACCATTTTTAATGGCATCTTCCCAATTTGAAGCATCCACATTTAAATCAATTAAATCTTTAGTAATACTTTTTTTTAACATTTAATCTGTCGTCCTTTCTTTAAAGTCCAATAAAATATCCAATATTTCGACTTTCGTTTTAGCATTTTGAATCTTTTGAACAGTTACTTCGTCTTCTAAAACATTATTTAAACTGTTTAAAGTTTCTAAATGCGAATGATTATCAGCGATGGAGATAACAAAGACCAACTTTACTGGGACTTTCTCATCATTATTACCAAAATTAACCGCTTCATTTAATTGCAATAAACTAACCCCTAATTTTTGACTGCCATCTGCTGGCTTAGCGTGGGGTACTGCTACCCCAGGAACCAACACAATATACGGTCCATATTTTTCAATGGTTGTAATCATTGCTTCAACGTAGCTTTCTTGAATATAGCTATATTCTAATAGTGGCTCGCTTGCTAATCGAATGGCTTCTTGCCAATCATTTACTTTATCTTGCTGAACTATTAAGCCATCAGTAAGAAGGTGATTACTATTTCTTTCTGTAGCTTTTGTGTAGGATTGTAGATCTTTATCGAGCACTTTAAAAATCTCTGTTTTCACAATTTCTTTGTCATCTTGTTTTATATATGAAGACAATTGGTTAAATACCTGATTGGTCTGTTCAATTGATTTTAAAGTTATATCGAAATCATCATATATTTTTCGCTTTAGTAATGATAATTCCGTTAAACCGATTGATGGAGGGATATTATAAACGGGTTTATCCGACTCACATTCCACAGTTGAGATAATAAAGTCAATATTATCCATATTATTTTGATTAACCTCATTTAAAGATAGTTTAGTAAAATTAATTTCTGACATCGTACTATTTAGCAGATTTCTAATCATAATAGATGTGCCTACGCCGTGTGGGCAAACAATTGCGGCAGTGACCTGATTATCTAACTCAGTTATTGTACTTGGGAAATATGACCCAAAGTGCATTGCAAAATAGGCAACTTCTTCATCTGATATTTCAAAGCCCAGCTCCTCGGAAATGGGTTTTAAACTTCGTTTAATTAATAAGAATAAACTTGGAAAATCTTCCATGATTTTGCTCTTTAAAGGATTATCTAGTGGAATTTTAAACTTCATTCGAAAATAAGATGGCACTAAATGATTGTATAAATTCTTTCTAAATGTCTCGGTATTTGGAAAAATGCTCCCAACATAACTTTGGACATTCACAATAATCCGCTCAAGCATCCGTTCAAAATAAGTGTTACTATTTGCTCCCATTTCTCCTTGAACCACACTCATTAATTGAATATTGATATAGGTTCTTTGCTGATTCAGATGAGGAAAATTCTGAATAATCTCATCTGATATTTGAGAGGTCTTAGAATGATCTAAGTACTCTTGTTCATCTTGATTAATCTGCAATTCATTAATACTAGATGTCGGATTTAGATCAAGAAAGGCAATTAAATAAACGACTGACTCTAACCTTTCATTAACAAATTTAATATCTTTAAATTGATAGAGTATGTCAGTAATTTGATTCACTTTTAAATCTAAATTCCAATCTTGAGCTATGTGATCTAGTATCCAACGACCACTTATAAAATTTAAAATATTTGAGATGGAAATATCGATTTGCTTACGTAAATCGCTATCTTCTCCTTGGAAGTGATAGCCATCTTTTCTGCTGTAAACAATTTTCAAATTATTACTATTCAATTTATTGTTGACTGAAATAATATCTGTCAGGACAGAATTTTTACTCATCTTAAATAAATTTTGAAAATGTTGAACGGATACAAATTCTTGTTTTAAAAATAAATACAAGACCATCATATCGAGTCGCTCTTGTTGAAAATAATAGTTATTATCTTCAAATATTGAAGTCATTAGAAAATTGAAATCCAAATTGGTTATTTCAATTAATCTTTCTTCATTAATCACTATTGTTATTTCGTAATCTTCCAGCGCACTGTTCAACTGATCAATATCACTAATAATATTTTTCTTTGATGTGCCTGATAAACTTTCCATTGCGGACAATGAGATACCTTGATACTGAATAAACTGATTTAGTTTTTCTAACAATTCATTGTTTAACATTTTTATCACCACTCTTACACCTAGTATAATAACCACTGGTCATAAATGTAAGCCCTTTCCAGCCCAATCTAATCTCACAAAAAAATTTGTCGATTGGACTTTAGAATATATTGTTTCATTTCATTCAGAATGATAAAAAAATCCAGTTGTAGGAAGTTTACACTTCACTAACAACTGGACATGTTATTTTTTCATCATTCTACCTGTCATCAAAGGCTCTCCAAAAAAAACCTCCACTTCCCCTCTCCCCGGCATCGAAACCGTCGTCCCCATCTTCTGCACAGACAGAGCCGCGACCGCATTACCGAAGACAGCAGCTTCCTTAATATTCTTCCCTTCCGACAATGCCGTTACAAACCCACCGTTAAACGCGTCACCTGCTCCAGTTGTATCAACCGCATCGACTTTAAAGGCAGGAATAATCTCCTCAAATTCATCATTGGAAATAAAGACGCCTTTACTTCCCAGCGTTATCACAACCTGTTCGACACCCTTCGATTTCAACACATTCGCTGCTTCAATCGCCGTGTCTAAATCCGTCACTTTAACACCGGTTAAATATTCGGCTTCGACTTCATTTGGCGTGACAATATAAACTTTACCCAGCAGCGCATCATCAATTTCTTGGATCGGAGCGGTATTCAAAATCACCTTTACATTCCTTTCAAAAGCCATATCAATCACTGATACGACGCTATCAAGGTTCGTTTCGAGTTGCGTGAGTAGGAAGTCGGCGTCCTCGATCAGGCCGGCAACCTTGTCCGTGTCGGCCTTGGTAATATCGCCACTCGCGCCGGGAACGACGAGAATCTGATTCTCGCTGGTGTTCTCGTCGACCGCAATCAGCGCCGCACCGGTCTCTTTGGTATCGGAATAGAGAATATGCGACGTATCCATGCCCAAATCGCGCATCGTCTGAATCGGCACATCTGCGAACGCATCACGGCCAATTTTCGTGACCATCACCATATCCGCGCCCGACTTATGCGCCGCCACACCCTGGTTAAAGCCCTTCCCACCAGGACCCATCTGGAACAAACTCCCCATCACCGTCTCACCCGGCGTCGGCAGATGCCCCGCACGCCCCATCAAATCCGTCACATAACTCCCAAAAACAACCACTCTCATCCAAAAACTCCTCACATCCATTTTCCTCAATCATACGACTGATTCGCCCGAGTTGCAATCATTCCGCCGGGGAAAGTATGGCAGAGGGTCTCTATTAAACCCACTCCGATCGTTGTTGTAGCAGTGATGTTTGGGTTTCATTGGGAACCAACTCCGATTCAGTAAAAAACCAGCGATTTCTAGGCCAGTATTGTTATAAAAACGCGATCTCAGTAACAATACCAACAATTTCTATGCCCGTTTTGTTATAAAAACGCGGTCTCAGTAACAATACCAACAATTTCTATGCCGGTATTGTTACAGCAGTCTACTACAAATACCTCGGCTTGCATCCGACTACAAACCAAGGTTCAAAAAGAAAAAGAGTCGCCGCAGCGACTCTACCTTATTAATTGGCATCCCACCACAACTTCACAATCGCCTGCGTCCCATCATTCTCATGACCTTGCTCCGCCAATTGGGAATACAATTTATATGCCAACTCCGTCATTGGTAGTTCTAACGAAGCTTGCTTCGCTTCATCCAAAGCAATCTTCAAGTCTTTCACAAAATGCTTCACGAAAAAACCTGGTGAGTAATCATCTTTAATAACACGAGGTCCATAGTTTTCTAAAGAACGGTTACTCGCAGCACCCGATCCGATGGTCGCCACAACTTCATCCAAGTTTAAATCCGCTTGCTTGGCATAGGCCATCATTTCTGCCAATCCTAACATCGTTCCAGCCACCATAATTTGGTTAACGACTTTCGCATGTTGACCAGCACCGTGACTACCAAAGTGCGCAACCTTGGCAGCAAAAGTATCAATAACTGGACCTACTTTTTCTAAATCATCCGCTTCGGCACCAACTAAAACTGCCAAACGTCCTTCTTTCGCACCAATATCACCACCTGTTACTGGCGCATCAATCACGCCCACATTTAACTCTTTTCCCTTTTCTGCTAATTCAATAGCCAATGAAGGTGTACTTGTTGTCATATCGATAAAGATACTGCCTGCTTTCGCCCCAGAGAATAAACCATCCTCACCTAAGTATACTTCTTCAATATCCTTTGGATACCCAACAATCGTTATTACAATATTCGCTAGTTCAGCAACTTGCTTCGGTGAATTAGCCCACTCTGCTCCTCTATCCACTAAATCTTTTGCCTTTGATTTTGTTCGATTATAAACAACTAAGTCGTAACCTGCTTCTAAAATGTGCCCTGCCATACTTTGTCCCATGACACCTAGGCCGATAAATCCAACTTTCATGTAAACCCCTCCTTGAGAAATCAAGTTGATAGGTTAAGTATAACATTGAAAGATATACTCACACTAATAAAGTAATTACATTCAAAAGTTTTTTATCTCTCATTATCTCTAACTTCCGAGGGAAGCAAACCGTATTTCTTTTTGAACTGTTTGTTAAAACTCGTCAGTTTGGCAAGGCATTTGAGATAGAACGAAAATCTAGGTTGGTAGAACTTTAGGTTTTATTTGGCATCTCATACCCTGGCTTGCATCCGACTACAAACCAAGGGATAAAAAGGAAAAGAGTCGCCGCAGCGACTCTACCTTCTCTTTAATGTGGCTTTAGGCCTGGCCTAAAGCTTCTTTTATTTAAGGAAGTCAATTTCTGAGGAAATTGACAACTGCATTGAAACTCCTCATGTTGGTAGTAGATCGGAGATGGTTGGAAGATGGGATTTGGCTTGATATTCGCTAATCTCAAACTATAAAACCGAGTTTGCCGAAAATTCTGGCTAATATTCGCCAATCGCAAACATGAAAACTGAGTTCATCGAAAATTCCAGTCAATTTTCGCTAATCTCAAACATTAAAACTGCGTTCGTCGAAAACAGCATCAACAAACCCCAATCCCCCCTACTTACTCACCCTCAACTCCTCAACCTGCGCCACTACATCGTCCAAACTAGCACCAGCCTGCAACAACGCCCCCGCAGTATAAGCGCCTTCAACAAACGCAACATCGAAGATACGAATCTCTTTGTCACTGAAATCCGATACCATTTCTAAATTCATCTTCGCAGAACCTAGATCATAAAATGCCAAAATAACGTCACCCACAGCCGCATCAACCACTGCTTGAACACGGTCGAAGCTTGTTCCAATACCACCATCTTCAGTTCCACCAACAAATTGGATATCCACATCGCCAGCTACTTCCTGCAATAAGGTATATACACCCTGAGCAATATCTTTAGAATGCGACACAATCACAATTGACGCTGTCATAATCACAGCACCCCCGCTTCAATTGCCGTCTCAAATAAATATCCTGACGACATCGCACCGGGATCGATGTGGCCAACTGAACGCTCACCTACATAAGAGGCACGCCCCTTAGTCGCCTTCATCGGCTCAGTAGACTCAACCGCATCCTTAATCACTTCCACAGTTAACGAACCCGAAGCCACCGCTTCTTGAACCGGAATCCAGACATCTAACATCGTCTTCTCGCCGGCTTCGGCTTTACCACGTTTTTGGATCATGTCGATACCCGCTTGAATCATGTCAGTTGCATTATCAGCGTCAGCACCTACTGCCGTTGCCATCCCCATAAAGGCGGAGCCGTACAGCGCACCTGAGGCACCTCCGACTTTTGACATTAACTGCATTGCGGTGGTTTTTAGCACTGCTTGAGGTGTGTCAACTGATCCTGTATCTAATGCCTCTTTGACATGCGTTAACCCGCGTGCCATGTTCGATCCATGATCGGAGTCGCCAATGGGACCATCTAATTCTGTAAGGTATACTTTTTCCGCTTGAATTTTGTCGTGAAATAATGTCATCCACTTGATAAATTTTTCTGTACTCATCCTAGCCTCCTACCAGCCAATCGTTTCAACCGGCGCGTTCAGCGCATCCACCCAAGTATCGTCCGAAACGCGCAGAACCGTCAGCGACAGCCCCTGCATTTCAATCGACGTCATATAGTCGCCTACCTTCCAGAAGTCAACCGTAATCTCGCGGTCAGCCAGTAAATCAGCGACGTCATTGGTGAACACATACTGCTCCATGAGAGGCGTGCCGCCCATACCGTTGACGAGAACCGCCACATGGTCACCGGCCGTCAAGTCAAAGTCGGCCACAATTTTCTCCAACAATTCCTCCGCCAAACCGCGAGACGTCTTCATTTTCTCCGTGCGGTAACCCGGCTCGCCGTGAATCCCAACGCCGTACTCAATCTCGTCCTCGGCTAAATTGAAACTCTCCTTACCACCTTCCGGTGTCGTCGTACCCGTTAACGCAATCCCCAGCGACTTAATCTCAGGCACTAACGCATCGGCAGCCGCTTTAATTTCATCCAGAGACGCACCCGACTCCGCGAGATGCCCTAAAATTTTGTGCACCAACACAGTCCCCGCCACACCCCGCTTACCTTGAGTGTACAGCGAATCCTCCACCGCAATATCATCGTCCACAATGACCGACTGAACCGTAATGCCTTCCATCTCAGCCAACTCCTGAGCCATCTCGAAATTCATCACATCACCAGAATAATTCTTAATAATCAAGAACACACCAGCACCCTCATCAGCCGCTTTAATCGCCTCTAAAATTTGGTCAGGCGTCGGAGACGTAAACACAGCACCATTCGCCGCCGCCGACAACATCCCACGCCCAACGTACCCCGCGTGAGCCGGCTCATGCCCAGAACCCCCACCAGACACCAGCCCAACCTTACCATCCTGCGGAGTTAACCGGTGGATCACATCCGTACCAGCCACACGCTCCACCAAATCACCATACGCACGCACCATCCCATCCAACATCTGGTCAACCACGCGCTCCGGCTCATTCATAATCTTCTTCATACCCATTCCCCTTTCAATTTACCCCCATTTTACCACTTCATGAAACCGCATACAATAAAACCACTTTAGGAAAAGTATTCCACCACACCCCAGCACAAACATTGTCTAAGACTTAAAAATCAATTACACTAAAGAAAATGCATAAAAAGGAGACACAACACATGGCATTATAATCCATCGACATCGGAGGCACCTCCATCAAATACGGCACCTGGGACAACGGCGAGTTATCTTATGAGGGATCATTTCCAACCCCAGACAACTACGACACATTCAAAGAAAAACTTACTCATTTAAAACAAGACTACCAATACGACGGCGTCGCCATCAGCGCCCCCGGTACCGTCAACCACGACACCGGCGTCATCTTAGGTAACAGCGCTGTCTCATTTATTCATGATTTTGATATTACAACTGATTTAACCGAATTCTTTGAAACACCCGTCACCATCGAAAACGACGCCCACTGCGCCGGCTTCGCTGAAGTAGGATTAGGAAACGCCAAAGACTTTGAAAACAGCGTCTTCATCATCATCGGCACAGGCATCGGAGGAGCTATTTTCATCAACAAACAACTCTACACCGGCACCCAAGGCTTCGCCGGCGAATTTAGTTGGATCCAAAAAGAAGACGGCAAAAGCATCCGCGACAACATTTCCATCGTTGAAGCCACCAGCAAATACAAAGAGGCAACCGGAACTGAGATCGACGGCCCGCGCCTCTTCGAACTACGAGACGAAGGCGACGAACTAGCTATAAAACTTATCGACACATTTTACGACAGCCTAACCCGACTCATCCAAAACCTAACCGCAATACTCAACCCCGAAGCCTTCATCATCGGCGGCGGCGTATCAAAGCAACAAGAAATCCCAAGCGTCCTCCAAGACCGCGTCCAAACCAACCTCAACCACTGGAAACTCGCCCAATTCGCCCCCCAAATCCGCCCCGCCAAATTCAACAACAACGCCAACCTCATCGGCGCTGCACTTTACTTTGAAGCAACAATAGATTAGCCTACGAGGATGCATGAAATGTGCATCCTTTTTTAATTCAAAAGATCACAGATTAGGATTCCGTCACAAATGAGACGATAACACCTCCCTAACCCTAGTTTAATGGAACAAGTTGTTCCATCAGCACCTACTCAACTAACCTCGATGGGACAGCTATGACCATCAACACCCTCACAACCAACCTCGATGGGACAACTATGACCATCAACACCCCCACAACCAACCTCGATGGGACAACTATGACCATCAACACCCTCACAACCAACCTCGATGGGACAACTATGACCATCAACATCCTCACAACCAACCTCGATGGGACAACTATGACCATCAACATTCCCAAAAACCCAATGCCCTCAACGAACAACTACAAACCAAGAAAAATAATGAAGTCAATTTCCAAGAAATTGACCTCCTCAAACAAAAGAAGCTTTTAGGCCACGCCTAAAAGCCACCCCTCAAAATGAAACAAATTAATAACCAGAGTAATCTCAAATCCAGATTGATTACACCAATTAACTCATCAACATTCCAAACAATCAATGCTCTCAACGAACAACTACAAACCAAAAAACATAAAGAAGTCAATTTCCCCAGAAATTGACCTCCTCAATAAAAAGAAGCTTTTAGGCCCTGCCTAAAAGCCACCCTTCAAAATGAAACAAATTAATAATCACAGTAATCTCAAATCCAGATTGATCACACCCACTAACTCATCAACATTCTCAAATACTCAATGCTCTCAACGAACAACTACAACCCTAAACAAGCAGAAAGGAGTCGCTGACGCGACTCCTAACCTCACTTAAAAAACCAAACCCAAATCCACTCACCAACCAAAACCAAATAGTTCTAAAACCATCCCACAACCAACAAAGCCAACAACAAACTAAAATCCTTAACAAACATTGGAATGTCCAATACAAACCCACGATAATAATCGTTTTGAATTATCTATACTCATTAAATATATTTAGAAGAATGTGATAACTCACTTAATAAATTTGCGAAAGAAAGACGGCATTTTTCCCGTAGGAAAAGGAGTTTTGGCGCAGCTTAGCAGACCTTTTGCGAAGCAATTAGGTATGCTCTAGCCAAAACAGGCCGAAATAGCAAAGCTAGATCTGCAGGGAATAACAATCCAAATTAATTAGAATTTTTGCTAATTAATTAAACTGCAGATATTCCCGCATGTAAGCTTGTAAAGTTGCTAAAGCAACAACAAGCTCAGCAGCTATGAAGGCCGGTCCCTACAGGAAAAATACCGTCTTTCTGAAGCAAATTAAAAATACAAACTCAAATGACTATACTTCAAATAAATCTTAAACTAATTTTATCTAACTCAAAACAATTATTTCGGTACCACGGCCCAAACTTCTGAAGGGAATGCAGGCGCCCCCTTAACATGCGGCAACGTCACAAAAATCACAGACCCCGTAGCAGGCACCAAATCCAAATTCCGCAACATCTCCACCTGAAACTTATTCTCACTCAACCAAAAACGCTGCGCCGGCAAAGGCAACTCCGCATCAGACTCCGCCGCCTCAACACCCGAATCCGTATTCAACGTCTCATGCCCAATCGCCGTCACACCACGCTCACGACTCAAGAACTCCAACGCCGGAATCGACCAACCCGGCGTCACCTCAACACCGTCCGCGTTTCGATTCTCAAACGTCTCCTGATCCACCGCCTTATGGTACCATCCGGTAGATAGCGCCACAAACGACTCCTCAGGAAAACGCCCGTTCACTTCCTCCCAAGCCAACAAATCATCGACCGTAGCCGCATACCCATTATCGAGCAATACTTTATCCTCAACATGCACCACACAAAGCGGCAAAACGCGCTCCTTCAAATCAATCTCATCGAACGTACGCCCACCAGGCATAAAATGCGCCGGCGCATCCGTATGCGTCCCGTGAGAAGTCGCCAACGTATACGTCCGATTATCCGACCCCGTCTCCTCGAGTGTGGTGATAATGTTTGGCACCAGCGGCTCAAACGCCTGGTACAAAGGCATTTCCTTCGTAATATCATGCGTCAAATTCACCCACTCATACCCCTTCAACTGCGCCAATAAATCCTGTAACTTACTCATCCAATCAGCTCCTTTTCCCCAATTATATTACGCCCCCACCCCATAAACAAGCGCTTCGCACTGCTCTTTCGAAAGTATTGTTAGCATTTTGAGATACCAACTCCGATCCCTATTTTGTAGATGCATTACAAAATACATTTTACGTCCTATTTTAAATGCAACGCAAATTTTTACGTACCATTTACGTTGCTTAATGAAACGTAAATGATATAAAACAAACCAAAACGAGTTTATAAACATTAAAACACTATAATTAAGCACCAAAATCACTAAATACTCAAACAATCTACTTTTACGCACCACTTTAAATGCAACGCAAAATTTTGATATGATTAGTTAAAGGTGGTGAGTTTTGGAAAGCAACTCCGATCAAAGTGGAGGTAGTGAAATTTATTTAGAACGATCAAATTCACGTGCCCATTGCATTTAATTTGCAATCAGCTCCTTAAATCACATGGCCATTGCAATTAATTTGCCATCAAAGGATGCAATTTTTTGCATCCCCATCTATTTTTCAAATCGAGGGTGCACAATCTGCGCACCCTCCTATTCTCAATTCTAAAAGGATGCATTTTTTTGCATCCCCTCCACTTTCTCAAACAGAGGATGCACAATCTGCGCACCCTCCTATTCTCAATTCTAAAAGGATGCATTTTTTTGCATCCCCTCCACTTTCTCAAACAGAGGATGCACAATCTGTGCACCCTCCTAATCTCAATTCCGAAAGGATGCAATTTTTTGCATCCCCTTCACTTTCTCAAACCGAGGATGCGCAATCTGTGCACCCCCCCTAATCTCAATTCCGAAAGGATGCAATTTTTTGCATCCCCTTCACTTTCTCAAACAGAGGATGCACAATCTGTGACCCCCCCTAATCTCAATCCCAAAAGGATGCAAAAAAATGCATCTACTAAGCCCAACCCCAAGAATACACTCTTTCTAACCCCTTACACAAAACAGAGGAACAAAAGGAAAGGAGTCGCCGTTGCTGAGACTGTTGTTGCTTTAGCAACATTACAGTCTTACATGCGAGAATAAATATAGTTAATCGAGTTATTACTTAAAAAGATAAATCAAGATAGCTATCTCGTATAGTTTTAGCAGCGACTCCTCACCACCCCAAAAGCATACATTCAAAATCCCAAAACCAATAATAATCTCTCACCCACCACTTCCTCCCCAATCCCCACTCCTTATAAATCGTAGTTAGTTCTAGAATTTGAATGCTCTTTCAGCATATCGAAGAGGCCTTGGGCATTCATTTGCCGTGAAATTAGGATTTCTGACCGTATTAGAAGCTGTGCAAGCGTAGCGCGCAACAGATTCAATAGGTCAGAAAAGTCTGGAGCTTTCGAAGAAAGCAGAAGAGCTAAATCTACAGAAAAATTAAAAACTAACTTTATCATCGGAAATTGAAAATTAGTTTAACTGCATATATTCTCGCATGTGAGACTGTAATCACTAACTCAACAGTCTCAGCAACGGTCCCACGGCAAAAAATGAATGACCAAGGCCTCGCAGATATGCAATTCATTCGCAAACAAAAAAAGAGAGCAAACCCAATCGGGCTCACTCTCTAAATAACTACGGTTTATAAATCTCATCATCAACGAGGAGAACGATCTGCCCGTCTTCGCCGTCACCACCAGCCTGATCGGTCGGCACGACCTGCTTCTTATCTTTAGCTAACTTTTCCTCAAGCTGCTTAATAAAATCTAGCTCAGCCTGCTCGTCTCGCTCACCAAACGTAAACTGCTTAGAATCTTGACTCATCATTTATCTACCCTACCTTCCCTAAAATAAAAATAATAAATTAATCCATCGACGCCGTTAAATACGCCTCGACCAGGTCGAAAGTCGCGTTGACCGAGTCGATGTGCGTGCGCTCGTAAGCGTGGCTCGCGTCAATTCCCGCGCCGCAAAGCCCGTGGCGCACGTCCGCGCCGGCCTTCATCGCCGCTGACGCGTCCGACCCGTAATGCGGGTAAATGTCCAGCTGGTAAGGGATTTCCTGCGCCTCACACAGCTCGACAAACTGGTTGCGGAGCCCCAAATGGTATGGCCCCGACGCATCCTTGACGCAAATCGACACCGAATGCTCGTCGGTCTGCTGGTCCGTCCCCATCGCGCCCATGTCGACCGCCAAATACTCCTCAACCGCCGGGTCAATATTCGAATTGCCGCCATAGCCGATTTCCTCATTATTCGAAATATAAAAATGCGTCGTGTGCGCCAATTCGATTTCTTTAGAAGCCACTTTTTCAATCATTTCTAAAAGTATGGCAACACTGACTTTGTCGTCTAGATGACGTGATTTTATGTAACCTGTTTCGTAGATTTCAGTGCGGGGGTCGAAGCTAATAAAATCGCCCACACGAATGCCTAAAGCCTCAACGTCTTCTTTAGAGTTTGCGATATGGTCCAGTCGTATTTCCATATTGTCTTGATTACGCTCAGCTGTAGCGGAATCGCTGTAGACGTGAACACTCGTTTGTTTTAACAATACAGTGCCTTGGAATTTCTCATTGGTTAATGAGCTATGGATTGTGACATAATTGCCGTCAATCGAGTGATAGGTAAAACCACCAATTCGGTCCATTTTCAAACGGCCATCTGGTTTAATTGCGCGCACAATGCCTCCGAGTGTATCAACGTGGGCTGTTACAAAACGGTGGCGTGCTGTGTCACGGCCTGGCATTGTAATCAGTAGCCCACCTTTGGGTGTGAGGTCGTGGGCGATGTTTTGTGCGGTGAGCTGGGCCTGGATGTGGTCCATGATGTCGTATGTGTATCCGGTTGGTGATGGGATGGTGGTTAGTTCTTTGATGCGCTCAAGGCGTGCGCGGTTTTCTAGTGATATTTGTGTTGTCATTGATGCATTCCTCTTTTCTTGTTATCTATAATTATAGGCAAATTAAGCGATTTCTACAAGTTAGAAACAGGGATTTAAAAGAATGCTGAAAAAATAGCGAGGTGGAAAGGGAATTATAGTTGGTATAGGAATTTGCTGCATAAAGGCGGCATTTTTCTCCGTAGGGACCGGCCTTCATAACTTCGTTATTCCGGCCTGTTTTGGCTAGAGCATACCTAATTGCTTCGCAAAATGTCTGCTAAGCTGCGCCAAAACTCCTTTTCCTACGGGAAAAATGCCGCCTTTTTTTCGCAAATTATATTGTCTGTATTGCCCTTTCCTCTTCGATATGCTGGGGTTGTTTTCTGATTTTTGTTGGTTTTATCATTATGAAAAGCGTGGGGGATGGGAGAAATCAAAGAACTGCTGGGGATAGGGTATTTGGTTTTGGTTGGGGTTGAATTTGCTTTGGCGCTTTGGCTCGCAAATATTTTTGTGTGTAGTTTCTATTTGGTTCGATTTTTGATTTTGTTTCCTCGGGAGTTTTGAGTACAGCTTTGTTGAGGGATTCTGGTTGATTGTTGTTTTTAGATCTATGCTTTGAGCGGTGGTCAATTTCTGGGAAATTGACTTCTTTTCTTTTTAGAAGGTGGCTTTTAGGCACTGGCCTAAAAGCTTTGTTTCAGATGGTCGAGTCGCTGCGTTGCTGCGACTCTTCTTAATATTCCTTAGTTTGTTGTGAGGTTTGGGTGGGTATAAGTAATTGGGGCTTAAATGCTTACAAATTTATGAATGAAATATTAATTCTGTTATCTGTAATCTGCTTCGAGTAACATTTCTGATCTAGAAGCACTTAGAGTTGTTATTAGATCAGGTCCGCAGTAACATTTTTGAACCAAATGCGAGTTAATTTGTTACTAGACCAGGTAGCCAGTAACATTTCTAATCCAAATGCGAGCTGATTTGTTACTAGACCGGGTAGCCAGTAACATTTCTAATCCAAATGCGAGCTGATTTGTTACTAGACCGGGTAGCCAGTAACATTTCTAATCCAAATGCGAGCTGATTTGTTACTAGACCGGGTAGCCAGTAACATTTCTAATC
>JACBXO010000007.1 GCA_015863195.1 Aerococcaceae bacterium DSM 111022 | reverse complement strand
AACTCGCAATACTACTAGATAATCGAGGCTAATAGGCTTCGTTTTTTTATTTGTATGCCAATATTAATTTTAATCAACAAAATACCCGAGTTGAATGAGCTTCAACTCGGGTTTGTCTACGGTCTGAAGGGACCAAAGGCCCCTTTTTTGAAAATTACGCATTTTGATTATTACTGTTGTCTAAAGTATCCTCAATTGCTGTTTCAGCACGGTCAGAAATTTCTTGTGATAATTTCCCAGCTTCAACTGCCGCATCACGGTCTTCTTGTTTAATGCGTTCATTCTCTTCCACAGCTGAAAGACGTAATTCTTCAGCTCTGCGACGTGCTTCTTCTTTAATTTCTTTTCCTTCAGTAATCGCGTTACTTAAACGCTCATCTGCACTTTGTTGAACACTTTCATGTGTTTCACCAATTTGACGTGAAATAGCATCTTCAGCAGCTTGAATTCTTTCCTCTGCAGCACTTTCTAAAGCTTCAGCATCTCCACGTCCTTTTGCAGCAGCTTGCTTGATTTCACCTTCGACTTGTTGGGCAATTCCTTTAGCTTGTGTTTCAATATTATCGGTAGCTTTACCATAGACTTCTTTCACTTTACCTACAATTTCATCTTTTTGACCTTCAATATTTTTCCAAGTATCCGTCATAAAAATTCCCCTTTACACTTTTATAAAAAAAGTATAACATGATTTAACGAAAAATGCTCTCAATAAGCCTCGATAAAATCATTTCCTGTCCTGTCACAGCAACATTGATATCGTTTTCTATAACACATCTGCATGCAAACGGAACAAATGGTATTTTAAATACATATATTAATAATATCCAGTTAATTCAGAAAACTCTTTAATTTCTAAACACTGAACTAATGTATTCTCAATGCTATCGAAATTAAAATAAATCGACTGCCAGCCATGTGTTTTCGCTGCTAAGCAGTCATTAACTAAGTGATCCCCGATAAAAACAATTTCGTCTTCTTGTAATCCAATTTTGTCTTGCACATATTGAAACACTTCTAAATCTGGTTTCGATAAGCCGATTTCTTCTGAAACAAACCAATATTTTGGATCAATATGCTGCTCCATCCCTAGATTTTTTAGTTTGTTATATTGTCCTTCTTCCGTCCCATTTGTCAGAATAAATAAAAGATATCCCTTCTCTTTTAATTCTTCAAACAATTCTACAGCCCCTGGTCTTAGAACAATTTTAGAACGATAATATTCATATAATGCGTTAAAAATAATCGCATCATTTTTTGTAATGAGATGACCAAAATGTTTATAAGTCTTAATTACGCGATCATATTGATAATCTTCTTTCGACTTCTCACCATTTATAAATAATTCATACTCATTACTTGAATTTTGTTGGTACATGGCATTGAACTCTTCAAAAGGTGTATCCGTTTGAATGATTGATTCTTCCATTACCTTATAAACATTCTCATAAACTAAATAGCGATCATAAAGAGTATCGTCTAAATCAAATCCAATTGCTTTTATCATTTTATCCCCTTAACTCGGTTATTTTCATAACCTTTATTTCAAACTATTAGAGTATAACATAGAATAGTTAGCAATCTAAATTAAATATCGTTCATTTTTACATCTGCGATAATATTTTGGACCATAACAATCAATGCATTGACTAAGGAGTTATATAAATATTAGTTTTTTATTAAAAAATAGCATCAAAAAAGAACTGCACAACTGATGCAGTTCTATTATTACTATTATTGCTTATTTAGCTTGTGTTTCTTGGAATTTATCCCAGTCAGCTAAGAAGCCTTTAATTCCTTTGTCTGTTAATGGGTGTGACCATAATTTAGGGAATAAAGATCCTGGAATAGTTCCAATATGTGCTCCAGCAACAGCTGATGCATTGAAGTGACCAATATGACGAATTGAGGCAGCAATAATTTCTGCTTCTAAGCCATAAACATCTAAAACTGTACGTAAATCTTCGATTAATTCCATACCGTCATTCCCCATATCATCGATACGACCGATAAATGGCGAGATATATGTAGCACCTGCTTTAGCTGCTAATAAACCTTGAGCGACTGAGAAAATTAAAGTAACGTTTGTTTTAATACCTTCCTGAGATAAAGTATTAACTGCTTTTAAGCCTTCTTCTGTCATTGGGATTTTAACAACTACATTGTCTGCCCATTTAGCTACTTCACGTGCTTCATTAATCATACCATCGTAGTCTAAAGCAATGACTTCTGCAGAAACCGGTCCATCAACCACTGCAGCAATTTCTTTGATGACAGTTTCAAAGTCTTTACCTTCCTTAGCGATTAATGAAGGATTTGTTGTAACCCCATCTACTAAACCTAAATCATTGATACGTTTGATTTCATCGATATTAGCTGTGTCTAAAAAGAATTTCATACTTTTCCTCCTTATTCAGTCCCTTAAAGGTAACTATGTGTCAATTATATCATTGCCCTAAATTTTACTCAATGAAATGAATTAGAAAAACCTCATTAAATGAAAGTATCATTATTTAATGAGGTCTAATCGATTAATTATTCATTTTCCTTACGACGGTTTAACACTTCGTCAATGGCTGACTGTGCGCGATCTGCAATTTCATCAGGGTATTTATTCGCTTCAACCGCAGCCTCACGGTCTTCTTCTTTCATTGCCTCGTTCTTTTGAATAGCATCTTGGCGCAATTGTTCAGCTTGTGCGCGTGCTTCTTCTTTTAGACGTTGACCTTCATCGATTGCTTCTTTTAGCCGTTCATCTGCTTTTTGTTGTACACTCTCATGTGTTTCAGTGACGCTTTGTTTAATCGATTCTTCTGCAACGTCTGCTTTATCTTGAGCAGCACTTTTTAATTCAGCTTCATTTCCACGACCTGAAGCAGCTTGGACACGTGCGTCCCCTTCGACTTGCTGTGCAACACCTTCAGCTTGCGTTTTTGCATCGTCAGTTGCTTCACCATAAACTTCTTTCACTTTACCTACTAATTCGTCTTTGTGACCTTTAATTTGTTCCCATGTTTCTGACATCAAGATCGCCTCCTATAATTATTTTGTTTTAAATTTTATTATACATATACTATAACATGCAAAATTAAAACGAGGCAAATAATATGCCTCGTCAACTAGTTAATTTATCTATGGTATTTTTTCAAAAGAAATTAATCATTTAAATAATCGATTGCTACTTTTACGAAACTTGCGGTTCCTAGATAAAATTTAGATTCATCTAAATCAAATTTGGCATGATGATGGCCGTGAAATTCTCCTTCGATATTACCGGGGTTAACTAGGAATAAAAAAGTTCCGGGTGCTTGTTGTAAGTAGTAAGAATAATCTTCGCCACCCATTAGTGGTTCATCTAATTCAACCATCGTCTCTTCGCCAAATAATTCCTCAAGGGATGCAACAATTGATTTGGTTACGTCGACATCATTGATGACTGCTGGGTATTTGTAGTCATATGTGACGACACACTCTACTCCCATGGCTAGACCAATGCCTTCAGCTATTTGTTCCATCTTTTGGTGGATTTTATAACGATTATTATCATCAAATGCTCGGACTGTTCCCTCTAATTCTACATTGTCAGGAATAACATTTTGGTTGTATCCTCCTTGAACACGAGTGATTGAAACAACAGTCGGGTCTACTGCTTTCATGTTCCGACTCTTAATCGTTTGTAATGCTGTAATTAATTGTCCAGCTGCTGCTATGGGATCGGCTGAATTTTCTGGGTATGCACCGTGATAACCTTTACCCTTAATTTCAATTAAAAAGCGGTCCATTGAAGCCATCATTGGCCCAGGTCTGTATCCAATTTCACCTGATTTTGTTTGTGGGTCTAAGTGTCCGGCATGAAATCCAATCATTTGTGTAATTTTTGGATTTTCCATCACACCTTCTTTAATCATCGGTTCTGCACCACCGGGATACTCTTCACCAGGTTGAAATATTAATTTGACTATTCCTGAGAATAAATCAGTTGATTCGCTTAATATTTTAGCTGCTCCTAGTAACATCGCAGTATGGCCATCATGACCACAAGCATGCATTTTTCCTGGATGAGCAGATGTAAATTCATGACCTGTTTCTTCGTTAATAGGCAAACCATCCATATCAGCCCGCATCCCAAGTACATAGTTTTGACTAGGCCCATCAGTTGGTTTGGTACCTCTAATAAGGGCAACAATGCCATTACCATCAACAAATGAATCATCATACTCAATACCTAGCTCAGTTAAAACTCGCGTGACATAATCAACTGTTTGCGGTAATTCTAAACCTAATTCAGGTATTTTATGTAAGCCACGTCTCCAATTGATGACTTGATTTAAAACATCTTGTGAGGCTTTAATAATATCCATTCATATTCCTCCTAAAAGATTCCTAATAAAATTTCAGATAAAATCACACATGATAAAACTGTTCCGATAATGACTAATAATGAAACAATCACGCCTTTATATCCAATTTTCTTAAATGCTGGCCAGTCACGTCCAACCGTTACACCGGCATAAGCTAAAATAGGTGTACAGATTGCAAGTAAGCTAATATTTTCAACATCCGCAATTACCGTTGTAGCCACAGGTGACCAAGGAATGGCTAATAAAATACCTACTAATGAAATATAGGCAGCAGCTGGCAAATCTACGGGAATTAGTTCTTTTAAGATTAATCCAACAATTGTAATCACTAACAGCCATCCCATTCCTCGAAGAGATGCCATTAAATCACCTTCATAACCGATAACATTACCGATTATGACCATTAATGAAAAGATGAGTAAAACAATAACCCAATCGCCAACTTGAGATATAGTTACTTTTTTCATTATTGATTACCTCCTTTAACTTTACTTAGTCCTTTATACGCCCACTCTGTTAATGGTAAGCCAATAAATATAGCTGTATAAACGGCAATAACTGAGGAAACAATATTCGAAACTGCAGCGTATGCTTCTAATTCTGTTTGCAGTTCAGGGAATCTTTCAATCAAAGTTCCTAACCCACCAACCATCATCGAAGCTGATCCTATACCAGTTGCTAAGGCAAGTGAGTGAGGTGAAATAAATGACATTTCAGAAAGAATCGACATGAGTAAACTGACAGCTACCACACCAAAAATAGTACCAACGATATAGTTCACCATCACCCCACGGAATTCCGGTGAATCTGCACCATAGCGTTCAGAAATTAAAGCTACATTCGCTTCACGCGAAACCCCAAAGCTCATACCAATTGATTCACGTTTCATACCAAACACTAATACTGCTATCGGTAAACCGAGTATAAAGGAGAACCCTTCCCCTAAATTTTGTAGTGTTATCGCAATTCCTGAATCTAATACTTGTTCAATTGCTGCTCCACTTGAAACTCCTAATTTTGCTAATAAAACACCACCAGAAATAGCCATCATTGTTGACGCATTTTTCACACTTTTCTCCGAAAATAATTTACCTTTAGGAATAATGTAAACAAGTGCCATAAGAATCATTGAAAAGATCAAAGGCGCCAATGTAAATGAGAACCGACCCAACGGAACCCGTTGTGAACCAATCAACTCAGCAATAACGGATGCGATAAACACCAATAAATGTAATCGGTAGTCACGCCATAAGCTTTGTTTTTCCATATAAGTTCTCTCCTTATTTTTTAATGAATCTAATTCTATCAATTATGTCCATAATGTCAATGATAACTCTGGTAATCGCATAAAAAATAAGCAGATCATTCGGATAATGACCTGCCTATAAATTAAAATGTTTTTATTTTACTTATTTAAAATTAATATAACGTCACGTTTGTATACTTAAAAAATAACACTCTATGGAAATGTTTTTAGAAAATTTATTAGCTGTGATTTTGGATATAAGTTCTTGGTGTCATGATGTTATTTCTCAAATGGAAAACAACTTTCTGATTTTTAAGTGTTGGTTGTTTGAGTTCAAAATCAAAAACAAGTAACAGTTCAGCAGGAAGTGTTGGTTGTTTGAGTTCAAAATCAAAAACAAGTAACAGTTCAGCAGGAAGTGTTGGTTGTTTGGTTTCAAAATCAAAAACAAGTAACAGTTCAGCAGGAAGTGTTGGTTGTTTGAGTTCAAAATCAAAAACAAGTACCAGTTCAGATGAATGTGTTGGTTGTTTGGGTTCAAAATTAAAAACAAGTACCAATTCAGCAGAAAGTGTTGGTTGTTTGGATTTGAAATCAAAAACAAGTACCAGTTCAGCAGAAAGTGTTTATTGTCTGAGTTCGAAATCAAAAAAAGTACCAATTCAGCAGAAAGTGTTGGTTGTTTGAGTTCAAAATCAAAAACAAGTACCAGTTCAGCAAGAAGTGTTGGTTGTTTGGATTTGAAATCAGAAACAAGTACCAGTTCAGCAAGAAGTGTTGGTTGTTTGGATTTGAAATCAGAAACAAGTACCAGTTCAACAGAAAGTGTTGGTTGTTTGGGTTTGAAATCAAAAAAAAGTACCAGTTCAGCAAGAAGTATTGTTTGGGTTTGAAATCAAAAAAAGTAGCAGACCATCTGAAAGGCTAAAAGTTATTCCTCAAAATAACTGAAATGAGTAACAACTTTCTGATTTCCAAAAGTTGTTACTCAAATCAGTCCAAGACTAATACAAATACTAATACAACTCCACCCCATCAAACCAAGGCACCAAAGGCTCACCTGTACGCTGCAATGAATCAACGACATTACGCCCTGACTCATCAAACTGCAACATGCAGTAATAAGGATCGTGGAAAAAGAGGAATTTAGCATTCGCTTTAAATAATTGTGGCATCCAAAATTCTTTTGCTTTGACTGTGTCCATTGGATAATCATCCACTCCACCTACATATAATGGATTAATATGCGCGTGAGTTAAGACGATATCTGCCATATATACAGCTGTTTCACCATTTTGTGTTAAGCGAACAATGCTGTGCCCATTTGAATGTCCACCAGTACGAAACATTTCTATACCTGGTAAAACTTCAAAATACTCGCTAAAAGTTTCGACTTGATCAACAATTGCTTCCCAATTTTGTTTTTGATAAGTTGCTTTTGTGCGACGATTTGGATTTCTAACTTCCTTCCATTCGATTTCACTCATTATTATTTTGGCGTTTGGAAATGCTGATACAAATCCATCATCTACAGGTTTGGTTAAACCATTCGCATGATCACTGTGCATATGTGACATTAAAATAATATCAATATCTTCTTCTTTTAAATTCAATTCATTTAACGACTCTTTAAAATGAGATACTTCGCCTGGAATACCCTGATTACGTGCACCCTTTTCATCAAACTTGTCTGGATTAATTGCTGTATCAATCATAATGTTTTTATCTTGGTATTGAATCAAAATCGGATGAGTTTGAGATGCGATTTGATTATCATCATTAGCAGGTATTTTTTTGGACCAAACTGCTTTGGGGACCGGTCCAAAAATTGTCCCACCATCAGAATACATTCTCGTCCCTTTTATAAAACTGATTAGCATATCATGGAATTGTAATTGATCCATGGAATCACTCCTTTATTTTTGATTGTTTTTATTTATGTTGGTTCTCCTAAAGATGTGTTATATTGTAATTAATAATATATCATTTTAAGGAGGTGTCTTTATGGATTGGTTTATACAACTAAATCCTATCGCTAAGGCTGGACTTGCAGGACTATTTACTTGGTTTTGTACTGCTGCTGGATCGAGTTTAGTCTTTTTTATGAAACAAATTAATTCGAAAGTTCTAGACGCAATGAATGGGTTCGCAGCTGGGGTAATGATGGCTGCTTCATATTGGTCTTTACTTGCTCCAGCCATTTCGCATGCGGAAGATATGGGGTATGGTCAATGGAGTTTTGTTCCAGCTTTAGTCGGTTTCGTCGGTGGTGGTTTTTTCTTACGACTCGTCGACACGCTAATACCCCATTTACACTTTGGAATGAATAGACAAGAAGCGGAAGGACCTAAAACTTCATTATCTGCAACCACATTACTCTTTATTGCCATCACTATTCACAACATTCCTGAAGGTCTATCAGTTGGTGTTGCCTTTGGTTCTACTGCCTTTGATCCATCTCCAGCGGCATTAGCTTCAGCTTTGGCATTAGCGATGGGAATTGGTTTACAAAACTTCCCAGAAGGTGCTGCACTCGCTTTACCATACCGTGCTTCGGGTGTTTCTGCAAAACGCGCCTTTAATTTAGGACAAGCTTCAGCATTAGTTGAAATTGTTGGTGCTGTTATTGGTGCTTGGTTAGTTAACCAAGTCTATGTCATCTTACCTTATGCCCTAGCCTTTGCGGCAGGAGCAATGGTGTTCGTTTGTGTTGAGGAATTAATTCCTAGTTCACAATCAAACGGTAACACTGACCTTGCTACCTTATCATTTATCATCGGTTTCGCGATTATGATGACTTTAGATGTCGCTCTAGGTTAATATTTATAATGACTACTTTGATTAATAATCGGAGTAGTTTTTTATTTATAAAATATCTAAATAAAATTGATTTCCAATATCTAATCCATAATCTGTAAAGTGTAGCCGGTTTTCCGTTATTTCAATGGTCTTAAATTGTAAATGCTTCTGGACGGCTGCAGAATATTTTTCCAGAAAATCTACACCGAAGCGGTCTTTAAATTTGTTTAGTTCAAAGCCTTGAAGTAAGCGCATATTCAGCATGATATATTCTTTTTCACGTTCTTCTTTATTCATCGTTTCAGATTCATGTACGGGAAACTGTCCTGCATCAATCTTTTCGTAATGTTCTTCGAAATCACTCACATTGATAAAACGCACCAAATCGATATTTGACGACGCCCCTAAGCCGAGGCCGATATAATTTTCCAATGTCCAGTATTTCTTGTTGTGTCGACTTTGGTGACCCGGTTTGGCAAAATTCGATACTTCATATTGCTCGAAGCCATTTTCTTGTAATGTCTGTTGAATTAAATAATACATGTCACGTTCTTGTTCGTCGTCGAGTAAAATGAATTGCCCGGTTTGAACCCAGCGAGCAAAGGCTGTGTTTTCTTTGATCATCAATGAGTAATATGAAATATGCTTAACATCTAATTCCATTGCTTGTTCAACATCTGATTTTAAAATCTCATAATTTTGCTTTGGATTTCCAAACATGAGGTCAATACCAATATTTTCTATACCTAGTTGGTGCATTAAATCGAGCTTTTCAAAAATAGTTTCACGACGGTGGACACGCCCCATCATACGAAGTACCTTATCGTCAAAAGATTGAATGCCCATGGTAAAACGATTCATACCCGCATTTAAGTAATCCGTTAATTTTTCTTTTGTCACTGATTCTGGATTCATTTCAATGGATAATTCACAGTCATCAGCCACTTCAAAAATTTCACGAATTTTTGAGATGATTTGAACAATATAAGAACTATCGATATATGACGGTGTTCCCCCACCAAAATAAATAGTATCTACTAAATAATTATTCTCTCGGTATAGTTCAATTTCTTTAAGTAAATAATGAATATAATCATCAATCGTATCATCACGGTTAATAAATTTTAGAAAATCACAATAATGGCATTCTTTTTGACAATAAGGAATGTGAATATAGAGTCCCATTGTTTTTTTCGTTTCGATCATAATTTTTCAGTCCTCTTCTTACCAATTCAATAAAAGGCTCACTACCGCTGCCGTTATTAATGCACTGATTGGTATTAATACTTGAAACTTCATATGCTTTGTCTTATGCCTAAAAAGTTGCATTCCTAATAAGGCGCCTATTCCACCTAGACAGAAACAGACTTGTAATAACTGTTTTTCAGGAATTCGCTTATGAGACTGACCTTTAACTGCCAGCTGTTTATCATGGAAAAACAAGCCCATGGCATAAATATTCATCGTCAGAATTCCAATTAATATTAAATCGATCAAAGATAACACTCCTAAATTATTTCAAATTCTTATATAGATACTCCCATTTTATCAAATACTTTTATCCTATGAAATAGCGTATTCACCTATCTAATTTTAATAATTTCAATTATAATGATTCTTATAACATCAAAAGAAGGAAGGTATTAAATGAAAAACAATAGTATTAAACATTGGATTGTCTTAGCCGCTGCTTGTTTAATGATGGGGTCTGCCTTTGGTATTAATCTCAATATTAATGGTATCTTCTTAGCACCTTTATCTGAGTCACTTAATCGCCCTATGGGAGATATTTCATTCTTCGTAACATTGATTTCAATGGGAATCGCCTTTGCATCATTTGTGATTACACCCGTTTTCGAACGTTTTAGTTTTAAAGCAGTCGTTTTAGTAACCACAATTATATCATGTGTGGCGATGGCACTCATGGGGGTTGCACCCAATGTTCTGACATTATACATTTTAGCCGCTATTCGTGGTTTTTCAGCCGCATTCTTTGGTCCAGTTGCCTCACAATATCTAATCAATAACTGGTTTAAAGAAAAGCATGGTATGGCAACATCTATTGTCTTTTCAACCGCAGGTATCATTGGAGCGATCGCTTCACCTATTTTTACTTCAATACTTGAAAACCAAGGCGTTCAGTTAGCCTTTTTAGTTGCAGCAATTTCTATGGCTGTCATGAATTCGCTCGCTATCTTCTACAATTATAGCTATCACCCTGAAGATGAAGGTCTTTTACCTTATGGAGCCACTGAAGAAGAAACCGAAGTTCAAGCTGAAAAAACACCCGAAGAAAAAGGTAAAGAAGCTGCAGTCTATGTCAACTACAAAACTTATCCTTTCCTAGTTCTTGTTATTGTTGGTTTATTTGTCCCCGCAGTAACGGCATTAGTACAGCATTTAGCACCAATGGCAACCGATTTTGGATATTCAGCAGGACTTGGAGCATTGCTCATTTCATCTAGTATGATTGCCAATATCATTTCTAAATTAGCCATCGGAGCCATTGCAGATGCTAAAGGAGTTATCTTTGGTAAAATCACAATGCTCGCAGCAATGATTATTGGTATTATTTTACTCATTTTACACTCAAATACCGCATTTATGGTTATCGGTGCTTTTGGTTTAGGTTGTGTCTACTCACTATCAACAGTAGGAATATCTCTCATCACCAAAATGTTCTACGACAACCAACAATTCTCAAAAGTATATCCAATCATCTCATTTATTGGTAACATGGGTGCTGCGATTGCGATTTCACTGTATGGATTAAGCTACGACATAACTCAATCATATATGGTTGCTCTATGGATTTCACTTGCTCTGGTCGTCATCTGTTTACTACTAGTAATCAGCTTAGATCGCTATATTAAAGCCAAACATTAAAATAAAAATTTAGGAAAATTTTTCCTCATTAAAAAAGTGAACATTCTCTGTAAGTATAAACTTTACAGAAAATGTTCACTTTTTGTTTGTAAAATAGACATTAACTACGATCGAAGTTTCTTTTCAATCGATTAACCATAAACTGCCCTAAATTTTAAGATCTAAAGAATCTCTAAATCATATTAATATAAGTGACTGAATTGACATCCGATAAGATAGAAGTGGTTAAATCGGTGATGTCCAAGCTGTCTGCATTACCTGATAATTCAAATGTATAGGCAAATTCTTCGCCTACTTTAAATTCAATATCCTTCACTTCCAAATCAAATTCTGCTAGGACATTAAACAAGTCTTTCATTTTTGTCCGTTGATTATCAAAATGAATTTCTAATAAATAGGTTCGTGTACGGTTTATTTGACGTAAAGCTACGAGTGTAATAAATAATAAAATAGCTCCGATTAATGAAATTGTATAAAAACCATATCCTATAGAAATTCCTAAACCTGCTACTGTCCATATAGTTGCTGCTGTTGTCAAACCTGAAATCGACCTCTTTTCCTTATTCAAAACGATCGTTCCAGCGCCTAAAAACGACACGCCTGTTATTACTTGTCCTGCGAGTCTAGTTACATCAATTCTCATGAGACCCGAATACTCGGGATTAGCCATGGCCCAATTAATCGACTCTGTTGCTATAGCGATACCTGCTAAAGCAATCGTTGTAGCGCCTAATGCCACTACTATATGTGTTCTCATCCCTGCTGACTGACCTGCTCTTTGTCTAGTGTATCCAATAATAGCACCGATTAAAAATGATGCTAGAAAACGAATTAATATTATCTCATTGTTAATTTCAAACATATTTCCTCCTTCTTTCTTTGGTGTGATTGTCTTTAGCACTGCGACATATAAGATTCCAAAGAAACATAAGAAGCTATTATAGTAAGTCTGGATTGTATTTACAACTAAAACAGTTCGAAAACAAATATATTTAATGGATTGGTCATATTTTCGTCATAAATGAAAAATGACCTCAAATATTTGAGGTCTAATCTTCATAAAACAATAATGTATCGATATCTAATAACTTTATTGTTTTAGTATTTATTTGTTTGATCATTGCTTTTTCTTCGAGTTCACGGAATTTACGACTGATCGTTTCTGGCGTTGTTCCTAAATAAGATGCTAAGTCTTTTCTTGGTATCTTTAATTTTACAACGGGTTCTTCAATATCAAAATCAGTCACTAATTCTGTCAAATACATGGCTAGTCGTTCTGTCACACTTCTTAGTGAAACAGTTGCGGTTTGACGCTGCGATTGGTGCAAGCGTTGTGACATTTCTGTCAGCAATTTAACACTTATATTGGGATATTCTTGTAACAATTTAGAAAAATCTTCTTGACGAATCATACAAATTCGCGATTTTGATATGGCTTGAGCATAGTTATCATGCTCTTGACCTGGGTTAAATAATGTCCACTCCCCCATAAAGTCACCAGGATTTAAAATACGATACAATTGTTCTTTACCTGATTCATTAATATGAAACATGTGTACTTTTCCTGAATTTACCACATATAATGCGTCGTCTGCGTCTCCTTCATGAAAAAGATATTCCCCTTTTTCATAGGTACGATGAACGATTTTGGTACTAATTTTATCCATCGAAAGATCATCTAGGTGATTAAATATGGGAACTAAACGCACACATGATTGATGGTCATGTGAACAACTCGTTGAACGAGTATGAGATTTAGTTGTTTCCATTGGTTTACCTCCTCAAAATTTAAAAAGTATGACTATTTCTGTCATACTCTCATATTATCATAGATAAATTGATATGAAATTGATATGCATCAAGTAATTCTCAATTTATGGCCTGTAATTGATCCATTTTTTCTAACATATGAAAAGTCGCTTCATAAGTTTCACAAACATCATTAGGCATTTCATAGTTCGATGTAACTTGACGTAATTCTTTAAAAACGCGCGTTGTTTTTTCTTTTTTATCGTTAAAAACCGCTGCTTCTAATTCAGTATATAAATCACGTACAGCAAATGCTTCAGGATGATTTTTACCATGAGCACGAGTAATTGCGGTTGTATATAAATCTAATTTTTCTTGGTTCTCTGTTAAATATTCTTTTAAAGCCATAATAATGCTCCTTTTCTATGCCGCACGAACAGATGATTTAATAACAGAATAGCCCATTGTTTGAATCGCTTTTTCAATCACTTCAATATTTGTTGAGTCATTGAAATTCACTTTAACTTTACTTGCGTTAAACATTACTTTAACTGAGTCTTTATCTACTCCTGATACATTTTTCACTGCTGCTTCAATTTTCGCTAAACATGATGGACAAGCTAAAGTTTCTAATTTTATGATTGCTTTCAACATTATTTATCGCTCCTTCTTAGTATCTCATCTATTAATATTTGAAATCAATTTCTTCTTTGCTTCATTAACTTCATAATATGCTAAATCAACTAAACAAAAATTGATTGCCATCAACTTTTTAAATTTTACTCAAAAAATAAACCCAAGTTGAAAGAATCAACCTGGGTTTTTCTATTAAATTCCTTGATCAAATTGTGATACTAATTGTCCGTAGAAGCTCATCATCTGGGTCTGTGGGTCAACATAGATCGAAGCGGCTATCGTCGATCCAACAGCCAAAATTTCTCCATCTTGTAAGGCCATCATTAACATCATTGGGTTTTCTTCGCCTTCTTGGTGCCCTGTTAACATAATTTGTGGGTAGATCGTATCATTATAATTCATAACCGCGAATCCGAGGATTGGGTCTTTGTCTGATTCGTCCATAACATCTGTCAGTTCACTAATTGGGCTTAAATTCTCACTCCATTCAGTCACTTGTGCCATTTCTGGTCCATCAGTGTTACTAATTTTAAAGTCTGGCGTTGTTACTCCAGCATATTCCAAATGATCTTGATGGAAGAAAAGAATCATTTCTGCCTTCATTGGTTCATTTGTGACTAAATTTACTTCTTCAATTTCATAGTAATATCTATAAATCGTATTTCCTTGTTCATCTGATTCAATTTCTGGTTCAGCGCTTGATTCGAATTGCTCCAAAACCTCATCTGGTGTTGAGCCAGTTAGTTCACCCGTACTTAAATCGGTGAATTCTACTGAATTCATTAATACATCAAATTCTTCTTTTGCTACTAGTAAAGTACCATTATTGACATAATCTTCGACAATAACAGATTCAAGTAATGCATATTGATCATCTTCTTGAGCAGAGATTATGGGGGTGTTTACAACCATAAGCATTGCAATGAGTGCAGTAAGACTCTTTAAAAACTTCATAATAACACTCCTAATATTATTTTACTTTAATTTATTCCCTATTATTATAGCTTATTATTTAGTTAATATTGTGGTAGTAATCAAAACTTAATATTAATAAAAAAGTGCCCCCTGATTTAAAGGAAGACACTTTATTATTAAAGCATTTAAAGTTTACAGTGCGTTTTTTATTTTTTCAATCATTTCTGTATATTCTTCTTCAGATAGAAGTGTTTCACCTGGGTTCATCGAAAATACCCCGCCCCATTCAAATTCATCTTTATATTTTGGCACTAAGTGAACATGTAAATGATGCCCAGTATCACCATAAGCGCCGTAGTTTACTTTGTCAGGTGAAAATGCTTTATGAATCGCATTAGCTGCTGTATTCACATCTCGTAAGAAAGCAATTTTCTCTTCTTCATCTAAATTAACAATTTCTGATTCGTGTCCATTATAAGCCACAATTACACGTCCTGGGTGAGATTGTTCTTTAAATAAAATTAACTGGCTCACTTCTAAATCTGTAATTTTAATCCCGAACGCGTCTAATAATTCTCCGCCCACACAGTATGCACAATTTTGATCCATAAAAACCCCTCCATTATTTTGATACTATTATTATAAGATAATTAATAAGATGGCGCTATATTTTTGGATAAATTGTGAATATTTTTACAATTGCAGCAAAATTATTATTTCTTTACAAAACTGACCTCCAAATTTACATTAACTAAACATTAAATTTACAGTATGTTTACAATGAAATGCTAATATTATAGCGTGATAAATATATCATAATAAAATATGAACGGGAGTTTATGAAATGAAAAAATCATTATTGTTAACTTTATGTGCATCAGTTTTAATGTCAGTTGCTACTCCAACGGTTTCAGCAAAACAAGAAGAAGGACAATGGGCAGAATTACCTGTTGCTACTTTAGAAGAAGGACGCGCTTTAACAGAAGATTTATCTTTAGTTAACGAAAACCAAGCGAAATATGTTTTCTTATTTATTGGTGACGGTATGGGTAATATCCCTGTATCCGCTGCTGAATATTACTTAGGCCCAGATAATGGAAATGAAGGTTCTGGTACAGCTGAAGCTCAACCATTAAACTTCTCACAATTCCCTGTTATCGGATTACAAAACCCAACTGACGCTGACCACTATGTACCAGATTCAGCTGCAACAGCAACTGCATTCGGTAACGGTGTTAAAATTGACTCTAACGTTATCGGTTTAACTCCTGGATTTACAGAACAAACTGAATCAGTAGCTGAAAAAGCTAAAAACGAAGGTAAAGCTGTAGGTATCTTATCAACAGTTACATTAAACCATGCTACTCCAGCTGCTTTCTACTCTAACGTAGAGCACCGTAACAACTACTACGAAATCGGTGAGCAAATGGCTAAATCTGGTTTTGATTACTTCGCTGGTGGTTCATTAGGTGGACGTACTGGTGACAATGATGACCAAACTGATTTATACGAAGTTATGGAAGAAAATGGATACACTGTTGCAGATACTATGGAAGAAATCGAAGCTATCACAGCTGAAACAGGTCCAGTATATGCTCCAACTCCAGATGATCAATTAGCTGGTGGCGCGATGAAATATGCATTAGACGCTGAAGAAGGCGACATTACATTAGCAGATCACGTTGCTAAAGGTATTGAAGTTTTATCTGCTAACGAAAATGGTTTCTTCATGATGACTGAGTCTGGTAAAATTGACTGGGCAGAACATGCTAACGATGCAGCTGCTACAATCAACGAAGTTATCGACTTCCAAAATGCTATCCAAGAAGCAGTAGACTTCTACTATGAAAACCCAGATGAGACATTAATCGTTGTTACTGCTGACCACCCAACTGGTGGATTCACAATCGGTAACTCTGAAACAGGATATGACTCATACTTCCATTTAATCGACGAGCAAACTGTTTCTCAAGAGAAATTTGACGCTCAATTTGCAGCTGCTTTAGAAGAAAATCCAGAAATGACTTTCGAAGATGCAGTTCCATTATTAGAAGAAAGCTTCGGATTCATCTTTGAAGACTTAGAAGCAACTGAAGAAGTTAAAACTTATGCTCAATTAGAAGAAGAAGGCGAGCAAGAAGCTCAAGACCCAATGGTTATCACGCCTTACGAATTAGAAGAATTAAAATATGCTTTCGAGCAATCTAAATTACCTTCTGAAGAACGTAATGCTGGCCAACGCGACATCGCTAAAGGTTATCATGCATATGAGCCATTATCAATTGCATCTACTCGTTTAGTAGCTCGTAAAGCTGGTTTCGCATTCACAACTGTTGACCACTCTCCAGAGCGTGTTCCAGTTTATGCTATCGGTTCAGGAGCTGCAATGTTTGAAGGTAACTTCGAAAACATTGACATTGCTTACAAATTATTAGCAGCTATGGGATTATATGAAGGTGGCGACACAACTGCTCCTCAAATTACTGTAACTGGTAAAGCTGGAAGCGAAGAAGCTGCAACTGAAGAAGAATCTACAGAAGAATCAGCTACTGAAGAGTCAGCTACTTCTGAAGAGTCAGCTACTTCTGAAGAGTCAGCTACTGAAGAATCAGCTACTGAGGAATCAGCTACTGAGGAATCAGCTACTGAAGAGTCAGCTACTGAAGAGGAGTCAGCTGAATAATCTTCAATTAAACCAATTCTGAAATTTCTAAGTGCAGCATTAATCACGTATTAATGCTGTACTTTTTTATTTTCTTAAGGAGAAAAATATGAAAACTGTATTTCTATTAATCTGCTCTTTACTGACAGTATTCTTTAATCTTAACCTTACTGTCTCAGCAGAAGAATCTACATCAATCGAAGACCTACCCTTTTCAGGTTACTATATTACACCAGAAGGCCATGGTGTTACTGGTTTAGTATTTATTGACAATCAATTACGTATCTATATCGACGACACAAGCCATTACTCACATGGCGAATTTTACCACTCGCATGATCATGATCATAGTCACGATGAAGACCATAGTCATGAAGACGATCACAGTCACGAGGATGAACATGATGAAGAACATAGTCACGAAACAACCTACCCAGACCAAGCTTTTATCGAAAGCTTATTCGAACTCAATTCTTTCCCACATCCAGATTTAAGTAGCTATACAGATTCAGTTCGCAATGTTTACTTAGAGGAAGGGAATTTACCTTATGACCTACAAAGTGTTTATGAGGAAATAACTACGCAAATAACACCAGACATGTCTCAGTCTGATATCATTGAATTACTTAATAATCATATTCCTGGTATTTACTACACTGAGCGTGAAGGTTTTAATTACTTTATTGTTGCATCTCCAGATGTTACTCAAACTGATGATGGGTGGACAATCAGCCTCTTCGGTAATGAGTTATATCATTTTACCAATGAAGATTACAATTTAATCGATGGTAACGGTATTACCTACGAATACGTTGATGGTATTACACCGAATTAAAATAGAAAGTGGTCATAATATGAATTTAACTAAACATTTTATCACTTTGGCTAGTCTTACACTTGCCTTAGCTACAACAGTTCCAGTTATCTCTGCTCAAGAATCTGAAAGTGTCTCTGTTGAAACAAGTGAATCTTCACAAGTTCAAAATACAGATGAATCGACAACGGTCATTAATGAAGTTCAAGGCGATGTTGACGATCACCATAGTGGGCATGCAAACCGCGCAAGCTTTTTACCCGCTGAGATTTTAAATCCTGATGACTCACCATACGAAGCCCCTGAAGAGGTTGGTGAATATGTGGGTTATTATACAGGACAAGTTGATATTCCAAATCAAGATTTAGCTATCCATATTGCTGTTAATATTTACGACGATGGTTTACTTAACTTAGCCTATTACTTTGATGTAACAGACGGGGATCAAGGGAAACGATTTTTTGTCGATGAGCAAGATGCACTTCAGGAAATCCCTGCGCCCTATCAAGATGTAACATTGATGACTGCCGGTATTCAAGAAAATGAACAAGGCGAGTTATATGGCGGTCTTATTCGTAAGACTCTATCCCCTGTTCTATTAATTAATCAAGAGGGTGTCTCTGATACTATTTATCCATATTACGATATGGCTTACGAGTTACGAGAAAGCTATGCAAATGCTCGTGTTTATCAACAAATGGGACTTTTCTTACAAGATGGATCTGCCATAGTTGACGTTAACCATCTAATCGGTTTAGAGAGTGATGAACCTTTAGTTCTTGAACTAGATAAAGGCGAGGACGCAAATGACGAAGATGCATTCCTTGTTGAAAATAAAACGTATGAAATCTTACAAGATTCTTTCGACAATTATTTAGTCGACCATAATGAATTTAATATGGACTTTGATAATGCCAATGATTTTGTTCAATTTATCCAAGCATCACATTTACAGACAAATAAACGATTCCCTTCAGAAACGACCTTTGAATTAATTGATCCAGAAAATGTAGAAGATGATTTTGCTGGAGACACATTATTTGCGCTACTAATTAATAATGAGGTACTATATGTATATGATGGTAGTAAGTTATATGTCACTGATAGTGTTGAATTAAATGATGGTATTTACTCTTCGTCGGAATGGGTAACGAATTAATTTAGGAGGAATAATATGTCTAAATACAGTGAACGTCACGGTTTTAAACATAATCCACATGATCCGCATGATCCAAGTCGCTCTAATAAATTGAAACGCAAGCATAAACGTGGCTCAGCCATGCCTAAATCTGCAGTCGAAGACATCCAAAATCGTCTCTCTTCTTATGACCCACATTCACCTAATGAAAAGGTCTCTGAAGAGAAAAAAGTTTCTTTAAAAGATATCGATAATGATCCACATGCGCCTAGTGAAAAAGGCTCTGAAGAGAAACAAATTTCTCTAAAAGACATTGACAATGATCCACATGCCTAATTGATTTTAAATAGCCGCTATCAAGCAATTGTTGAGATTGCTTGATAGCGACTTTTTTTGCGAAAAATCCTGTTATCTATTGCAATTCGATGTATATCGCGGTATGATATATATGAAAGGAAGTATCGCACTACGATATAAGGAGGAAGCAATATGAAAACTGTTCGTAAGTACCGCATGTTCAATATTTTCCAGTATGACCAAGAAGCTGACTTTTTAGCTGAAATGCACAGGCAAGGATATGCCTTTGTTAAATACAGTCCACCATTTACTTACATTTTCGACCTTACTGAACCACAAGAAGTCACTTATCAACTCGTTTATAAAAAAGACCATCAAGATGACGATACCTTCCTTCAAATGATGGCTGATTATGGATTTGAACACCTTGGCGAATATTTAGACTATTATTATTTTAGACAACCAACTGACCAAGTTGGGCAAGTTTTCTTTATGGATCAAGAAAATCAAATTAATCAGATGCAACAAATTATGAGGAATCGACTCTTACCAATTCTGCTCTTCATATTTATCTTAGCGGTTGTAAATATTAATGATCAAGATAGCGCGCATGCATTATCTGAGGGAATAATCACAATCATTAATTTAATGTTCACCCTTTACCTTTTCATTATTGCTTGGGTCGGTTATCACTATTTCAGACTTAAGAAACGGATAGAAAATGGTGAGTTAAATGGATGAAAAACTCCTTAAGAAGTACGCCCCAATGACTGAAACTGCCTTTTATATTTTACTCAGTCTTCGTACCCCTAATAATGGATATAATATCACGAAAGAAGTAAGTGAATTAACAAATAATGATGTGAATATTGGTCCTGGAACTATGTATGGAAGTCTCGGTAAATTCGAAAAAGATGGTTTAATTGAACAAACACACCAAGAAGAAAAACGCATCTATTATCAAATAACTGCTCTGGGGATTCAATTATTACAAATGGAAATCGAAAGAATTCACCGATTGTTAGACAATATTCAACAACTTAATTTATAATAAATAAAGAGGCACCCTCGTCATTTGAAGGTGCCTCTTTTATATTTACTATACTGCTTTTACAACTGATTTGATAACTGGATATCCCATGTCTTCAATGGCTTTTTCAATTAGCTCAATGTTTGTTTGCGCATCATCAAATACTGTTTTAACTTTAGATGCGTTAAACATCACTTTCGTATTATCTTGATCGACGCCTGTTACATTCTTAACTGCAGCTTCAATTTTTGCCATACATGATGGACATGATAATGTTTCTAATTGAATGGTTGCTTTATTCATAATATATCTTCTCCTTTTTTAAATGCTTTACAGCTCTTCTATCTATAGTATAGTTATAGTTTGAATTTAATAACTTGATCCCCATCAACTATTTCAATTTATAGCTTAATAATCTCATTGCATTAAAGATGACCACTAAAATTGATGCTTCGTGAACTAACATTCCAACAGACATTGACACCCAGTCACTAAAGAATAATCCGGCTAGTAAAACGAGCACAACGCCAATCGCAATAATAATATTTTGTTTCATATTTGCATTAGTTGCTTTGGTTAATCCTAAGGCATGATTCAAGTGATCGAAGTCTGAATTCATTAAAACAACATCGGATGTTTCAATGGCAACGTCAGTACCAGATCCCATTGCAATACCAATATCAGCTAGTGCTAATGATGGTGCATCGTTTACCCCATCCCCGACAAAGGCTACTATTTCACCTTGAGCTTGACGGTTCTTCAGATGCTCTGCCTTATCCTCTGGTAGTAAATGACCATGAGCTTCTGTTAGCCCTAGTTCTCTAGAAACTAAATCAACAGTACCTTGGTTATCTCCAGATAATACGACTAAGTTTTTAACGCCTAATTTTTTCATTTTGGCTAATTGTTCTTTAACGCCTGGACGGATGTGGTCACGAATTCCCATGATATTATGTAGTTGACCGTCTACTGCAGTAATCACTAACGAGTTACCTCGTTGTTCAAACCCTTCGAAATCAGCACGTGCTGCTTGATCAATATTAATTCCTTGTTGTTCCATTAAAAATACATTCCCAATTGCAACATTATGGCCAGCAACTCGTGCTACAATCCCTCCACCTTTTACAACATCCGTTTCTTCAACATCGAATAATTCGACTGAACCTATATGATTTAAGACGGCTTTTGCTAATGGGTGATCAGATTCAGCTTCAACAGAAGCGATCAATTGCATGGTCTGATCATTAAATGATGGGTAATTTTTTGTTTCTCCTACTTCAGGATTACCAATGGTTAAAGTCCCTGTTTTATCAAATAGAATGGTATCTACATTTGAGAAATCTTGAATAACTTCCGAACCTTTCAATAACACACCATGGCGTGCACCATTACCAATTCCAGCAACATTGGATACTGGAACACCAATTACTAAAGCACCAGGACACCCTAATACTAAGACAGTTACTGCTAATTCAACATTTCGAGTGAAGAGGTAAGTAATAATTCCCAAGAGTAAAACGGCTGGTGTATACCACTGTGAAAAGCGGTCAATAAATCGTTCTGCTGCTGATTTTGAATCTTGTGCTTCTTCAACTAATTCAATAATTTTCCCAAATGTTGTGTCTTCCCCTACTTGATCGGCACGAATTTGGATCGTTCCATTTTCTAAAATGGTTCCAGCAAACACTGGAGCCCCTTCTTCCTTAGATACGACATCTGATTCTCCTGTAATTGATGCTTCATTTGCATACCCTGAACCAGATAGCACCGTTCCATCGACCGGAACTTTTCCACCTGTTCGAACCATGATTGTATACCCTTCATCAACAAAATCAACATCCGTTTCTTCCCATTCACCGTCATCCTGCAGGACCCAAGCTGTCTCCGGCGCCATTTCAGTTAATTCTTTAATTGCTGACCGTGTTTTATTTAATGTACGCTGTTCTAAATAAGATCCAAATAAGAATAGAAAAGTAACTATGGCTGACTCTTCATAGTTTTGAATAATAAAAGCACCGATCACCGCGATTGTTACTAAGACATCGATCGAAATGACTTTTACCTTTAATGCTTGATACGCTTGAATGGCTATTGGCGCCACTCCGATAATTGAAGCGATGATGAATGAAGTATTAAATATGAGTGTATTTTGGAATCCCAAATGAGCAATAAACCCTATAATAATTAAAATTCCTGAGACAAGTGTTATTTTGTTTTTGCTTGATAATATTAGGCGTTGCATAATATCACATTCCTTTCTGTTTTCGACTAACTTAACTTTACTCCCATCGTTTATTTACTAAATTGATACTGGTCAAGTAACAACAATAATCAAGGTTTCAAATCATTGGACACAGCTATATGTTTATCTGCTGCTCTTACTGACACTTTTACTATAAATCGTTAGGAAGTATTAATAATTGACGGCCATCAAGCAAATCAATTTTTATAAAATTAACTGTAGTTATCTTGATTATTACTAGAAAACACTTTCATTTATCATATTTACATTTATATTTTGGATAAGCTTGACAACGAGTCTTAATTAAAATACGATTAGAACATTAAAGAGTTGAAAGGAGCTTCTTATGCAACCTATTTATGCTTTTGCATTTATTCTTATTGTCTTTGTTATCGGGGACATTATTTCTGTTAAATCGAAGTCCCTTATCTCAAGTTTATTTACTATTTCTGTCATTTTCTTAATCGCGTTTTGGTTAGGTTTACCAAACACTATTTTTGCTGATTCCACACTCCTCGCTTTTGGTTCGATGATGATTCCATTACTATTGGTTCATATCGGAACAATGATGAATATTGAGCAATTAAAAGCTCAGTGGAAAACAGTTATTATTGCTTTATTCGCTATCTTAGGTATTGTGGTATTGGTAATTGGTGTTGGTTCACAAATTGTCGGTACCGCTGAAGCGTTCGTTGCATCTGCACCACTAGCTGGTGGGGTTATTGCTGGTATTCAAATGGGGGAAGCAGCTGCCGCAATTGGTCGCCCAGAATTGACTTTACTTGCTTCATTAATTGTTGTAGTACAAGGTTTTGTTGGGTACCCTCTAGCGTCATTTAGTCTTAACCGTGAGGCTAAACGTATCCTAGCCAATAAAGGCGACGTCGAAATTATCCAAGAAACCGAAGAAGAAGAAAAAGAAATGAAAATTAAAGTACCGAAGAAATTCCAATCTTTAGAATACTATTTAGCTAAAACTGCGCTAGTTGCAATTGCAGCTGTGTTTGTTTCAGAAGTTGTTCAAAATGCACTTGGATTTAATCTATTAGATAAAAATATTTTATCTTTATTATTCGGTATTACAGCACACCATTTTGGCATTTTAGAGTCTAAGCCACTGACATCATCAAATTCGTATGGTATCTCGATGGTTGCACTAACCGTTGTAATTATATCTTCACTATCTCAAGCAACACCTGAGGTGTTATTAGGTATCTTACCTACCCTACTTACAACATTAGGTTTAGGTGCGGTCGGAATCATAATCATGTCTGTTATAGCAGGTAAAATTTTCAAGGAATCACCTTGGATGGCAATTGCTATTGGTTCCTCTGCCTTATTTGGTTTCCCAGGTACTTTTATCGTAGCTAACGAAGCTGCTGATGCAGCAAGTGACGATCCTGAAGAACAAGAATTAGTTCGTGCAAGTATCCAACCTAAAATGCTCGTTGCTGGATTTATCACTGTATCTATTGGTTCAGTAATTCTAGCTGGTATCTTATCTCCAATCCTCATTAATTTACAATAGAAAGTAGAGTTTTATGAATAATCAAACCGCATTAGATTTATTAAAAGACATCATCGCAGTTGACTCAATTGACGGTAAAGAAAAAGCCGTTGTTGATATTTTAGAAGCACCATTAAAGGCAGCTGGATTTGAATGTGAACAAGTTATCTTCGCTAACGACCCAAGTCGTACACAATTAATCGCAACATTAAATGGTCAAGAAGAAGGTCCAGTATTTGGCTTCTCTGGTCACACTGACGTAGTTCCTGTTGGAGCTGTTAAATGGAATACTGAGCCATTCACAGCTACTGAAATTGACGGAAAATTATATGGTCGTGGAGCTTGTGATATGAAAGCTGGTTTAGCGGCACAAGTTGCTGCTGCTGTTCAAATCGCAGAAGAAAAAGTTCCATTTAAAGGACAAATTAAATTATTAATCTCAGCTGCTGAAGAATTAGGTTTACTTGGAGCTGGTGAATTAACTGAAGCTGGTTACGCAGATGACTTAGATGCTCTAGTTATTGGTGAACCAACAGATGTCCAAATCACAACGGCTCATAAAGGTGTATTCTGGTTACGTCTGAAAACTTTCGGACAAACAGCTCACTCATCAACTCCTGAAAAAGGAATCAATGCCATTGATCATTTAGTATTAGCAATCCAAGCGATTCAAAGCAAACTAGATATCGATGTAGTAGACCCAGTGGTTGGTCCATCAACAATGTCATTAAACCACATCGGTGGTGGAAACGGAAATAACGTTGTACCTGATAATGCAGATGCATTATTCGACATCCGTACAATCGGTGGCCAAGATACAGAAGCTCTTTATTATCACGCTAATGAAATTTTAGATGAATTAGCAGCAACTGTTGATAATTTCCAATATGAATTAACAGTCGAAGCAGATGTTAAAGCTGTTTCAACAGATATGGAATCTAATTTAGTAGACGCAGCAAAATCAGCATTAACTAACAATGACCGTGAAGTATCATTCTTTGCATTTTCAGGTGGGACAGACGCTTCACAATTTACTAAAGCTGGAGACTACCCAATCATTATCATTGGCCCAGGTGAAATGTCTATGGCTCACCAACCAAATGAATATGTTGATGTTCAAGACTTCTATGATATGATTCAAATTAATAAAGAAATCGCCTTAGATTTTTTAAATAAATAAGACTAAAATAAAAAGCCGCTACTAACTTCAAGGTTAGTAACGGCTTTTAAATTTTAATAATTAATTGTTTACACTTGCCTTTCCATATCGATATGCGGCAACCCATCTAGTAAATATTCATCCGATACTGTTTCGAAGCCAAATGAAGCATAAAACTTTTCCAAATAGGATTGAGCCTCCACGCGAATCTTTTGACTAGGAAACTGACGGTCAGTCATCTTTAATACTGTGGTTAATAATTCATAACCTATTTTTTGACCTCGGTACTGCAATCTGACGATCACTCGCCCGATATGGAGCATAGATGTATGGTAAACGCGAGCATAAGCTACCAGTGTATCTTCTTTGTCCCATTTCATAATATGGATCGCTTCCAGATCAATAGTATCCACATCATGATAAACACAATTTTGTTCTACGACGAATACCATTGACCTTAATTCATAAATTTTGAATAATTCTAATGTCGTTAATTCTTCAAAGTGTTTAATTGACCATGTCATTCATTCTTCACTTTCCTATCTTTTAATACTAGAGATTAAATTCTTTTAAAAACACTGCAATGCTCTTCCATCTATTAAATCTGTTTCAAAAATTATTAAGTATTTTTCAATTGATCATTCTGTCAGAGTGTCTCTCCTAAAAATTCTCTAAATCGGTCCTGTAAATACCAGACTGCCTGGTCACTTTCTAAAAATGCTTCAAATGGCATCATTTGCCATGTTTGCCCTTCACTGCCGAATTTAATTTGATCAATTTGCGCTTGAGTAATTTCGCCAACGAAAAAGTATGAATAACGATTACCTTGACCGTGACTTTGGTAATGTTTCTGCCAAATAATGATTGACTCATCAATACTTAACCCAATCTCTTCATCTACTTCTCTTATTAAGCATTCTAAAGGATTTTCACCTTTCTCACTGCCACCTCCGGGAAGGTCCCACATATTAGGATGAATAATGGATGGTTTATCATCTCTTAAAATTGTTACAAGATGATTTTGACAAATAAGTGCAATTTTTGAACCAATAAAATCGTAGTCACTCTCCATTTTCACTATACCACCTCTTTTAATAAATATTATAACTTAATAGGATTATTATCAGTCATGATTTGATTGAGAACGGCTTTAATTTAAGCTTTATCAAAAGTTTATTTTACTTATATGGTTATTTGAGCTAAAATATTAGGGTATTAAAAATGGATGAGGAGTTAATTATGGAAAGACTAGTCGGAACTACAATAAGAGGTTTACGTGCTCCTATTTTTAAAGCAGGCGATGATTTAGTTCAAATGATCCCTGACTTGTTAGAAGATTTCTATGAACGCGAAGGTGTTGAAATTGGGCAGAAAGACGTTGTCGCAATCACAGAGAGTGTCGTAGCACGCGCGCAAGATAATTATGCAACGGTCGATCAAATTGCTGCAGCAATTAATGAGGAATTTGATGGTGACGAATTAGGTGTTATCTTCCCAATCGTTAGTCGTAACCGTTTTGCGATTATTTTAAAAGCAATTGCTCGCTCAAATGCAAAAAAAATTATTTTACAATTATCATTTCCCGCAGATGAGGTAGGTAATCATTTATTCTCAATCGATCAAATGGATGAAGCGGGTATTGATCCTTGGAAAGATAGTATTGATGAGGCTAAATTTCGTGAATTATTTGGAGAATCAATCCATGAATTTACAGGCATTGATTATGTCACTCACTTCAAAGAAATCGTTGAAGATGAAGGGAAAGAGTTTGAATTAATTTTAGCAAACAGTCCATTAGAAATTTTAAATCATACCAAAAATGTGATTAACTGTGATATTCATTCACGTAAGCGTACAAAACGTATCTTACTTAACAATGGTGCAGAATTTGTTCATAGCCAAGATGATATTTTAACAAAATCAGTGAATGGTTCTGGTTATAATGAAGAATATGGTGTGCTTGGTTCTAACCGTTCATCGGATGAATCAGTCAAATTATTCCCTCGTGATTGTATGACAGTTGTTAAGGATATCCAAGCTGAAGTAAAACGCCGTACTGGCAAAACGATTGAAGTAATGGTTTATGGTGACGGTGCCTTTAAAGATCCTGTAGGTAAAATTTGGGAATTAGCTGATCCAGTAGTTTCACCTGGTTACACTGAAGGTTTAGAAGGGACTCCTAACGAAGTTAAATTAAAATATTTAGCAGATAACGACTTCAAAGACTTATCTGGTAAAGAATTAACGAATGCAATTACAAATGCAATTAGTAGTAAAGAAGAAAGTCTAATTGGTAGTGCTGCAACTTTAGGTACAACACCACGTCAAATTCCTGACTTAATCGGTAGTTTATGTGACCTAACAAGTGGTTCTGGAGATAAAGGAACACCTATTGTATATATCCAAGGTTACTTCGATAACTTTACAAATTAATAAAAAACGCCACTGTCGAAGGTGGCGTTTTTTGAATACTCTTTTTTATGAAATTATTGTTCAACAAAGATAACTCGGCCGTCCTCAAATCCTTTAATCATTGCTTGGCTATAAATATCAAGGCCTTGATCACGGTACATTTTACCGCCACCTTGGAATACTTTTTCGATTGCAATCCCAACACCTTCAATAGTTGCACCTGATTGAGTACAAACATCCATCAATCCTTTTAAAGCTTCACCTTTAGCTAAGAAATCGTCAATGATTAATACATGATCATCTTCAGTTAAAAATGTTTTATCTACTTTAATTGTATAGCGTTTATTTTTTGTATAAGAAACAACTTCACTTGAATAGACATTGTCACCTAAAGTTAAAGATTCTATTTTTTTAGCAAATACGACTGGTACCTTAAAGTGTTGTGCTGCACCAAAGGCAACTGCGATCCCTGAAACTTCTAAAGTCACAATTTTGGTAATTGGCTTATCTTTAAAATGGTTATAAAAATCTTCACCCATACTCATCATCAAATCAGTATCAATCATATGATTTAAAAATGAATCGACTTTTAATATATCCTCACCTAATACTTGACCTTCTGAATGGATTCTATCTTCTAATAATTTCATCTTTATCCTCTTTCATATTAACGAGCAATTGATTTTTAAAAATTTAAAATTGATTGTATCTAGTATATGACTGTCAGATTGAAGTTACAAGTATAAAAACGACCAACATAAAGTCAGTCGTTAGTTAAAGGGGCTATTTATATTAGCTACTCATTTGGCCATGTTTTAATTCATCAAAAATAGTAGACTGCATTAAATAGTCATTGGGATACTTTTGCAGTAATTCATATAAATTTTCTAACACATCAATCGCAGCGGCTTGACCTTTTTTGAATTTATCTAATACTGTTTGAAAGGCCACTTCCTCTTCTTGACTTGCGACATCCTCGAAATGGTGCCAAATTCGTTGGAAGGCATAAGCCTGATCTTGTGGACTATCATCAAGTAACAATGTGCCATCGATTTTCTCTTGAAGCTCAGACGTTGAAATATCCGTATACCTTAGACTATGTCTAATTTCTAAACAACTTTTTTGCGACTTACTTAATATTTCATATTTGTACTTAGCCCAAATTTTCTCGTTGCGATAACGCATAATCTCGCCTCCAATTTATATTTTCTATCTAGTATAATGAAGGCGCTTAATTTTTGCAAGCAATAACTCTTAAATCCACTGCATTTTCATTGTATTTTCACAGATGTGACTACTTATTTAATCTTCAGTTACTAACACTTTCCCCTACCATACTTTTCCTTTTGAAAAATTGGCAAAATAAAAAGACGTTTGAAAAAATATCAAACGTCTTTTAAATCGAGTTTATAATCCTATTCACTTCGCAGTGCTTTAACTGGGTCTTGCTTGGCTGCATAGCGTGACGGGATAATTCCGGCGATCATCGTTAGTAAAACAGAAATGATAATCAAGATGATTGCGGCATTAACGGGTAGAGATGTAATGCCGGCAACGTCTGTATAGTGTTCAACGAGATGATTAATCGGGATTGAAATCAGTAGACTAATTCCGATACCCAACGCTCCGGATGCGAGTCCTTCGATGAAGGTTTCTGCATTGAAAATACGGCTAATATCTTTCTTACGTGCTCCCATGGCACGTAGAATACCAATTTCTTTCGTTCTTTCGAGCACAGAAATATAAGTGATGATACCAATCATAATGGATGATACGATTAATGAAATTGCGACAAAGGCGATTAGAACATAAGATATCATATTCACGATTGATGTGACTGATGACATAATTAAACCAATTTCATCGGTATAATTGATGACTTTATCTTCTTCACCAGCATCACTCATTTGAGTATTGTAGTTATCAATGGCATCTTTAATTAGATCTTTGCTTTCGAATGAATTCGCATAAAACAGAATGCTTGAAGGTTTATCTTCTTCAACATAACCAAAGTTTGATAAATTTCCTTCGTAAGTCGCATTCATATTTTCATTGAGTGTATTGATATACTCATTTAAAGCTTCTGGTTCCATTTGCTGCAGTTCAGCTTGTTCTTCAGGACTTAATTCTGTCATATCAAATTCACCTTCTTGTGACTCTTCTGGGAAAGGTTGATTTGTGATGACATTTGTTTCAGGATTTGCTAATTGTTCCTGAACAATCGCTGTTTCTTGGTTTTGTTGAATCATTTCTAAATCCAACGCTGGTAAGTAGGCAATTCCTTCAGTTCCTGCTGATTGACGCTCTTCATTCGGTTTGAAAATACCAACAATTTCGAGTGTTTTTGCTTCTGACAATTGATCTTCGATAAAAGCTTCATCGTCTGATCGATTTACCCAGCGATCATCCACTTTTTCAAAGTGATTACCTGTTGGTAGTAATTGATAAGTTAATCCAATGATCTCATCAAAATTAATTGAGATGGATTCTGTTTCAATATCCACATTTTCTCCTGAACCGACTTGTTCAATTAACTCTGTAAATTCATCAGGATTTTTTAACCCTAAACTATATAAAGTGGTTTCAGAGATTTGTTGATTTTCATCGACAATTAAAATAACTTCACTCGTATTTTCAGGCAGACGCCCTTGAAGAACATCGTATTGTTGTTCCATTAATTCACGGTTATCGATTAATGGGAACCAACTACCTGACATCCCAAATGTCGAAGCACTTCCTGCTTGTCCGCCACCTGCTGCAGGGCCTGCTAAAGTTTGGCTGACCACATTCGGATTCACAGAATATAATCCATCTTCTGTATTAGCATAAATAGGTAATGACATCGCATACTGATATTGAATGTCATTAATATAATCACTCATTTGACCAGGTTTGTCTTCTAGCCACTGTTTAAATGATTCCAAATCATTGTTTTGAACATCGACGGACATTATTTTTGAGAGTGTCTGTGTGGCAACAATTTCTCCTTCAGACGGTTCTGCGTCCCCTTCTTCCATTGCTTCGAAGACGCCTGAAAGATCAGAAGATTGTTGATTAATTGTTAATGGATAAGAGGTTAAAGTATCCTCTTGAACATTATCAATATATTCTTGGACCCCATTTGATAGTGATAAAATCAATGCTATCCCAATAATTCCAATACTTCCTGCAAAGGCCGTGAGTAAAGTTCGTCCAAATTTTGACATTAAGTTATTGAAACTTAAAGACAATGCGGTTAAAAATGACATGCGCGTTTCTCTTGGATTGAAATCCCCCGAGGTATTTTCTTCAACATAAGGATCTGTATCAGAAATAATCTCGCCATCTTTTAATTCTACAATACGTGTCGAATATTCTTCCGCTAAATCTGGGTTATGAGTCACCATAATCACTAAACGGTCTTCGGCTATTTCTTTCAGTAAATCCATAATTTGAACAGATGTTTTAGAATCCAATGCCCCTGTAGGCTCATCCGCTAATAAAATATCTGGATCATTAACCAATGCACGAGCAATCGCAATCCGTTGCATTTGTCCACCAGACATTTGATTGGGTCTTTTATGGAGATGGTCACCCAGTCCCACTTTTTCAAGTGACCAGCGGGCGCGAATTTTACGTTCTTTCTTCGAAACTCCTGATAACGTTAATGCCATTTCAACATTGGCTAAAGCCGTTTGGTGAGGAATTAAATTATAACTTTGGAACACAAACCCGACCGAATGATTACGGTAACTGTCCCAATCACGGTCTTTAAATTGCTGGGTCGATTTACCATTAATTTGTAAATCCCCTTTAGTATAACGATCCAGTCCGCCGATAATATTTAAGAGTGTGGTCTTACCCGAACCACTCTCACCTAATATCGAAACAAACTCATTTTCTCTAAAATCTAAATTGACATTGTTCAATGCTGTTTGAACAAAATCTCCCGTTTTATAAACTTTATTAATATTTTTTAAACTGAGCATAAAACACTCCTTTCATCCTTTTCCTAACACAATAAATTGATTCTTTGAAAAAAGCCGTCTTATGCATTATATCCCAACTACGCACTCATTTCATCTGCGATACGTTGAATCAACTCTGGCATCCAACTTTCTAACGCATTCACAACAAAACCATTCGCTTGAACTTTATCTGGTACGACATATTGATGGTAGCGCGGTGAAAGTGGTGCATATTCAATCTCTGGCTTTATCATTACCTCTAAATCAATATCCGTTGCCTCAAGAATCCATTCTAACATCTGTTGAAATTCCACAGGTCCGGTTGATCCGACATTATAAATACCCGATTTTAAATTTTCAATCGCCCAAACAATTGACTCAGCCGCAATGCTACCTTTAACATAATTCACTTTCGCAATCGGACTATAAATCTCAATCGGTTCCTCATTGAGAGCCAATTCCACATAATGATGCAAGCGTTTCGTATAATCATCATCGTCTAAAACGATTGGGAAACGAAATGCCGTCCACTCAAATTCGTCTTGACTCGCTAAAGCTACTTCAACTTGACGCTTACCTTCACCATAATTTACTTCTTTATTTGGGTCGATTACATAACGAGTTGGATCAAAATCTTCCTCAACATACCCATCTTTTTCACCAGAATACACCGCCATCGAAGATGTAACATAGAGCCGCTTTGTTATCCCTGTCAATTGGCGCATCATCAACTCAGCCTCTTCTTTTGTATAGCAAATATTGTTGAATACCGCGTCCCATTCTTGGGCCTTCACTTCTTCCCATCCAGCATGAGATTCATCTTTTACGTCCAAAGTAATATGCCCCACTTTTCCTTGGAAAGTATGGCTCTTTAATCCTCGAGTGGCAATCGTTACTTCATGTTCATTGTCTAATAATCTTTGAACCGCCTTCTTGCCAAAAAAGTTTGTACCACCAAATACTAATATTTTCACTATTCAGTTTCCTTCCTATTAAATTTAAGCATCTTCAGGATACTTTTCATCCATATATTTTACACTTGCTTCAATAATTTCACGCAGGATATCCATATCAATATCCGCCAATTTATTAATATAAAGGCAAGACTTCCCTCGTTTATGTTTGCCTAATCGTTCTAAGTAACTATCCATGACATCAGAATAGGGGATTAAAACATATAAACTCATACGGTTCGATTTACCTGGAGCAAAGCCCGTTCTAAAAGCCGTTCCTTTATGACCCGATGCATATTCATAATGGTATTTACCATAACCTATAATCGACTCACCCCACATCATCGGTGGATAACCTGATATTTCCTCAAACAACTCTACTAGTACCTTAGCGTCTTCGCGTTTTTTGTCTTTTTCAATTGCGTTAATAAATGCTGTTACATCTTTATCTGTCTCTTTCATTTTTGCTTCATAAGCCATTTTACCGCCTCCTAGTGATGGTTCCCTGTCTCATAGCACCATTTCGTCATATTTTTGATTAAATCAAAATCAACATCTTTATTATAAGGAAACTGAATCGCTCCCTTAGTTGTCTTGTAATCTTTTAATTGATTTTCAAAATGCATAATTGCTTCAACCCCTGGATACAAACTAAAATGCTTTTTGTGAGCGGAGAAATGCATAATATTATGATGGCTCCAATAAGATGGCATCCCCCACTTGATTCCTCTTGTTGTATTTGGCAATACGTCAGAAATAGCCTGATCTACCTGAAAAAGTAGTGTTTGTAATTCTATTTCTTGTTGTTCTATATATTCTTCGATTGTTGTTGGTTTATCTGTCATAACATACCTCCATGCTAATTATATAAGATTACTAAACATTTCGAAATGAAATTACTCTAAAATGACGCAAAACTTCGTGACAAATGTATGAGTGAATAAGGATTAAAGCTTGGTGTCTAGTAGAGGTTATTTTGTTTCAATTATGATAAAGTTAAACTAGAATCGATCTGTTAACTTTTCTATTGAAAGGAGAATCGTTGTGGAAAATTTTGTTGAAATGCAGCGTGAATATTTCAATACTGGAATTACATTATCCTATGAATTTCGTATTGAACAATTAAAGAAACTGCGTGATTTGCTGAAAAATCAAGAAGACAAACTTGTGGAAGCCGTTCAAAAAGATTTTGGTAAACCCACATTCGAAATTTATACTAGTGAAATTATGTCTGTGTATGATGAGTTGGATTATATGATTAAACACCTTGGAAATCTAATGCAGCCCCAAAAAGTTAGTACGTCTGTTGTCCATTTTCTGTCTAAAAGTGAAATTATTTCTGAACCCCTAGGTCAAGTTTTGATTATTTCACCTTGGAATTATCCAGTCAATCTCGCACTAACTCCCTTAATCGGTGCTATGGCAGCTGGAAATACAATCGTTTTAAAACCATCAGAAATTTCACACCACACCACACAATTTTTAGACCAATTAATCAGTCAAAATTTTGACCGTCGTTATATTCAATTTATTCAAGGCGACGGGAAGACGACGCAAGAATTAATTCATCAAAACTTCGATCATATTTTCTTCACTGGTTCAACTCGTGTCGGACGTGAAGTGATGAAAACGGCAGCAGAATATTTAACGCCTGTCACACTTGAATTAGGTGGGAAGAGTCCTGCAATCGTAACTGCTGATGCGGATTTAATTAAAACAGCGAATCGAATTGTCTGGGGGAAAACTGTCAATGCGGGGCAAACGTGTATCGCCCCTGACTATGTGCTCGTTGACGCTGTAGTAAAGGACAAATTAATTCGTCTCATTGAAGAAGCACAAAAACGGCAATATGGGATTGAAATGATGAAAAATGAAGATTATGCGCAAATCATTAATGACAAGCATTTTGAAGGACTGCACCAATTATTAGACAGTCAGAATGTGATTTATGGTGGCAAGTCAAATCGTGAGAGCCGCAAATTTGAATTAACACTGATTGATGAGCCAGATTTAAACAGCCCTGTGATGCAAGAGGAAATATTTGGTCCAATTCTGCCTATTATTTCCTATCAAGAATTAGATGAGATCATCCCAATTATCCGAGACCGTGGCAAACCATTAGCACTTTACTTATTTACAAAATCAATACAGACAAAACAATTCATCAAACAGCATCTTTCATTTGGCGGAGGGAGTATTAATGACACCTTAATTCATTATGCGAATGCTAAACTTCCTTTTGGTGGGGTTGGAGGTTCAGGTATCGGAGAGTATCATGGAAAACATTCATTTGACACTTTTTCTCATTATAAAGGCATCACTGAAAAGACCACTCTCTTTGATATTCCGTTTCGATATGCCCCTTATGACGACTGGAAACTAAAACTTATTAAACAATATTTAAAATATACTAAATAAGAATGGGTTAATTAAAGTCTTTTTGATACTTCAATTGGTCATATTCTTTACCTTGGAAATGGTATAAAGACGGCATTTTTTCAACGAGTTGAAATCCTAAACTTTCTGCTGTTTTAATCATGCCAATATTTCCTGACCATGTGATCAGACTCAGATGTTTCAGATTAGGATAATCAAGATAAATTGCTTCTATCCACATTGATAACGCCAGTTGCCCTAATCCTTGATTTCTTAATTCAGGGTTATAAATGACAATGCCGATTTGCCACTCTTTATCCTGCCAAAGTCTCGTAACGTTTCCTATGATTTGGTCATTAAAAAAGATGCCTCTCACTGAGTCACTCATTATTCTTGCGGCTAAGTTAGAGTTTATAAAACTTTTTTCATTTGGATAAGGATGATAGTCATTTAAAAATGGGGCATCCCATTGCTTCCATTCAGGAGAAACTTCACTGAAACCAATGCGCCAAAGTTGAGTCATATCTTCAACTTTGATCCGTTTTAAATTCAATAGTGTCATCTATTTCTCCTCCTCATTATTGTCTTTTACATAGTATAACAAATATTCTGGGCTCACTAAATGACGTGTTTATCACGCATTCATGAGTCCAGTTTTTTGTTTTGTGCTATACTAAAAATACTTAAAATATGGGAGGCCAAGATATGATTACAGTCAATTTTAATTCAAAAGACCATTTATATATCCAAGTTGTCCGTGCCATTATTAATCAAATTGCCTCTGGGGATTTAAAAAGCGGCGATAAGTTACCTTCAAGACGTACTCTAGCAAAGCAGTTAGACGTTAGCCTGAATACTGTAGTCAGTGCCTATAATCAATTATTAGATGAAGGATATATCATATCTAAAGAACGTTCTGGGTACTTCATTGATTTACTTTCTCCGGATATGATTCCTTCTTATCAAGATATTGAAGCGCAACTACCAATTCCTCCAGAAATTCCAGATGAACATTTTGATTACCGCTATGATTTCCATTATTCTAGCCGGGACTTATCAAATTTAAATATAAATCAATTTTTACACTCTGCTCCTAAAGTTCTTGAGCAAAGTATTCAACAAAAAAATGAAAAGCAAGGTGTTTATTCAGTACGTGAATCCATTGCAAAATATTTGACGCAGTACCGCGGTGTGGCGACCCACCCTGAAAATATCATCATTACAGGCGGGCACTGGGAAAGTGTAGCTATTATCGATTCTTTGTTAGAAGAACCACTTTATGGTGTTGAAGACCCTGGTTATTACTATAAACAAGAAAATTCACGGTTCCTCAAAATTCCGATTGATAAATATGGCTTTTCAGTCGCTGATCTCGAAAAATCACCGGCAAAAATCGCGATTACGACACCCAATCATCAATTTCCCACCGGTATTATTATGGGACTTAGACGCCGCCAAAGGCTGTTGAAATGGGTATATGAAGAAAGTGACCGTTACATTATTGAAAATGATTATTATAATGAATTCCGTTTAAACAGAAATACAGTCCCTAGTTTAATGAGTTTGGATCAAAATGAACGAGTCATTTTGATGGGGTCTTTTAGACAATCACTCGGCTCTGTTTTTAGATTATCTTATTTAGTTTTACCTAATCATCTAATTGAACGCGTTTATCAAATGAATATTAAAATACCCAGTATTTCTCTTTTTGAACAATATTTAATCAGTCATTTTTTAAACTCAGATTATTTCTCGACATATATTAATAGTTTGAGAACTAATTACCGCCGCAAAGAGAAAAAAGTAATTGAAATGCTTAAAAAGAGCCAGATTCCGATTCAAATTCATGAAGCAGGATCAGGTCTTTATTTTGTCATTACTTTTGAAGATGATATCCCAGAAGAATCAATCATAAAAGAACGATTAGAAAAAGCAAACATTCGTCTAGAATCAGTGAATCAATACTCAACGCTAACACAAAGTAACTCTTCCAATAGTTATATTCTCGGATATGGTGGTTTAGCTCTTGCTGAAATTGAAGCTGCGATTCAAAGTTTGTTAAAGATATTTTACTAAATAAAAACTCCTTCAAAGCGCGAATAAAGCGACTTTGAAGGAGTTTTAAATTGTGATAAGTTTAATCTTCTAAATGAGCAATAATTTCTTCAATATCTGGTCTTTGTGGTTTGTCATATGCTTTTGACCAAATGATTTCATCTTGATCCATTAAGACAACAGCACGGCTACTAATACCTGCTTTTTCAATATAAATGCCTAATTTTTCAGCTAATTCACCTTTAGGATTGAAGTCTGATAAAATATCTAATTTAGATAAGCCCATTGACTTAGCCCAAATATTTTTTGATGGATGTGCGTCTACACTCACACCAAAAGGAGTGACCCCTTTTTCTTTAATGCGGTCATAATTATATTCTAAATCAATCATTTGATAAGAACAGACACCCGTAAATGCTAGTGGGTGGAAAGCTAATAAAATGCGCCCTTCAACTTGAGTTGAATCAATTTTTTCACCGTCTTGATTTCTTAAGTTAAAGCTAGGTGCTTTGTCCCCTTTTTGTAAAATCATTTAATCATCCTTTCAATAGATTCATACACTCATTTTACTACACAAATCAAATAATAACAGTCTTTTAAATCCATTCTTCAATCGGAGTTAGAACTTGTCCAAGTTCTTTACGGCGCGGTTCAAATTTGGGTGGTAATTCTAATTTTTGACCATATTCCGTTTTGTTCTTTTCTGGATTTAAACCAATTGCACCACTGGCTACAATTTCTAACATGATTGAGTTGGCCCCTCTAAAATATAAACTATCAAAGAAGTGACGATCATGGTGAATGGTTTTATAACCTTTTGCTTCAATTTCAGCTTTGATCTGGTCGAAATTATCATCTTCGATTTGAATGGCAATATGATGGATCGTCCCCTGCCCGGCCTTTTCAATTCGGCCATCTTGTTGGTGAACATTAATGGTCGCTTGACCATCTGTCGTAATGACACTCACTGACTCATTAGATTCAGCAACATAATAATCAAATAAATCCGCCATCATATCAACAAATGCTTGAACGTCACGTACTGTTACTTCCGCTGCACTCATTCCTTGAATGACATGTTCTTCGGGAATATCATTTTCATGCCATGGTTCCCATTGTTCCGGTAACTCTTCTTTCTTCAATTCAAACCAGAGCTTGATACCACTGACATCTTCAAAAACTAATCGGGTACTTCCAAAGAAAGCTTCACGCTGACTTTGGATATTAAAGCTTGCTAGACGCGCTTCCCAAAAGTCCAAACTCGCTTCACTATTAACAAAGAAACCATATCCTGATATAGCATTCGTGCCTTTTTTACGTTTTGGGTACTGTGAATAATCAAAGAAAGTAAAGTCATTACCAGCACTACCTTCAGTATCTCCATAAAAAATATGATACATTTCTGGTAAGTTTTGGTTAACTGTAATTTTGACGCGGCGCAATCCAAGTATGTCCATATAAAACTGATTGTTTTCTTTTAAGTCATGCGTAAACATTGAAATATGATGATGTCTGACCATTGCTATCGCTCCTTAGCTAAAAATTTGTAATTTACGTTTTTATCTCGGATTCTAACTAATATTATAACAGAACATTTTTTCTTTTCAACCGACTCTATTTAATCTGAAGATATTTTTCAGGCTGATATTCATGCGAATAGACTAATCTTTCACCACACATAGTGCAAAGATATTTTGTACCCGTCTTAATTTGTAGTCGGTGAATATGATTGCATCCACAATGGTAGACATGATGGTTTTGTGTCATTTTAAGTGTCCCAGTTGAACTTGCAGCATGTTGTTCTAATTCTTTTTCGAATACAGGATGCCCGTCCCAATAAGGTTTATTTTGAACAAACAAAGCGTAATGAATCAGTTCATGCATTAAAACATTTTTAACAATTTCAAACTCATTATATTCAATCAGATTTTTGCTTAAATCAATTTTTACCGGTTCCCCGTCTCTTGTAAAGTGAAAACAGCCCATACGTCTTTTGAGCCGTCCATTAATTTCGATAGGAATCGTTAAGGTTAATTGATAATTTTCGAGAAGGAAGTCTTCAGCAAAAATCGTTAATTCTTCGATGATCGTTGCTTTTAATACTGTTTTCAACGTTCCCTCCTTAAATAATAATCGTAGTTACTTTTATATTATCTGCCATACTTTTTATAAAGGCTTGAGGGATCCTCTTAGTTCTTCGGTAGTTTCAGGTGGGTTGGCGAGGATTTGGCGGGCTTGGTCGAGGTCGACTTTGGTGTTATAAGTCAGTATGCCTGACGGCTTACCATTTGATAGATAGTATACGATATAACCATTATCTGTCGCTTCGATTAGCGCATCATCGCGGTTGCGGCTCATGTCACCAACGCCTTCGATTGATATATCTAATACATCTGTGTAAGAGAGGGGCGCAGCGTGATCGTAAACTTCTTTGGCACCGGTCATATTGCGGCCTGCTGTTTGGCCAGATTTTTCAGCTTGTTCTTCGTGTTCAAATTTTTTGCGTCCCATTATTAGGTCGATATAGTTGAGTACGTCCCCGGCTACATAAATATCTTTGTCGGAAGACTGGAGATATTCGTTCGCAATGACGCCATTTCCTACTTCGAGGCCAGCTGCTTCTGCGAGTTCCAGCTTTGGTTTAATTCCTATTCCTAAAATCAAGACATCCGCGGTTAATTCTTGGCCATCTTCGAGGTGGAGTGTTACTTTGTCGCCGGTTGCTTCATAGTGGTCCGCTTTAGCATCATTGATGAGTGAAACATCCGCGTCGATGAAGCTTTGCTCAAATTTTTCGGCTAATTCTAATGGCAGTCGCTTTTCATTTAGGATTTCATCTGGGAAAACGAGAGTCGTTTCAACTTGATTCATTTGTAAGGCTGCTGCTAATTCAGCGCCAACCCAGCCCCCACCGACAACAATCGCGTTACTGCCTTTTGGCGCATATTGGCGCAATTTGCGGTAATCGTCGAAATGTCTAATGGCTAATACACGGTCGCTTTTAGGGCCTTCAATCCAATTAGGCGTCCCACCAATCGCGTATAATAATTTATCATATTGATAGGTAGCATTTTGATCCGTTTTGATGACTTTTTCTTTTGGATTGATTTCTGTGACAGTAGTTTCAGTTAAGAAATCAATCGCTTCTTCGTTAGGGAAATCATAGTAAATTGTTGCTTCATTATAATTAGGGTCGGTCCATAATTCTTTCGTCAAAGGTGGCCTGTGATAAGGTTTATCTGCTTCTTCGGTGACGATTAATAGTGAGCCTTCAGGGGCATTTTTCTGAATTTCAATGGCCGCATTGGCTCCTGCCATTCCTCCACCTATGATTATATATTTATACTCTTTGTTCATAAAATTCCCTCCATTTAGAAATATCTATCTTCATTTTAGCAAACTTCTTATAATTTGTATTGTGAAGCGCTGTTTGATGGTCTTTTTAAAAGTATGGTTGCTTGTTTTAGTTTCTTGTCAAAACTTGATGTGCATCAAGTTTTGTAATCGGTTTCGTTGTTAAGATTAATTTATCATATTAGAAGGAGCGATTATTATGTCAGAAACTTGGTTACCTACACTCATTACAGACACACCCGAAGAGGGATATGATTTAGCAATGAAACTCGCACGAAAAGCAGTGGGAATGACTCAGCCAGATGCAGAAGTGCGAAAACTATTACGCCCAGTATATGCGACAAATCCAGATTCACTCACTTTTGCATCACAAGTAGTCGCAATTAACTTCCAAACCGTCGCTGCTGCGAATAATTATTGGCGTGATTAAAATTAAGTATTAATGGTAATTCAGGGCAACTAACCGAAAATGATAGTTGCCCTTTTTTGGTTTACTATATTGAAAACGTTAATATTAATTTTTTAATGTTATAATATTTTTTAGTGTGTTACCATAAGACACGTTAAATTAACTAGAAAATATTATAAGATAAAGAATTGAGGTTCATATGGAAAACGAAAATCAATTAGTCATTTCAACTTGCTTACTCGCGGGTAAAATCATGATGGAGTCAGGTAGTGAGGGGTACCGTATTGAAGATACGATGCAGCGCATTGCTTTAAACAGTAATATTCAAGATGCCAATGCTTTTGTCATGGCCACTGGTATTATGATGACCATTAATGACAGCTCTCAAGCTCAGTTAGTACAAGCCAAAAATCGATCAAACAATTTAAATAAAATTATTCAAACCAATGAATTATCAAGACTTTATGCGATTAGAAAAATTACTTTAGAAGAATTTTATCAAAAATTGATTGATATCGACCAGCTTAGTACGAGTCATTCCCAGCATTCGAGAGTCATTGCTTCAGGCATTGCCAGTGTGGCATTAATGTTACTTTTTGGTGGTGTCTTGTCAGATAGTATCTTCACCTTCTTTTTAGGAAGTATGGGCTATTTTATTTCAGAATATGTCTTTATGAGATACCGTATTAAATTCATCAATGACTTAATCGCTTCGATTTTCTTAGCAATTTTTGCAACTGCCTTATTTAGTTCCGGTTTAATCTCGAATCTCGATAATGTCATTATGGGATGTATCATGCCACTCGTTCCTGGAGTTGCTCTCACTTCCGCAATGCGTGACTTATTTGAAGGTCAACTTATTACTGGTCTGATTCGTATGGTGGAAGCTATTCTCATTTCATTTGTTATTGGTATCGGTATTGCATTAATTATTATGCTATTTTAGGAGGTTAGAACATGACATTTTTAAACAATTTATTATTATCATTTATCTCAACTATCTGTTTTGGTATTATTTTCAATCTTCCTAAAAATTTACTTTTTTGGAGTGGGTGGATTGGAGCTTTTGGTTGGGTTTCATATTGGATTACGAATAATTTTACAAACAATTATGGGATTTCCAATTTCGTCGGCGCGCTGGTTATTGGTGTCTTATGTGCCTTCGCCGCTCGTAAGCTAAAAGTTCCTGTCATTGTTTTAAATATTCCTGCCATTGTTCCTTTAGTTCCTGGAGGCGCTGCTTATATGACTGTCCGCCGCATGGTTGAAGGCAATACAACAGAATTTTTCAAGTATTTCGGTGATGTCATCATGGCACTAGGCGCGATTGTTGTAGGTTTCATGGTTGTTAAGCTGCTCGAGTTAGAATTAGGCTTCTCGAAAATGCGCCGCAAAAGTTATGATTAGCATAGTCTGTAATCACAGTGGAGTTTCTCTGCTGTGATTTTTTTGTTGTTAGGATTAGGTGGACGTTAATGGAAAAGGAGCTGTATTTATAAAATCGTATAACTTCTATGATTTTTTGGGGATCAAATTATACGTTCGTATAATTACTCAGGGTTTAGGGGCTAAAAGTTATACGTTTTGGCGATTACGTATAACTTCTATGCTTTTATTTGGGACAAATTATACGTTCGTATAATTACTCATGGTTCAGAGGCTGAAAGTTATACGTTTTGGCGATTACGTATAACTTCTACGATTTTATTTGGGACAAATTATACGTTCGTATAATTACTCAGGGTTTTAGGGCTAAAAGTTATACGTTTTCGCGATTACGTATAACTTCTATGATTTTATTTGGGACAAATTATACGTTCGTATAATTACTCATGGTACAGAGGCTAAAAGTTATACGTTTTCGCGATTACGTATAACTTCTATGATTTTTTGGAGGACAAATTATACGTTCGTATAATAACTCATGATTCAGAGGCTGAAAGTTATACGTTTTCGCGATTACGTATAACTTCTATGATTTTTTGGAGGACAAATTATACGTTCGTATAATAACTCAGGGTTCAGAGGCTGAAAGTTGTACGTTTTTCGCGATTACGTATAACTTCTATGATTTTATTTGGGACAAATTATACGTTCGTATAATTACTCAGGGTTTAGGGGCTAAAAGTTATACGTTTTAGCAATTGCGTATAACTTCTACGATTTTTTGGGACACTTATTATACGTTCGTATAATAACTCAGGGTTCAGAGGCTAGTTGTTATCCGCCATACACGATTCAAAACAACTACTTATCATGACCTTTAACTTAATTTAAATTCACATACACGCAGCGATCGCATCGGAGTTAGTTTTTTTAAATGATCAGCCCAATTTTCCCCAACAAAAAAAGCCCCAAAGTAGTTTGAAAACTACTTCAGGGCGCCCGTAATAATAATTTAAACGTTGGACTTAATTAGTCGTCTAATTCAGTTTCGATGACAGTACCGTCATTTGCGTTGATTGTAACTTCGGCTTCTTGACCGCCATTTTCATCTTCGTCGAAGCTTACTTGCCACTCAGGAACGTCGTTGTCATCATCATGATCTAAGTTCCAGCTCGTTGCTGTTTCTAAACTTGCTTCAGATAATGCAATTTCAGTTGCTTCATCAATTGTGATTACCGCTTCTAAGTCTAAAGCTTGTTCATCTTGATTGTCGTCTTCTGATTCAGTTTCGCGACTTGTCACTTCAGCATTGTCAGAGCGATATGTAATTTCATAATCCGTTGTGTCGTCAAATCCATCAACATCGATTTCGTAAGAGCCATCACGGTTTAATTCAACATCAATTTCATTGATTTCTGCATCCGCATATTCAGCCTCAAATGCCTCTACTGCCGCAGCAACTGCTTGTTGTAATTCACTACCTTCTGTCTCTTCGCCTTCAGTAGACTCAGTCGATTCAGATGACGCGCTTGATTCCACCGATTCGCTCGAAGCAGCCTCAGATGACTCTGATTCTTGGGCAGAAACATAACCTAAGCTCGCTGAACCCAATACTAACCCTGCTAACGATAAAGCAACTAAAGATTTTAGTGATTTCTTCATAATGTAATGACCTCTTTCTATTTGATTTTTTAACGTTTATAAATATATTGTACGTTATTTTTCAGAATATTGAAAACATTATGCTCAAAACCTTATCACCTTTTTAGGGAAAATCATCCATTCCCTTCTAGTTCTAATTCCAATTGATGTAAGAAGTCACGCATATAAACCGTTCTTTGCGCTGCGATTGTTTTAGCTACTTCAGTGTTCATCAAATCTTCTATCTTTAGTAATTTGTCATAAAAGTGCTGAATAACATTTTCTGTTTGTCGATAACTTGATTTATCTTTGAAATCGGGATTTTTGTCAATTTCCTCACTATACAATTGATGCCCCTTAGAACCACCATAATAAGCCGTTCGTAAAATACCAATTGCCCCAATCGCATCTAGGCGGTCAGCATCCTGAACAATTTGACCTTCAATTGTTAAACTTTGAGCTTTTTCAAGATTTGCTGAAAAAGATTGCTTGTGACAAATATCAATAATCGCTTCGATTTCTTCGGCATTTGCACCCGCATCTTTTAATAATTTTCTTGTCACGTACTCAGCTTCGATTAAATCTGTAAAAAGTTTATCATCAATCAAGTCATGTACATAAGCGGCAGCAATAACTATGTGTGTATTGATGTTGTCATCATCTAGCTCTTCCAGAATCATTTGACAATTCGATACCACTCTTTTGATATGTTCCCATCCATGACCTGTCTTTTCTTCCTTAAATAATTGCGATACTTTTTCTTGTATTAATTTCACATTCATTCGATTATCCTACTCTCTTTATAATAAACACTTTGTGAACTTGCATACTAATTTCACTAAAAAACCGCTTTAACCTTGACTAACTTTGATTAATTTTATAATATAAATATTGGAATTAATTTTAATTCGAAATAACAATTTAGGAGAGATAACATGTCAAACTTTTTAAATTTATTAGGCGAACGCCACTCAGAATACGTTATTGGAACTAATGTTTCCCAAACACCAGAAGAAATTAGAGAATTAGTACAAAATGTATTACAATCAGTTCCTTCAGCAATGAACTCACAAACTTCACGTGCTGTTGTATTCACTGGGGACTCACATGCTCGTCTATGGGAAATCTTAGAAGCTACTCAAAAAGAAGTTTTAGGCGATATGTTCGCTAACTACCAAGGTATCTTCGACGGAGCAAAAGCTGGATTTGGTACTGTTGTATTCTTCGAAGACCACGATGCAATTAAAGCAGGTATCCCAGCAAATGAAGAAAGACAAACTCTTTATAAAGAGCAACATGCTGCGATCGCTGAATATGCAACATGGTTAGCATTACGCGAAGTCGATTTAGGTGCGTCATTACAACACTTTAACATCGGTTATGCACAAGGTTTTGACAAATCAATTCGCGAAGAGTTCAACTTACCAGATTCATGGGAAATGAATGCTCAAATGCCATTCGGTTCAATCGAGCACCCAGCTGACAAAAAAGAAAAAATGGACCCAAGTGAACAAGTTATCTCTCGTGACTAATATACTACACTTTAACCTCGCATTGCGGGGTTTTTTATTTGTATAAAATGATTCTTTAGATTCAAAAGCAGGTATTAAGTGGCAAAGAGAGACAGTTCTTCTCGCTCCTTAATTTTATCTGGTCGAGGAGAGATGCCTCTTCTCTCTTCTCTTCACTTCTCTCTCAAAACCAAGAACAGATTGACGAAGCATCAATCTGCTCTAACTACCCCAAGCAAAGATTAACAATCCGTCAATCTGCTCAAGATAAACCGAGCGAAGATTAACAATCCATCAATCTCCTCAAGCTAAACCGAGCGAAGATTAACAATCCATCAATCTCCTCAAGCTAAACCGAGCGAAGATTAACAATTCGTCAATCTTCCCAAGAATATTTACCAATCTAAAGTATTAAATTCGTGTTAGTACTGCCGCACCTTCTCGATCCACGAACCTACTCAAGCTCCAGCCCAACCTCACTCCCATATTCTTTCAACCAATCTATCCAGTTCTACTCGGCAGCATTATGTGTTATATTTAATCTAATAAAATAACATTGACGTGGAGGCATTTATGAAAAATAGACATGATGTACCAGTTGAATCGCTTTGGGATTTGACTTTATTATTTGAAACAGAAGAATTATTTGAGCAGACTTTGGCGAAGACTACCATTGCTATCCAGGACTTTTCAGATAAATATGACGGCAAGATTAATAAACCGGAAACTGTAAATGAAGCACTCGCTGAATACCGTCAAATTATGGAGTCGGTTGTTCAATTATCTTCATATGCTAGTTTAGATGTTGAGACAAATGTCTTCAACAAAGAAGCACAAACAAGATTAGCGATGGTGGATAATAGAATGGCACAAATGATGTCACAACTCAGTTTTTTAGAATCTGATTTAGCGCAACTACCGATTGAAGTACTCGAAGAAGCGGCGACGAATCCTGAAGATACTGTTTATTTAACTAAATTAATCAAAAATAAACCACATCTCCTTTCAAAAGCGGAAGAGAAAACACTTGCTGCCCTGTCAAATACAATCAATTTCCCTTACCAAAGCTATAATGACATTAAGTTCAGAGATATTAAATTTCCCGCTGTTTCGGTTGGAAACAACACAATCGAAATGACTTACAATACTTTCGAAGGAAGATTGGAAGATGATGTTGATACTGAAATCAGACGCGAAGCGTTTAAAGTATTTTCAGAAAAGATAGCAGAATATCAGTCTGGAACGGCTTCAGCTTACAATGCACAAGTCCAAACTGAAAAAACTTTGAGCCAATTGCGCGGCTATGATTCGGTAATTGACTATTTATTAGAGCGCCAAGAGGTGACAGTGGATTTATATGACCGTCAAATTGACGTGATTATGGAAGAATTAGCGCCTCATATGAGACGTCATGCTAAATTACTGGGGAAAATTCACAATCTAGATAAAGTAACTTATGCTGACTTGAAATTGGATATCGATCCAAATTACACGCCAGAAGTGACATATGACGAAGCTAAACAATATATTATGGATGGATTAGCCGTACTTGGTGATGATTATTTAGCAATTATGAAAGAAGCTTTCGACAATCGCTGGATTGATTATGCAGAAACAACCGGTAAAAGAACCGGTGCATTTTGTTCGTCACCCTATGGTGCCAATTCATTTATCTTAATGTTCTTTAGCGAATCGATGGCTGATGTAATGACTTTAGCACATGAATTAGGTCACGCTGGGCATTTCCAATTAACACATGCCAACCAAAATATTATGAATTCAGACCCTTCGATGTATTTCGTTGAAGCACCGTCGACAACCAATGAATTATTAATCGAAAATCATTTACTTGACGTTGCCGGAGACGACCTTCGCATGAAACGCTGGGTATTGTCACAAATGATTTCCAAAACTTATTACCACAACTTTGTCACACATTTCATGGAAGCCTACTACCAGCGCGAAGTGTACCGCTTAGTTGATGCAGGTAAAAGTGTGGACGCCGACACTCTAAACCAAATTTTCAACGACACACTCGTAAAATTCTGGGGTGACGACGTCGAATTAACACCCGGTGCCGAATTGACTTGGATGCGTCAACCACACTATTACATGGGACTTTACCCATACACTTATTCAGCTGGTTTAACCATCGGAACTCAAGTTGCCAATAAATTGCGCACTGAAGGCCCTGGCGTAGCTGAAAACTGGACGCGCGTTTTAAAACTCGGCGGCTCACTTTCACCTGAAGAGTTAGCCAAAGAAGCTGGCGTTGATATCTCAACCGACCAACCGCTCAAAGACACGATTGCTTACATTGGCTCGATTATTGACGAAATCGAAGCTATCACAGAGCAATTAAACCAACAATAATTTTTAGGGAAAATATTCCATAAAAGTAGCCCCCAATCAGTAGCGTGTATCCGCATTGACTGGGGGTTATTTTAGTTTTTATTTTATTGTTCATTTCTACGATGTATGATCAATCCCATCGGAGTTACTTCATAAATCACATCACATACCTCTTTTAAAAATAAAATATCATGAGATATTGTAATGAGTCCGCCTGAAAAATCAGTAAAAATGTGGCGCAGTTCTGACTGGGAAAGTGGTGAAAAGTTTCGGGTCGGTTCGTCTAAGAGAATAACATTGCTGCCTTCGATACTCATTTTCAGTAGAAACAATTTGGCTTGTTGACCGCCTGATAAATGTTCAATAGACTGAGTCATCTCTTCCGGTGTAAAAAGGCTGGAACCAAGGGCAGTCATAATTAAAGTTTGCTCTTCTTTTTCTCCCGTTTGGGTTAAAAATTCAATAGGCGTCTGGCTTAAATCAAATAATTCTTTATAATCTTGGGGCATATAAGCCAGTTCGATGTCGGAACGCTCGCTTAATTCATGATGCAATTGATTTAAGAAACTCGTTTTTCCAACCCCATTATCCCCGAAGAATCCGACTTTATCATGGCTTTTGAAGTCAAAATTGATATGCTGGATTAATCCAGCAGTTGGTTGATTGACGTCATAGTCATATAAATTCAATAATAATTTATGGTCCAAGGGTTTGACTCGGTTAAATTCAATATTAATTTGATCTTCTGGAATTGGCTTTTCAAGATGCGATTCACTTTCACGGTTGAATCGTTTTTCTTGGGCATTAATATTTTTCATTTTCTTGGCTAACAGTCTGCCTGCTGTACTATCTTTCGTCGCATTTAACTGACTGTGCAGTTTTTGTTTTACTTCATTGTTAGCAATCATCTGTTCTTTATGTTCCTGGGCTTGTTTGTTTGCGACTTGCGTATGGCGCTCAAACTTAGCGCGTCTTTGGTCAACATAGTCTTGATAAGTGAGATTGGCTTCAGTGAATTTGGGCTGTGTTTTATGTAAGACTTGTTCTAAATGAATGACTTTGGTTGCGGTTTGTTGAAGTAATCGTTCATCGTGAGAAACATAAATAAATGTCGCATCTTCAGTTTGAATAAATTCAGTCAGCCATTCCATGGTTCTTAAATCTAAATTATTACTTGGTTCGTCCAATAAATATAAATCAGGTTGGGTAGCCATCAACTTAATCATCTGTAACTTAATTTGTTGTCCGCCTGATAATTGCCCTAGGTTTCTATCATGATCTATACTATCCAAATCGAAGTTTAAACGATTGGCTGCTTGAAATAGCAGATTAAAATCGAGGTCATATAAATAATCCATCCCATATAAAAATGCGTTTACTGTTAAATTCAGTGTATCTCTATCAAGTAATTGCGGTAAATATGCCATACTTTTAAAGTGATTGTTTAATTGCCCTTGGACAGAAATATAGTCGGGAGTTAAGTCTGGATTGTAAATCCATTTAAGGAGCGAGCTTTTCCCCGTCCCTTCTCCGCCAATGATGGCGGCGCGGTCGCCTGGATTAACGACAAAGTTGGCAGATTCAATCAATTGGTGGTGATTATGTGTGTGATACATGTTTAAATTTTGAATTTGTAGCATAAAAAATACTCCTTTGCTGTGGTCTAGTAACGCCAACATGAAAAGAGTAGGTAAACTTAAGTGGACACAAAAAGACATGGCATCCTCTCAAAATAAGCAGACTTATCCCTTGTATATTGGGTCGGGATTAAGTTTAGCTACTCTGAGATTAAATGCGCATGTCTAATTGATCTTCCTTACTGTATTGTATTTGAATTTAGTATATACCAAATGAATGTACATTTCAAGTACGTTAACATCCTTTTATCAACAAAATGGTGTTGAAATCTGTGCTATAATAAAAATATTATTATAAATGAAAGAAGTGTCTATTATTGAAAAAGTTTTATCAATCGATTATGCAGTTTAATCACCCTAATGATAGTAAAGTAAGACTAATACTCGCTGGGTTATGTACGTTGATTATCAATTTAATTGGCTACGTTACTCAAATCTACGAGATAAACTCATTTGGGTCCCTCGGTATTTTTACTTTTTTACATTACAATCCTACTGATAATCAAAGAGTGATGAAACGTTTAATTTTCACCGGTTGTTTTATTGTCATTGGTTTTACCGCAGGTATGTTAGCCTCATTAAATGTCTGGCTTGTCCCTGTTATCATTAGTATCATTGGCTTTACGTCAAGGTTACTCTACCGAATTCACAGTATCAATAAACCGGGAGATATCTTTGTTGTCTTAGTTACCGCTATCGGTACAACGGTCCAGGTACCATTTAGCGAAATGATCTCTTTAAGTCTCTATATTGCTTTGGGTGTACTCTTATCAATCACAATGGGATATATTGCACTGAAAATCGAAGGTGTTGAACAACAATCAATCAAAGTTTTGACCCCTTTATCTGTCCGAATTAAGCAAAATCCTCGCGCAATTATTGACAGTTTCTTCTAAGCAATCACACTGTTTTTTGCCGGTTATATCAATTTAGCTTTAGGCTTAGGAAATTATGCTTGGATTGTGGTATCCTGTTCAGCCATTTTACAAGGGAATACTTTATCTCATATTATTAACCGCCATTTCCAACGCATTGTTGGAACAAGTTTGGGTGTATTATCTGCCGCATTTATTATTTCATTCCCAATGAATATGTTAGCAAAAATTATCCTGATTGCGATATTCTATGTGATAGTTGAGTATTATATTCCAAGAAATTACTCGATCGCCGTATTTTTCATCACAAATATGACGATGCTTCAAGGGACATTGCTCTCAACTAATGACTGGCAATCTCTCCTACAAGTTCGACTCATCAGCATTATCATCGGAAGTATTTTAGGCGCGATTTCAGCCATGCTCCAATATTGTATTTATGATTACTTTAGTAAAGATTCTATTGCTTTGAAAAGTAGTGAAATAAAGCTCGAAGTTTATGATAAATAAATCAAGTTCACCTTACTTCTGATAGACCTTAGCTCTTTCAATGAGATCTTTAAAAATGCCTAATTGGTTGGCATCTTGTTCAAACAACACTTCAGGATGCCACTGCACACCAATAATTAATGGTGTCTCCTCCTTACTTTCGAACCCTTCAATAATTTGATCGGTACTCCACGCTGTTGGAATTAATTCGGGTGAAAGGTCATCTACCATTTGATGGTGGACAGAGTTCACCCATATTTGTTTTTCAAATAAACCGCTCGAATAAGTATCCTCCACAAACTTAATTTTATGTGTTAATTCTTTTGGCTTTGATTGTTGATCATGTTGAATAACCGTTTCTGAATATTCTGATAAATCTTGATACAAAGTACCGCCAAGGATCACATTAATTAACTGATGACCGCGACATACACCTAATACAGGTATTTCATTTTCCATCGCTGCTTTAAATAATCTTGTATCATTATCATCACGTTCAGGTTTAGTTGGGCCATTTTTAGCTCTGATTTCTTGATTATACGCTAATGGTGAAACATCATGACCACCAATAATAATTAAACCATCTAATACTGACATGATATCTTCCGCATATTCACCCGCATTCATTGGTAGCATATGAGGAATACCTCCTGCTTGAAAAATAGCGTCCGAAAATACCTTTTGTGAAAAGTTGATTTCTAACCCTAAATATTTATCTGATTTTTCTAAAAATCCTGTGTCGCTCGTAATGCCAATGACCGGTTTCTTCATGTTACAGCCTCCCTAATTTAAATGATCGTTTCTTAAATATCATACTATACTTTTCCAAAAAATAAAAAATCCAATTGTTGATCAAACACAACAATCGGATTTTGACTTTATATTTATTCGTCGACTTGTTCCACTAAGCCATATACTGAATTTAGAGGCTCTACGAATAATACGCCCTGGCCTTCTTCTTCTAAGTCACAGCTATCATAAATGGCTTGACTGACTTCTTGATAATCTTTTTCATTTACAATAATCCAGATGACATCCCGCATTGGTTCAACTTCAAAGTTTAAAAAACGTTTCGGTTTACGGCCAATACCTTTACCATGGATAATCGTTCCACCTTGAGAACCTGCTTTCTCAGCGATGCGAATCACATTACCTGCACGTCCTCTAGGTACTACTGCATAAATTAAATACCACATAGTTTTTCCTCCTAAAATCTGTGTAAGTATAAAACATCTCGAGTAAAGCCGATTGCTCCAGCTTTTTCAAATTGAATACCTTCGTAAGCATCAATGAATTCTTTAATATCTAATACATCGTCGGCATGTACAATTTGCATTACCACATCTTTTTCAGGTTGCACAATTGTACCTGAAAATTCATTCGACATTTCTGCTGTACCATGACCGCGTATTAAAATATGTTGTAAGATATCTTCTCTTTGAGTGGCATCGATATATTCTTCCCCTTCACCGCGGCCACAAATTACGGTAACTAAGCGGTAAGGAGCGGTTTTATCTTCTTGAACTTTATCAAAAGATGAATTCCCTTCGATGTCTCCATAACCACTTAATCCTGATATTCCTGCTAAAGGAGAAATTAATAAAAAGTTTTCACCATTCGCTTTTTCTGGGTAACGCTCAGTTATGTGACCCACAATTTTTTCTAAATTGTCACGGCGAGTTGCTTTCATTAACACTTCTTTACGCGCACCTTGCATTTCTAATAAGCTACGACGGTCATCTTCGTCAAAACAAGCTGCTAAGAAAGAAGTTGCTCCACTTGTTCCTTTACGATGAAAAAGGTCATCGATTTTTTCTGCTACACGAACACGAGCAATGATTGAAACTAAGTAAAATTCATGATTTAACTGTTCAGTATTTATCAATGATTAACCTCCTATTTATATTTAACTTGATAGTCATAAAAGATTCCGACACATTGTAACACAACAATCGGTGTTAGGGAAACAATTGCGATAACACCAAATCCATCTGTAATAACATTCGCTGTCGGGACGTAATTCGCTACCCCTTGTGTAAATGGTAATATAAATGTTGCCGTCATCGTGCCAGCGGCTACCCCACCAGAGTCAAATGCAATACCTACGAAAAGGTCAGATGCAATATATTGAAGAACGAGCGCTAGTGTAACTAATGGCAATATGATATGCCAGATAGCAAGTCCTGGAATCATCACACGAAGAAGTGATAAAATAACCGATAAACCTACTCCGATTGAAAGACTCATCGTAACTAAGCCTTGTGGAATCATACCAGATGTGGCATCTAGAATTTGGTCGTTTAACACATGCACCGATGGTTCAGCTAAAATACTAACCATACCAACAATGCCTCCGATTAGTAAAATAATCCAATTAGAATTATTTTCTGCTAATACAAAACCCATTTCTGTTGCGACACCTAAGAAACCTTGGTTTACTCCTGTTAAGAATAAAGTTAATCCAACAATGATCAATCCAACACCTAGCAACATACTCTTAAATAAGTTCGCTGAAACGCGTAATTCTTTCAGTCCTACTAAAACTAAAAAGACAATCACGAGTGGTCCTATCGCAATCAATGAATCAATAAAAGCCGATGCAAATTCTGTGACAAAGTCCATTAAAATATTTATATTGTCTGTATAAATCACAGAAGCACCCGCTTCCGCTGATAGTGAGTCTACCCCAGCAATTGCACCATAGAGAAGAACCGCAAAAATGGCTCCAGTAGATACAATTCCAAGTAACCCAAAACTATCTGAGTTATCATCTTCAGAACGATATGACTGCGAAGCTGCTCCGGCACCAAAGGCTAAAATAAATGGTACGGTAATCGATCCGGTTGTTGATCCTGATGCATCAAACGCTATCGCAATAAATTCCGATGTTGAAAATAAACAAAGAATACCAATCGCTATATAAATAATGGTAAAACTATGCCTTAAATTTAAATCCTTGATGATACGGTAAACACCAAAAGATAATAATGCTCCAACTCCGATTGACACTGCCATGACAAAGACTTGTTGAACAATTGCTCCTTGTGTCATGGTATCTACCTGAATCCCTAGAATTGTTAAATCCGGTTCAGCTACACTCGATATAAAACCTAATGCAAAAACACCAATTAGCGCTATCCACATTTTCTTATTTCCAATTAAATAGTGACTAAATAAATCCCCCATCCGCTCGATACTCATATCCACACCGGTTAAAAACAAAGGCAATCCTATTAAAAGAAATATTACCCCGATAATGAACCGCACAACGGCCATCCAAGCGAGTGGTTGAAGAATTATTTGTATGAGTAAAATAACAGCAACCATTGGCAAAATCGACGTTGCTGTTTCTTTAAAACTATCAATTAATCGACTCAGAAAAATCCCCCCAAACTAAATTATATATATTACTATTTTAACATAATTCTGTCTTCGACTCCCGTAAGACGATTAGGAGGCTGTTTATTAGGTGTATGTGAGTGAATAGTTCTCTATTTATGCTACTTAATGCCCCTACTTTTTTAACTACTTTAGACAACTTCTGATTGGTTTAATTTTGATTTGTGTAGTCAAAACTAATGACGGTTTCTGCTCTTAGTTTTGATAATTGAGTGCGTGCGTCAAAACTAGCGACGGTTTCGGCTCTTAGTTTTGATAATTGAGTGCGTGCGTCAAAACTAGCGACGGTTTCGGCTCTTAGTTTTGATAACTGATATCGTAACGTCAAAATATAAGCTGCTATTTATTAATTTAATTGCTTACTATATAAGAAACATGTTAATGGCACTTTATTTGAGCCAAGGTCCATGGTTATTTCTTTTTCTTTAGCACGGTCAAATCCTTTGCGGTCATAAAAGTGATAACTACAATTACTATCTGTGTATAAGTAAACTAACTTGTCTTTTTCGCGTTGGCTTAATTCTTCTAACAATAAAGAGCCAATTCCTTTACCTTGAATGGTTGGGTCAGCAGCTAGGAAACAAATTTCACCATCTGGGGTCACTGTTTCTGTATAGTCTTTAAGCATTTCTTTGTTTGTATCGTTATAAATGTCTGGTCCATCTTTAACTACTACTGACATTAAAAACTCAAAAATTGAGATATAACTTTTTCGTCAAGAAGACTGGAATTTTTTTGTTTCATTTTTCATTTCTGCTAAGAGTACGCCAACTAGTTGGTCCCCCATATATGCTGCTAGTACTTGAGTGGAACGCTCTAATTCTAAATAGAAAAAGTATCTTCCATATAATTGGAGTATTAGCTTATTGTCCATATATTGGTCAAAGTTCATGCCTTTAATCGCAAATTCGATTGCTTTTCCAAAGTCTTTCTTCTGGAGTGGTTTTATTTCTATCTTCAACTTAACGCTTCCTATCATTCTTATTGCCAACTCAAACTGTTTTTAAATATAAAGCTATTATTATAGATTTTAACATAAATGCACTATCTTAAATTTATGGAATACTTTCCCTAAAAAATTGTTTATACTTGATATAAATATATCATGCAAAGGAAGTGTGATGATGAAAGCTGTTTTGCTCCAAAAATATGGTTCGAGTGATGATTTGATTTTTGCAGATGTCCCGACGCCGTGGCCAAAGGCGGATGAAGCTTTAGTTCGCTTGCTTTACACGTCAATTAATGCGGCAGATTTAGATTATGTTAATGGTCATCCTTTGGTGCGGTTCACTGGACTAACAAAGCCGGGCTACCCTATTCTGGGGTCAGATTTGGTGGGTGTTGTTGAGGAAATTGGGCCAGATGTGACAGATGTTCAAATCGGCGATACCGTTTGGGCTGACACGTCAAATCCTTTGAATTACGGTACATTTGCGGAGTATACTGCCTTACCGGCTTCAAGTTTGCAGAAGATTTCGAGGGAAGTTGACTTAGCCCAAGCTGCCTGTTTACCGAGTGCGGGTGTGGTTGCATTACAAAATGTTCAGTTAAAAAATCCAGCAAAAGCGGGTGATACTGCTTTAGTAAATGGTGCTGGTGGTGGGATTGGTAATATTATTGTGCAAGTGTTGAGTCAAGCCGGTGTTGAAGTAACGGCAGTTGATAAAGAAAGTAAGCATGAAATGTTGATGGAAATTGGTGCGAGCCATACGATTGATTATGAAAATACAGATTATTTAAAAGTTGGGAAACAGTATGATTATGTTTATGATCTGGTTTGTTATCGTTCTTTACCAAAAGCGACTTCTATATTGAAGAAGCAGGGGCAATTTATTATGCTTGGTGGTTCAACAGCAAATATTTTACGTGTCTTAACGACTGCCCCTTTACTTTCTAAGCGACTTCAAAAGAAGATTATTCTTGGTGCTTACCGAACCAATGACCACAATGATTTGGCACAAATGTATCAACTCTTAAAAGAAGGTAAAATCCGTCCGGTTATCGACCGCATCATTCCTTTTGAAGAAATGATTGATGGGATTAAAGCGTTGGAGGCTGGTAATGTGTTGGGGAAAATTGTGATTAAGTTTGATTAAAGTTAAATGAATTGAAACAGAGCGCCGTATCAGCAGATACATTTAGCAGCAATATATATTCAAAGTCCAGGTTATTATTTGTATCAGCGTCTCTATATTGTTATATTTAAACTGAAATTATCCAAATATGGAGGGATTAAAATGGAAAGATTCAGTGTGAATGGAAGTTTGTCGGCTGCTCCTGGAAAACGTGATGAATTACTGCAATACTTATTAGAAGCTGCTAGAGAAATGGAACAAGTTGAAAATTGTTATATTTATAGTGTGGGCATTGATCCAGAAGATGATGCAAAAGTATATGTCTATGAGGTATGGAAAAATCAAGCGGCACATCAAGCTTCACTTACATTGGATGTTTTCAAAAATCTGATTGAAAAAGCTAAACCTATAATTATTGGGATGGATGACTATCCTAATTTGGTTATTAAAGGTGGCAAAGGAATTAAATAGCATAAAAATCAGTCTTACTGCTAGTCATTAATTGGCAGAAAGACTGATTTTTTCGTTTTTATTTAATTAAAGCCAAGCCTTCAGTTTTAAATCCTTTAACGATTAAATAGATGGCCAAAGTTATTTCAAAAACTCCCACAGGTAGAGAAATGAGCCCTTTCAATGTTGACCATGGTTCTATGATTCCAAACATATCAAGTCCACCTGCTTAGTATATCAAGATACTCCTGATTGACCTGGTTTATATACGCTTCTTGCCAGTCGGCAAGGTTGCTTTGGAAGTACCGCCAATCATGTTCAGTGAAGTGGTGGTTCTGCATAGTTTCCGCCTCCATTTAAGGAATCTAAAAATTTAACTGGTTTCTATAACCTAGACATGCATCTTATAACCAGCTATTTATCTGGACAGTAGTCTTCTAAGATATGGAAGAACTGGACATGATTTGGAAAGCGCAAATAATTTTAGCTCACTAAATAATCAAATGTTCTTTAAACTAAAACTAACTACGGAATTTATTCTGTTCAATTTCTTCAGAAATTGACTTCTGCCCCATCAGAATGCATCTTTTCGGCGTTTGACGAAAAGTGCTACTATTATCCGTATTAAGAGGCTTTTTACTGCAGTGAAAAGTGGCATCATACCACGCGGAAGAGTCGCTAGGGCGACTCTAATTGCATTCTTGTGTTTATGAAATAATCTAAGTCTGTACATCTTCAGTTTATAGTTACCATTGATGATAAAATATTCCACAATAACATCAAACTTGATAGCATGAGAAAGTGCATAGCCGGCTCTTTCTAAAAAGTCATCTGTTTCTTCCAATGTTAATTTCAAGCCAATCGCCAAAGCAATTGCCGTTCGTTTACTGGGCAAATAATTATCATTACTTCGGATTTTAGAAAATAATTTTCGGTCGAGATTCGCTCGTTTATAAACTTCAACATCCGACATCCCTTTAGCATCAATTAATCGGAGTAATCGCTCTGAAAATGACTCATCCAAATTCCCTACCAAATCATCTAGTGACACAACAGATTCAAGAATGTCTTCATAGTGGCCTAATTCACGTGTAAATTCATGTGCTTCAACATAATTCTCATCGATATAACTTTCAACTTCACTAAGAAGCTCTTGACTAACCTTGAAAGTCGATTTATCAAATATCACAAGGGTAACATCTAGGTCATGTTTGACTAAAAATTCTTTAATCGCTGATGTAGCTACCCGAAGCGCTTCTTCTTTAGGATAACCATATATACCACTAGATATTAATGGAAATGCGACCGATTCTAAATTGTTTTCCACGGCCATTTTAAGGGAGTTCAAATAAGCAGAACGAAGCAACTGTTCATTTTGAGTTTCATTCCACTCTCTATAAATCGGCCCTACTGCATGGATAACATATTGAGCAGGTAAACCAAATCCTGATGTTATAACCGCTTCACCCGTTTTGATAGGAGCAAGCTCATCACACGCAGCCTGAATTTGTGTTACACCTGCTGCATTAAATATCGCGCCGCATACTCCACCACCCATTTTGAGGTCCGTATTTGCGGCATTTACAATAGCGTCTACTTTCAACTTTGTAATGTCCTGACGGACAATTGTAAAAGACATAGTTTCATCCTTTCTAAAATAATTTTTACTACCCTAAATTACTGCGCCCTATCAGTGCTTGGACCATTAAGTTAACAATAATTATGACACCAGCCAGAGTGATAATGCCATACTTTTCCTGAAAATATAGTGGCCAGGGGGTGAATAGAATTACGAATTCCAATACCCATCTGATCCATCCTTGGAGTGGGTTTGTAGCACTTGGTGCGAAAAATCGTCCCCAAAGAAAAGCGAATACTATGATGGTACTGATTACTAACAATATTTTGATGACGCGATTTTCTGATAGTTGGTAGGCGGTCATTGCGTATAGGACGATTGCTACAAGTTCTATTATGAATGCTAGGATGTCATTGATGATTAACATGATTTTCCTCCTAAAGGATTGTTCCTCAGTTGCTCATAAATATGAAAAATAGAATTACGACATCTTGGATAAAGTGAATTGACCATGCCCAAAAGAAGCCTTTTGTCTCGTTTATTGATTTCGCCAGGAACCAACCAATAAAAGCGCCCATGATTGCACCCGCAATACCACTGGGAGCAACTCCGAAATAGTGAACTGCACCAAATATAAGCGCGGAAAGAAATTCAGAGATGCGCGGATTGCCGTTTTCATTCGCGATAATGGTTGTATATGACAAGCGAAAAATTACTTCTTCAGTAAAAGAATTCATCAAAGCAAAAATTAGTATTAGGGGAATTTCTGGTAACAAGCTGATTGTTAAGCCATTTCCGGCAACTGTTTGGAAATATACTACTATTCCGGTTACCAATGTAATCATTAAACCAACATTAAAACCAATTGTTTTCCAACCTTCGCCCTCTTTCGGATTGAGTCCGATGACTGGGACTGGCTTCACTTCGCCATCAATCTTCTTCAAATTAAAATATTTCAGATTTAGTTTATCGGCGATGAAGTATAACAACAGCAGAAATGTTGAACTGACAATGATGGTCGACATTTGATAACTCATATAGAAATTCAAAATCTTTTTATCAAAAGCCGTTATATAAAATAATGGATTTTCCATGAATATAAACAATAACCAAGCAGCTACTAAAGACATAGCAATAACGAGAAAAACTCGCCATGATTTCATCATATTTTCTTCCTCTCGAACACCCTTTTTAATATTATTCTCAAACAGGCCATTCATTCTAATCGTATTTTAATTATATTATACATAAAAATCAGCCTTCTGACTATCTAAATAGATAGTGGAAGGCTGGAAAGATGATGTTTTGCTGGATAAATTTTTTATACTGATTGAATTAATATTTATTTGGAAAATATTTTTTACCTACTTGCCAGATATAGCGATCGATATCTTTTAAACCAAATTTATCTAGTCCGTAAAATAATCTAAACTCCTCAATCGTTTCCTTGAATCTTGGAAAGTTTTTTTAATCTTTGCGAGTAAACTCACTAAATTTATCCTGTTTCTTGTATTGGATCAATACCTTTTCGACATAGCTATCATAAATAGGATAATCATTTGGGTAGTGATGGCTACAATACTTTGTTGCGAAAGAATAAAAGTTCTTAACTTTACCATCACTATATTCGACTCTTGAAATATCATTCACCAAAGTTTCATCGCCAGACTGAAGTCTGTTATCGATATCTAAACGAAGTATGTTTTTGGCTACTGGAAAAATCGAAAAAATATTCGTACTATAAAAGTCATTTAAACTAGATGCCTTAATTAAAATCTCTCTGATATCTTTATTTTGGGGATATGTTTCAAAGAATAATTTATTTAAGCTCTCTTCTTGTAGAACATAGTTTTCCATTGTATTCCATGTTTCACGGTATTTTTGTATCTCTTCAACTGTAGGTGTTGCTAATTTAACTTCCAAAGTGTCACTCCTATCCATGTATTATTCCAACAAAAATCCCTCTACAATGATTCATCAACTTCATTATAGAGGGGAAGATTTTGGTTCTGAGTATATCTGCCATACTTTTCGAAAAAGTGGCAATTACTTCATGACGGCATCAAAGATTTTTTGAGCGAGTGTTCCGATGCTGCTGTCAGACCAATAGTCGGTTAAAATGGTGACGATATAAGGTTTGTTGCTGTCGATAATTCCTGTTGAGTGGTTGTAATATGGCCACCAACCTCCGATTTTTTGATAGACATTAGCTTGGACGGTGTCCAATTTTGTGTTGTCATAATTTGTTTTGTCGAGTGCTTGCATTGCGTATTGTTGCGGGTGTTCATATATATATTTCATTACTTTGTTGATTTGGCGTGGCGTCATATCGCGGTTATAACTTGGCGCGCCGTAAACTTCTTGAGTGAATCGGTTAAAGTCAGCTTTGTCGCGGTAACCAACATAATGCAGTAACATATTGCTGCCAAGGTTATCAGAATGCGCAATGGTGCGGTAGACAACATCCTTTAGTGTATAAGTTTTGTTGAGGTAATTTTCATATTGAATGGTTCCACTTCCGCCCCAGGCGTATGATTCTGGGTGATTGTAAATACTTGATGTATATTTAATTGGTGTGTCCCAAGATAAATTACCTTTTTCGATTTGTTCGAGTGTGTAAGCAACGAGAACAACTTTTGGTACTGAGGCACCATACATTGCGACATCACCATTTAGTGATGCTGTCCTTAAATCATCTTCTAATAAACTTTCATAAAAGACATGCACTGGTGAATTTCGGTATTGGTTTAATACGGCTTGAACGGCTACGTGTGTGCCTGTTAGAACGCCTTCGCTATCGTTATCTTGTCCAGTATCACTGTCTTGTCCATTGTCTGGTGTTGTTTGAGTTGGGTCCGTTACAATGAGGCGGTCGCCGGAATAGATATAATTACTGGTTAAATTATTCCACGCTTTTAATTGTGAAACGGTAATATTATTTTGGTTTGCAATGAGCCATAAATATTCACCTGATTTTACAACATGGTATTTAGCATCTGTTTTTTGTTCAGCCTCGTCCTCTGTAGGTGTTTCAGGTTTTTCTTCTTCTTTTGGTTCATCTGGTTTTTCAACGGGCTCTTCTGGTTCTTGTGGATCAACTGGTTGGGTCACTTGGCTTGGATCCGTTACGATTAAGCGGTCGCCTGGATAAATATAATTGCTAGTTAAATTATTCCACGCTTTTAATTGCGCTACCGTAATATTGTTTTGGTTCGCAATTAACCATAAATATTCTCCTGTTTTTACAACATGTTGCTTCGCTTCAACCTTAGGTTCTTCGGGTTCTTTTTCTGATTCCTCAGGTTGATCCTCTTCTTCAGGAACTTCTGGTTGAGTGACTTGATTTGGATCTGAGACAATAAATCGATCGCCTGAATAAATATAATTCGATTTTAAGTTATTCCAAGTTTTTAGTTGACTTACTGTAATATTATACTGAGTCGCTATTTTCCATAAATTGTCGCCTCGTTTAACCGTGTAGTAGCTGAGTGTTTCTACGGGTTTTTGAACTTCTGGTTCTGGTTTTATTACTGGTTCTTCTTGATTATCTTCAGGGTTTGTTGGTTTTGTTACCACATTACTTGGATCGGTTAAGATTAAGCGGTCCCCTGAATAAATATAGTTAGACGTTAAATTGTTCCAACTCTTTAATTGTGCTACTGTTATGCCATTATTAGTCGCAATCTTCCATAAGTTATCACCTGAAACCACAGTGTGATGTTTCACTTCAGTTTCTTCGGATGAATTCTCAGGAGGCGTAGTTGGTGTTGTTGGAGTGGACGGTGTCGTTCCTCCAGATTGAATCGGTTCTGAAACAATCAGTTCATCACCTGAATAAATATAATTGCTGGTTAAATTATTCCATTGTTTAATTTGTTGAACAGTGACACCATATTGTTGTCCAATTAAGTATAAATACTCGCCTGATTTTACTGTGTGGCTTTGTCTTTCATTTTGTCTTGTGAGTCTATTTGAAAAAGTAGCGATCGCTGGCTCCGTTCCGTAATCGTTTACATTTTCTGGAAAATTAAACTCTTCCAAGACAATATCTTCGATTTCTGTTTCTGCTAATTCTTCGTTTGATTCTTCTGAAATTACCGCATCATCTAATTCTTCCATTTCATCTAACTCGACTGCTGCTTGTTCTTCACTCGATTCAGACTCAAAGCTTGTTTCAGCGTCTTGAGTTTCCTGAAGTGTACTTTCCAGTTCTCCTTCATCTGACTCGTTGGTTACAGGTTCCGAATCAGATTCTGGTAAACTACTATCTTTTATTGTTTGAGTTTCTGTAGACGGTGACGCTTCTTCATCTTCAATTTCTAAAGTAGTAGTATCTGAATCTATAACAGCTTCTTCCGCACTAACGACCGTGCTAGAAATTCCCATTGTTCCGAGTAATACGCCGACAACAATCCATTTCCCTTTTGATTTATGCATTTTCTTCCTCAAAATAATCGCCTCCCAAATCCTTTATGTATATAAATTATAACATATAAATAGAATGGTTATGGTTTAATCATCGCAGATTTTCATATTAAATAGGACACATTAATAATCCCTCTACCATGAATCATCAGCTTCATTAATAGAGGGAGTGTTTTTTGTTTTTAGTAGTATCTGCCATACTTTTTAAAAAAATGTTTGGTCAGATTATTCTTCTTTCATGATAAATGTTGCGATTCCGGCGAGTACACATAAAATAATTGAAATCGTCCAAATCATGACATAGCCGCCAGTCATTTCGACGCTGAGACCGCCAAGCGAGGCACTTAAGAAGCCACCTACCTGGTGACTAAAGAAGGCGAAGCCAAACAGGACGCCAAGTTTTTTGGAGCCAAACATCTTACCCACGATGCCGGATGTTGGGCTGATAGTTGATGCGCCTGTTAGACCACTGATAACCGCAAAGGTCATGGCAATGGCTGGTGTTTTGGGTGCTAGTAAAAATAGTAAAGTTGTGACAGCACGTGCGCTGTACAGAAAGGCTAGAATATTTTTCATTTTGAGTTTGGAGCATAAAATCCCGCTGATGACAGCTCCGATAATCGTTGCTACTCCGTAACCTGAATAGGCGAATGCTGAGAAAGTTTCGCTAATACCATAAGAGACAAATTGAGAATAAAGATGCGTTTCAATAATAACCATGTGGAATCCACACGTTAAAAAGGCGAAAATGAGGAGTAGGTAATTTTTGTTAGAAAGTGCGCCTTTGAATACTTGACCCATACTTTCGTCATTTTCTGATGTTTCTTCGACCGCTGATATACTTTGACTTCCTAATAGTAAGGACATTGGTATCAGTAGTAGAAATAAAATCGTCAAACCAAAAGTCGTCGCACCTAACCCTACTGTTGAAAGTGTCGAACGCAAAATGGATGAAAGTGCGGCCCCACCTAGTCCACTCGCTGCATTTACTAAGCCAGATACTGTTGCCGCTTTTTGTTCACCGAGCTTAAGCGTCACGGCTCCCATAATAATCCCAAACGAAATACCACCGGTACCGGCTGGCAGAATAATCCCAAGTGCCAACATCAGCGTCCAAACTGACGTGCTATAAGGAATCATGAACATCCCGAGCGCCATTAAAATCGCACTCATCATTAATACAAATCGATTCGATTTTTTCAGCGCCACAATACCAAAGACAGGTTGCATAATACCAAAGACTAATTGGCTAATCGCTAGAACTAAACTGACCTGACCATAAGCAACACCAGAATTATCCGAAATTGATGTCAACATTATACCATAATTACTTCGGATTCCCGCGCTCACCGCATAGAGTAAACACGCCGCCAATCCAGTAAGGAAAACATGCGTCATCGTTTTTATATTATTCTTCATTCTTCCGCCCTCTAATCTAAATGTCATTTATCTTAACATAATATCATTAATAAATTGTGTTTTACAGTTTTTTTGGGGGGAAATTATGCTGTCGATTTTAGAAGTAACTTCGATGTGAGTGTTGGAGTATATTCTCTGATTAAATTTTGACTAACTATCTTTTAGTCAGTGATGTAACTTTTCAATTTCCTTTGATTTTTTAGGTAGTTAAATTTAAATAGATCGGTCCTTTTTTACTTGAGGAGTCTCTGTATCTTTCTATTTGCCAAACATTCTATATTGTTTGCCAAATGGCAATTAATGTTTTATCTAAAGTATTAACCGGAAGACACTTTTATTATAAGTACCTTACAAGAACCCTATTTATTAGCCACTTTAGCATTTAAAAAAGGATGATTATAAACAAAATAACCTATAAAAATATGGCAGGTTTTAAATTATGTATCATACTGCGGAGCTATTAATTGACTATCTAAATTTAAAGTGTTTAATAAATTTAAAGCAATTTACTAATATTATTTCAGTTACCTAAAAGTATCTGATATGTTTTGTAAACGCTTAAAAAATTATTGAAATAGTAATCATACTATTACACTAATGTGATTTTAATTTGAAAGGGTGATGTGTATTAAGAGTCGTTTAATAATTTTTTTGTATTTATTCCCTTTTTTGGTGTATGTTAATGTGCTTTTTATTATATTTAGTTTACCTGTAATCACTCTTTTCCCCAGCCTATTTGCTTTAGTACATTTATTGATAACTTAATCAATAATCAAAAAACGAGTCAAGATTCTATCTTTTCTCAATTTAAATACTATATTAAATATCATTGGAAAAGAAGTATCAAATTTTCGATTCTCTGGATACCCATTATTTTGATAATAGGTCTGGATTTTTTAATTTTAAATTCTATCACTAATCATAGCCCATTGGTTATTACGTTCAAATATGCTTTAGCTTTGCTCAGTATCATTTTATATTGTTTGTTCCATTACACGTTATATCTATATACTACTCGTAGAATAACGTTAAAGAGAGCTTTGGTTGTTGCTTTTTTTCTAATGATTAAACATCTCGGTTCATCCATTATTATGTTACTGTCTCATGTCGTTTTGATTGGTATTGTTCTTTTTCAACCTGGTTTGGGTTTACTGTTTATATTCAGTGGTTCGATTTATACAGTTACTTATCTCTGTCGTCACTTTATTAAAATTAAGGAGAATATTCAATGAAAAAAATTATAAAGGTTTTATTATCTTTCGCTTTGATTCTGCCTATATTTAATCTGAGTTCATACCAAACTGTTTCAGCTCAAGAAAACGAAGAAGTAGTTGAGCTTGATTTTTGGACTTTCTGGGGTTCAGAACCCCGTCGTAATTTCATTGAACATATTGTTGAAGAGTTTAACAACTCTCAAGACGAAATTCATGTTAACCACACTTATCTGCCTTGGGGAGACATTTTCACGAAGAATTTAGCTTCCATCGCTGCAGGTGATCCGGCTGATGTCATCGTTAACGATATCAATACAGTAGCTCAGCGTGCTGAGAAAAACCAAAATACAAATCTAACTGAGTTTATCAATCAAGAAGATGATACTTTTTCTGAAAAATATTATGAGAACTTATGGAATGCCACTTTATTCGAAGGGGAAAGTTATGCTCTACCATTCACTACAGATACACGACTTCTCTATTATAATAAAGATATCATGGAAGAGGTTGGCTTAGATCCTGAACAACCACCAACAACCTGGGCAGAGCTTCAAGAAATGGCTATGAAAATGGACGTGAAGAATGGAGATAATTATGATCGAATTGGTTATGTGCCTCGTTACGGCGTCCAAGGTGATTTCTATTATATGAACGCAACAGGACATGGTTTCTGGGATTTCGAGAATAATGTTCCAACCATTAACAACCCCGAAGGTATTGCTGCTTTAGATTGGGTTGTTGATTATGAAAATCAATATGGTAGTGATACTTTAAACGCTTTTACGGCTGAATTTGGTAATCAACAAGCTGATCCCTTTATGAATGGTAAGATTGGAATGATGATCAAAGAAGGTACACACTATTCTCAGATTGCTGCCTATGCACCTGATTTAAATTTCGGTGTAACGACTGTTCCAGAATTTGAAAACAGTACAGGTGGAACAACCTCATGGGGTGGTGGCTTTGTCGTTGAAATTCCTTATGGAGCTGAACATCCTGCTGAATCATGGGAGTTCATTAAATATTTAACAGACCGCACTTCACAAGAATATTGGGCTGTAAATAACTTTGATAATGTTGCCCATATTGAAGCGGCGGAAAGTGCAATTTCAAATGAGGCATTGTCAGAAAAAGGGCAAGAAGTTTATCAAGCTGCAGTTGAAAATATGGAATACACAATCTTAACACCTCAACCTTTAGCTATACCTGACATAATGACATATATTAATACTGAACTCGATAATATTTACCTTGGATACAAAACACCACAGGAAGCATTAGACGATGCTCAAAATATGGTCGAACAGATGTTACCTTAATATACTTTAATACTTTAAATGCCTCTCTTTAAGCCAATTAACATTTAACTTTGAGAGTAGGCATTTTTCTTTTTATTCAAACGATTGGAGGAGCATCATGGCAAACGTATTCTCAAGAAAATCAGCTAAAAAAACGAAACGCCCTAGTTCAATGAAACGCAAAGAAGCAATTCAAGGCTATCTTTTTATCCTTCCATGGTTGATTGGCTTTTTTGTCTTTACTTTAGGGCCACTCATTTTTTCTTTTATCGCTTCTTTTACCAATTATGACATTACTTCGCAAATGGATTTCATTGGTTTTGAAAACTACGAGCGTATGTTCACACGAGACCCTTTATTTTGGAAATCTTTAGGTAATACGCTATATTACGTTGTAATTTCTGTGCCTGCTACTTTACTTGGAGCAATTGTAATTGCTTTACTCATGAATCAAAAAATACCCGGCATTCGTTTCTTTAGAACGATTTATTATTTACCTTCTGTCTTATCCGGTGTCGGTGTATATTTTCTTTGGATGCAATTATTGAGTCCACAATCTGGACTGATTAACATAGTCTTATCTTGCTTTGGAATTGAAGGTCCTGTTTGGTTATTCGATCCTAATTGGACAAAACCAGCCTTAATCTTTATGAACTTATGGAAAGTTGGTGGGTCTATGTTACTTTATCTCGCTAGCTTGCAATGTATTCCCACACAGCTATATGAGGCAGCTGAAATTGATGGGGCTGGTCCTATTAGGAAATTTTTCAATATTACTTTACCTATGATTACACCAATCATCTTCTTTGACCTCGTAACAAGTATCATTGGTTCTTTCCAAATTTTCCAAGAAGCTTATGTTATGTCTGAAAATGGAACGGGTGGCCCTGCAAATTCTATGCTGTTCTTTAACTTACACATGTGGAACAAAGCATTTGTTACTTTCGAAATGGGTTATGCGATGGCTATGTCTTGGGTTCTATTCTTAATTGTATTTGTCATTACACTGATTAACTTAAAACTTGCACCACGCTGGGTTTACCGCGAAGGAGGTCAATAAGATGCAACAAATAACACAGCCTGATAATGCTGAACTGACGGTAAAAATACCATCAAAAAAACATCCGAAGAGTTATGGTCGGCGGAATAGTTTATTTACTAGAGCGATTATCTTTATCATCTTAGTAGCTGGTGCAATTATTCTATTATCCCCTATTTGGTGGATGATTATTACCTCTTTCAAATCGATGCCTGAAATTATGCAATACCCTCCAACATTCTGGCCAGAGGAGTGGCATCTAGAAAACTATATCACAACATGGCAGACAGGTAATTTTACGCGTTATACATTAAACACTTTATTCATCGCTGTTATATCTGTAATCGCTAATGTTTTATCTAATTCATTTATTGCTTATGGTTTTGCAAAAATTGAATTTCCAGGCAAAAACATTCTATTCTCTCTATTACTTGCCACGATGATGCTACCCGGTTTCGTAACGTTAATACCTACTTATGTGCTATTTGCGAAATTAGGTTGGTTGAATACTTATTTACCATTAACCATTCCTGCATTCTTTGGTAATGCTTTTAATATCTTTTTAATTCGCCAGTTTTACTCTACAATTTCTGACGAATTAATCGAAGCAGCAAAGATTGATGGAGCAAGTCATTTTAAAATATGGTGGCAAATTATGATTCCTCTTTCAAAGCCAGCCCTTGCAACAATTGCAATCTTTAGCTTTAATGGAGCATGGAATGATTTTCTTGGGCCATTATTATATATTAATAATCAAGAACTTTATACGTTACAATTAGGACTGCAAGTGTTCCAAGGACAAGTAGCAACCCAATGGAATTATTTGATGGCTGGCTCACTATTAGTTCTACTACCAGTTATAATCTTATTTTTCACCTTTCAACGTTATTTTATCGAAGGTATGGATATCACTGCAGGAACAAAAGGTTAGTAACTATGAAAACGAGTGTTTAGCTCGTTTTTTACGTTATTTCGCCAAGTACATGATAAGATGGGGTTAAAGAATACATTACAAGGAGTGGTCTTATGCTTGAACACCAAACATTCACTTATGAACAGAAAGAAGAAAGTCACTCTTTTGATTACTATCAGCTTGTGCAAGCAAATCAAAATAAGATCCAAAGTATTGTTGAAAAATTTGATATTCCTAAAGACTTTATTACGAGTGGATTGGATGGTTATGAAGTCGCTCGTTGGGAAACACATACTAATAAAAATGGCGAAGAATTCACCTTATCTTTATTCAGTTATCCTGTCAAAGAAAAAACAGATGATTTCCGTGACGTTTACCGGACTTCTCCAATCGCAATTGTTACTAAACCGGGTGTTGTCATCATAACCAGCTTAGATTCTTTGGAGTCACTTAATGAGATGACTGATGTAAAATTAAATTCATTTGATGGTGTAGATGAATTAGGGTTGATGCTTAATGTTTTATGGTTTGTGGCCCGTTTATATATCCACTTATTAGAAGAAATTGACCGAGAAATACGTGATTTGGAGATAGCTGTGACAAAAACAACGAAGAACGATATTTTTTATCGTTTGATGAAATTAAATAAAGCACTTGTCTTCTTCAATTCAGGTATCAACAATAACCGTGATGTGCTTGAACGATTGAAAGTACAGTTTAACGAACTTGATGCTGATGAATTTGACTTCCGTCTATTACGTGATGTAAATGTAGAATTACATCAAGCAAGTGGAATGGTCCATGAATTAAAACAATTCAATGAAAAAGTAAGTGATATCCTATCTAGCGTCGTTAACAATAACATGAACCAAATTATGCGCATCCTTACTGTTTGGTCCATCATTCTTACTATCCCCACTATTGTTGGCGGTTGGTGGGGAATGAATGTCCCGGTGCCAGGAGAAAATACCGACTCAGCGATGTTAATGATTAGTGTTGGTACGATAGGTTTAATGGTCATTTGTTATTGGTTGTTTAAACGGAATAAGTGGATGTAGAAGAATTATTGATGTGATTATTATGTGACGTAACCAGAAATACGTTGTATAGTAATCACGTTTTTTATTTCTCGCTACCAAAAGTCCGAATACCTTCGTGAATTGTGAAGGTATGCTGATTCAGAATATAGAACCTTCACTGAACACGAAGATACGCTGAGTGGGATTGGACTATCTTCATGGATTACGAAGGTGCTCCAGTTTTAATTGGGGCCGAAGATTGACGAATTATCAATCTTCTCTACTTCCTTACTGTAAACATTGATAATCCGTCAATCTTCTCAATTAACCGTGTTAGAACATTGACTAAATACCAATCTTCTCAATTTCCCGAACACAAACATTGACGATCTATCAATCTTCTTAAATCAGGAAGCAAGAAGATTGGCATTTCGTTAAACTAAACTCCGATTTCGCTTAGTTGGTTAACGGTTTGACCTTTGCCAGTAAACATCGAGTGATAGTCCAATTCCACAATCCCGCAACTTTCACTATTCCCACTACTCTCAATTCTCTAGCCAAACTTAGTTCCTCCTCAACCTAACTCCGATTGAAATTACACGCCAATGGCCTCTGCCATATTTTCCCCAATAAAAAAAGCACTGATAGGGACCTGTCAGCACTTTATTTATAATTTTATTCTGCGCTATATGCGCCGATTGGCAAGATTTCTTTGCCGTAAGATTCGTTGATTACTTGGGCCATGGCAGCGTAAATCGCCGTGAATCCGCAAAGGATCCCTTCATATCCCGCGATTGTTAGAATAGTCGTTGAGCCAGTAAAGTTTCCAGCCGCGAGTAAGAAGAACAGAATTGTGAGTGTTCCAAAGACAACTTGTAGTGCTTTACTGATGCGTAAAGTCGCGATAAACATGCAGAAAGTGAATAGACCCCACATGAATAAGAATGACGCCATTGAAAGTGAACCAGGCGCTTCGCCTAAGCCCATCATCGGTAAAATATTCAATCCGACAAGTGCCAACCAGAAGAAACCGTAAGAAGTAAATGCAGTTGTTCCAAAAGTATTATTCTTTTTGAACTCCATTGTCCCTGCGATTACTTGAGCTAAACCACCGAAGAAAATTCCCATCGCTAAAATCATCGCGTCCATCGGGAAAAATCCAGCATTATGGATATTCAGTAAAATCGTCGTCATACCAAATCCCATCAAACCTAACGGCGCTGGGTTTGCCGTATTCTCAGTTACCAAAACATTCTTTTCCATTCCAAATCTCCATTCAAAATATAATATACATCACATATCATTATACGCTGAGATGTCTGACGTATTCAAGGAGTAAACGATTTCAGAGCAACTCTTAAAGTATTATCCCTCTTTTTGAAGAATATGGCTCCTGTTTCTGGAAGTAATTGCAATCGCTTAGCGCATAGGGTCTTGGAATTGACTGCTGCAGACATATTTTAGATTGCTTTTTGAAAATAGTGTCAGAATTATTCTACTTTTTTGATTGGATGCCTAATAACTGTTTTTAGTTTTGCTGTCTCCGTTCTCCTTGGATCACTAATATATATTTCATGATGATATCTCGTATCGCTAATATCTATTTCATACCCTTTCTCTTTGGCATAGTCTGACATTTTTTTAGTGGTTTCAGGCTCATCATCATAAGAACCGATATGCATTGATTGAACACTTAAACCTTCGTCATATGTATAAAATTCTACTTTAGAAAAATCAGTTTTCTTCTTTTTCGTTGCTGTTTCAATCGCCCACTGGAAATCTTTTTCTTTTACAAAATCTGGTAATCTTATAAGTGAAATAAAATTCAACTCATCTTTGCGGTCATAGTCCATTCCTTTTAAACCATCAATCCACCAAAATCCCTCAAGAGGTGGAACAACATATTCAAAATACCCCTCAATTTTATAATCACCTTTATAACTCATCCGAATTGTATAAGCAATACCATATAATAATTCGATTGATTGATGATACTCGCCCTGGTCTTCATTCGGGTTACCCCGACCCCTAACCGCAAGAAAATTCATTGTAGGAATATTAATGATATTAGGTGTTTTCCCAGGCGCATAAAATTCTTTAAATTCTTTTTTGAAATCAAAAGCCATGTTGTTCGCTCCTTTTATTGTTTAAATGGGTGGATTTGTTTGGGATTATCAATTCTAAAGGTTTTGGCAATTAAAATGATAATTTTGATCATTATTTTATCATTTCTAAGGGTTTACCTGAAATGATAATTTTAGGCTGTTTTTTATCATTTCAGTGTCGATTCTGAATAATTTTGATAATTCGGAATTTTCTAAGGGCTATAAACTGGTACCCACTATTGATCATTTGAGTGCATGTAAGCTACAAAAAGAACAAGCCCAATACCTACAATTATCCATGGGAAAGCCGCACTTACAAAATCAGCCATGTCATTTCACTCCTTGTATAGAAATAAATTTACATTATGAAATTAACTTTCTAACTTAGTCGACAAATTAAAAAGGAAGACCCGCGTCTCCCTTTTAAGTCATTATTTAATTTCTTGAGTTGCTGCAAGTTCTTTGTACCAATAGGCACTCTTCTTAGGATAGCGTTCTTGCGTCTCAAAATCTACGTAGAATAGTCCATAGCGTTTTTCATAGCCATTAGACCAAGAGAAAACATCCATGAGAGACCAGATGAAATATCCTTCAACCACAGCGCCGTCTCGTATCGCATCTGAAATGGCTTCTAAATGTTGTTTCACATAGTCAATTCGTGCATCATCATAGACAGTTCCATCAACAAAATCATCCTTATAGCCTAATCCATTCTCAGTGATATAGATTTTCTTGTAATTCGGATAATCTTTTTTAACGCGCATAATCTGATCATATAAGCCCTGAGGATAAATCATCCAATCCCAATCAGTACGAGGGACATCAACATCAAATTCTCGCTGGCCGACACCTTTAATCTGATATTTAGATCCACCTTTATCTCCTTTAGAGTTGTGTGTAATCTCTGTCTCACCTTCAAAGGCTTTCATCCAATCACTCATGTAATAATTAATTCCAAGGAAGTCATTCATATCTTTGGCAGCTTTTAAAGCTTCAAAGTCTTCATCTCTTAGGTCTAACTGTCCACCGTTCACTTCAAGTATGTGATTCACACCATCCATAGTTTTCTCAGAATACTCTCCAAGATAAGTCGCATCCAGGATGAATTTATTATGGATGATATCCTCTAACTCCGCCGCACGTACATCTTCAGGGTTCTCTGGGTCTAGAGGATACTTAGTTGGCAAGGCATGCACTACACCTATCTCACCGCTATAGTCCGCTTCTTTATATAATTTGACCGCTTTTGCATGGGCAACCATCATATTATGATGTGATTGGAAGACTTTAGCTAGATCATACTTGATACCTGGCGGGAATTTACCAACCAGATATTGCCCATCCCCAATAGGTCCGATTTCATTAAAAGTAGTCCAGTACTTTACTTGAGTGAATTCTTTAAAGCAAAATTCTGCATAATCGACAAAGTGATCGATGTTTTCTCTGTTCAAAAAGTCACCTTTAGAATGAAGTGCTTCCGGTGTATCAAAGTGATGGAGTGTTACAAAAGGCTCCACATGTCGTTTATGACATTCATTGAATAGATTGTGGTAATATTCAACCCCTTTTGCATTCACTTCTCCATAACCCGTTGGAAAGATTCGTGACCAAGCGATAGAGATTCGAATACCATTCACACCAAACTCTTCCGCAAGCTGAAGATCAACGGGATACTTGTGGTAGAAATCACTTGCAGGTTCCGCAGTATACCAGTAATTATCCTCCAGATACTTATCCCAAGCAACAGGCCCTTTGCCATCCGTCTTGGTGGCTCCTTCTGCTTGATAAGCCGCAGTTGCCCCTCCGAAAATAAAGTTCTTTGGTAATGTTTTCATTAATTAGCCTCGATTCCTTATTGTAAATTCTCTTCAACAAATGCTAAAGCACCTTCACCATCACGCGTCAATGCTATATATTCCGCTCCGGCTGTCTTAGCCAGCTTGATGCCTAACTTATCCGTCTCTGCTTTCATATCCTCATAATTAGAAGCTACTTGTGGTGCTAGAATAACAAATTGATATTGAGGAAGTATCTCGCGGTGTGCTCCATAGCTTCCAGCTGTAGCCTTAATAGGTCTATCATATTCTTTAGCAGCCTTGTTCAAGGCATTGGCTAAAAGTCCACTCGTTCCACCACCTGCACATAGTACCAGTACATTAGTTGATTCTGTCGCTTTAACAGCTGTTGAAGGCTCAGCTTTCACTGTTGTAGTCTCTTCAACCTGACTCTTCTCAAGAATCGCTGTAGCTTTACGTGTATCAAAGCTCTGTTCAACTTTGGCTTTTAATTCATCAGACGATGATACTCCTGACTCTTCTTCCGCTAGAATCTGACGGTCATAGACTTTCAAGAACGGGTAGTAGATTAAGACATCCACGATGATTAAGACGGCAACCAGGACAAAGGATAAGAATTGGAAGTTCGTTCCTAACAAGATACCAAGCGGTGCTGGTGTTGTCCAAGGAAGATTCGTTGTAAAGCTATTCATTCCTAAGGCATCGATAAAGAATTTAAAGATCCAAACATTGGCAATCGGTGCAAAGATAAATGGCACAAAGAATACAGGATTCAAGACGATGGGTGCCCCGAACAAGAGAGGTTCATTCACCCCAAAGAATGTGGGTATAACAGACGCGCGTCCAATGGCTTTGTTACGCTTAGACTTAGTCATCCACATAAACATGAATGGAACAACAAGCGTTGCACCAGTACCCCCCATTGTGACAATGAACATCTGAGTTCCAGATGTTAAGATTTTATCCGCATGTTCACCTGCTTGTAGTAATTGTAAGTTCACATCAATGTTGGCATAGGTAATAGCTGCAATAGCTGGCTCAACAATTGAAGGACCATGAATCCCAATAAACCAGAAGAATGCATACGCACCAAAGATAATGGTAATCCCCAAGTAACCATCTGCTGCTTGGAATAAAGGCGCAAGTAAGGTACCAATAGATTCAGCAACATTTACGCCCAGTGTGCTTCTTACAAATAACGAAACCGCATAAAGGATAACCACTGAGACAGTAAAAGGAATTAAGTCCTTAAACACTTGAGATATATTAGGTGGGACTTCTTCTGGCATTGGAATCGTCACATTATTCTTCACACATACTTTATAGACATTGACCGTCACGAATGCAGCGATAAAGGCTGTGATTAGCCCCTTCGTCCCCATGAATTCCGTTAAGAATCCACCTTCTTGGGCAGGATCGGCTGCCATCAATAAGAAGCCTACCATCGTTGCTAGCATAGTTGAGATATAGTTTATCTGATTAGTTGCTTCCATGTCTCGATTCATAGAATCGGTCAATGACTTTGCTGTCGTCCCTGATACAAAGAAAGCTAAGATTCCCATAGAATAGTTATAAGGGACCATTAAGAAATTCTCTACTTCAGGACTCCAGTGGAATCCCCATGCGTTTGGCACATAGGCTAGTAGAATAAATATACTAGAGAATAGAATAACTGGCATACCCGCGATAAAACCATCACGGATAGCACGAATATAGATATTACGAGAAATTTTCTCGAAGAAAGGTTTGGCTTTTTCAATTTGAGCAATTAATGTATTCATAGCTTTACCCTAGCCTTTCTTATAGAATCCAATTAAGTGATTAATTAGATCTTTAAGTAGTATGGTCGTCATCAGATGGTCTTGACCATGCATCATAATGACACTGTATTCAATCTCTTCGCCAGATGCTTCTTTAGCAAGGAGATCAGTCTGAGCATTATGTGCACCAACTATCACTTCTTCAGCTTCTGCCACAAGTCTCTCAGCTTCGTCAAAGTCGCCATCTTTTGCTTTGTTCAAAGCATCTAATAGTTTAGATCGTGCTTCTCCTGCATAGGCAACAATTTCGAAGCCAATCATTCCCACTTCATCTTTGTTCATGTTAGTTCCTCCTTTTTCCAGAATACCTTTATTATAACCCAAAGTCGCAGGCTACTGCAGTACGATTAAGGACTTCATTCAGGTCTTCTATATTCTTTCTTCCTTCTGTCTGTAACCATTCACGAGCCGCTTCTTCCCCTTGTTCAATAAAGACTTGAACAGATCCTGCCCATGTTGCACGTCCACATAATACACCATTGAATCTCGCACCGGCTTCATAAGCGAATTCTAAAGTATCTTGGAATAATTTAGCGCTTACACCTGCACTTAGATAGATATAAGGTAGGTCTGTTGACGCATCTTGTTCTTTAAAAGCTGCTTTGGCCTCTTCTTGAGTATGTAATACTTCTCCGCTCGCAAATCCTTCTACATAATTCATATTCACTGGCACTTCCACTTTAAGCACATCAACTCCAAAGCGATCTTGAGAGAATACTTTCATCGCACCATTCACTTTATGCGCTTTCAATTTTGCGAATTCATGACTTCCGTTATCTTCAATATTTTCATCGTATGTAAGAATTTCAAGGAAGAATGGAATATCCTCTGCCGCACATTCTGAACCAATTCTTTCCATGTAGGCTTGTTTTTGAAGATTAACAAACTCACTACCATCCACATCATAATAAAGTAGGAACTTAACAGCATCTGCTCCTTGTTCTTTAATGCGTTTTACTGACCATTCTACTAAGCAATCTGGTAAACGATCGGTCGTCGTAGCGTCATATCCAGTCTTTTCATAGGCTAGTAATAATCCAGCATTATCATCACGTACTTTCGCAGCTGGTAGACCGTATTCTGGATCAAGTAGAATTGATGACGCATACGGTGTAAGTTCTTCTGATACAATTTCTTTTAATCGTTCAATCTGTTCAACGGTTGGCTCCTCACTTTGATACTTACTCATCATTCTCTTTAGAGCACCACGTTGGTCAAAGGCTAGGGCTGAGATAACGCCCTTATCATCAGTCAATTTGTTTAGGTAATCTAGTTTAGTCATTTTTATACTCCTCTAACTTGAATTTTATTGAATAAGGCCTCATAGTTATTCAAATTAACATGGCCTGTTATTTCTTCTTGAGCATTTAACATTCCTAAGACGTTCGCATGTTTCAGCAATGCCACATCGTCATAATTACGAGTGATTCCCGATACGATTCCTGCTACAGTCGAATCACCTGATCCAACCGGATTCACGATATCAATGGTTGGAATGTCTACTTTGTAATACAAATCATTATGTTTAGCAAAAGCACCTTCAGAACCGAGTGAGACAATGACCCACTCCACACCATTGAATAAGCTGTCTTGCAGTGCTTCTTTTAATAGATTTAAATCTTTATCTAATTCTCTGCCTAGTAATTGTGATAATTCATCCACATTAGGCTTAATGACTTTTGGTTTATGTCCAGATAATAGAACTTGTCTTAAACTTTCTCCGGAGGTGTCTAATACCACTGGGACTTCCTTAGCATTAGCAATCATAATGAGTTCAACATAGTAATCTGTTGCTAGGCCTGAAGGGGTGCTACCCGATATTGACACAACTTCAGCATCCTTAAGTAAGCTTTCAAAATGATTTTTAAAGGCTTCTCCCTCTACATCTGAGATGGTCGGACCTGATTCAAGAATCTCTGTCTGCAGTCCTTCATGTAAGATAGCAATGCAGTTTCTTGTATTTCCCTTAATCTGGTAAAAGTCATGATGAATAGCTCCTTGGTCTAATTGAGACTTAATATAATTCCCAAGATCTCCTCCTACTAATCCAGTTGCTGTAAGATCCTCGTCTATTTCTTTTAAGACTCTGGTTACATTCAAGCCTTTACCACCTGCAGACTTATTCACATTACTCACTCGATTCACATCATCTAATTTGAATGTTGGTAATTGATAAGCGATATCCACGGATGGATTCATTGTGACAGTTAAGATTGACATAAGGTCACCTCCTCATCTAATCTTTGTATTCGCCACGGTCCCATTTTTCAAGAAATTCTTTAAAGAAATCTGGGTCTGTTTGATCTACTTCTGCATAATCTAATTGGTTAATCTTGGCAATTAATTCTTTGTTTTCGTCTGTTTCTTTATATTCAGCTGCAATAAAAGCATCAATAATATCACACATGAGTAATTCACCTGTAATCTTGCCACCAAAACCAATTACATTCGCATTCAATTCTTCTTTTGCATAGATAGCTGTTGACATATCACGAACTAAAGCTGAACGGATACCTGCTACCTTATTTACGGCGTTATTAATTCCTACACCAGTACCACAGATACAAACCCCTAGGTCTGCTTGGCCACTCGCTACAGCCTCTCCCACCTTTTTCCCGTAGATAGGATAGTGTGTTCTGACATTGTCATATGTTCCAAAGTCAAGGACCTCATAGCCTTGTTTCTTCAAATAATCAACTACAGCAATCTTTTCATAGGTTACAATATGGTCGCATCCAATAGCAATTTTCATTTTTTCTCCTCCAGTTAATTTAATTAACACATCTTGTTCAACATATCTACACGCACTTGATGGCGTCCACCATCATAGTCTGCAGATAAAAATTCAGTAGCAATATTCTTTGCTAATTCAGGTCCTACAATATTGGCTCCTATGGTAATCATTCTTGAATTATTATGTTCACGCGTCATATAAGCAGATCGTTCATCAGAGACTTCAGCTGCAACCATCCCCTTAATCTTAGTCGCAACCATGAAACTCCCTGCGCCATACCCATCAATGACAATTCCTAAGCGTCCCTCTTCTTCGTTCACTTTCTTCGCAACAGCTAAAGTAGTATCTACAAAGTCAGCTGTTAATTCTTCACTGACGTCAATCACATCATAGTTCTCATCTAATAGATGGGCCTTCACAATCTCTTTTAACTGTTTACCGTCTCTATCCGCACCCAATATAACTTTCATCTTATTGCTCCTTTATGTCTGCTAATTTTGCTTTGCCTTTTTCCGTTCGATAGTAGAAACCGCTTTCTGATTTACTATACATATAATATATCACGAATGTTTAGAAAGTCAACACTTTTTAAACATTTATTGTTTAAATGATGTTTGTTAATTGTTTAAACGTTGATTTAATCGCTTTTATTGTCATAAAACTTTTTTCTTGGTATGCAAAAAACTCCTTCTAAACTCAATTTACTTGAGTTTAGAAGGAGTTTACTTTAGTATTGTGTGTTTAGTTAAACAATTAATTCTGTGTATACTTGAATTGCTTGTTTTTTATCCTCATTAGATTCTTCCATAACCACCGCTGTTAGGTCAGATAAGTGACATAATTTAGAGAAATCCTCTTTCCCAACCTTTGACGAATCCAATAACAAATAACTCTCTACCGAGTGCTCTAATGCTATCTTTTGAGTGTAGGCTTCTGCGACAGATGACGTCATGACAATCCCGTCTTTAACACCATTACCACCAAAAAACATCTTCCCGAACCGCATATTCTCCAAAGACATATTCGTAATCTCACCTACAAACGACTGTGTGACACTTCTCATCTCACCACCGAGTAGATAGACATGGAATGTCTCGGACTTTTTCTTTAATAGAATATTAAAGATGGGAAGACAGTTTGTTACAACCGACAGGGCTTGATGATTAATCTCCTCTGCAAACAAAGCCGTGGTCGTTCCTGGCCCAATAAAGATTACATCCCCTTCATCAATTAATTCAGAGGCTCTTTGAGCTATATATCGTTTCTGGTCCGTATTCTTATCAAATTTATCTTCATGCGCGATTTCCTTATATTGAAACGCACTATTACTACGAGCCCCACCATGGATTTTCTTTAGTAGCCCCTGATCATCTAACTCTTCTAAATCTCTTCTCACTGTCATATCAGACACATTATAGCGAGACACAATCTCTGAAACCCTGACAGTTCCTTGTTCATTCACCCATCGAATGATTGCTTCATGTCTTTGATATTTATTCATACCCGTCCTCCTCATTTATAAACTCACTATACAACATTTCTTTAGAAAACTCTACACTTAATGTTTAATTTATAAACATCCAAACATTAAAGCGTTCGCTAATGTTTGAATACAATCTATAAGGATGTTTCTTTATTTCAATTGAAATAGATAACTTATTAAGTCAGTGTAGTATCTTTATCCAATTCGGATTTATTCACTAAAAAGTGATATCTCCGACCAACCGCATCGTTGATCATTGACCGTCACGAACTCGATCACGAACAATTAACAGGTTAAATTTCTCCCTATTCAAACCATCAAAAGGTATTTCTTATCGTTTAGTAAAGTGCTATAAACCGCTTATTGTAGGCTTTGTTAAAAAAGTTGTGTTTTGTTCAATTTCGTTTTGGAGCTTATTGTTACTTAAAACACCAAGTTTCTCGCCATATGAACACTTATAAAAATAAATGTTTTGCAAGGTTTTAGTCTCCTTACAACACATTCTGAAATGCCCTGTGTACCCGATTTTGATACACTTTTATTTTGCAGATTCTCTCTTCATCAACTTCATCTTCGTAAAGAGCTGTAGCAGCATTCTCAATTCCTATTATTCTTTCTTCAGATACTACTTCGTCTAGTCTTGCCTAGTTATCCTCATAGAAATCATTCAAAAGTATGCACATCAATATTCGGTATAAGCAATGTGTAAAGTCCTGAAAATACTAAGAAGCACTTATTAAGAATCAATAAAAAGAAATACTCAAAGCCAAAAAGATGATGATTTAGAATTAGAAAATATGATTATAGATACGTTTAATTCGAATAGAAAAAGCATTGGTACAAGACGAATTAAGATTAATTTAAATGATGGTGGATTTTATAATGAACTTAGCCACCTATAAAAAGGCATAAAAAAAATACGCCCTGTGAATTTTCATGTTATATTGAAGTTACCACAACTCTCAATAGACAAGGATGAATTCACATGACGCAAACTAATTCTAACACAAATGCCCGTAAAGGAAAACACCTGACCGACGGCGAACGTTATCAAATCCAGATTTTATTAAAGGAAGGCTACTCCCATCGCCATATCGGCCGTGTTTTAGGCCGCAATCATCAAACCATCAATAATGAAGTCAAGCGAGGCACTGTGACCCAAATCAATCGCGTGACGTCTAACGGTAAGGATTATACTTACTCCGATGACCTTTATTTTGCCGATGCGGGTCAAGCCTATTATGATGAACAGCGTCTGAAGAGGGGTCGCCAGCCTAAATGGCTTCAAGCCAGCCTTTTTATGGAATGGGCTGATCAAAAGATGTTAGAAGAGAAATGGTCCCCCGACGCCGTTGTTCAAAGAGCGCGCAAAGATGGCCTCTTTGAGGACGCCCTCATTCCGTGTACAACTACCCTCTATGATTGGATTGATCGCGGGGTGATGCGGACTAAAAACATGGATTTACTTGAAAAATTGTCTCGCAAATCAACGCCCACATCTCAAGGCCATCGTCAAAACAAGCGTATACTGGGTCCTTCCATTGACCTGCGTCCGGAGGCAATTAATGACCGATCCGAATTTGGTCATTGGGAAATTGACACGGTGATTGGCCAACAAACCAAATTAGACCCTGTCTTACTCACTCTGGTCGAACGCCAAACTCGCTTTGAAATCATCCTGAAGTTGAAGGGGAAAGATGCCCAATCGGTCAACCAAGCTATCACAGACTTAAAGGAACGTGCGGGGGATGCCTTTCCTCCTCAAAGAAAACATCGATGTCTACTTTGCCCACCCTTATGCCTCTTGGGAAAGAGGGTCCAGTGAGAACCAACATAAGTTGATTCGGCGATTCCTTCCAAAAGGCTGTTCATTGAGGGATATCACAGAAGAGCAATGCTTAAGAATACAACAGTGGATGAATGCCTATCCACGGCGCATCTTGGATTATGACACACCCTATGAACGTTTTGTCCGCGCCTTCCATCAGGAACGCCTGGCAAACTAAACATGTAGAGGTCAGAAATAGTTAAGTTAATACAAAGTAAGAACACTAATATTTTTTGGGACTAAGTGGCTAACTTGAACTTGAAATTTCCAAATAATTTTATAAGTATCCATCTAGTTATTTATGCAACTGTCATGACGCTATGGTTAACATCTGTTTTTAAACTATGTTATTAGTCGTTTATACCTTGCTTTTCTGATACCCAACCGCACTAAAGACGCTATGTACAATGCAATTGAGCAGTTAACAAGTAATCTGCCTGATCACGCCTTAAAATCATTTACTTCTGATCGCGGGAAAGAATTCGCTTGTTACCCAGATGTAGAGGCATCAGGCATTGATTTCTACTTTGCGGATGCTTACAGCGCTTGGCAAAGAGGGACAAACGAAAATTCGAATGGCTTAATGCGCGAATTCTTTCCGAAGAAAACTGATTTAGCTAAAGTGAGTGAAACTGAATTATTCACGGCTTTATGGCTAATGAATAATCGACCAAGAAAATGTCTGAATTATCAAACACCTTTAGAAAAATTCATGCACGAAACTTCATTGATTGAGTAAATAAAAAATTGTCGCAATAATTATTGCAATTCGTCATTGTTTCTTGACTAATATAATACAAAAAGCCCCCTTCTTAACTGAACATAAATAAATTATACATCACAACTAAAGATAGTACTACTTAATAAAATAAATCTCTTTTAATGGACTATTATTATAGATATTCGCTAAAACGATTAAATGTTAAATTAATAAAATAAAATCTTTTCCATCATTATTTTTCGACCAGTTCCCCCATACCCACACCCAGTTTTTCAATAAATCATCGAATTTCCACTTAAAATATCCAATTAAACAAAAAAACGGGTTCCCAAACACCTCTCAGGCGCTCAGGAACCCTATTCTAATGCGGTTTATTCACCTGTACGTGACATCAATACTACACACTCAACATGCACAGTACTCGGAAATTGATCCACAGGCTGTACCGCCTGAACGTCATACCCAAAATCTCGTAGCCACACTAAGTCGAGTGCTAGTGACTTCGCACTACACGATACATATAAAACACGTTCTGGGGCAAGACGACCAATCGCACGCATCATCTTACCACCGGCACCACTTCTTGGTGGATCTAGGATTAATAAGTTTGGTGTACCCCACTCTTCTTGAAGTTTCAACAACCCTTTTCTCGCGTCACTCACAAAGAAATAAGTATTATCAATATTATTATCACTCGCATTACGTTTAGCTGATTCGATTGATTTTTCAACAATTTCAATTCCTGCTAAGCGTTTTGCACGTTGCGCAAAGGGTAAACTAAATGTCCCGATTCCACAGAACAAGTCGATAACATCCATCTCGTCATCCACACCAGCCGCTTCAAGTGCAGTATTTACTAACACTTCCGCTTGGACTGGGTTAACTTGGAAGAATGTATCGGGCCAAATTCTAAAACGATTGCCATTTAATTCGTCATAAATGAAGTCTCGCCCATATAAAATTTCCGTTTCTTCAGCGGAAATTCGTTCATTGGTGGTTGTGTATTTGATCCATTGTAAACTCGTTAATTCATCAATTTCTGATTTTAATCGTTCCACTAAATCATCCGCTTCTTTGCGTCTAGCCTCTGCATTATCTGTCGCATAAACAACGACCATCAATTCCTTCGTCGCAAAAGAATAGCGCATTAATAAATTACGTAAGTCACCTTCGACTGTTTCTTTATTGTAACCAGCTAACGACCAATGCTTTTGCCAGCGACTTACAATATGCTTCACTTTTACCATTAATTCTGGCGCTAGGATAGAATCTTCCAAATCGATTACTTGCATGGCATTACCTTGTTCATGCATCCCTAACTCGCCACCACGACCAAATGATAATTCCATTTTGTTACGGTAACGTTTTGGTTCATCCATACCAATAATTGGTTTCACTAAATCAGTATCAAAACCTTGTTCTTCTAAATATTTTTTCACTAAATTTTCTTTATATTCAAGTTGTTTCTCATACTTCATATATTGAAGCGGAGCACCACCAGCCACTTCACGGCCTAATTTAATCGATAAATCACGGTCCGGACTAGGCTCCAATAATTCATCATAATGGAAAACACCTTTCGCACGCCCTCTAGCATTGGGAACAGTCACTCGAACACGGTCACCAGGCACCGTATTTTTCACCAATAATTGTAAATGTTTACCATTCGAACCATTAACCGGTTCATGGATATATCTCGCATACCCATATCCTTTATAATTAATCTCTTGAATCGTTATATCCAATACTTCCGTTGGAAAATCTTTATATTCACGCATAATGTCACCTTCTTGTATTTAATTTCTCTTTATAGTCATTATCCTATTATACCACGCACTCTGCTCGAAACAAAGAGGCGCATCATTACAACCAATTCAATTTGTCTTGTATAATTAACATAGATAGGAGTGATTTAATGATTTACGATTTCACAGTCAAAGACATTTCAGGAAATGATTTTTCATTCGACCAAACACGAGGAAAAGTATTGCTCATCGTCAACACAGCAAGTAAATGTGGGTTAGCGCCCCAATTTGAACAACTCGAATCGTTATACCAGGAATTTAAAGAACAAGATTTTATGGTGATTGGTTTTCCTAGTGGCCAATTTATGGCTCAGGAATATAAAGATAACAATGATATCGAAGAATTCTGTCAGAAGAATTATGGCGTTTCCTTCCCGATGATGAATAAAGTGAATGTCAATGGAAAAAACGCGCACCCTCTTTACAAATACTTAAAAGATCAACAATCTGGACCATTAGGTAAAGCGATCGAATGGAATTTTGCTAAATTCTTAATCGACCGTGATGGTAATGTGGTAAAACGATTTAGTTCTAAGAAAGAACCCAATGAATTTAAAGAAGAGATTGAAGCTTTATTATAAAGCTATTCAAGCTTAATTCATAAATCTCCGGTGATTAAACTTGCATATTTTTTTATATCATTTATACTTTAATTAAATTAGTTCTAATTCGAAGTAATTATATTAAGGAGGAATTGTAATGAAAATAGGGATTGTTATTGGGTCGGTTCGTCAAGGAAGTATTGGAAACTCGGTGGCAGAAGTATTATTAGATGCAGCTGAAAAGTATGCTCAAGATAAAACAGATTTGTCATTTGAAATCATTGATTTAAAAGATTACCCACTACCTGTATTTTATAAACAAAGATACAATGGTGATGAACCTGAATATGAAACGAAAATGGCTTTAGGTGCCAAACTCAAAGAAATGGATTCATATATTTTCGTTATACCAGAATATAATCACTCAATCACAGCTGGCTTGAAAAATGTTTTAGAATATTACTACACTGAGTTTAATAATAAAGCCTTAGGCATTGTTTCTTACGGTAAAGATTTAGGTGTCCGTTCGGCACAAATGTTACGTGAAATTGCAGCAGAATTACGAATGGCTGATGTTCGCACACATGTAACGATCGATTTATTTGCGGAATTTGATGAAAATAGAAAGTTCACACCAAGAGAATTCAATATCCAACGCTTCGATAACTTATTTGATGACGTTGTTGAATGGGGACAAGCTTTAGAACCAATTCGCAATAAAAAATAGTTATTTTATACTATAGAGACCAACTGAAAATAAATCAGCTGGTCGCTTTCTTTAAACACATTTAAAATCTTAAAAGCATTCGATTTGACACTCTCCTAATACTCTGTATTTTAAATCTATAGTAAATGTTTCGAATTCGAGGCAAATGTTATATCTACTCACAAGACTAAAAGCATCTCAGTTGACACTTTTTTTAAGTCTTGTTAATATAAAGATAACATATAGTTCGAATTCGAGGAGACTCGAAGGTCATGCCCGAAGGAGGCACTAATGATGAGTATGGAAATGAAACGATGTTGTTTTAAACTTTTATAAAATTTCAAATGAAGACACAATTTGTATGAATCACATTAAAAGGAGCAATTAATTATGAAAACCAAAGTATTTATTTCACCCAGTCGTTATATCCAAGGTGCTGGCGCAATTAATGTATTAGGCGAAGAAATCGCTAAAATCGGTAAAACAGCTTTCGTAATTTCTGACAGTAATGTTTGGGAAATCACTGGCGAAAAAGTAACTGATAGCTTAAATAACGCTGATATCAACTTCCACTACGAAGAATTCTCAGGTGAATCGTCAAATGCAGAGATCGAACGCTTAACAAAAATCGCTTCTGATAAAGACGCGGATTTAGTTTTAGGTGTCGGTGGTGGTAAAACGCTCGATACAGCTAAAGGGATTGCGAATGATTTAGGGATTATGACAGTTGTTGCACCAACTACTGCTTCAACGGATGCCCCAACTTCTGCCTTATCAGTTATTTACTCTGACGATGGTGTTTTCGAAGGATACAAATTCTATGACAAAAACCCTGACTTAGTTGTCATGGACTCAGAAATTATCGTTGGCGCACCCGTTAGCTTCCTTGCTGCAGGTATGGGGGACGCAATGGCAACACTCGTTGAAGCTAAAGCGGCTCAAAATCGTAACGCTGACACAATGGCAGGTGGAAAAGCGACTCTCGCTTCTCGTGCTATTGCTGAAATCGCTGAGAAAACATTATTTGAGCATGGAGTGGCGGCATATAAAGCAGCTGAACAGCATGTTGTAACACCTGCGGTGGATGCTGTAATCGAAGCGAATACTCTACTTTCAGGGCTTGGCTTTGAAAATGGTGGAATCGCAGCAGCTCACGCGATCCATAATGGTTTCACGGCTTTAGATGGTGAAGTTCATAACTTGTCGCATGGTCAAAAAGTTGCTTATGGAATCCTAACTCAATTAGTACTTGAAGGCGAAACGAAAGAAGTTATTCTAAAATACATGAATTTCTTTAAAGCCATTAAATTACCAACTTCGCTTAAAGATTTACACCTAGAAAACGCGAGTTTCGAAGACTTAGTTAAAGTTGGGGAACTGGCTACAAGCGATAGCGAAACACTTCAAAACCTTGACCCATCAATCACGGCCAAAGAAGTTGCGAATGCAATAATCGCAGTTGATTCTCTATCTCATGAGTAATATTTTTTAAAAATATGGCAATATGATAATAGACCAGCTGAAGATTTCAGTTGGTCTATTTTTTGTTTAAATTTAAATTTCGGCTACGTGATCGTCTAAGTCAGACATTACAGGAGTATCTTTTTCGGCCGGAATTTCTTTGAGGTGGTCGAAAATATTTTTGTTTAATGCGATACGAGCGGTTTTATTCGGGTTCACAGCTTGCGATACCGAAACGTCACCGGCTAAGGATAACAGCATAATTGTTGAATTGAATGTCTGCAAGTATTCTTTTTCGATAAATGTTGTGAGATTTTTTGTAGCACGTTCAACGGCTGCGTCGAGCGTTTCATCTGATGCGATGGCGATATATCGGTCTGCTGTTTCAACAAATGGCGTTGGGATATGGCTATCTTTGATGACCTCAACATCAAGATGGACTTCCCCTGGAATTTCTAAACCAGCACCTACGACTTCTCCATCCCCCATTGTGGCATGCAAGTCACCAAGTGCGAGAAGTGCTCCGGGAACATTGACAGGTAAATAAAGTGTAGCTCCTTCGGTGATGGCAGTGGTATCCATATTTCCACCGTGGTCGCCAGGTGTCCCGGTATTGACGCCCTCACCTGCTGGCGCAGTTCCAATAACCCCAATCATTTTACGAAGTGGGAGCGTGAAATCTCGGTATCTCACTTCACCATTCACGACTTGGCAAATGACTGTTTCTTCTTGCTCAACTTCGTGACCTAAAACACCCAAACCTGGCGCAGTAATTATAGCACCATAGTCAGCTAAATTAATTTCATGAATGGTTACTTTTAGTATGTCACCCACTTCGGCTCCTTCAACAAAAACAGGCCCCGTTGCTGGATTCACTTTACTAAAGTCAATCGAAGAAACCACATCTTCCGGTCGTTTCACTGTATTCGAGAAACAGTCCAATGTCTCAAACACCAAACGCTCACCTGATTTAACAAGCGCAGCTGGTTGATTATTTGCATTCATTTCAAAAATAACATGATCCGTTGTAATTCGCATAGCTCTCTCCCCCAAAACTTTTTATTAGTATACTCTCATTATCGGCTATTCTTCCTGATAATGCAAAAGATTGGGTGGGGAGGTTTAGTGATAAAAAACGCTTAGGTCATCACTACTCTACTAACATGCCAAAGTTCTGATGATTTGGGACTCCTGTTCCAGCTCCTTATCTCCTTTTCACTACCAACACTATGAGTAGCCGTCAATTTCTCCAGAAATTGACTTCCTTTTTAACCCAAAGTTTTGTAGTTGGATGTTAGACTGCATTTGAAATAGTGGCTCGATTTGTGCTACTACAGAAATTTTAATCGGCGTAGTGACACGATTCGCGCCACCACCCCACTCCACACAAAAAAATCCGTCTAGCACTTAAACTAGACGGATTGAAATCACTAATAAAATTACTCATCCTTCAAATAAGCTTCCACCCGCTTGATAAAGTCCTGCAACACAGTGATACGGGCGTATTTTTTGTCGGTTCCAGAAACAACTAACCACGGCGCATCATCCGTTGAAGTCCGCACAACCATCTCATTCATCGCATCCACATAATCGTCAAACTCCTCGCGGTTACGCCAATCCTCATCCGTTAACTTATACTGCTTCATCGGATCTTCCTGACGATCCTTAAACCGCTCAAGCTGCTCATCCTTATCGATAATAATCAAATACTTCAACACCAAAATACCCTGATGCACCAAATTGTGCTCCATCTGATTAATCTCCTCGTAAGCCTGCTGCCAACGATAAACCGGAGTCAACTCCTCCACACGCTCCACCAAAACACGACCATACCAAGAACGATCAAAAATCGTCATCCGCCCCTCAGACGGAAAATCACGGTAAAAACGCCACAAATAATGACGCGCCAACTCAGACGCATCCGGAGAAGCAACCGTCGCCACATCATACCCACGCGGATCCATCTGCCTTGTCAAACGCCTAATATTACCACCCTTACCAGCCGCATCCGTACCCTCATAAACCACAATCACCGATTTATTCTCAATATATGTCTGGTAAAGTAGCTCACCGGCACGCTCTTGCAACTCATCAAGCAGGTCATCATATTTAGCCTCATCAATCGATTTTGATAAATCTAACTGCGATAAAGGTAACGCATCATTCTCAGGCAAAGCAGCCAACTCCACCTCAGTATCCACCTCATCTGCCACCAAAAAGTATTCCAATTCATCAATACAAATTTGCAGCGCCTCACGCGATTGGTCTTTTTTACCATCCGCATATAAAATACGCCAAGGAACATCATTGGTTTCTTTCATAATTTCCTCAAAATGTTCCTTAAAGCTATCATAATGCTTTAACTGATAATGATCGCGGTCCGATAAACGCACATGGCGGTATGGATCATCCTTCAATTTCTCAATATTATCATGCATTTCCTCTTCTGTTTGTTGCAAGAAGAACTTCACAATTAAAGTATCATCATCACGCAAAGCATGTTCAATAAATTGAATATCCTCAACCAAATGATCAAACTCTTCAGGTGTCGTATCCCACTGATGCTCACTCATCAAATCATAGTAAAATGACCGGTCAAAAAACATAATTTGCCCATTTTTTGGCGCATATTTCATAAAACGTCTCAAATAAGGATAGCCCGCATCATGCGTATCTGTCTCCTCGAAAACAGCCACCTCATATTTACGCGTATCTAACTCTCGGGTCAAGTCTTTGAGTAAGAATCCCTTCCCACTCGACTCCCAACCCTCAATAATGACCAACATACTCTTATCAGTCTTTTGTAATTCCCGGTGCAATTCTGCGAATCGTTCTCCTAAGTCTGACCGCTTCATATCTGACAAAGTCTTGTCAATTTCATAACGACCACTATCTGGTAATTTCATTTCGCTCGCTCCTTCTATATAATCAAACAAACCGTTGGTAACACTTACATTTTATCAAAAAAACGCCCCTAATACGATTAATAAGCTATACACCCCTTTCGGGAAAGTATGGCAGTTGGATTTATAAGGTTTAAAAATCACTGTGAGTAAAATAATCGGAGTGACAAAAAAGAATGTAACTACCCCTTTTCCCCAAAAAAATAAAAAAACCTTCAGTTTCCTGAAGGCTTCGAAATTATTTGTCTGTTGCTGTGATTTCTTGAATTTCTTGTTCTGGTAATTCTTCAAACTTTCCGATATAAGTGATCGCGAATGAGATACCGAATGAAATTAAGATGGTGATAACAGCGTTGATGAAGTTGCCCCAAGTTCCGTCTGGAGAAATGTAGGCTGGTAGTGCCGCTAGTCCTGGGTCAGATAGGGCATATCCTTCTAGACCAACGATTCCGGCGTATAGACCACCGATAAATCCACCGATAATAACGGCTGTCATCGCTTTTTTAATTGGAATGGCTACCCCATAAAGTGCGGGTTGTGATACACCTAGTAATGCGGTTACGCTGGCAGATACAGAGTATTGTTTGTAGCTGTCTGAATAAGTGCGTAAAGCAATCGCTAAAGCCGCTCCTGCCATTGCCATATTTCCTGGTAATAAACCGGTCATCATTAAGTTTTCATAACCTAATGTGGCTAAGTTTTGCGTCGCAATTGGAATTAATGCATAGTGGCCACCTGCCATGATGATGAACATTCCGAATCCACCAAGAATCGCAGACACTAACCATCCAGCAAATTGGTTTAACCAAGTAATCACGCCACCAAGCGCGTCTCCGGCAACTGTCCCAACTGGTCCAATTAATAGCGCCCCAACGACACCTGTAATAAGTAATACAAGGACTGGGAAAAAGACCCCTTTAATCATATCTGGTAGGATTTTATTGACTGCTTTTTCAATATAAGATTGCGCCCACACAATCAAAATAACTGGAATTACAGAAGATGTATAAGTTACATCTGTAATTGGAATCCCAAAGAAGTCACCTGTTCTTGTTGTTGCCGCAGTTGTAAACTCTGGATGCACCAGGAATAATGCGATACTGGCTGCAAGCACCTGATTCGCACCGAATACTTTTGCAGATGAATATGCTAATAATACAGGTAAAAAGTAAAATACCGCATCTGCAATATGATATAAAATAAATTCTTCGGCCGTCTCAGGTTGGATAATATTAAATGTCTGTAAAAGGATGATAATCCCTTTTAAAATACCCGCCCCGGTCAATGCGACCAAGTTCGGAGCAAAAATCTCTTTCAACCCATTTAATAGTTTATCTACGAGAGACGTTTGCTCTACCGATTTATTTGCTGTCATCAATGATACCCCCTAAATTTTCTTATATAAATATAACATATCCAGCCAATTCTACACATTGAATACGTTTCCGAATCGAAATATTTCCCCCACAATATTTGCCGTTTCTTGATATTATTATAACCAGAATTTTCTATTTATTATAGGAAAAGCCCCTAAAACGCTAAAGCTTTTTTAGGAAAAGTATGGCACCCGCCAAAGAAGTAATTGCAATCTAGGTAGGTATTGAGGAAGAGCGGTCCTACCCATCCAATTCTTCTCCCCATCTAGTGCGGACTAGCACGATTCGTCTCTCTTCTCTAATTACCAAAGCAGAACTAAGACGATTCGTCTCTCTTCTCTAATTATCAAAGCAGAACTAAGACGATTCGTCTCTCTTCTCTAATAACTACCAATCATCTCTTAACTTACTTAGGGATAAAATGAAGAGTCGCCATGCGACTCGACCTCACTCATGAGGCAGCTTTTAGCCTCCAGCTAAAAGCATCTTCTCAAAAGGAAATCAATTTCTGAAGAAATTGATGATTAGATGAAGGATGCACGATTTGTGCATCTTCCTCAGTTAATTCTCACGAGGATGCATTTTTTTGCATCCTCTACCCTTGTAAAAAATAAGGATGCACGACTTGTGCATCCTCCTCTGTCTTTTCTCCCGGGGATGCAATTTTTTGCATCCTCCACCCTTATAAAAAATAAGGATGCACGACTTGTGCATCCTCCTCTGTCTTTTCTCCCGGGGATGCAATTTTTTGCATCCTCCACCCTTATAAAAAATAAGGATGCACGAGTTGTGCATTCTCCTCAGTCTTTTCTCCCGGGGATGCAATTTTTTGCATCTTCAACTTCCCATGGTACAAACTATATCATCAACACCAACAGTTTTTTCTTATACATGCACCAAATCGGTGCATAACTAATAAATTCCCTCGCCCATGCACCAAATCGGTGCATCAACTAATAAATTTCCTCGCTCATGCACCAAATCGGTGCATCAACTAATAAATTTCCTCGCTCATGCACCAAATCGGTGCATCAACTAATAAATTTCCTCGCTCATGCACCAAATCGGTGCATCAACTAATAAATTTCCTCGCCCATGCATCGAAGTGGAGCATCCCCACACATTTTTTAAATAAAAAATAGACCTATCACAATTCGTGATAAGTCTACCTTCATAAAACTAATATTAATACTAATAAGCCATATTAATCTCAGCCGGAGTTGCTGAGACCGTTGGCACTTTAGTGCCTTACGGACTCACATGCGAAGATAAATCTAGATTTTAAAACCTCTACTATTAATGATATAAGCGGTATTCAATCCCTAGCAGATTTAGTTGCTGAGACCGTTGGCACTTTAGTGCCTTACGGACTCACATGCGAAATAAAACAAGTTTCTATTCCTAAAAACAAACTCCAGATATATTAACTAGTACGCCATATTAATCTCTGCCGGAGTATCCTCATTAAACTGCGAATTGTATAGGTCCGCATAGAAACCGCCGGCTGCTAGGAGCTCGTCGTGGGTTCCGTGTTCGATGATGTTACCTTGATCCATGACGAGGATCTTGTCGGCATTTTTAATGGTTGATAAACGGTGGGCGATGACGAATGACGTACGGCCTTCCATTACTTTGTCCATTGCGCTTTGAATCAGTTTTTCTAAACGCGTATCAACAGACGAAGTAGCTTCATCAAGAATTAAAATGTCTGGGTCAGCGATGATTGCACGCGCAATGGTCATTAATTGTTTTTGACCAAGTGAGACGTTGTTGGCCTCTTCGTTGATTTCCATCTGATAACCATTTGGCAGTGTTTTGATAAAGTGGTCAACGTTCGCTGTTTGAGCGGCACGACGCACATCTAAATCAGTCGCATCTAAGTCACCAAAGCGAATGTTCTCCATAATTGAATCCGTATATAACCACGCATCTTGAAGAACCATACCAAAGTGTTTACGCAATTCATGACGTGAAATATCTTTCGTATCTACACCATCAATCTTGATTGAGCCACTATCGATATCATAGAAGCGCATCAGTAAGTTAATTAATGTCGTCTTACCAGCACCCGTTGGCCCAACAACCGCAATCATATCACCTGGATTAACACTAAATGAAATATCTTTCATTAATGGATTTTCTTTATCATAGCCAAAGCGAACATTTTCAAACTCAACTGCGCCATTTACCTTCGCTGGTAAAGTGCCAGTGACTTCACGTTGCTCTTCTTCAGGCTCGTCTAATAGCGTAAAGACACGGTTACCTGCTGCTAAAGCGGCTTGAACCATACCGGTTAATTGCGCTAAAGTTTGAACCGGCTGGTTGATTTGGCTAACATATTGCACAACCGCTTGTAAGTTACCGACTGATAATGAACCAGCAAAAACTTGGAAAGTCCCCACAACAGCGGCGATAACATAAGTTGAGTTAGAGATAAGAACCATTAATGGCATCATCATTGATGAAAGGAACGACGCTTTAAAACCATGTTCTCTCAGTTTTTCATTACGCGCGATAAATTCATCAACCGATTCATCTTGTTTACCGTATACTTTTATCTCGGTAAATCCTGATAATTGCTCTTGAGTGAATCCGAATAAATGCCCTAAACTATCCGACTGCAAGTGGAACGCAGGTTGAGATTTTTTAGACATCCAAGCAGCAACCCCTGCCGAAACAGGAATCATTACCACAACAATCAAAGCAATCTTCCAGTTGATTAAAAACATCATAATTAGGGCAAAAGTAATGCCGAGGATGCCATTTACGACCTGGATGAATGTTTGTTGCATCGCGTTTGCCATCGCGTCAACGTCATTAGTCATCTTAGCTAAAATGTCCCCAGTTTCTTCACTGTCAAAATATGAGACAGGTAATTTGTGAACTTTGTTACCTAAGTCAGAACGTAAATCGTAGATGGATGATTGCACCACCTCTGCCATTAAAACATTACTAAAGTAAGTACCTAAAATGTAACTTAAACCACGGAAGAAGTATAAAATTAATACTTGTCCGATATATTCAAAGTTAACGCCGGCACCAGGAACGCCTTGAATAATTTCAACCACATTATTTGATAATTCAGTAATCGCTAAACCAAAAATAAATGGCTCGATGGCATTAGCAACCATTGCGACAACTGTTGCGAGCATGGCGAGGATGAAGCGAACTTTATACGGTGACATGTAGCCCCAAAGACGCTTAAAAATATAATTTGTATTAATTGTCTTCAATTTTCAGTTCCTCCTCACTTAATTGTGATGACGCAATTTCGTAGTAAATATCTGAGTTTTTCAGTAATTCTTCGTGCGTACCAATAGCAGAAACTTTACCATGATCTAAAACAATAATTTGGTCTGCATTCATAATAGTACCCACACGTTGCGCTACGATAATTGTCGATGCGTCTTGTGTTTGTTCTTTCAACGCTGCACGCACTTTCGCATCTGTTTTGTAGTCTAATGCTGAGAACGAGTCGTCGAAAATGTAAATTTCACGGTCATCAATAATTGAACGCGCAATCGATAGACGTTGTTTTTGTCCACCGGAAAGGTTTGTACCACCTTCTGATAATAATGAATCAAAGCGTTCTGGCAAGCGGCCAATAAATTCTCCCGCTTGCGCAACATTGGTTGCTGTTTCCATTTCGCCTTCATCCGCGTCAAATTTACCATAACGTAAGTTATCACTAATTTTACCTTTAAAAAGCAATGCTTTTTGCGGCGTAAAACCAATACGTGATCTTAAGTCATCTAAATCATAATCTTTAATATTAACCCCATTCACTAAAATTTCACCCGAAGTAACATCATAGAAACGTGGCACTAATTTAACAATCGTTGATTTACCTGACCCTGTTGACCCAATAAATGCCGTTGTTTCACCTGGTTTTGTAACAAATGAAATGTTTTCTAAAACAGGTTCTGTCGCATCAGGATACATAAAGTCAACATTACGGAATTCCAATGTCCCTTCACGGGGCACATTTTGAACCGGGTTTTCTGGATTTTCAACAGAGATAATTTGATCTTCAATTTCTTGTAAACGCCCTGCTGAAACAGAAGCACGTGGATACATCATAAATACCCCAGCGAAAATCATCATTGAAAATAACGCTTGGAATACATATTCAATAAAGGCCACTAAGTCCCCGACTTGAAGCGTTCCAACGTCAATCATTTCAGCACCAAACCAAATTAAAGCAACAATCACAACATCTAAAATTAACGCAAACATTGGCATTGTCAGTGATAATAAACGTTGTAATTTAATTGACGTGTCACGGTAAGGCTCGTTAGCTGAATTGAATCGTTTATTCCAAAAAGATTCACGGTTAAAAGCTCGCACAACACGTAGCCCCGTAATCGATTCACGTAAAATACGGTTAATCGAGTCTAATAATTTTTGTTGACGTTCCGATAACGGTTTCGACGAAAGCGCAATAAATGTCACAAAAAGAATTAACACAGGAATCGCCGGAGAAATTCTCCATCCTAATTCCGGTGCCATCGTGAAAATCATAAAGAAACTTACAACTAACATAATCGGCGCCATTAACCCTTGTTTTAACGTCATCTCCGTAAATTGTAACAACATAAAAGCGTCAGTTGTAATACGGTTTGTTAGTGACGGCACACCCAATTCCTGGAATTCATGGTGCGATAAATGCATCATTTTATCATAAGAATCATTACGCATATCCTTAACCATATTATTAACAACGTCAGCCACCATATACATACGGACCGCACGCCCTGCAAAGCCTAGTAGGACAATTAAAACCATGATCCCCACAAAAGGCCACATTTTATTAATTTCCCCCGGGATGATTGCCTCATCGATCATCCTCGCTAACATCGTCGGCATCCCCGTAATCGCAAGTGAAGTAAATACAGTTGCTATAATAATTGCCACTAATTGCTTCGGGTAATGCTTCAAATATTTCCAAATATATTTCATACGCAAATCCTTTCTTTTCTTTTATATCTACTATTATAAGCCTCTTTTTTTAGTAAAGATAGTTTTAAGAGCCTTGAAAACGATTTTCAAAGTAAAAAAAGTACCCACTAAAAGCAAGTACTTTTTATAATTATATTTAGTTTTAAAATTCTGGCAACTTGTTTCTAATTTATCACAGCAATGCCACTAACTCCGATCGGAGTTAATTTCTTTAACTCAGAAATATACTTTTAAAAAATTATTATTGGCTCATTCCACCATCAACGATAAATTCTGATCCTGTTGAGTAGCTTGATTCGTCGCTTGCTAAGTATAGCATTAAGTTGGCAACTTCTTCAGGTTGAGCCATGCGGCGCATTGGGATGCTTTTTGCGAATTCTGTAATTTGTTCCACTGCGTCCCCTTGCATTGTCATTGGTGTTTCGATAACGCCTGGGTGAATTGAGTTGACGCGGACACCTTGTGGTGCAAGTTCAGCTGAAGCTGCTTTTGTCATACCACGAACGGCGAATTTTGTATCTGTGTAACCAACTGCCCCTGCAACTAGACCGTTTAGTGAAGAAGTGTTAACAATTGAACCAGATCCTTTTTCTTTAAGAACCGCACCCACAATTTGGATACCTAAGAATACCGAAACTTGGTTAATTTCAACGATGCGGCGGTACTCTTCGACTGTCATTGTGAAGAATGATTTGGCAACTGAGATACCTGCATTGTTAAGAAGGATATCGATTGTGCCGTATTTTTCGATCGCTACGTCGCGGATATTTTCCCAATCTTCAACTGAAGCGACATCTTGTTTGACAAAAGTGACTGATTCAGGGAATTCAGCTGCTAATGCTTCTCCTGCTTCAACATTTAAGTCACCAATGATTACTTTAGCACCTTCTTGGGCAAATAATTTTACTGCTGCCGCACCAATACCACTCGCGCCACCTGTGATGATGGCTACTTTATTTTCTAAACGTTTTGACATAAAATCTCTCCTTCACATTTGTGTATATTACTATTAGACCACATTTGTGAAACGTTTTCAATCTTTCTGCTTTAATTATCTTTTTGGTATTTATGAAAAAGACATTGCATTTTTATGGCATTTGTATTAGAATGTGTTTAACGAAATCAGAAGGAGATATTCTTATGCTAAAACTAACGACATTATCAATTGCCTTTTTTGGCTTCTTTAGATAGTGTTTGTGTCCTCACTTTGGATACAAACACGTGTGCAAACAACGTTTGTATCTAAAGGGAGCCTGATTTAGCGTGGATCCCATTAGATGAAATCTAACTGGGATTGATAAGATTATTTCTTTATCATGTTATTTAACCTCAGTTAGATTTTATCTAGCTGAGGTTTTGTTGTGTTTAAGTAATTTATATTTAATGCGGATTTTAAAAAGGAGAATTTACCATGAAAAAACAGTTAGTAAAATTAATGGCTTTAGCAGCTAGTGCTGCCGCTTTAGTAGCACCAGCAACTGCTCCTGTTTCTGTATCAGCCCAAGAAACAATCAATATCGGGATTTTACAATCAATGGAACATAGCTCATTAAATGAAAATGTGCGTGGAATCGTTGACGGACTCGAAGAAGCTGGCTATGTTGACGGCGAAAATATTGAAATCAATATTCAAAACGCCAACGGCCAAACAAGTAATATGCAGTCAATTTCTGAACAGTTAGTGCGTGACAATGATTATATTTTCGCCATTGCCACACCAGCTGTTCAAGCCCTGGCCAATGTCACTCAAGATATCCCAATCTTCTTCACGTCAGTTGCTGACCCACTCGGCGCTGGTGTTGTTGATTCTTTCGAAGAGCCAGGTGCCAATATCACAGGTACAACAAACATTGGCCCAATTCCTGAACAAATCGAATTAATGATGGCCACTTCCCCCGAAGTAAAGACGGTCGGTGTTTTATATAATGCCGGCGAAGTTAACGCCCAATATCAAGTCGACACATTTGAAGAAATTTTGGGAGAAAAAGGTTTAGAAATGGTGACACAAACAATTGCAACAACCAATGATATTGCCTCTTCGATGGGCAATTTAATACCAGAAGTAGATGTTATTTTACTCCCTACTGATAATACAGTGGCAAGTTCAATGGGCTTAGTTGGTGAAATGGCCAAAGAAGCGAACTTAGGTATCTTTGGCGGTTCAAATGACATGATTGCCGAAAATGGTTTAGCTTCTTATGGTTTGGATTATTATGAATTAGGAAAGCAAACAGCACGTATGATGGTTCGCGCTCATGAGGAAGGGGTAAATCCAAGTGAGATGCCAGTTGAAAAAGCCGAAGTATTGGAGCTGATTGTGAATGAGGAGTATGCTGAAGCACTAGGACTAGACCCAGCTTCGATTAAGTTACCGGAATAGGATTCGCATATCTACAAGTCAAGGGTCATTTATCGCTGCCATGGGACCGTCTTTCGCTCTTTCAGAAGAGCTTCAGACTCTCCTAGCTATTGAAACTGTTGCTCACTTCGTTCGCACAGTTTCTAATACGCTAGTTCGTCCAAATTTCATGGCGCATAAATGCCCTTGTCTTTTCGATATGCTCAGTTTGTATAAAATGATAGTAAGAGTTTTATTAATTCAGATTCTAACCCGTAGAGAAAATATGTGGGTGGGGGTTGATTAGAGATTTGTGTGTGGGTTGTGTAATTTTTGAATCAGAGTTCATAATATATGGAGTCGCTCGCGCGACTCCTTTTCCTTTTGTTGAGGAGGCATTTCGGCCTTTGGCGAAATGCTTCTTTTAAGTGAGGTCATCAATTTCTGAGGAAATTGATTTCTTTTTTCCCACTGTTTGTTGATGGGTGCAGGTTTGACGTGGGGTTTAGCGTGGGACTGGTTGTGTTTTCGAAGTTGTGTCAGCTTTTTAGGTTTAAGGTTTGCGATTGCAGATATTGTGCCATTAACCTAGGGATAAAGTCCGCCATTGCAAATATTTTACCATCAGACCCTGAACAAGGAGCTCCATTGCCCAATTTTTGCAATCAGATTTGATTTACCTAATTTATCCATGTCACATTAAACAAAAAAGCTAGCCACATTTTTAGTAGCTAGCTGGTTTTGTTTTATTCTGACTTTCTGAACATGTCTGTGAAGATGCTGTCTGGGTAGTCTGATAGGTTTTGTTCTGACTCTTCTACCTCTGCAGATTCTTCCCCTTCTCCAACTACCTCAACTTCTTCAACTTCTCTTCCCAATAGTTCGCGGAGTTCGTAGTTGAAGACTTTGTAGTTTTGGTCGATAAATGGCAGATGCCCGGATTGTGGGATTTCGACAAAGTCCACATCGGGGGCTGTGATTTCAGCTGCATAGTCTTCGACTAAAGTATACGGCGTCACCCAGTCTTCATCTCCGGAGATGAAGTAATAAGGAACTTCAAAACGCATGCTGTTGTACGCATCGAAGGTACTCATCGTATCGATTAAACCAGTTTGTTCCTGAAGAATTTCGTCTGGTTGAGTTATTAATGTGTAGTAATATTTGACGTCGTCGATGCCGACATCGGGTGATGTGAGGGCTAGCCAAAATTGTTGGAAGACATTCATGCTCTCACCATTTGGTAAATATTTATCGGTTTGTTCGCGGAGCGCGGAAAGATTTTCCAAGGACATTGGCTCGCTCTGGAGTTTTTCGACTGCTTGATTAATCGCTGCCACACTTTCCTCGTCCCCAGACTTCATCGCAAGTTCGCTAGCGAAATCGGCTGCCACTTTGTCATCTTGGCTGTTGATATATTGCCCGACCGCGATGTGACGATTTACTTTTTCTGGATAATCTTGGGTGTATAAATTACCTAAAATTGATCCCCAAGAGTGACTGAGAATAATGATTTTGTCTTCATTGTACTCGTTTTGAAGGCGCTCGACGATGACATCAATGTCGGCCAGTAAATGCTCAGTTGTTACGTCCTGACCTGCGATTGGACTAGCGTAATAAGTGCGCCCTGACCCTCTTTGATCCCAGTTGACGAAAGTGTATTCGTCTTCTAAATCGTGCTGGTAATAATAGCTGATCGCTGACGTCGGTGTCGCCGGTCCGCCGTGGAGGACGAGGACAACCGGATTATCCTGATTCTCGCCACGAGTGAGTAGATACTGCGGAATCCCATTAATATCAACCATCTCGTCCTTATAAACGCTCCCGTCACCGCGCGGCGAAGCCATAAACACATTAAAAACGCGAAAACCTAGCACAACCAAAATAATAACAAGAAAAATCGTAATAATATTTAAAATAAAACGCCCAATTTTCTTCATTTTAACCCCCTCATTTCTCTTATATTGTAACCCTTTTCACCCCTTTTCACAATTATTTCTATTGGAAAAATATGGTGCAGAAGTGTTTGAAATTACTCCGATATTTTTGTGGCAGAAGTTATCTATTTACATAATAATTGCTTCCCAATCTTAGGCTTTTTATATCTCTCGACAATTTCGTATAACAACTCCCTGGCCAAATCAGACTTATTATACGTTCGTATAACTTCTCGTTTTTTCCTGACCAGTTATTATATGTTTCAGCGATTTCGTATAACAACTGCCTGGCCAAAACATAGTTATTATACGTTCGTATAACTTCTCGATTTTTTCTGACCAGTTGTTATACGTTTTGGCGATTTCGTATAACTTCTTCACTTTTTCACACTAGTTATTATACGCCGAAGTAAAAATCAAAGTTTTCCATTCATCCATCCCCATCCCAGAACCAACAACAAACTGTGGATCAAAAGCAGAGGTCAATTTAACGAAGCTTTTAGCCACTGCTAAAAGCGACATTCAAACAATGCGGTGGAGTCGCTACGGGCGACTCCTTTCCTTTTACCCCAAAGTTGGCAGTAATTTAATGATTGTTGAAATATTCAGTTGGCAATGGAGCAAGTTTTCGATTCTTAAAACCAGAGTTTCTCATCCTTCAACTAAAGTTGATTTTGGTGAAGTTGTTTAATGGAAACTGCTATAGCGTTAAACTAAAATCGATTTTAGCGGAGTTGTTGAACGAAAACACCGTCAGCGTTCAACTAAAATCAATTATTACAGAGTTGTTGAACAGAAACATCATCAGCGTTAACCTAAAATCCAATTTCACCAAGTTGTTTAACGGAAACCACATCCCATGACCAAAACAAAAAAGCAGCTGACTTTCACAGTCAACCGCTTCGCTTAGCCAAATTGATCCAATTCACTCATCCGCACCGCATCATAACCATCAAAGGAATATGACTGATCAATACCCGCCATATACACTTTCCGGTCGTCGGCGTTCCGTGTTAACGCACTGCGCAACCAATGTTTAATTTCGATGTCACGAATTGGACTGCGTTCCATGGCCAACAAATAATCGTCTTTATTGACCCGGCGCCAATCGACAACTACACCCAATTCTTGCTTCAAAATCAAATCTAACCAAATGCGCAAACTCACACCATTCCCCTTACGGAATGGATGCGCCACATGCATCTCCACAAACTTTTCCACAATCTCATCAAAAGTCCGCTGCGGCATCTGCTCAATATTCAGCAAAGTCACGCCCAAATACATCACCGGCACAAAACGGAAATTTCCATTTCGCAACTCAACGTCACGGCGTTGACCCGCGCTGGAATCAATTCCCTCAAACAAGAATTCATGAATCCCGAAAAGTGAAGCAGTCGTTCCTGGCTCAAACTCACCGAGAATCCCCCAATCAAAAAGCTGTAACGCTTTCCTCTTACTCAATCTCTCTACGCTCAATCGCCGTCACCCCTTCACCAAAATTTCTCACTCCATTATACACCATTTCTACCACAAAAATTAAAAAAGACTTACCACCCACGTGATAAGCCCCCAGCACCAAGCCTAGCCAAACAAATTATTCAACGCCTCACTCATCGTCGGATGCGAATAAATCTGGCTCCCCATAAACGACGCCGTTAGATTACCATGCATCGCTGTGGAAAGTATGCCAATCACTTCATGGCTTTCCGCTCCGAATAAAGTTGCGCCTAGAATTTGGTCTGTCTTATTATCAACTATTGCCTTATAGGCTCCTGTTGTCTTCTTCATTAACTTCGCTTTTGGAATCGACTCCACCGCTATTTTTTTCACAGTATAATCGAAGCCTTGTTCTTCTGCCTCTTTTTCACTTAAACCAACTGAAGAAATGGGTGGCGTGATAAATGTTGTTCCCGGTACATAACGACGATTGGCGAGTGAATAATTAGCCTTTTCACTTAAGTAGGCCAACACAATGCGGTAATCATCTAGGGAAATGAAAGTTTGTTGCATGCCACCTTTAACGTCACCCATCGCAAAGATGTGATGTTGACTGGTTTGTAAATGGTCGTTCACTTTAATAGCACCACGCTCGCCTAATTCAATGCCTGCTGCTTCTAAGTTTAAATCCGCAGTGTTGGCATGACGTCCGATTGCGACTAAAACTGCTTCTGCTGTTAACTCTTCAGACTTATCCACTTGTTGATAAGTTAAAGTGACACGATTATCCACAGTTTCTACTTTTGTTGTGTCTGCTTCAAATAGAATGTCAATCCCCATATCTTCTAACGCTTCAAGGACTAGTTCTGCCATATCGCGGTCATATTGTTTTAAGAACTCGCCTTTAGGTGAATGGGATAAGACGGTTACCCGAGCCCCAAACAGTCTATAGATCGAAGCGAATTCTAAGCCAATTGGACCGTCTCCAATTATCGCCAGATGATTGGGCAATTCTTCTAAATCAAGTAATGTTTCTGACGTGTAAATGGGGCCGCCGATTTTTAGGCCGTCAATATTTGGCACATTCGGGCGAGCGCCGGTATTGATGTAAATGCGGTCGGCCTCAAAGTGTTGAATGTCGCCATTATGTTCAACTTTAACGGTGTGGTCATCCACGAAAGATGCTGTCCCATCAACGACTGTGACGTTCGGCGTGTCATTCACATTATTGTAATTGCCTTCGTTTAGCTTACTAATTAAATCTTTCTTCTCCTGAATGGAAGTGCGGTAATAGGTCGCATCATCCACGTCGTCAGGCTTGCGCTCAGCCATGTCGACCAATTTCTTCGTCGGAATACAAGCGACATTAATACAAGTTCCGCCATACATTGTCGGGTCCTTTTCAACCAAGATCACTTCCTGGCCTTGATTCCCCAGCTCCATCGCTAGCGTTTTACCCGCTTTTCCAAAGCCGATAATTAAATTTTGTACGTGTTTTGATTTGGTATTCGTCAACTCAATCACTCCTCTCCTCTATTATCGAACAATTGTGTGTTCTACCCAAACTATTTGCTCAGTTGGAACACTCTATGGGTGTAAATGCGTAGTAGCACGAATCTTGCTACTTCCCCCTCTAGAAAAGCCGCAGTGACACGGTTCGTGTCACTACCAAAATATTCAAACGCGTAGTAGCACGTTTTGTGCTACTTCCTCCTCTAGAAAAACCGCAGTGACACGGTTCGTGTCACTACTACTGTCTTAGGTTGGACTTATTCGAGTTGCAGTCCAAACTATTCGCCAATCAGCCCCACAGTTTGGACTTTTTCGAGTTGCAGTCCAAACTATTCGCTAATCAGGTCCAAAGGTTGGACCTATTCGAGCTGCAGTCCAAACTATTCACTAATCAGGTCTAAAGGTTGGACTTTCCTCGTTTCCATCAAAACTAGAACCTAATTCCGCCTTTAGTTTTGACGCTAACCTACTTTTTATCAAAACTAAAAGCTATTTCCCACTCTAGTTTTGATTCCAACCCTTATTTATCAAAACTTCAAACCAATTTCTCCTCTAGTTTTGACAACCACACATCTTTATCAAAACTAAACCTTAATTCCCACTCTAGTTTTGATGCCAACCCTCATTTATCAAAACTAAACCCTAATCCCTCCTCTAGTTTTGACAACTCCACATTTTTATCAAAACTAACCACCAATTTCGCTCTTAGTTTTGACAGCCACATCCTCACCTTTGAAGAAGCAATGCGCAATTTAAAAGACCAACCCAACGCACAAAAAAGCCCTGATGACCAACATTAATCATCAGGACTTAAATATACTTACTCACAAACCTAACTCCGATACTTCGCCTTTGTCTCCTCAATCCAGTGAGGCAATTCCTTGGTCAACTCCATCGTCAACTCCAAACGATTATTCACCTGATCCGTTTGAGCCACCGCAAAATCCGCCGAGAAAGTAATGTCATTCATATAAGGCACCACACCCTTCTCATCCGCAGAATAGAGCTCAAGCGACTTATTCAACAACTCCGCGTCCACACCCCACTCTCTCGCGAACGCATGCACTTCGTCCGTACGCTTCGCTAACTTCCATTCGGCAAAAGCTTGGTCAAAGTTAACGTTTGTTGATAAATATCCCGGTATCAGTTGTTCTTCGACAAACTGGAGCAGTAACTGCGCTTGTTCCGCTTCACCCATCTGCTTCAGTTCCGCTATCTGTTCATAAATAATACGCTGCGTTTCACGGCTAACTGTTTGAACGTCCCCTTGGGTATCCACTTCTTTACCAATCAAAGCAACAATATGCGCTGCATCAATCAGTTGACTAGATGCAATTTTTGTTTTTGCGGTTAATTGATTAACTACCGTGTCATCAACACCACCACCATCTGGTTTTAAGTTCTTATAAGCTCCTACATAACTTAACCACTCATGTTTTGTTATACCAAAACTCTGGTCATCCCATTCAAATTGATAATACTGCATCACACGGTTTAGTTTGTCCAAAGCTGATTTAAAAACTTTCATAAATGCTTCTTTTGCTTCTTCATTATCTTTAATTTGAACCCAATGGCTTGGATCAGTCATCGTCTCAACCAAATCGAATACTGTCTCAGAAAATTGTTGAACCGCTGTATCATAAGGTTCTACAATGGCACGCTTACTTGTTCCACCACTACCATATAAAGCTAAAGCTTGATTAACGGCTTGTTCAGAAAGTTTTGGGTACTGGAAATTAATGATGGTACCAAATTCTTTCGACTTATTATAAATCCGGTTGGTTCTTGAATAAGCCTGAATCAAACCTTGTAATTCTAAAGGACGGTCAACATATAAAGTATTCAACAGCTTCGAGTCATAACCTGTCAGTAAACGGTCTGCCACAATAATCAAATCAATATTGTGTGGATTACGCCCACTTCCACCTCGTTTAGCACGGCTCGTTAAATCACTAAAGTAATCTTCACTACCAAGTCCCGTGTTACGCACCGCAAAACCTACGCCAGTAAAGGTCTGATAATCTTTGTACATCTCGTCCATCGCTTCAAGACTTTGATCATCGGGGTCATTCACATTCCCCTCACTAAAAGTCATCGCAACATTTAGCTTTTCACCGCGCTCAGCCAATTGTTTCTTAAACTCTTTGTAATAAGCAATGACTCTTGGTTTATAAGCCACCGTTAAAATCGCATTAAACCAATAATCTTGCGACTGGTCAGCCCAATTATCTAACATCTCAGTAACCACACGTGGAATATGCGTTTCATCTTGGTAAACCAAAATTTCTTCTTTAACAGCCAACTCTTCCACTTCTAAATCACTCAACAAAGCAATTTCCTTTTGGACATCCCATTTACTTAAATCTGGTTTGTCTTTCAATCGTTTTTCAATGAGTTGTTCTCGTAAATCAGCGTAACTTTTGAATTCACCTGTATTGAAATACAAGACATGGAAACCTAAAACATTCCCATCCGCAATCGCTTCGTCAATCGTGTATTGATGTAATAATGGACCGAAAAGTTTCTCGGTCGTATTAATGACTTCACTCTTTTCATTAATCTTTCCAGTGATTTCATTTTCATCAAACAATGGTGTTCCCGTAAATCCGTAAAACAACCCATTTTTCTTGAAGTAATCACGAATCGTCCCCATCATCTGCCCCATGGTTGTTCGGTGAGCCTCATCAATAATAAAGACAATCCGTTTATCACTTAGACGATTATCTTCATTTTCAATTAATTTCTCTACTAAATTATTTAATTTAAAAGTCGTTGTAACAACAATCCCACGCTTACTTGCTTCCAATTCTTTCTGCAAGTGATAAGTATGTTTCGTATCATCAACTGAAACAGATTCAAAATAAGCATAAGACTTAAACTTCTCAGTCGTATTACTATCCAATTCTTTACGGTCTACTAAAAAGACCACTTTATCAAAGTTTCCTCTGGTTGATAGAAATAGTGCCGTCTTAAAACTCGTAATAGTTTTACCAGAACCGGTGGTATGCCAAACAAAACCACCATGTGGAATACCGTCATTATCCCAACCAAAAGCAGCTCCTTCAACTGCTTGCAGAGCATGCACTTGATAGGGACGCATCAACATATGGCGTTTATTTTCTTCTTCCAATGCTTCATCAATAATTAAATAGTCTCCAACCATTTGATGAGCCATGGGAATCATCAAGAATTGACCAATAATATCTTGGAACTTTGTCACTGCACGGTTGTTTTTATCACTCCAACGGAAAACAAAGGATTCATTAAAGTCTTGATAAGATTTAGGTGTCGCAAAATAACGCGTATCAATTTCAGAAGTAATAACCATCATTTGCGAAAAGGCCATGAAGTTATTTGAATACTCTCCGTCACGGTAATAACGTTTAAATTGACCAAAAGCTTCGTCCAATGTTTTATCTGTTCGTTTTTGTTCAATATTAATTAAAGGCAATCCATTGATTAGTAAGACAATATCAAAACGATTCCCTGTTTTTTCCGAAACCACTTCACGGGCGACCGCATAAGAAGAGTCCCCACCGCGAACCGCAGCTTTCTTAAAAATAGTTAACGTAATTTGTTTACGGGTAATATTCGGATTCGGATCACGGTAAATACCATCAATCTTCCCTTTACCTTCTTCAATTGCGAGCAGTTTAGCCGCTTCATAAGAGTTCGTAATCTGACTGACTTTAGCTAGAACTTGCTTAAACTCACCATCTGTTAAAGCCACACCTTCTAACTGATCTTGGTTAATGCGATTTAATTCTTCACGCCAATGTGCAATCAAATCTTCGACCGTTACCTTTTGCTTCGTCCCATCCAATTCAGGTAAAGACTTCCATTGGTATTTCTCCAATTCATAAACAAAGCGGTCCTGAAAAGCACGCTCCGAAGCATCCTTCATCATCTCAACCATCCTACACCCCTCCTTTAAACAAACATCTCATTCAAGTAGGCTTGTTTCAATGCTTGGTATTTCTTAACACGTTCTTCTTGTTTCTCGATTAATGAATCTAGTTTTTGGAAAAAAGTTCCGATTTTTTGTTGTTCTTCTAAAGAGGGAAGTAAAACCTCCCAATTTTTCAACTCAGTCATAGGAACTAAATTTACCATTGCTGATCCTGGGTTTGAATGCGTCAATCTGTTTTGCATCTCATCCGCACGCATCCACTGTATAAAATAATTAGGATCTATTATAGAAGCATCAATTTTTATTCTAATAAGCGCTTGGTTAATCACACCATTTTGAATATCTTTTGGAACTCTAGCTATTTTCCCTATTGTTCCAGCACCACTCATTATAAAATCACCTTCAGAAACTCTGAATTTAATAAGTTCATTATATTTATCTTTAGAAATTTTATATCTAGTTTGAAAAGTATTGTAAATTGCATTATGTTGCTCATAAACTACATATTGACTATCATTGACAAAAAACTCCTTTTTTAAGGCACTACCAAACGGACCACGTCTAATTCCTTCAGTAGCATTTAATAAATCATTGAACTTAATTATTTGCCAACTACCTTCAAACCCAGCAAATCTTCTTTTAGGCTTTGTTTCTCCTTCTTGAGGAAACATCTCCGATAAATAAGCTTGTTTTTGGGCTTTTAGCTTTTGTAGTTTTTGTTGGTGAACATCTATTAGTTTATCCAAATGTTGAAAGAATTTTTTTATTTTTAACTGTTCTGACTTTGATGGTAAGTACACTTTCTGAGTCTTTACTAGTTCTGAATTTAAGTTCACTTGACTACCAGGTTGTCCATACTTGGACCATTCAGGACGAAACTTCTCTAACCAATAATACATATATTCAATATCAAATTTAGGCTCATAAAATATCAAGAAGCCATCATGTACTCCAGTACTAGTATAATTGATAACAGGTTTTCCAACTGTGGCAGCAATACTCAAGAGCAAATGTGGAGTATGTATTACTCTGGTTTTTTTCTGACCTAATTCAGAAATATGTTGTTCCAAATAACGAATGCGCCCATTTTGTTCAGTGACATCAGATATCCTTAACCAACCTACTTGTGAATTTTTATCAAACCATTTAGGATCTTGAATCGGTCTTGGGCTTGCTCCTCGAACAATTTCGGCTAAATTTTCAAAATATTCACTTTTCCAACCTCTCTCTTTTACAAACTCCCCAAACCTTCTCTTCGGTACATTCTTTTTCTCTTCCATTATCCCACCACCAAATCTTTAAGTAGGTCTTCGAATTCGTTGGTGAGTGATTCGATTTCTTGGTCGAGATTTTCGATGGTTTGGCTGTAACGTTCGTTTAGAGTTTCTAAAATATTTAACTCATCCAGTAATGGTTGTTTAACTAAATTGATGAGTTGGTCTTTCGTATTGCCGAACCATTTTAAGTAAACAAGTTCATCAATCTCTTCATTTGTTAGTTCTGGAATACGTGCTTGGACTGCTTCTTCTAACTCTTTTTCTGCGTCTTTAATTTGTTTACTTACTTTTGATTTTTGAGCCGTTAAGTCTGAGACTTGTTTTAAATAAGGATATTCTGCACTATTTTTATCTGCTTCTTTGAGTTCTCGTTTGACAGCTGGATTGTCAAAGCTATCTTTTGGCTCATCATCCGCATCTTTTTTCAAGACATCATATAATGCGTCCCATTCTGGAGTATCTTCTTCTTTGGCTGCTTCAACTAAGTCTGCTAATCCTTGTTCAGTGTCTGCTAGTTGCCCTTCTAAATCGGAAATGGCTTGGCGTTCTACTTGATAGTATGTTGTTTCAGCTAAGTTTGTTGGAACAAGCACACCTTCCCAACCTTCTTGAACTTGACGGCGTTTATTACCCGTTCCTTTAGTAACCATATGTGGTTCACGCTGGCGTCCTAATTCATAAAAGTCACCACCCGCAATCAGTTCACCGTCATGTTTTAAATCACGTTCCCAAATATCCGCAATGATTTGATAGCCTTCATATTGATCCAAGAAATCAACTTGTTTCAAAACTTCTTTGATATTCATTAACATTTCATCTTGAATATCACCGAGTTGATTAATATCTTGTACTGCTTTCACTTGTTTCCAGTAACGATCAACATAGTTTCCAGCAATTTCAGCTACTTCTGTCATTTTTTCTTGGACACTATCTGCATTTAATACTTGGTCAGTTAAGTCTTCAATTGATGTTTCTAGCTGTAGATAACCAGGACGTACTTCTTTGAAATGTTGTTTTAAAACGTTTTTAGCACCTTTATTTAAAACTGTTAAGTCATCAATATTTGCTTTTGGAATCCCACCATATAAATGTGCATCGACATCATGGTCTACTGTTTCTTTATTTGCTTCAACATAACGCGGGATATTTAAGTTATAGTCATTAGCAACAATTTCTTGGCGGTCTGCTAGATGACTAAATCCTTCTATATTTTCTCTGGTTGTATATGTATCAACGATACGCGCAATATCTTTTTCACGTAAGACATTTTGTTTACCTTCTTTAATGAATGTTTCTGACGCATCAATAAATAAAACAGGTTCGCCCATATTACGGTTTTTCTTTAAGATAATGACGGTAACAGGAATACCAGTATTGGTAAATAAACTACTTGGGAGTCCAATAATTGTATCGATGTAATTTTTCTCAAGTAATGTTTGGCGAATTTGTCCTTCAGCACCACCACGGAATAAAACACCGTGAGGTAGAACAATAGCCATTGTTCCTTGAGTATCTAAGTGATACAAACCATGTAATAAGAAAGCGAAGTCCCCTTTAGAATCGGGTGGCAGGACACCAGCCATTTCAAAACGTGGGTCACTCACTTTTAAGTCCGCTTTATTCCAATTTTTCTGTGAATATGGCGGATTCATCACCACGGCGTCGAAGAGTACTCCTTCATTTGGTCGTTGTGGATCTTCTGGCCAGTCTTCGCCTAATGTATCGCCATTTTTCATGGTAATTTTATGTGGCTTAACTCCGTGAAGTAATAAGTTCATCCGCGTTAAGTTATAGGTCGCTGTATTCTTTTCTTGACCATAATAATGAATGAGTCGTTGTTGGTCAGCACTTAAATGTTTCCCTACTGTTAAGAGTAAGGAACCAGATCCAACAGTCGGGTCATAAATGGATTTGATGTTTTTATCTTTGGCTACAATTTGTGCCATCACTTCACTGACTTGACTTGGCGTGTAGAATTCACCGGCTTTTTTACCTGATTCCATCGCGAATTGGCCGATTAAATATTCATAGGCGTCCCCTAAAATATCATTTTGTTGGAGGTCAACCATGTCTAAATCCGAAAATAATAAAATTAAACCTTTAATATTTTTCGAGCGTTGATTTAAATCACTCCCTAAAGCAGTGTCGGTTAAATCAATCATTGATGTTGAAAATAGTCCTTTAAAGTCAGCACCATCTTCAGTTGTCGCAACCGTTCTTTCAAAGTTATTTAAACTATCCGTTACTTTTTGAACTTCAAATTCGCCACTATCAATATCACGTAACCAAGTTTGGTATAAGTATTCAGGCAAGACATAATAGCCTAATTGACTTTGGAATGTGTTAATTAAAGTTTCTCCATATGCCTCATACGCTTCGAAATATGCTGTAAAAATCGCTTCTTTTGTTTCATTCACTAATCCAGCACTTTGGGCAAATGTCGCAAGTGTTTTATCACTTAAGAACTTATAGAACATCAAGCCCAACATATAATCCTTATACCTGCTGGCATCCATCGAGCCACGTAATTCATTTGCGCCGTTCCACAAACGGCGTTTTATATCATCTGACGTTATCATTTACTTCCTCCTAGAATCATTTCACAGTTTTTATATACTCTATATTAATTATAATTTATCCTTATTATATCACGCTTTCATAGATTATCGGTGGAGATTATTAAGAAAGCATTTGACTCGGTGTATTGTTTATCAAACTAGCACCAAATTCCAGAATTAGTTTTGACGCCAATCTGTTCTTGAAGGGACAAAATAATATGACACAATTTATATCAAGTTACATTCGAGTCGTTATGCTGTAAAATAATAATATAAGGTGGTGGAAAAATGGCTGAGAGAAAGCTAAATCGTTTAATAGGCTATCTAATCGGTGGTTTTATTTTACTTGGATTTTTAATTTTATTTATTTTGATATTTACACAAATTCACCGTGAAGGTCTGATGGGTTATATTTTTCATTGGCTTACGGGAATTTATTTGATGGCACTAAGTATTGGTTTGCTGGTGAATTTGGCAAGGAAATGGAGTAAGAAGAAGTGGTATATGAAGATCATTCAACCACTTGGTATAATACTTTTCACCTTCATGGGGATTGGTTATACAGCGACCGCCTACCAAGATTTACCATATGTTAACCAACCGGAATATGTGGAATTAAGTAATCTCGAAATTGACGCCGATTACTCTGGTGAAAGTCATGATTATATTTTACTTGGAAATAGTAGCAGTGGCACTGAGTTTAAATTTTACCTAAATAGTACGCATTATAATCAGGCACTCGACTTGAAGGAACACGGAGAGTTGGAAACGGCTCATGTATTCTACTTACCTAATTCAAACATCATTATGACATTGGCTTATAATCAACCATAATATGCTTAAGAAACAGAGGCGCATCTAAAATTTAGATGCGTCTTTTTCATACGATACTACTTTTCAAATACCCAGCGTCTTCTAGTTGTTGAGCTAGTTGCAGCAGTAAGTATTCCCCACCTTTGCGTGTTGAAAATTGAGCACCGATTGGTAAACCATTTTCCAATTCATACATCGGTAAACTAATTGCAGGTTGACCGGTTAAATTCATTTGTTGAGTGAACGGTGTCCACGCTAAACTATCATCAAACATGTTCCAAACAATCTCTTGTTGCTTGTCTGAAGTGAATTGTTCGATATTTTCTAACTGATCAAGCAACTGGTCTGAATGAGAGAATTCATCGTGTGATGGTGCTGGTCCATTCGTTGCTGGCATTAACAAAACATCAAAGTCTTCATGGAACGTCTCTGCAACAGCCGTTATCTCGTCCCAATAAGCTAGCACTTGGGAATATTCTACGCCTGACATATTTAATCCTAATTGATAAATTGCCCAACTCATTAGTTCCATGTCCTCTTTAGTTACCGCTCGCTCCAAAGCTTTCTCAAAACCTTGCATCATTGACGCAGTTTCTACGCCATTCACCTTATAGTAAGTTTGCATCGCTTTAACGCCATCAATTTCAGGCTCTGATTCAATAACGGAGTGCCCCAGCGATTCTAATTTCTCAATTGCATCTTGCATCATCGATTGAACGAATTTACTTACCGCTGATCCTATCGGGGATTTCATTGTATAGGCAATACGGAGTGGGCGATTTAATGGCATTAAACTTTCATGAACAATACTTGGTATCATAAAAGGTGCTTCAAGTTGCTCTACTTGCATCCAGCTTAATAATTTCCACGTGTCACGAACAGACTTCGTCAATGCGAAGTTGACACTCGCCCCCTGCCAACCTCGGTACCCACCAGGTCCTACAGGAATTCGACCACGACTTGTCTTCAAGCCGATTAAACCATTAAAAGAAGCTGGAATTCGGATGGAACCACCACCATCTCCAGCTGTTACAATAGGCACCATACCCGCTTTCAAAGCAGCGGCCGCTCCACCACTAGACCCACCAGGATTGCGATTTGCATTAATGGGGGAATTAACCCTGCCTGTAAACTTTGAATCACTGATATTTTTAAAACCGAACTCTGGCACATTTGTCCTTCCGACAATGATAAAACCAGAAGCTTCTATTCTTTTTGTAAAATTGTCTGTCTGACTAGCAACATGGCCATCCATTAATCTGGCACCACTCATTGTCGGTACCCCCTTTTGTGATTGTCCTAAATCCTTCAATAAGATAGGCACACCATAAAATGGAGGTAATTCACTTTTAGCTTTAGCGTCTAATGTGTTTAAATAATCATCATATTGCGCTGCTTTATCACGGGCTTCATCGAAGTCTTTAACTACCACTGCATTCAACGTTGGGTTCAAGGTTTCTATATTAGTAATCGCCCTCTTAACCAATTCAGTCGCAGTCTTTTCACCACTTAGTATTTTTTGTGCATAATGAGTGGCATCAAATTCAAATAGCATATCACTCTCTCCTTTGTCTTTGTCTATTTAAAATCATAAATCTCACGTTTTTACATGCGTTAATTCCATCATACCACGATTCCAATTACGAGGTATGAATGATGTCGCACCTAGAGAGAGGATAATATGCAAGCAAAAAAGCCTCAATAATCGAAATTCGATTATCAAGACTTTTAAAATAATTATTATGGTAAGACGATTGGTGCACCTGGGCCTAATGGGATTCCTAGGTAGTACCATACGACTAGTAGGAGTGACCATGAGATTAGGAAGGCGATTGAGTAAGGTAACATTGTTGAGATTAATGTTCCTAGACCTGAGTTTTTGTCGTAGCGTTTCATGAACACTAGAATCATCGCGAAGTAGCTCATTAATGGTGTGATAATGTTTACCACTGAGTCAGCGATTCGGTATGCCATTTGTGTTAATTCTGGCGTTAAGCCTAATTGGAACATCATTGGAACGAAAATTGGTGCCATGATTGCCCATTTCGCAGATGCTGATCCTAGGAATAAGTCTAAGAATGCACCTAAGATAATGAATGCTAAGATTAATGGAATTCCTGTAAAGCCGATTGACTCTAAGAAGTTTGCTCCATTAACTGAAAGGATTGTTCCTAGATTTGTGTAAGAGAAATAGTTAATAAATTGCGATGCGAAGAAGGCTAATACAATATAACCTGCCATTGAACGCATTGACTGAGTCATTCCTTCTACGAAATCGTCAGAAGAATTGATTTTACCAACTGTTTTACCGTAAACAATTCCTGGAATGGCGAATAATAAGAAAATCGCAAAGATTAATCCATTTGATAAGAAGTTAGATAAAGTCATTTGACCAGTTGATTCATCTAGAGCACGTAATGCGCCATTTTCTGGAACCATTAAGAATGCCATAATTACCGCTAAAATTAATAATGCAATTCCTGCATTTCTTAAACCACGGTTTTCAAGGTCAGTTAATTCTTGACCCACTTTATCAATTTCATTTTCACCATCTGCTTCTTCCGCGTTTGCTGGATTATAATCCGCAAAGCGTGGCGCAATCACTTTTTCCGTTACCCAAGTACCGATGATTGTTAGTAAAACAGTTGAAGCAATCATGAAGTACCAGTTACCTGTAACTGAAACCGTATAGTCAATACCAGCACTTTGGAGTGCGGCGTTTGTTAAACCAGATAGTAATGCATCGGTTGGTCCAACGATTAAGTTGGCTGAGAACCCACCAGATACTCCTGCGAAAGCTGCTGCTAAACCAACGATTGGGTGACGTCCTGCTCCAGCAAATACCGCAGCACCCAGTGGGATTACCACAACGTAACCTGCGTCAGATGCGATATTTGAAACGATACCTACTAAAACAACCGTTGCTGTAAGTAATGAACGCGGTACTGAGTGGACTACTTTTTTAATAGCATTACCAAGTAAGCCAGTCCATTCCGCAACCCCTACCCCTAACATCGCGACCAGTACTGTCCCTAGTGGTGCGAAGCCGGTGAAGTTCTTAACGGCGTTATTGAAGATATAGGCAAGACCTTCTGCATTAAATAATGAACGTGCTACGATTTCGACTGTTTCTCCAGCGCGTGAATCGTAAAATTCTACCGATAAGCCCATGCGGTATGTTAATTCTGAAACCAATATAATAATTGCGGCTAAGATAAGGAATATAACAACGGGGTGAGGTAAGGCGTTTCCGGCTCTTTCGATGAAGCCAAGCCAACCTGAATTACTCTGTTGTTTTATTTCTCCTTGTTTGTTCTTTTGAGTCATTTACATCCTCCTTTTTCATATAAAGAATATTATACCTGAACCGTTTTCTAGTTTAAAGCAAAACTCGCCAAATTTTAACATTTTAAAGAATTTATTTAGATAAGTTTTATAATCTATATTTTCGCATTTTTATCCGGTTTCATGATAAACTAAAAAGGAGTTTTAATTCTGCTTTAATTAGAAAGCTAATTTACCATGCATATCTACGAGGAAAGAGTCATGAGAAGAAAAGCGAAAGAGCTAAAACCATAAATAATTATTAATTTATCTTAGTTATAGAAATTTGCTGAACTGCTTTTATGTCGCATGTAAGTCCGTAATCTTGCTGAAGCAAGAACGGACTCAGCAGCAATGAATGACCTTTGCCTCGACAATATGCAATTACTTAAACGAATGTAAAATACAACGAACAGGTGATAATGAATGAAAATTGCAATTGTTGGTTTTGGTGTGAGTGGCGCAGCGCTACTCATGGCACTGAAAACCACTGGAAAATTAGACAAAAATGATGTAACCGTTGATATCTTCGACCCAAGAGAAGAGTTTGCAGTTGGCCCTGCATACCAAAAAGACACAAAATATTTACTATTAAACGCCTTCCCAACGGCAATGTCATTAAAGAACGACGAACCAATGGACTTCCCAAACTGGCTCGAAGAACACTACCCAGAATATGAATCAACCGTTGACTTAGTGCCCCGCACCATTTACGGAGAGTACGCTAAAGAACGCATTGAACCACTCTTAGAATTGGAAAATGTCAATTATATTAATCAAGAAGTCATTGACATTGAGGTCCGCGCTGAACAAAACGGCCTACTCTATCAACTAGAAGACGCCCAAGGCGAATTATATGACGACTATGATTACCTCTTCCTAGCCGTTGGCGTGCCTGACTATCAAGACTTTTACAACTTACGTGGCACTGAGAATTATGTTCACAATCCCTACCCAGTCATTGAAAAGTTAAAAGATCTAGACGAAGACAAACACATTGCTATTATCGGATCAGGCCTAACCGCCTTTGACATCGTCAATTACCTAAGCCACGAAAAAAAGCTCACGCAGCCGATTGGCGTCTTCACAAATCGCCCGGACTTTAACTCACTGCGTGTCTCGCCTTACCGCGGACCCGCGCTAACTTACTCATTAGACAAAGAATGGATTGACAACGAACTGCGCACTCACAAAGGCTACATCCCTTTAGAGCGCATCGTCGAAACAGTCCAAGCCGATTTAATCGAAAACAACATTGACTTAAACGCCATCCGCGCTAAATACGACCCAGCCGATTTAGACAAAACATACCAAACGTATTTCGGGCAAGAACACCCTGATTTATCGAAAGTACAAGCCTATATCGCAAAACTATCTCCGAACTTAGGCGACCTTTATATGAGCTTAACTAAAGGAGACGTAGTACGTTTCCGCTTGGACTATGCCCCTCTATTTAGTCACTACCAAGTTCGATTAGCTCCAGACGCCGTAGAAAATATGTACCATCTAACAACGGAAGATAAATTGTTTGTGGTACCAGACTTAGTTGAAATTGAAAAAGAGGACCGTTTCATATTGAAGAGTCTAAGTGGTGAAACATTTGAAGCAGATATTGTCATTAATGCAACTGGTTTTGCTTATAATACCGATTTAATTACGAGTGAAGATAATGCTTTACTGCGTAAATTATTAGATAAAGGATTCCTCTTGGATAAAGAAAAAAGAGGTATTCTAGTAACTTGGCCAGAAACAAAAGTAATGAACCAAACGTTTGGTAAATTAGATAACTGTTTCTATATTGGCCCTTGGTTGACGAATACGCATTTTGGTAATAATAATGTCAAAGCATTAGTACGAAAAGCCAATGAAATCGTAGTTAATTACATGGGCTAATGCCATATTTTAAAAAACAAAAAAAGAGACTAGGCGTGGGCTTAGTCTCTTTGTGTTTATTTAGCTAATTGCTTTGCGGCTAGTTTGTTGGCGCGGTTTAGCGCGTAAGTCCAACATACGCCGACAAGCGCTGAGATGATCGCAACGACGATCCATGCCCAGTTGTATGAGTCGGTGAAGTTGGCGATGGATGCGGCGAATACTGAACCGAATGTCATCCCTAATTGTAGGGCACTTGATGTGTAACCATAGACGGTTGCGTAGTTTTCAGCGGATACCATGCTTGATGTTACAAGTGGTGCTGATACTGTTCCGATTCCGTTGCCTAGTCCGAAGGCGATGGCCATTAAGATTGCCATTGTCCAGTTGTTTGAAAATAGCGCTAGGATGAATGTTACAACACAAAGTACGACGGCGTAGTTTGTTCCAACGCGAACGCCGAATTTATCTGAAACGATTCCGATAATTAATTTACCGATAATTCCAACTGCTGAGTAAATTGATACGATTAATGCTGAGCGTGTTGCGCCGTGTAATTCGGTCATGAATGGTGGGAATTGGCCAAGGCCACCATTGTTTGATAAGCCGATAAATACCGCTCCGATTAATAAGAAAATGAAGAATGGGTCACGGGCGAATGATTTGAATGGCCCTGAAACTTTATAAGACGCGTCGCTGACTGTTTTGTTAGCAAGGCTGTCGTTATCATTTGCGGTTGGTTTAATCCCATCAGGGTAAGTCCCTTTTTCTGATGGGTCTACTTTGATGATGAATGTCATTACTAATGCACTTACGACGAATAAAATAATCGCATAAGTTAAGTAAGCTTGTCGCCATCCAGCCGCTTCAATAACATAAGTCACCAAGTTTGAGAAAATGACCCCACCGATACCTAAACCTGAAAAGGCAAGTGATAAAGCAAGTCCTTTTTGTTTGTTGAACCATTTGTTAACAAGCATTGATGCAGGAATAATTGCAGTGAAAATAAAACCAATCCCTGTTAAGAATGATGATAAGTATAAGTGAACCAAGTTAGTCATGCGGCTATAGCCAAGTAATCCAAGGACATAAATAACGATTCCGATCATATACCACATTTTAAATTTTTGGCTTAATAAATTCGATACAATCGGTGATAAGAAAACACCCATTCCTAATACAATCGTATTGGAAACCGCGAATGCACTAGCTGAAATATTTAAAGCTTCAGTGACATGTGGTTGATAAATATTGGCAACCGCTACTGATGCTGGGGCGGCTACTGTTAGTAATAAAGCAACGCCTACTACAATCCACCAACCATAAAAAATACCATTTTTTTCTTTCAATTTTAAACTTCCTTCCGGTTAATTTGTCTGTTCTCTTTTAGAACAACTTTGAAATTGTATCAGATATTTTTGTTTTGTGTAAGCGAAATTTTTATGAAAACGACTCCAGTTTTTTTCGCGAGGGTCTGGTATTGTCGCGATAGATTGAAAAAATATTTTACTGTTTGTCTGATTGGCGCTTAATTGACCTTGACTAAGTTGTTTGACCACTTTTTGCCGTTTAGTAATCATTTCTTTTCGTTTTTGTTTGATGGTATAATAAAAATGACTCGCATACTTTCAGTTGTTTTAATTTATTATAATGGAGGTTTTACAAATGGCAGAAGTAATTTTCACCGTCGACTCAGACGGCTGCGCAATCGACACAATGACTTACAAACACAATCTATTCATGGGCCCACTCGCAGCGGAGGTTTTTTCCGTTCCCCAAGACCTTAAAGAGCAATTTTTGGAAAATTGGAGCAATATTAACTTATATTCAAAAAAACGTGGTGTTAACCGATTTGTCGGTCTCGTTGCAACGCTCAAATCAATTAATTATGATGGCATGAATGTCGATCATTTATACCGCTGGGTCGAAGAATCGGATACTTTATCACCAGACACATTAAAGCCTGAAATCGAAAAACACGGCAGTGATGACTTAAAAGCAGCACTAGAATGGACAATGGCTGTTAATGAAGGAGTTGCTAACGGCAAAGACCATGACGATGTTTTCGATGGCGCTTTAGATGGCCTCAAGAAAATATCACCCTTAGGAAAAGTTTATGTCGTTAGTACCGCCAACCGCGAAGCCATCACCGATGAATGGACGCGCTACAATTTAATCGACTATGTCGATGGCATCTACGGACAAGATAGCGGCAAGAAAGAAGATACTATTGCTACTTTCATTAGTGAAGGAGCTGACCCGCACCAAATCATTATGATCGGCGACTCTCCTGGCGACTTAGTCGCGGCTGAGAAAAACAATGCCTGGTTCTACCCTATCCTCGTCGGTAAAGAAAAAGAATCTTGGGACGAACTCATCGAATTCGTGGCCGACAAATTCGCCAACGGCGAATTCACCCAAGCCGACCACGATCACTACAAGAAGAAGTTCTGGGATAATTTGGATAAGTAATGAAAATAAAAAAGACTATACTAACAGGTTTGTTGAGAGCTGTTGGTATAGTCTTTTTTGTTTGTCTGGCCTGTGGATTTGGCGTGTGAACTGATTGGTAGTTCGCTATTTAATTCATTTCATGATCGTGTGGCAAAAATTGACTGTTTACGCGAAATCTTGCCAGAGAATGGTGTCGCCGTGGCAAAAATGGACTGCTTATCCGAATTCTTGCCACAGAATGGGGGCGCCGTGGCAAGACTAGACTGCCTATCCGAATTCTTGCCACAGAATAGGGGCGCCGTGGCAAGACTAGTCTGCCAACTCAAATTCTTGCCACAGAATGGGGGCGCCGTGGCAAGTCTAGTCTGCCAACTCAAATTCTTGCCACAGAATAGGGGCGCCGTGGCAAAAATGGACTGCCGACTCGAAATCTTGCCACAGATTCTATTTTCTCTGTGGATAAAGCCTTACGATCTAATGAGCTGTTTTCAGTATTAACCAGAAACTTGTTCGTACTGAAAAATATTCGCTAAAACTTTTCAGTACGAGTGTTTTTTATTAGAATACTGAAAATTAATCCAGAATAATTTTCAGTATCAGACAATAATATGCTGATAATGAAAACTAAAGGTTCTGTTTAGTAAATGTCCAGTTATATAACCCGCTTAAAGATCGCTGTCCAGTAAATTTGTTGATTCAAAGCCAGTTGTCTATAGTATTTTCTTTTTAAAAGACGTGTGTCCAGTCGGTGGGGGTAGTTTTGATTAAACTTATTTTCTTAACTCAACGCAATCACCACAGTTAAGAAAATTTACAGCCAAAAGTTTTCTCAACTCAAGCCAGTCACCAGAATTAAGAAAATTAACAGCCAAAAATTTTCTCAACTCAAGCCAGTCACCAACATTAAGAAAATACACCCTAAATTTCCACAACCAAACTCCCACTCACTCATTTGCCCGAATCACTTCCCGTTTTATAATCTCTCACAAACAATGGACTTCAGTCAGAGTCGCACTAGCGACTCTACCGCTTTGAATTATGATGTCGCTTTTCGTTAAGCGAAAAGCTTCCTTATATTATATAGGTTGAACTTTTCGACCTGAGTCGAAAAGTGCCATTCACAAAACGCGGAAGTCAATTTCTGAAGAAATTGAACGGATTATATGCCGCAGTTTGTTTTTTGGTGCTAAAACTGAGGCGGACTGGTTTGCTGAATTTATTCGTTCTTTCTACTCAACTCATCCGTCAGAGTTTAGAAAATACACCCTAAATTTCGCCCCCTAACTCTCACTTATTTGCCCAAATCACTTCCAGTTTTATCATCTCCCACAAATAAAGGACTTCAGTCAGAGTCGCACCAGCGACTCTACCGCTTTGAATTATGATGTCGCTTTTCGTTAAGCGAAAAGCTTCCTTATATTATATAGGTTGAACTTTTCGACCTGAGTCGAAAAGTATTATTCAGAAAAGGCGGAAGTCAATTTCTGAAGAAATTGAGTCGATTGTATGCCGCAGTTTGTTTTTTGGTGCTAAAACTGAGGCGGATTCGTTTGCTGAATTTATTCGTTCTTTCTACTCAACTCATCCGTCAGAGTTTAGAAAATACACCCTAAATTTCGACCGCTAACTCTCAATCATTTGCCCAAATCACTTCCAGTTTTATCATCTCTCACAAACAAAGGACTTCAGTCAGAGTCGCACCAGCGACTCTACCGCTTTGAGTTATGATGTCGCTTTTCGTTATGCGAAAAGCTGCCATATATTATATAGGTTGAACTTTTCGACCTGAGTCGAAAAGTATTATTCACAAAACGCGGAAGTCAATTTCTGAAGAAATTGAGTCGATTGTATGCCGCAGTTTGTTTTTTGGTGCTAAAACTGAGGCGGATTCGTTTGCTGAGTTTATTAGTTTTTTCTATATAATGTCTAGTCTAAGAAGATACTTTCCGCCAAAAATGGGGGTAGCCTTTTTTATCTTCCATATTAAACTCGATCATTTCATCGATTAAACTAATATCAAACGGCTGATTCCATGGCATGCGGATAAGCTGTTTGGTGTAGTCCATTTCGTGTTCATCTAAATAGTCTTGGAATTGACGGATGCCCTTTCCTTCTGGTGCAACGGCGAGATGTTTTTTAGCGGTTGAAAAACCGATAATATAAGTATTATTTTGAGTAAACATAGGTTGTGACCATTTGATTTCTAAATCGAGTGTCGGATATTTTTCTTTGATATGTTTAATCAATTCCAAAACATACTCACGGTGCTCCGTGTTATCAATGCTATTCAAAAATTCTTCTAGTGTGTACAATGTCATAAATTCAGCTCCTTTAAATTAATTATAAAGGAAACAAATATTAGGGACAATTTTATAGATTGTAAGTATCATGAATTTTAGTTTAACTGTTCTAATCAATTGATACTTAAAAAATTCAAAATCATAGAATTCTATCCACTATGGTTCTCTAATCATAAACTAACCTGCCACTCCTCCAATCGGAGTTTTAACATCGCCGAATGCCATCTTTTCCCTAAAGCTTTATACCAGCTGGAAGACGGCGTGGTAAAGCAGAACGCCAGCGATAATGGCGAGGACGGCGGGGGTTAGTATGGTTAAGAAGCGGGCGATGATGGCGTAGATTTTAACATAGAGGCGGTCGAATTGTTCGTAGGCAAATTTATAAACGAAAAATAGTGCGAGCAGTGGCGCCATATAAAGAAAATTGTAAAGTAACAGTGCTAGAATTACAGCTAGAGCTGAGTAGTTATTTGTGAAAATGAAACCTAAGAAGGCGAAATATGGTAATGCGGTCGATAGCTCAGAAATCGTCGTGGCAGCACCAATTAAGATTAGTGCTTTGGGTGTGACGGAAGTGACTTTAATGGCTGTCCCCTCGTCTTCAAAACGGTGGTCGGTGGCTTCTTCGATTTTAGCGCGTATTTTAGGTTTAATAAATTCCCAGACTGCTAGTAACGCTAGAACAAAGGCTAGGATGAGCTCTACTGTAATGAGTGCTGGTTGATAATTCTGACTGACATAGTCGAACGCTATAGCAAAAATATCTAAGAATCCGAAATAAACAAGTAGCCCACCGATCAAGTTTACAGCACCCGTTGTTAATATAAAATATAAAGTGTGCCAGGACTTTTTAACCATCCCTTGCAGGACGAATTGCATCGAGATACCGAAGGGATTTATACTATCGGCAAGACCAAGTGAGATTGTAGTCATCAATAATGAAATCATAATTTCCTCCAAATTCAGAATTTTCAAACTGTAACACAAAAAAAGCCTAGGAGACCCACTAATTGTGGAACTCCTAGGCTTTTATCCTACCGTGTACCTCGTTTGAGGCGTTTTCTCTTGGACCAGACAGGCTGTTTGTTGCCCCGGAACCCTAGAAAACTTTTTGTTTGAATTATGGTTAGATTCTCAAACTTTTGATATCTTTTCAAGTGAAAGTGTTTTACCAAAACAAACCACTCGCATCATCTTGTTACCAGCTCGCTTTAGTAACACCTGGAATTAAACCTTTATGCGCTAATTCTCTGAATTTCACACGTGACAAACCAAATTTACGCATATAACCACGCGGACGACCATCTAAACGGTCACGGTTTGTGACGCGGTTCGGGTTTGAGTCTTTCGGTAATTTTGCCAGTGCTTCATAATTTTTATCTTGTTTTAATTGGTAACGCAGCTCAGCATATTGCTCAACCATTTTTTGACGTTGTAAATTTTTTTGAATTTTTGCTTTCTTTGCCATTAATGCCTAACCTTTCTTTCTCGCTTTTTCAGCTTTGATCATTTTAAGTGCGCGTTTTTTCGTTTTAATATTGGGACTTTTTAAATTGCGGTATGCCGCTGCTACAGTTTCTTTTGCCATTTGTTCGGTCTCCCCTTTTGAAATATTCCTATGTTTTGGGTTGGTGCTAGTATTATTTTAAGTATTTAAATGACTCGAATTATACGACTCACTTTAGTAAATCGTAATAATTACTATTTAAGTATACTAAAATTTTTTATGTTGGCAAGTAAATTGCATCATTTTGTTTATTTTTGACAAGTTGTCTGAAGATTTTGGCGACTTTGTGAAGAATATGTTATATTTTAGTAAACGGATTCAAAGGAAAAGGTGATATTATCGAAAATTTAACAAGCAAACGAATAACGATGATGGTGGTCAGCACCCTGATTATGGGTCTAGGAATCAGTCTGGTTATTCTCTCAAACCTCGGCGCCTCGGCTGTGACGAGCTTTGCCTATGTTCTGAGTTTAATTATGGGATTCTCTTTCGGTACGATGACTTTCATATTTAATGTCATCTACATTCTCATGCAAAAAATTCTGATGAAAGATAAATTCCCCACCATTCAATGGGGCCAAATTCTCGTCTCTCTCTTTCTAGGCCTCGCCATCGACGGCTGGTCAATAGTTATCGCAGCCCTCGAACCGACATCTTATATTTTTCAACTACTTACTCTGGTAGTAGGTTGTGCGGTCATCGCTTTAGCAACTACGATTCAATTGAAGTATAGCCCAATTTATAACCCAGCTGAGGGAATCGTAGTTGCATTATCAAATCATTTTAATGCGGATTTTAGTCGGTTAAAAGTAATTTTTGACAGTAGTTTAGTTATTTTAGCCGTTGTTTTCTCATTAATTGCATTTGGTTATTTAAATGGGGTCCGTGAAGGAACTATTATTAGTTCATTCTTAGTCGGTTGGTTTATCGGTCAATTCAAAAAATTACAAGGAGCGAATTAAATGAAAAAAGCAGCTTTTATGATGCATCCCGCATTTTTCTATGATGTATATTCTGAGGAAACACGCAAAAAAATTAGTGAACAAGTTGAAGTAAACTTACCATTAATTACAGAAGATAATATAAATGATTACACAGAAGAATTAAAGACGGTTGAATTTGTCTTCACCGGTTGGGGTGCGCCCCGCTTTGACGAAGCTCTACTTAATAAAATGCCTGCACTGCGTGTAATTTACTATGCAGCGGGTACTGTTCGTCAAGTTGTAACGCCTGAAGTTTGGCGCCGTGGTATCCGTGTAACTACTGCTTCAACGATTAACGCAATTCCGGTGAGTCAATATACACTGGCTACGATTTTATTTTCACTGAAAAATGGTTGGCAATTAATGCGTAAAGTGCGCGAAGAGAAAACATTTAAAAATGGCGTTTTCCAACCAAGCCGTGGTATTTACCAAGCTAAGATTGGGCTAGTGTCGCTTAGTTCAATAGGTCGTGATGTAGCGGAACTACTTGCGCCATTTGGTGTAGAAATTGTAGCGTACGACCCCTATGTTACACAAGAAGAAGCCGACCGTTACAATGTCACTATGGTATCTCTTGAAGAAGTATTTAAAGAAAGTGATATCGTGTCCGTCCATACGCCGTTGTTAGATGCGACACGCCACATGATCGGCTATGATTTAATTGCGTCGATGAAGGAATTAGCGACTTTAATTAATACGGCGCGTGGTGCAATAATCAAAGAAGAAGAGATGATCCAAGTGCTACAGGAGCGTCCTGATTTGACGGCTGTGTTAGACGTGACGGATCCTGAGCCACCTGTGGAAGATTCGCCTTTATATACATTGGATAATGTAGTATTAACACCGCATATTGCAGGAAGTGTTGGCGGTGAGAAGGCACGTTTAGGCGACTCGATGTTCGCGGAGTTGGAGCGTTTCTTAGCTTCAGAACAGTTAGACTACGAAATTACAGAAGAATCTTATAAGAACGAAGCATAGGAGGATACGATGAATCAGATTGGATTATGTTCAGTTACTTTCCGAGATTTAGCGCCGGAAGAGGTTGTCGATGTTGTAAGAACTACACCCCTTGAATATATCGAGTGGGCTGGTGACGTACATGTGCCGGTTGAATTAGAGGTGGGATTGGCGCGTGAAATTGCGGCACTCTACTCTGTTTCGTCATATGGATCTTACTACCATGCGGGTGAAGGTGAAGATTTTGAAGCGGTTCTGGCGCAAGCTAAAAACTTAGGCGCAACGGATATTCGCATTTGGGCTGGTAATATGGACATGGATAAACCTTGGGGACAAGGTGACGCTGATGTGTTTGACCGAATTGTTGCGGATATTAAAGCTGTGGCGAAGTTGGCTAGTGCTGACGGCATTAAACTAAATATCGAACACCATCAATGGACTTATGCGGATTCAACTGAAGAAACAGTTAAGTTGCTTGAAGCGATTGACGAACCAAATGTTTACTTGAACTGGCAACCTCCAATGGAAGGTAGTGTAGCTGACAAAGTTGCGGACATCCGCGCTTTAGGTCCATGGATCAGCAATGTCCATGTCTTTAACTGGGATTCAAAGTTCCAGCGCTACCCTCTTGTTGACGGGAAAGATGCCTGGGCTGAGTACATTGCGGAATTGGAAAAATTCCCCTTCGAAGGCCGTAAGTACTTGTTAGAATTTGTGTTAGATGATGATGTGGAGCAGTTGAAACGCGATGCTGATACCTTAGCTGAGCTAATGCAAGGTTAGGGATTGGTGTTTGGATTAAGTTATGTGGATATGAAGACCGGGCGGAGGTTCGGTCTTTTTTTGTGGGGTGGGATGGAGATGTGGGGGTTGGCGTTAAACAACTCAGGTACCGGATCAAAACTAAAGACTGATTTGCACTCCAGTTTTGATAAAATCGATTAGCCGTCAAAACTACAGGCAGATTCGCACTCTAGTTTTGATAAAACAGGATAGCTGTCAAAACTAAAGACTGATTTGCGCGCTAGTTTTGATAAAACAGGATAGCTGTCAAAACTAAAGACTGATTTGCGCGCTAGTTTTGATAAAACAGGATAGCTGTCAAAACTAAAGACTGATTTGCACTCTAGTTTTGATAAAAATGGAAAGCCATCAAAACTACAGGCAGATTCATGTGCTAGTTTTGACAAAATCGGATAGCCATCAAAACTACAGGCAGATTCACGCGCTAGTTTTGATAAAACAGGATAGCTGTCAAAACTAAAGACTGATTTGCACTCTAGTTTTGATAAAAACGGAAAGCCATCAAAACTACAGGCAGATTCACGCTCTAGTTTTGATAAAACAGGATAGCTGTCAAAACTACGAACAGATTCGCGCGCTAGTTTTGATAAAACAGGATAGTGTCCAAACTATGGACAGATTCACACTCAAGGTTGGACTATAACAAATTAAAGTCCAAACTATGGGCTGAATCGCACTCAAGTTTGGACTAAAACAGATGAATGTCCAAACTATGAACGGATTCACACTCAAGATTGGACTTAGACAGATTACTGTCAAAACTAACAACAAATTCACACTCTAGTTTTAACACAACACACTCTGGGCTACATTCACATTTGCTTCATTTTGGAAACCTTCTCATTCGTGCTAAAATTAGATTACTACTATGCTATTACTGAAGGAGTTTGAGATGAAGAAAATTAAAGAGATCAATATTACCGAAGATACCGCGCTACTTAAAAAGTTGAGCATTGCATCGATTCCACTATTTGTGGTGTTCTATATTCTGTTCTTTGTGATCGCAATCAACATCAGGCCTGGGATTTTTATAAATGAAAACTCTATTCTCCTATCCTTTATAACTGCCATTCTTATCTTCATAGCAATCATCATCATCCACGAGGCGATTCACGGCGTTTTCTTCAAATTATTCGCCCCTCACCGCAAAGTGAACTTTGGTATTATTTGGCGGAAAGGTATGGCATACGCCACAAGTCCGGGGTCGAAATTCAAGCGGTGGCAGATGGTTATCATCGCGGTATTGCCATTTATCATCAATAGTGCGCTCTTGACGGCTGCGTATACTTTTACCAGTCAATCCGTCTCGCAGTATGTGCTCCTCGCGACTGCACATGCGGTGGCATGTGTGGGAGATTTCTACTATATATGGGTGATTTTGAGAGCGCCGAGAGGCGCGTTGGTTGAAGATACAGAAACAGGACTTACAATTTGGAGGAAATTTTAATGAAAAAAGCTCTTTTTATTTTATCTGATTTTATGTTTGAGAAGTGTTATGACGAAGATACATTGGCCAAAATTCATGCGAATTTTGATGTGATTGGGGAAAATATAACAGAGGAAAATTATAAAAATAACTTCGATTTATTTTCGGAAGTTGAAGTTATTTTCTCTGGAATGGGTTCAATTGAATACAGCAAAGAATTAATGGAGGCATCACCTAACTTAGAAGCCATTTTCTATGCAGCTGGTTCGATGCGCTCAATTCTTTCCCAGGAAGTTTGGGACCGCGGGATCGTTATATCGACGGCGAATGCTGCTAATGCGGTGCCGGTTGCGGAGTTCACTTTAAGTCAAATTCTATTTACACTTAAAGACGGGTGGAAATTCGTACGTCAAACAAGACAGAACTTGGGCAAACCTGAAGATATTAATGTCCACGAAACACTAGGGAACTATAAGCAAACCGTTGGGATTATTTCAGCAAGCCAGATTGGACGCAAAACAATTGAATTGTTGAAGCCGTTCGACTTAGATATTATTTTATATGATCCATATGTTTCGGTTGATGAAGCAGAAGACTTAGGTGTCAAGTTAGTTTCGCTGGATGAAATTTTTGAGCAATCCGATGTGGTTTCCTTACATGCACCTTGGTTAGAAGAAACTGAAAATATGATCACTGGGGATCATTTCCGGAAGACGAAAAATGGCGCGAGCTTTATTAACACAGCTCGCGGTGCAATCATAAAAGAAGCGGAAATGTTAGAAGTTCTAAAAGAAAGAACAGATATCACCGCTATTTTAGATGTGGTATATCCTGAGCCACCTGCCAAAGATTCACTCATATTTAAGTTGGATAATGTAGTCTATACTCCTCATATTGCTGGAAGTACCGGACACGAGTTGGCTCGTTTAGGTGCATTTAGTTTAAAAGAAGCGCTTCGTTATATTAACGGTGAACCCTTGCAGTATCAAATTACTGAGGAGAGTTATGAGATAATGGCGTAAGTGGGAGTGAGGTGTGAAGACTAAGTTTGAATCTATAACCAGTACGTACTTTTTATAATCAAGTTTAGTTGAACGGTAAAGCATAATTCGTTAAACAACTCAGCCCAATTTCGGGTTTAGTTGAACGATAGGGAATATTTCATGTCCCAAACTGCGTTTCGTCAAAACTGTCGACCTTTTCACACTCTAGTTTTGACAAAAGACACGTTCCATCAAAACAAACATCCAATCCATTCCCTAGTTTTGACAAAAGACATGTTCCATCAAAACTAACACCCATTCCACACTCTAGTTTTGACTAAAAACACATTCCATCAAAACTACCACCCATTTCACGCCCTAGTTTTGACAATAAACAAAAAACAGCTCCCTTACTCTCCATTCGGAAAGTAAGGGAGCTGTTTTCAATCCCCACCCTAGCCATATCGTTTCATCATCTCTGATAAACTGATTGTTTTCTTACCTTCTTCAATCCATTCATTATAAGCTTGATTACCAAGTACAATATCCTCTTCATCTTCTAGCTTTTCTAAAACAGCGGCACGTACAAAATCTGCTTTAGAAATACCATTAGCAGCAGTAAATTCTTCTAGCGCTTTATTAGTATCTTCGTCCAGGTAAACCGAAATGAGCGAACTCATAATAATCACTCCTGTATTTCATAATGAATATATTATAGTATAAAAACAAGATGTATACTACTCAAAGCCTTTTAATGTTATTTTCTTCAAATGAAGCGTATACTTATATCATATAACATAATATAAGGAGAGCGATTTTAATGGTTAAAATAGGAATTATTGGCGCGACAGGTAATGCGGGTTCAGCGATTTACAAAGAAGCAACCGAACGTGGTCACGAAGTAACAGCAATTGTACGAGATGCAGATAAAGCCAAAGAAAAGTTAGGCGAAAATGTCTCTACGATTATTTCAGATGCCTTTGAATTAACAAAAGATGACTTATCTGGTTTTGATGTAATTGTGAATGCATTCGCGACAAGTCCAAATCAGGCATATTTACACGTGGACTTAACGGCTCGTTTAGTTAGTTTCTTCCGTGAAACTGAGTCGCCTCGCTTATTCTTTATTTTAGGTGCTGGTAGTTTAAGAACTGAAGCTGGTCATTTATTTATTGAAGAAATTAAAAAAGCACCGAATTCAGAACAATGGATTGCAATACCTGACAATCAACGTAAACAACTTGAATTCTTAAAAGAAGTCAACAATGTTAATTGGGTTGGGATTTCACCAGGAGCCACATTCCAAGAAGGGGAAAAACAAGAATTTATTATGGGTGAAGACCATATCTTATTCAATGTTAAAGATGAATCAGTAACTAATGCTGGTACTCTTGCTGTTGCGATTGTTGATGAAATTGAATCAAATAATTATAAACGTCAACGTTTTACAGTGATAAATAAATAAAATACGAAACACAAAAACACTCCCACCAAAAATCCGAGCACACCGGATTTGGCAGGAGTGTTTCTTTAATTATTCATTTTGGCAGTCTTAAAGCAAACGTCACTCTAACAAGTTATTCTTCGAGCATTCGTGCCGAGAGGCTACCGCTACTTTATCTCCGCCTGCGTTTTGCCAGTCTTAGACGATTTTACTCTCCATCAGTCAAACTCTTCCGCAGCCCGCCCCATTTAACATTGAATAGACTTTCATCCATTACTCTTAAATCTTCGGCCACTTCGATGTCGAAGTTAATGTGGTCTAAAATGTCTTTTTGAACATCTAACCCACTTACGATCTCGATGAGTTTTAAGCCGTTTTCGGTTAGCTCGAAAACACCACGGTCGGTAACATAGAAAGCTTCTTGACCGAGTTCTTTGGCGTATTTGCCATTGAAGTCAATTTGTTGAACTTTTTCGACAAATTTTGATCTTGTACCTTGGTCGGTAATATGCATTTTCCCGTCACTCAGATCAACTTTACTTTTCAACATAAATGTTCCTGAGAAAACTAGACGTTTAACGCTTTGGGCGATATCGATAAAGCCACCCATTCCGTTTGCAATGTCACCTAATTTTGAGACATTGACGTTTCCGTATCGGTCGACTTCTGCAAAACTCAATAAAGCAACATCTAATCCGCCACCATAAATCATATCCCATGAATTGTCATGAGGAATTTTAGCACTTGAGTTATAGTTGTAACCCATTGATCTTCTAGCACCTTGATAACCGCCAAGCATTCCTAAGTCCAAGTTTAATTGCACTAAGTCATGCGCATCCTCTTCAATGAGTAAATGTGAAGTATCATTACTAATACCATAGCCGATCCCGACAACATCATCTTTATTTAAGAATTTGGAAGCACGGCGGAGCATTACTTTTTTAATATTGAAAGGATAGTCAAAGGCTTTAGGTATTAAAGCGTAGGCTTCACCTGAAGCAGTTGGGTCATAGTGAGTTTGCGGGAGTTGTCTGTGTAAGTTTTTATTTTCATTAACAACAACATAGTCCACTAGTTCTCCTGGAACCACAACTTCATGTGAATTCCGTGCTTGGTTTGGAATTACTTCTTTGACCTGAACAATTACTTTTCCACCGTTGTTTTTAACGGCTGCGGCAGCATGGAATGATTCGCCTAAGTAAGCTTCTTGCGTCATGAATAAATTTCCGTATTCATCGGCATAGGTCGCACGTAATAAGAGCACGTCAACTTTTGGGAAAGTGTAGCGTAGATACTCTTCGTCATCGATTTCGATTAAACTTACGATGTCTTTTTTGGTGATATCATTCGTTTTACCGCCACCTTGTCGGGGATCGACTTGTGTATGTAGGCCGATTTTAGTAATTAGGCCAGGTGAGTGATCCATGGCATTGCGGTAATGCGTTGCAATCGCACCTTGGGGCAGTAAATATGCTTCGATTTTATTGTCATTAATCGCCTGTTGTGTGATTGGAGAGGCAGAAAGGATATTTGAAATAATCGATTTAACCATACCTGCCTCAACAAATTCATCAAAACCTGCCTTAGAAAGATAGTCGGATAAATTATTCGATGAAATAAGTGTTAAATCTTTAGGGTGCTTTGTTTCTTGATATTCCTTTACTAAGTTAGCCATAATCTCCATCGGTAAGCCGGCTGGGCCAAATGTTGTAAAAGCAACGACATCGCCATCTTTAATCATACCTTTTAATTCATCATAAGTTTTTCGCTCCATTATTAACTTCCTATCTTTGCAATATTTTCTTTATGACCTCACTCTTTTGTAAGTCTCGTCATGCGGTCATGTGTTTTGTTAAATCCGTCAATTAAATCAGTGAAAATTTCTTCGACTGTTTGAATTTTATTGATACGGCCAATACCTTGACCAACGCTCATTTGCGCATCATCTAAACGCCCTTCCATCATCGCTTCGTATGAAGCAATACCAGAAACTAATGGCGCTAAGTCAGCAAATGTAATATTTTCTTCTTTTTCTTTCACTAAAACGCGCTCAGCCTGTTTATTTCTTGCCACACGCATGGCATTATTTAATGATTCCATTGTTAAAACCGTACCATATTCTGGAACTGTTAAAATCGCTTGGCGGTAAGCATCTGAAGTATTTACTTCAGGAGTTGCTAAAAAGCGAGTGCCCATTAAAACACCTTCAACACCAGTTGACATCGCCATATAAAAGCTCTTGCCGTCAACAATACCACCACCTGCTAATACAGGTACATCTAATTCTTCCGCTGCTTTGGCCCATAAAATGTGCCCGGCAACACCTGCTGAACCAGGATGCCCACCGGCTTCAGTACCGATAATTGAAATCGCATCTGCCCCGTCTTCAACGGCCGCTCTAGCGTGACGGACGGTTGTTACCTTGTGGATAACTTTAACACCAGCCTCTTTAAAGGGTTTAATAAATTCGCCTGGTCGCTGCCCTGAAGTTTCAACCACTTTAACGCCTTCTTCAATGATGACATTAATATATTCGTAAATTTTGTCTGGAATAATCACTTCAGGAACCAATGAAATATTAAAGGCAAACGGCTTGTCTGTCAATGATTTCATCTTTTTTATTTCAGCACGCAATTCGTCCGCATCTTTAAATGCCATTGCTGGAACCGTTCCAAGCCCACCAGCATTCGATACAGCCGCCGCTAATTCTGCAAGCGACATATATTGCATCGCACCTTGCATAATCGGGTATTTAATACCCACTAACTCTGTAAATGTTGTTTTCATCGTCATTCTCCGTAATCTATTATTTTAAATTATCAAAACGTAATGACTTATCGGGTTCGTAAAATAACTCTAACATTTCATTAAAAACATAATCTTCAAAAGCCTGGTATTCCCTCTTGATAGGTCTTACGATCTTCAAGATATAAGGAATTGACTCTTCAAATCGTAAATCCTCAATACCAATGAGGTCTAGACGTTTCTGGAAGTTTCCAAAATCGACGGTTGGCAGTAAGGCCACAATATCGCTATTCAATGTCGATTCAACAAGAAAGTCCCATGAGTCAGACGTAAATAAAAACTCTTTGTCAACGCCCTTTTCCTCCAAGCGATTTTTCACCAGATGAAAGACAGTATCATTATCTCCAAATGATACAACTGGATAATCAGCCAAATCATTGACCGTGAGCGATTTTACTTTAGTTAAAGGATGGTCCGGCCTTACATAAGCTGCGATTTCAGTACGAGCTATTGTATATTCCTCATACTGATCTTCGTCTAGCTCCGTGGGCTCCAGAAGTATTGCTACATTTAAATTACCTTCGAGTAGTTGTTGACGGATATCAACCATACCACCTTCGATAAACTTTACATTCGCTTCACCGTTTTCCTCTAAAAATTGAGGAATAAAATTCGAAAAGAAAATACGTAGTACAGTTTGATGGATTCCGATATTAACGGTCCCTTTTTGAACTGTTGACTCTTCACTTATTATTCGGGTTAAACGACTTTGCATCCGCAAAATTTCTTGTGCATAACTATATACTCTCTCACCACTCGGCGTTAATCCAGTTAGACGCCCATTCTTTCGATTCATAATTTCGATTTTTTCATCACGCTCAAAGTTATTTATAAATTGACTTAAGGCAGATTGTGTAATAAATAATTTTCTTGCCGCTTTTGTAATATTAAAATCATTTTGTACGATTGCGATAAGATATTTCATTTGTTGTATGTCCATATTTTGTTCACCACCTCTTAAAATTATACACTAATTCTAAGATTATGCTAAACGTTTACATACCTTTAAATGTTGGCTTTCTCTTCTCCATGAATGCTTGGACTGCTTCTTTATGATCGCCACTTAGTGACGCCTCATTCATATACACAGCTTCTTTTTCGTTAAATGGTTCGATATCTGAAAAAACAAATTCATTCATCAAGCTTTTTTGCGATGCAATAGCTAAACTCGGTGTCTGATTAAATTTCTCAGCTAATGTCACTGCCGCTTTTAAAACATCTCCGTCAGCCACAACGTCATAAGCAATGCCGTACTCTCTTGCTAAATCCGCCGTGATTGGTTCATTTAACATCACATGTCTTGTTGTACGGTAATTTCCGATTGCTTGCTGTAACAAGTAAATTAAATTGGTATCCCCCGGAAAGGCCATTTGCGTAAACGCTGGTAGTAATTTCGTATTTTCACCGAATACTAGGAAATCACACGCTAACGCTAACCCTGCCCCAGCACCAGCTGCTACTCCATTCACCGCAGCAATCACCGGTTTTGAAATTTTCTTGACACTTCGAACCATCGTACCTGTTAAAATCACCGCTTCTTCAGGAATACCCTCGCCACTTTGAGCGATTTTGGAGAAGTATTTCACATCGCCTCCGGCGCAAAATGTCTTACCAACTCCGGTTATAATGACTGCTTTCACGTTGGCGTCCGCATCTGCTTGATGCATCGCGTCAGCAATCTCACCATAAGTTACCTCTGAAAAGGCATTACTCATTTCAGGCCGATTAATTTGGACAATGGCAACGCCATCCTTTACTTCATACAATAATGAGTCAAACATACTTTTCCTCCTATTAAAAAAACGCCATATACAAGGTCACAATATAAATATGTGAACATCTTATATATGACGTTAGTTAGTTATTAGTCACGGATATATTCGAAGATGCCCGCTGCTCCCATTCCGACCCCGATACACATGGTTACCATACCGTAACGGCTGCCTTCACGTTTTTTCATTTCTGCGAGTAGTCGAGCTGTTAACATCGCACCGGTTGCACCCAGTGGATGTCCAAGTGAAATTGCTCCACCATTAACATTTGTTTTCTCGATATCAATACCTGTTTCGCGGATTGATGCGATTGTTTGAGAAGCAAATGCTTCATTTAATTCAATCAAATCAATATCATCCACTGTTAAACCAGCTAAATCAAGTACCTCTGGAATTGCGTAAGCTGGCCCAATTCCCATATATTTCGGATCAACACCGACCGCCTTGAATGCTACAAAGCGCGCGATTGGCTTAACGCCTAATTCTTTTACTTTATCTCCAGACATGAGTACAACAAATCCTGATCCATCACTTAATGGTGATGAAGATCCTGCTGTTACTGTTCCGTCTTTTTTGAAGATAGTCGGTAATTTAGCTAATGACTCCATGTTTGTCCCTGTTCTAATTAACTCATCTTTATCGAACGTTTTCTTAGTAACCACTGGACCATTTTCATCATATGAAACATCATTAACTTCGATTGGAATAATTTCGTCTTCGAATTTTCCTGCTTCTTGTGCTGCTGTCGCACGTTGGTGACTTTGAACTGCATAAGCGTCTTGGTCTTCACGCGAAACATTATATTTCTCAGCAACCATTTCTGCTGTTAATCCCATTGGATAAGATACACCAGCATCTTCTTTTTGAAGACGTGGGTTATTTGTTGGTTCATTACCACCCATTGGAACAGCACTCATTAATTCAATACCACCAGCCACTAATACATCTGCTTGGTTAGCCATAATTTGGTTGGCTGCATGTGCGATGGTTTGTAATCCTGATGAACAATAACGGTTCACCGTTTGACCTGGTACTTCATTTGGTAATCCAGCTAATAATGCGATTGAACGAGCAATGTTTTGCCCTTGTAATCCTTCTGGGAATGAGTTCCCAACGATTACGTCTTCTACCATGTCTAATGTGAAATCTCCACCTACTCGGTCCAACACACCTTTTAATACTTGTGCTGCAACTTCATCAGGTCTGTCATGCGCCAATGTTCCGTTTGCTTTACCTCTACCGGCAGCAGAGCGTCCATAGGCTACAATATAAGCATCTTGCATATTATAATCTTCCCTTCTTTATCTCTAACTGACTAATTGCGTAAAGGTCTTCCAGTTTCAAGCATATGTTGAATACGGTCTACTGTTTTTTGATTTTTCAGAGCTTTCAAGAAGCCTTCTTTTTCTAAACGTTGTAAGTAACGTTGATTTACATAAGTATTTCTTGGTAATTCGCCACCTGAAAGAACATGTGCCACTTCAAGCGTTAACTCATAGTCATAGTCACTAATAAAGTTACCAACACGTTTCGAATCAAGTTCTCCTGCAACCAATGCCTTATAATCGCTACCTAAAGCTAAGTATTTATATTCTGGTTGAGGAATATAGTTTGTTTGAGATAGATATTTCGCTTTGTTTAATGCCACTTCAACACGTTTCGATGCATTCATAATGATCGTATCGCGGTCACGTAAGAAACCAAGTGCTTTCGCTTCATAAGCATTTTGTGAAACTTTAGCTGTACCGACATTCATTAAAACTTCGGTCATAGAACTTTGTTTGTCATTTCCTCTATGGTTTGTATGTAATACACGGTCAGCAAACTCTGCTAAACCTCCACCACTTGGAATTAAACCAACACCCACTTCAACTAATCCCACATAAGTTTCTGTCGCTGCAACAACATATGGTGAGTGAAGTAATAACTCTGCACCGCCACCAAGTGTTTTACCTTGAACAGCCGTTACAATTGGTTTTGTTGAATATTTCATTCTTGAGAATGTACGGTGTAATTGTTCGATCATTGGACCAACTAACTCATCCACTTTATCTTCTTTCACTGCATGTAGCATGCCGTAAAGGTTAGCTCCCACACTGAAGTTGTAACCTTCTGAATAGATAACCATGCTTGAGTAGTCATTATTTTCTAATGTGTCAATTGCTTTTTCTAATTCTGTTGTAAAGCCATCTGTAATCACATTATTTTTCGATTGTAGTTTGAATAATAATTGGTCGTCATTAGCAACTGAAAGATTTGAATCTTCTGTATTCCAGATTTCTTCATCGATAAATTCTGAAATTGGTGTAATATTTTCTAAAATTTCACCTTCACCATAGAATGGTTCAGTACGGTTTTCAATCCATTCTGGTAAGCTACCTAACTCTTCTTTCATACGGTCTTTAACACGGTCAAATCCCATTAAATCCCATAATTGGAATGGTCCTTGTTTCCAGTTGAAGCCCCATACCATGGCACGGTCAATGTTTTTGTAATCTTCCGTTGCTTTTGGCACATTCACTGCTGAATAATGGAATGTATTACGTAAAGTAGTCCATAAGAACTTACCAGCTTCATCTGTTGCGTTAAAGATAACATCCATATTCTCTTTTAAGTCTTTACCTAATTTAGCTAAGATTTCTAATTGTGGTTTCTCTGGTTCTACATAGTCACCAGTTTCTGGATTAAATACTAAACGTTTTCTACCTTCTTTTTTGTAGAATCCTTGTTTTGTTTTATTTCCTAAAGCTCCAGCTTCCATCAAACGTTTAACTTGTACTGTGTCTGGGAAGAATTCTGCTTCTTCTGGAACACGTTTCATTCCACCGATTACAGCTGTTGCGATATCTAAACCAACTAGGTCAACTAACCCGTAAGTTCCTGTACGCGGACGACCAATTGCTTTACCTGTTAAAGCATCGACTTCAGTAATCGATAATCCGTCACTTTCCGCACGTGCAATAATATCGTTCATCGTATGTGTTCCAATACGGTTACCAACGAATGCTGGTACATCATTGGCTAATACTACCCCTTTACCAAGTACATCTTCTGAAAACTCAGTAATTTGATCGATGATCGCTTGATCGGTTTGTGAGTTAGGTATTAACTCAACTAATTTCATAATACGTGGTGGATTAAAGAAGTGCATACCGACAAAACGGTTACGGTCTGCTTCTCCAAAAGCTTCTGCGATCGCTTCAATTGGAATACCTGATGTATTCGTTGCAAAAATTGCACTTTCTTTAGCACCTGCAGCAACTTTTTTCCATAAATCATGTTTAATTTCAATATCTTCTTTAACTGCCTCGATGAAAATATCTGAATCATTTTCTGCTAAATCTTCATCAAAGTTTCCATAACTTAAGTTTGATGCAAAGTTTAGGTCAAATAATTGTGGTCTTTTACGATTTGTTAATTGATCGTATGCACCTTTTGATATTTTGTTTTTATCATTTTCGTCGATGACAATGTCAAGCAGTTGTACTTTTAAACCTGCGTTAACTAATAACGCGGCAATTTGACTGCCCATTACGCCCGCACCTAGTACGGTTGCTTTTCTAATGCTCATTCATATCCCTCCATGGCTTGACTAATAGTTTTTATACAAAGGCTGATTTTCCAGTAATTGAACGTCCAATTACTAATGCGTTAACTTCGTGTGTTCCTTCGTATGTATAAATTGCTTCTGCATCTGAGAAGAAACGTGCGATGTCATAGTCTACTACGATACCGTTTCCTCCAGCTAATCCACGACCCATAGCTACTGATTCACGTAAACGAAGTGAGTTCATCATTTTCGCTGTTGAAGTTGCTACTTCATCGTAGTCGCCTTCTTCTTGCATACGAGCAAGTTGTGCGTTTAATGCGATTGCGTGAGTTAAGTTACCTTGCATCATTGCTAATTTTTCTTGTACTAATTGGTAGTTACTAATTTCTTTACCGAATTGTTTACGTTCATTAACATATTTCGTAGTCGCTCTTAAAGCACCTGCAAGTGCACCTGTTGCCATATAAGAAACACCAGCACGAGTTGAGTACAATACTTTAGCGATGTCTTTAAATCCATTGATATTTTGTAGACGGTCAGCTTCTTCAACTACAACATCTTTTAATTGGATATTTGCATTTGGTACGATACGTAAAGCAATTTTGTTTTGGATGACGTCCATTGTGACACCTTCTTGGTCAGGGCGCACAATGAATCCTTTCGGTTTACCAGTATCCACATCCACTGCATATACAGGAATTACGTCTGCTACTGTCGCTCCACCGATCCAACGTTTTTCACCATTTAAGATCCACTTATCGCCATCACGTTTAGCTGTTGTTTCTAATCCACCAGCAACGTCTGAACCGTGTTTTGGTTCTGTTAACGCGAAACATGTACGTAATTCGTGTGATTGTAATTTTGGTACATAGTGAGCAACTTGTTCTTTACTACCACCGAATAAGAATGAGTTATGACCTAATCCTTGGTGAACACCTAATAAAGTAACTAATGAAACGTCAAATCTTGCTAATACATATGAGAAGAAGAATTGGTATAATTGACTCGGTGTTTTCGCGCCTTCACGTCCTTCAAATAATAATGGGTTACTGAAGTAGTTTAATTTACCCATATCTTCGAAGAATCCTTCTGGAACTGTTGCATCTACCCAGTGTTGATTTAAATCTTCACGGTATTTGCTTTCTAGTAAGTCTTCTAATTGTTTTAAGAATTTAACTTCACCTTCAGTTAGCTGTGAAGATACTTTTAGAATATCTTCAGGAAATAACTCTTTTAATAATTCTGCTTTTGTTGACATTATTTATTCCTCCAATTTCGGTTTAAGTTTTGATATCGTTTACATTTATAATCTTAACTTCTTTTGCTAAAGATAACCAATTAACCATTGTAATGGTTATGATAAATCAAATTGATTCTATAATTCGTAATGGTCGTGTTGGCCAATTTCTTTTGCTTTAGCATTCATTAAACGTTGCACTTCTAATGCATCTGGTTTATTTGTTGAGTTTAATGGAATTTCATCTAGTTTTAAGTATAATTTTGGTGTTTTATATCCTGCTAGATTTTCTAACATATATTTATCTAACTTCTCTTCAAAGTCTGGATCATCTTCAGTTAAAACAACAGCCGCTGATACTGATTCACCGAATTGAGGGTTATCGTAACCAACAACAATGGTTTGTCGTACTAATGGGTGTTTTGAAAGAATTGCTTCTACTTCTGATGGTAATACGTTTTCTCCACCTGTAATGATTAACTCTTTTAGACGGTTAACAATAAAGATATCGCCATCTTCATCTACTCGACCTAAGTCACCCGTTCTGAAGTAACCATCGATAAATGATTTTTCGTTTGCTTCTGGATTATTGAAGTATCCAGGCATCACGTTTTTACCTTTGATGATAATTTCTCCCACTTCACCTGCTGCAACGTCTTCATTGTTTTCATCAATTACACGGTAATCAATAAACATTAACGGACGTCCAATACTCATAGGCTTAACTTTCGCATTTTCAGTTGGGTTAACGAATGTAACTGGCGCTTCAGTCATACCATAAGCATTTTGAAGTGTTAATCCCATTTGTTCAAATTTCGCTTGAACCGCTGGTAATGGTGCTGATCCACCTTGGATTAATAACCTTGCTTCTGAGAATTGGTCTGGTCTAAAGTTCTCAGCAACTAACATTCCATAGTACATTGTTGGAATAAACACGTTAACTGATGGTTTATAAGTTTGTTGGAATTTATTCATTTCCGCACTGTCAAAGTAACGTTGGATAATTACTTTACCACCGGCAAATAACATTGGTAATACTAAGTCGTTATATCCTAAAACGTGGAACATTGGCGCTCCAGCGATTGTTGAGTCATTACTTGTGATTCCAATTGTGATAATTTCATTGATCATATTGTGGTGTAAACTCTTATAAGTGAACATTACACCTTTTGGTTTACCTGTTGTTCCACTTGTAAAGATTAATGACGCTAAGTCATCATCTTCAACTGTTACACTTTCAAATGGCTTGTGATTGCTAGGATCAACAATGGCATCATATTCTTCAGAGTCAACATTTAATGCAATGAGTTCTTGTGGAATATCTACTAAACGCTCTAAGTGGTTTGTTCCGTAGAAAATTGTTTTAACACCTGAGTCTTCAACTACTCCTGCAATTTCTTGTGGTTTTAGGCGCCAGTTCATTGGCAGATAAACGGCTCCTAATTTAATAGCTGCAAAGAGGAAGTCGAAATTTGAGACATCATTTGGAGCGAATAAACCAACAACATCGCCTTGTCCGATTCCTTGGTCACGTAAATAATTCGCTAGGTTTTCGGCACGTATATTCATTTGTTCATAAGTCCACTCAGTTTTCTTATTCGGATCAATTACCGCAGTATTGTTTCGATTAAAGAAGCTTCTAGTTTTTATCCAATCATAGTTCATATTATATATCCTTTCTTTTACGATAGTAATCGCTTACATTTTTTCTGTAAATAAAAATTATCGTGTGATTAACAGCAACGAGAAATGTGTGACTCCTTTCTTATATATGTGTTATTTGTTTTGTAACCCCTTACAACTATATCTTAACATCTCTAGCGATATTCACAAACGAGACTATCTTATGATTATTATTAATTCAACTTATGGTGGTAAAGTTCATATTTGACAAGGTTTCTGTTTTGTGGTAAGCGTTTACATTGTTGGATTTTAGTTTCTTGATAGTTTGTGAATCGGTGTTCAAATATAAGTTTTGGGTATATGGAGTATAAAATGAGGTTATATAATAGAAGGAATGGGAAAAGTTGTGGGGTTGGATAATAGAAGGAACGGGAAAAGTTGTGGGGTTGGATAATAGAAACACTCCCATCAAATTGGGGGTGATGGGAGTGGTGTGTTTATTCTTTTATATATTTTTGGTCTGATTCAGGTATGCCAGCTTTATCAGAAATAAATCTTTCTACTTTCATTGTTAAATCATATTTCTCTCTTAATTGAAGAATCTCATTCATCATTGGTGACTGATGGTGGGCATCAATCGCATCTTGTCCTATCCAGCTATCGATTAATAAAATTGTTTCTGCATCTTCTAACGGAAGAAAATATTCATATTTGATATTTCCCGGAGATTGGCGAATCCTTTCAACAATACCCTTTTCATGCATTTCTTGAGCAAATTTTCTCGCATTATTATTTTTCCCAGTGTAGTAAATATTAATTGTAATCGGCATATTTCTCTCCCCTTTTAATCTGAATGTCTATAGTTCTTCGAGTAAATCTAAGCGGTCAAATACGATATTTACATTATAATTTCTACCAATTTGTTCGTGAATTTGGACAATTATTTCATTTTCTAGTTCTTGATTCGTCTGTGTGAAATGGCTAGGAATAACTAGATCAAATAATATTGTTGGTTGCAGTTCGATGAGTTCCACTTTGAAATCATGAAATCTAAGTTCACGGTCAACTGATTTTATGATTGCTTTGAGTTGGCGTTGGATGGCTGTGTCCTTTTCGCTTTGAATTGCGATGGGGTCAACATGACAGACTAATTCTACATCAAGCTGATTCGCAAATTCTTCTTCAATTTTATCAATCAAGCGGTGCGAACGCGTTAGACTCCAACTATCATCAATTTCAATATGAATGGTGGCGAATGTTCGGCTTGGCCCATAATTATGAACAAGTAAATCATGGTAGCCTACAATTTCATCATATTGATCCAACAATTCTTTCATTTGACGCAACTCTTCTATAGAAGGTCTAGCTCCTAATAGTTCGTCAAAAGATTCAAGAATCGCTTGAACTCCTCCGTAAACTATCCAGATAGATAACAATCCTCCTACATAACCATCGATATGCCAGCCACTGATACTTTCGACGATCGCAGAAATTAAAACCAAGATTGTAATCCAAGTATCATTGAAACTGTCTTTGGCGACACTGTCCAAAGTGGTTGAACAAATCGTTTTTGAAGCGACGCTGAAAAAACGGCCTTGAAATAATTTGGCGATTATCGAGACAACTAATAATAGTGATACTATCCCTGAGATAGCGATCGGAGTTGGATTAAGAATTTGTTCGATTGATGTTAAGAAAAATTGAAAACCTACAAATATAATAATGACAGCAATCAGCAATCCGCTAATATATTCGAATCGCTCGTGCCCGTAAGGGTGCTCTTTGTCGGCGGGTTTTGCGGCGAGATGGAAGCCGAAAAGCGAGACGAGTGAAGAGGCGGAGTCGCCTAAATTATTCATACTGTCGGTAATTATCGAGACACTGCCGGACAAAATTCCAGCGAAAAATTTGATGAGGAATAATATAAAATTCGACAGCAAGCCAATCACGCTGGTTGTAATGCCAACTTTCGTGCGGCCGCCGTCGGCGTTGATTTTTTCAATGTAATTACTAATCCTTTTGTCCAAATGTTCTCCTCCTGCACGTGTTTAAAATAAGTCGTGTTAGATAAATTAGCACTGTGATGCTAATTTTACCACCCTAAATATATTCAATCAAATAGATTTCTTAGGGAAATTATCGTCAGGTGTGGTTGTATCGGATTTATTTTAAAAAATTGAGCTCGTATCGCAAAGTTGTTATACGATTTGGCTGTTGCGTATAACTTCTAGGCTTTTTGACGGGAGTATTTATACGTTCGTATAACTTCTCTAATTTGAAAGGCGAGAAGTTATACGATTTCGCTGTTGCGTATAACTTCTAGGCTTTTTGACGGGAGTATTTATACGTTCGTATAACTTCTCTAATTTGAAAGGCGAGTTGTTATACGATTTCGCTGATTCGTATAACTTCTAAACTTTTTGCGAGGAGTATTTATACGTTCGTATAACTTCTATGATTTGAAAAGCGAGTTGTTATACGATTTCGCTGTTTCATATAACTTCTAGGCTGTTTTTGGTGAGTATTTATACGTTCGTATAACTTCTGTGATTTGAAAGGTGAGTTGTTATACGATTTCGCTGTTGCGTATAACTTCTGACCTTTTTGATAGGAGTATTTATACGTTCGTATAACTTCTGTGATTTGAAAAGCGAGTTGTTATACATTTTTGCTGTTGCGTATAACTTCTAACCTTTTTGCGAGAAGTATTTATACGTTCGTATAACTTCTGTGATTTGAAAAGCGAGTTGTTATACGATTTCGCTGTTGCGTATAACTTCTAAACTTTTTGCGAGGAGTATTTATACGTTCGTATAACTTCTGTGATTTTAAAGGCGAGTTGTTATACGTTTTTGCTGTTGCGTATAACTTCTCTGATTCCAAAGATGAATTCTTATACGTTCAGAAAAATATTCTAATCTGAGTGCGTGGTGTTGTCTAAATCCCTTTAACTAGCACTTTGATCGGAGTTAATTCCAAAACTGTATGCCATACTTTTCCTAAATTTTCTTTAAACAAGCACATCATTTGGTGTAACGTTATCGTTTTTGTTACACTTAAATTAAGTACAAATAAGGAGGAATGTAAGATGGCAAAAGTTGCAACGGTGATAACGAATTGGTTTGAAGATGTTGAGTTTACGTCGCCAAAAGAGGCTTTAGAGGCTGCAGGTCATGAAGTGGTTACGATTGGCTTGAAGGCGGGCGAAGAAGTTGTTGGTAAAAAAGGCGAAGCTAAAGTGACAGTTGAACATAGTATTGAAGACGTTAAGCCTGAAGATTATGATGCTTTATTGATTCCGGGTGGCTATTCGCCGGATAAATTGCGTGCAAATGATGATATGTTAGAATTTGTCCGTTATTTTGCTGAGAAAGAACAACCGATTTTTTCAATCTGCCATGCCCCTCAATTATTGGTCAATGCCGATGTGATTCGTGGCAAAGACTTAACTTCAGTTAAACAAGTGCGTGTGGATGTTGAAAATGCAGGCGGAAACTTTATCGACAAAGCGGTCGTTATTGACCCAAGTGGCCTGATTTCAAGTCGTACACCTGATGATATTCCACAATTTAATGAAGCAATTGTTAACGCATTAGCTAAATAATTAAGATTGCCCAAGCAGAGATTTAAAATCTGCTGGGCTTTTTCTTTCCATATTTTAAGGAAAGTATGGTTTTATGAATTGAAACCCTTTACAATCCAATTTTTGCATGTTATGTTTTAGAAAATCAGGATTGTTACTGTTAAATCAGGCAAAACCTAAATAAATTGTTTGAATAGCTTCAGAAATTGGTGTATCGCCTTGGATGACTTCAATTTCTTTTTTGATGGTTGCGTCTGCGCCGAGTGCGGCTTCTAATACGCGTGCAATGTCTTGGCGTGGAACTTGTAAATCGGTGTTGCTAAAGGCGTTATCGGTCGCTGTTAAATCGATGTCAGCAACTTCGCCGACGCCACCGACTTTTACTTTTCCAGTTCCTGGTTCGTCAATGAGGACACCTGGGTGGATAATGGTCCAATCGAGTTTTGTGCGATTTTTTAGCCATTCGTCGGCATAGTTTTTAGCAATTGTATATGAGCGAATCGTATCTTGTTGCATCCATTCGCGTCCCGTTCTGAAAGTTGATACCATGATAAATCGTTTGATACCGGCTTTTTCAGCGGCTGTCATTGCTTTGATGGCGCCGTCTAAGTCGATGGTGAAAATATTATCTGTTCCTGATCCACCTGCTCCGGCTGAAAAGATGACGGCGTCACTACCGGACATTGCCTTTGCTAGTTCGTCTTCTTCTGTTGCTGCTAAATCAAGTAAGACGGTTTCGATTTGGCGATCTTTAAAAAATGGGATTTGTTCTTCTTTACGAATCATTGCTTTTTCAGATAAATCGTTACTTTCTGCCACAATATCCGCAAAGTGACGGGCTACTTTACCGTGTGCTCCTATAACAAATACTTTCTTCATATGTATTCCTCCTATTATTTCTGGGCTTCTATATCTCTAGTTTAAAGCGAATAGAATGAATATCCAACCGAAGCGACTTATTAATGGGATGTTACGACAATTGAGGCCAAAGCTGTTGCTTTGTGTGTTGTGAATTCTAGGAAGAAGCCGATATGATGTGTTTTTTCGTTTAAGTTGTAAGTACATAAACATGCTGCTTCCTTGCCGTGACTGATTGCTGAGTCGATGGTGATTTCTTTGACATTCTCTAACGGCGGTAGCCCTACACTCTCTATGCCTGCATCATACTTTTCATTACCAAAAGTTTCGTCTCCTGTTAATAATGCGTGAACGAAGTCGGCGACCGTTTGGTTTTTAGGGGAGTTTTTGCAATTGGCCTTTTGTGTGACTTTCATGGTGTGTTTCCTCCTTTTGGGATTGAATGGGTGGCGGGCAGCAGATTTCGTGTCAGTTCTCATTTGGAAATCTGGGTAGTAGCATAAATTGTGTCACTACTCATTTGGAAAATATGAGCAGTAGCACGATGTGTGTCACTTCGATTTTGATTCGTCCAACTTGGGAGATTTTACTAACGAATGACAAATCTAATCAGCTCCTAAATCCTCACATCTATCTTCTATCTTCATACTATCACATGAATATTATCAAATAAAAGTAATTCATGTTATAATATGTGAAAAGGATAACATAAGGAGGCTGTCCCAATGAGCGCAATTGTTGTTTTTGGAAGTCGCTATGGTTCAACGAAAAGCTACGCTGAAGAATTTGTCCGCCGACACTCACTTGACGCTATCTCTTTTGACGAAGTTTCCGATTTATCTAACTACGACACAATTATTTACTTCGGTGGTTTATATGCTGCAAACGTTTATGGCCTCAAGAAAACAATGAAATTGATACAGTCAGACCAACGTTTAATTATTGTTACAGTTGGGCTTAATGATCCTGATATTCCTAAAAACGCTGAATATACTGAGAAAAATATACGACAAATTTTACCAAATCCTCTAAACGATAATGCCGAAATTTATCAGTTGCGTGGCGCTATTGATTATAAAAATTTAAAACCACTCCACCGCATCATGATGTACTTTATTTACCTAAAGGCTAAAAGTGATGATACAGAAGAGTCCAGGCAAATGGTTGATACTTATGGAGACATGCTGAGCTTCGTTGACTTTTCGACATTAGATAAAATTCAATACTAACCAAAAAACTCTGTCGCTATCTTAAATATAGCGATAGAGTTTTTAACTTTTGTATAAAATTGAAGTACAAACACTCACAATTTACTTTATAAATCTACTCCCACTCTTTCTTCCTTCAACTCCAACTTCCCATTCTTTATCTCCCAAATCTGTTCGGCTACATTTTTCATGAAATATTGGTCATGGGACGTGAATAAGATTGTTCCATTGTAACTTTTCATCAGATTTTCTAACGCTTCGATTGTTTGAATATCAATAAAATTCGTCGGCTCATCAAGAATCAACACATTACTCGGGTCAGTAAATAGTTTCGCAATCACTAACCTAGTCGCTTCTCCTCCACTTAAATCACGAACAGCTTTCTTTGAAACAACTTGCTGGCTGAACCCTAAATTGTTCAAGACACTTCGCACCACCGGTTGTGTGAACTCAGTATCTTCCATTAAATAATCAATCATCGATTTGTCGCTATCCAATTGATAGGCCATTTGTTTATACACCGAGAAGACCACTTTTTTGGATAAAGTAACGCCCTCTCCTTCATCCAAAATATACTGAAGTAAAGTGGATTTCCCTGAACCATTCGTCCCCACAATTCCGAAGCGTTTTCCCAGTGGAAATTGAAAGCTCAACTTATCGAATAATACATTGTCCCCTCTTTTTAGTGTAATATCTTGCCCCATAATCGGAAAATCATTATGGATTTCTAATGTTTTTGGTGTTGGAAATTGAATCACGCGTTCGTCTTGAACTTGTTCCACTTCACCTAATTGTTCTACCCGTTTTTCCATCGCTTTAGCAGACTTATGCGCTGCCTTTTGGACAGAATCTTTCTGCTTTGAAGAAGATAAGCGGTCCGGCTTAACAGAACGATTTTTCTGTTTGGCACTTACTTGGCTCATTTTATCGGCTTGCGCTTGTTTTTCCTTGGCCGCCTGTTCCAATCGACTCTTCTCCTTCACAAACTGTGCGTAAGCATTCTCCTGCTCAACGCGCTCCTGTTCTTTTTGCGTTTGATACTCTGTATAATTTCCATTATAAACCCGGACCGTTCCGTCCCCCACTTCCCAAATCGTTTCCACAACCTCATCCAAAAAGTAACGGTCATGACTCACAACAACCAACGTGCCATAGTAATATTTCAACTGGTCCACCAACAACTGAATCCCTTCCTGGTCCAAATGCGTCGTCGGCTCATCCATCAACAACCCAAAATGATAAGTCGAAAAATACTCCGCCAATCGAAGGCGCGTCTGCTCGCCCCCACTAAAAAAGCTCGCGTCATGCTCAGGAACATTCAACCTCGACAAATACTCCGCATCAATTTTCGAAAAATCAGGATAAACTTCATCATTCATCTGCGCATAGTATTTGAAGTCAATATGCGTCTTCACCTCACCAAAATCAGGCTTAATTTTCCCTAAAATTAATTTTAGTAAAGTACTCTTACCTTCACCGTTTCTACCTACGATCCCAATTTTTTGATTTTCGTAGATGGTTAACTCTTCGATTTGTAAAATATCTTTATTTAAATAACTTTTCTCAACATTTTTCAGTTCACTGACTAATTGATTCATTTTCTCATCTCCTGTACTCTTATCGGCCATTGTTCTGCTCGTTATTTTTGGCAATAAAAAATACAGGTCAAAGCCAAAATGACTTTAATCTGCATAACTTGTCTTATTTTAAGCGTACTTAAAGAGACTCCACCCATTGGGCATAGTTCAGTTAGTTTTGCATAATAAGATTTGTGCGCATGACAAAAAAGCCAATTTTGACTAAAAAATTGAACCTGCTTTTATTGCCATTATTTGCGTAATCTCATTGATGCAGTCACTTGTACACTTCCTTTATTATTTTCTAAATTTAAAATATCACGTAAATATAACGATGTCAATTATCTTGACGTATTAAATAATAATAGCATGATAACTACATCCAATAAAAAATGAATCATTAATGCCCAGTAAAATCCTTTCGTTTCTTGAATTGACTTGGTTAAAAAATAGCCTAAAAGAGAAGAGATGACAACACCAAAAATCCCATTTGGCATCACTCCCCAATAATGGACCACGCCAAAGACAACCGTTCCCATTACTAGTCCATAATTTTTTGACGTCGTTTCATTAGCTCCCATAGTGACATAAGTTAGCCTAAAAATAATTTCTTCAGTAAAGGAATTCGTTAACGCAAATACAAGCGCCATCACACTATTGATTAAAGTAAAATTGAATCCGATTCGCAAAACACTTACAAAACTATTTACACCCATAATAGCAATCATAATTAACCCATAACTCCAACCATCCTCTTCCCATTTTCCTTCTTCTTTAATACCTAAAAAAGGGGTTGTTTCAATTATTCCAGAACGATTTAAATTCAAATAGCTTAGTTTAATTTTATCTGCAAATAGATAAAGGACAATTAAAGAAACGGCAGCCATTACAAGGCCGCTCAATTGATGGTTCAACTGACCATTCAAAAACGCACTTTCAAACAATTGAAAATTGAATAGTGGGTCATTTGTCATATTGATCCATACTAAAGTGATTAACAACATCACTGTGGTGTAAATAATTAATTTAAAATATTTCATAAGAACTCCTTTAGGTAATTCTTTTAACAATGGATATTCATAAACAATATTCCAACTTCGATAAATATTAATACGGCGAATAAGTGAAATTAACGATCCATTTCTATTAACACATTTGGGGAATATTGAAAAGACTGGTATAATAGTATTTGTGGGATCAAATAGATTGTTTTTCAGTGTATTTGATCTGATCAAAGAAAGGAATGTGGTCAAAAAGTGAGAAACAATAATATTTTCAAAGGCCAACTCGTTAGAAACTCTGTCTTTGTCGATTGGATCGCTGACGAATCTGCTGTTGGAGGAGTCATTACTTCAATTGAAGATGATCTATTCGCGTTTGAAATTGCGGATACAACTGTTCAAGTCGCAAATAATATCGATGTAATCGATACTGAAAATAAAGGTGTCGCAATTACAGACGAAGCAATTTTCGAAAAAATTCGCACATCCATCGCAGTTGGTGAAGATGTAAGAATTGGATCTGGACAATGGACTTTCTATAGTGAGCCAGATGAGGTACGTTTTATCATTAGTGAGCATTCTGACATATAATTATTTTTAAAATAGCCCCTACTTTTAGTTTATTCGGACTAAAAATAGGGGCTATTTTTTTATAAAATCAATTGCTTAAATAGTGCCCAGAATAAAAATGCGGCTAAAGCAAAAGCGATAAATGACCGTACTTTCATCAACGACATCGAAGCATTTGATGGCTCGGCATTTTTATTACGGTAGCCACCTTCTACATACCAAACCCATTCTGGTTTGAGTAAACCAGTAATACCCGTAATGAGAACAAGGACGGGGAGCCATCCACCTTTAAGGAGCGTATTTCGATTATGGACAACCGCATCATCATATTGTTGCCCTGCTAAATCGACCATCCGAACGAGTGTTTCGTCCTGAAGTTCTGTGTCGTTGGTTGGAATAATGACTTCGTCATCACTAAGCTCATAAGGAATTTCGGTATCACCCCGTTTTATAATTTGATTATCCAAATCTATTGTTGCTACAAAATTATTCTGCATTTGGTCTGCTCTAGGCATCGCACTTGCACCAGGTCCATACCGCATTCTTAGTCCTGAATATTCATCATAAAGCGGGTCCCTAGTCATTTCAGCCACACTATCATACTTATCAAAGAACATTTCATCAAGTTCGCTATATCTTTCTTTCATTTGTTCATCATACGCTTCATCATAAGTCCGCACACTTTGTTCTCTTGAGGCACAGCCGACTAATAAAAACAAAATGCCGACGAATGCTATGATTCGCCAATAGCTCCTCATCCTAATCCCTCCTTAGTATCTAATAATTACTTTACTTGTCGTCTTGTTACTTTCATTATAAAAGTATTTAAATATAATATAAAGTGTAACCCCTTACATTTCAGTCTCAAGTCCTATGTTCTGTGCCTTGAAATAGTGTATTATTATAATAAAGAGAGGTGAGCAAATTGAATGATTTAAGAAATTATCTGTCAAAAGTCCCTTCAGAATTTTGGTTTAATAACGCAATTGTTGGTGTGATTTGGTATTTACTCTCGGTTCAAGACTTTTTCATGATACTCGTATTCCCATTTGCTGTATTAATCGTTCGTTATCTCTGTTTAAATTATTTTAAAGAAGTATCAGTAGAATATGTTGGTTTTTATCCATTTAAACATGACATAAAATGGGCAATCATCGCATTTCTTGTCAGTTTCCCTATCTATTTATTGGGTACAGTGATTGCTATTTTAGGTACACTTTTTATTTTAGTGAAGGAACATCAAGCGAAACAATAGCTTTATAAACATAAAAACAGCTCGAACCAGTTTTCCTAGTTCGAGCTGTTTTTTGTTTCTATTATACCATTGCATCATACTTGGTGACGACAATATCTTTACCACTTTTCTTAGCAGAATAAAGGAGTGCATCGGCTTTATTGAATAATGCCTTGGCATCCGTTTCACCGTCACTTGTATCCACAATCCCCCACTAAAAGTTACTGACTGCCCGTTTAATTCAGGGAAAGTAATTTGTCTCATTGTAGAAAGCAGCTCTTCACAAAATTTAGCGGCTTCTCGAGCACGGAGTCCCTGAAATAATAGTACGAACTCTTCCCCACCAACACGGAAGGCGTGGTGTCCATTGCGGGTTAGATTTCTGAGTTCAGAAGAAAAACGAAGTAGTACCCTGTCACCGACTGTGTGTCCATAAATATCATTGATATATTTAAAGTTATCCAAATCTAGTACAGCGATTGAAATTACTTCATTATCCTGATGGCATTTTTCCAAAATTTGGGGGAATAATTCAAAATAAGCTTTATGATTATATAAACTGGTCAGTGGATCCAGTTTTAATTCTGCTTCCAAGTCAGTTTTATTTTGTTACATATTATTGAAATTGGAAATGCTCTTCTCACCAAATTTAATGAGTACTTTTGCTAGAAAATAGGACGCTAGGAGTAACGCTGATGCACCGAGTGTTTCAGACCAAATCCAGAAGTCTAAAACCCGATTTGGAGAAATTGACATGCGCCAACCGCTTAATATGAGTAGTATTTGTGCGAGTAAATATGTGCGTCTCGTCATTTTCAGATTGGCATATAATGTGGATATCATCACTGGTAAGATATATGAAGCCAGTAGGACCGTCAATACATTATGTTGCATACTAATTTGAGTACAGTGCAAAAGTAAGACAAAAATGGAAATATATTCTTTCGTGCTTCCCGGTATTTTTTTCACTTTAACGAGTAAATGGGCACCAATGTTGGTTGTTAACATTAACAAATTGGGAATTATAATGTTGTTTTGCCAATAATCAATTGGATTATACCCATCACCATTCATGACAAAAAGATACCAAAAAATAATTAGTACCAGAAAATTGATTAAAATGGTTATATAATAGATCGATATCAATTTATGATACCAAGCTTCACTTTTCTTATCCGATTTTTTTGGAGTAACACCCCTAATTTTATCAAGAAACATAAAATCATCTCCTTTATTACAATCAATAAGAATGATTCCTGATTTCTTTCATCTACTTCTATTCAAAATTATAAATAGTACAGATTTTAATCCTTACATCATCTTATGTAAATTATCTATACTAAATTATATCAGATTAGAGATATCTATTCTTTTATATTGCACTAAATTTAGTGATAAAACATAAAAAACCACCAAAACAAAATGGGAGGATTTGAAATGACAATTCAAAAGCTAATAAAGGGGGTTATTGTAACTATATTCGTGAGCTGGGCAAAAAGTTTGAATTTAGATAGAATTTTACAATTTTCAACACAAAGAATCGCATAAAATCATTATTCAGGAGACAATGATTTTATGCGATTTTATACTTTTAAGAGTTTTACCCAGCCTCTATCAAAACAGATTAATGTTGTGTACTCTTAACTGGGAACCAACCTTCAACCTCAAGAATTAATTTCCATAATGGAGATGGAATAACTGCTTCCTGTTGGTCATTTTCTGTTAGATAATGCCTAATTGATTCAACTTGACCAAGTTGCACTTTCTTAATCCAATCAGGATCTACGATAATCGCACGGCCTAATGCAACTAAATCTGCCTTCCCTGTTTCCATTACTTGGACAGCATCTTCTAGAGTGTGAATATTTCCAACACCAATTAAAGGAACACGCCCGTCAATATGTTCCGCAATTAATTCAGTCCGTGATTTTTCACTGATTACTCCACGACGAGGTTTTGCCCAAGCATTCGTTGTAGCGATATGGATATAATCTAATTCCGCTTCAATCAATGTATCTATTAAAGCAAATGTTTCTGTCATTGTAATACCCGGTGTCTCAGGTTCTTCTGGTGAGAATCGGTAACCTAGGACAAATGGTTTTGTCGCATGCTTTTTAATAACAGCCTTAACTGCATCAATTAATTTCTGTGAAAATGTATGACGATTTTGAAATTCATCCGTTCTTAAATTTGAATGCGGTGAAACGAATTGTTGGATGATATAACCAGAGGCACCATGAAGTTCAACTCCATCAAAACCAGCTTCAATCGCACGACGTGTTCCTTCAGCAAAGTCATCAATGATTTGATATACTTCTTCAGTTGTTAATTCACGTGGCGTTTGTTTGATACTATAAAATCCACGATCAGATAAAGGTGCGACAGCACTTGCACTTACTGTTTCTCCATCTTCAATAAGTTCAGGAACTGCCAAGCGTCCACCATGATACAGTTGCACTACCCCTTTTGCTCCACCTGCATGAATTGAGTCCGCTAATTCAGTCAACCCTTCAATTGCTTCATCATGGTCAATCGCCATTTGTCCATAAAATCCTTTTCCAGATTTAGAAACATATGCACACGCAGTCACAATCATTCCTATTTCATTAGAACGACTACGATAATAAGCTAATTCTTCATCAGATACATAATCGTTGTCATCGGCTGAAAATGTTGTCATCGGCGCCATAATTAATCGATTTCTTAATTCTACACCACTCTTGAATTTAAATGGTTGAAATAATGGGTCATAATTTTTGTTCATTTAATACTCCTTAAATCTTACTCTATTTTATTAATGAATGTTTCCTAGTGTTTCAATCTCTTTTGTTAGAGCTACACTACCTTCATGCAATTTATTCGCAATCTCTTTGACTCGTCCACGTGCTATCTCCTCTACAGAACCAGATATAGCAAGAGCTGCAATCACTTCATTATCACGAAAAACTGGAACTGCAACACAACGTAACCCTATATTTAACTCCTCATCATCAAAAGCATAACCATCTTCGTTGATTGCTTTGAGATGATAATGAAATAATTGTGGATCTTGAAATGTATTATGGGTCACAGGCTCCAAAGACAATTGATTTAATAAAGACTTTGAACGCTCATCATCATAATGAGCCAGAATAACTTTTCCTAAGGCTGTTTGATGCAATTGTGTTCGATTTCCAATCTCTTCATAATTTGGTTCATTAAAAGGCGCATGCAATGCTTGTGTCATGACAAGGTCTGTACCATCAACTTTTCCTAAATACATACTCAATTGCATGTCCTCAGCTAGTTGATAAATGGCATTTAATGAAGTCCACTCTCTTAATGAGTCTGACTGAGACATATCCATAAAATGTTTAGGATTAAAATAATACTTGGTTCTGATTTTGTAAATATAATCCATATCTTCCAAAGTGGTCAGAATGCGAAATGCCGTTGATTTACTAATATCTTGCTTTTCCATTACTTCTTTCAAAGTAATTCCTGACTGACTTTTTACAAGTTCTAGTATCAATAATCCACGCTCTAATGTTGATACAGTGTTTTTTGCCATCTTCATCAACTCCTCTGGTATTCTAATTTATTAAATAGATGATTACAATTTTTGCCCTTAAATGGTTATTTTCAATCTTTTCCTTATACTTATTATATGAAATACAAATTAAAGGAGCATTTTAAATGGAAAAGACGACATTAAAAAAAGCTGACTTAACAGTTACAAGAATTGGTTTGGGCACTAATAGTGTGGGTGGACACAACTTATTTGAAAATCTAAATGAAGATGATGGTCGAGAATATGTTCGAGAAGGCATCAAACAAGGCGTAACATTTATTGATACAGCAGATGTTTATGGCTTAGGTCGTTCAGAGGAAATAATTGGCGAAGCACTTAAAGACTTTAACCGTGATGAATTAATTATTGCGACTAAAGGAGCGCAAAACTTTACAGATTTAGATAATTTTAGAACAGATAACCGTCCAGAATATTTACGCTATGCTCTGGAGCAGAGTTTAGAACGTCTACAATTAGATTATGTCGATTTATATTATTTACATTTCTATGACAATGAAACACCTTTTGCTGATTCGATTGGTGAATTAGTTCGTATGAAAGAAGAAGGTAAAATCCGTTCAATCGGGATATCTAATGTGACGTTAGAACAATTAAAAGAAGCGAATGTCAATGGAGACATCGATGTTATCCAAGCACCATATAATATGTTAGACCGCTCAGTTGAAGAAGATATTTTACCATATGCGATTGAAAATAATATTTCGTTCATTCCTTACGGCCCCTTAGCATTTGGTTTATTAGGTGGTAACTTCACCAAAGATACTCAACTAGACGAAAATGACTGGCGCCAAACAGTGAATCTATTCCAAGAAGATCAATATGCACTTAATATTGACAAAGTTGAAAAATTAAAAGCATTCACTGAAAATAAAGGTGTTCCATTAGCTCACTTAGCCTTAGCGTGGTTATTACATCAAGAAGGCATTGCGGCAGTTATTCCAGGTGGAAAACGCAAAGAACGCATCATCAGTAATATTCAAGCGGGTGAAGTAAAATTAAGTGAATCAGAATTAGAAGAAATTGCAACCATTTTAAAATAAAACCAAAATACCCTCGACTAACGAATGACGCTTAGTCGAGGGTATTATTTTGCTTATATAATATTTAACTACAATACTCCAACAAAGGATAATAAAACCGCCGCAACACCGCATACAAATATAACTAGAATTGAATCCACTTTATATTTACGTAAGGCGACAAATGCAATGACTAACATCACGATTGCGATGAGGTTCACTTCAAAACCTGCAATTTGAATACCTCCAGTTTGGAATAATGCCGTCACCATTAATGAGGCACCGGCTGAACCAATTAATGCGACAACCGCCGGACGGAGTCCCGCTAATACGCCTTGCATTACGCCTGCATTACGGTATTTATAGTAAATTCTCGCTAGAATTAAGGCAATAATGACCGAAGGCAGTGTTACACCAAGTGTTGCCGTGATGGCACCAGCAAAGCCAGCAACTTTCGTCCCCACAAATGTCGCCGAATTAATCGCAATCGGACCTGGGGTAATTTGAGAAATCGTAATAATATCTGTGTATTCTTGCATGGTTATCCACATTTGACTTTTAACGATTTCATTTTCGATTAAAGGAAGTGATGCATAACCTCCCCCAATAGTGAAGAGCCCTATTTTGAAGAAGGACCAGCATAATTCAAGTAGTAACATATTATCCTTCTCCTTTCACACGGTTATTGATAAAGCCAAGTATCCCAGCGATAAAAATAATGGCGATGACATTGACGTCAAAAATGAAAGCTGCGATAAATGCCACAGTTAAAATAAGAACATTGACCACATCTTTTTTCTTCAGTACATCTTTTGCCATATCTACAACGACATTTAAAATAACACCCACTACCCCTACTTGCATTCCTAACATCAATGCATCAACAATCGGATTATCTCTAAATGACATATAGAAATAAGAAACGATGGTAATAATAATTAGTGGCGGACTAACTGTTCCAATTAATGTTACAAGCGCCCCAGATATCCCTGCAATCCTGTAGCCAATCAGTATCGAAGTATTCACGGCCAATGCTCCTGGCATTGATTGCCCGAGCGCAACTAAGTCTAACATTTCATCCGAATCAATCCACTCTAATTCTTCCACAAATTTCTTCTGCATCAACGGAACAATAACATAGCCTCCACCAATTGTGAACGCGCTCAAAACAAAGGTTGATTTTATTAATGTCCAGTAAATCTCTAATTTACTTTTTCCCTTTTCCATTTTTCATCCCCCAAAAGTATCACTTACAATCATTCTAACAGACTCAATTTATAAGAGAACCGTTTTCACTATGTTATTTTCTAAATATTTATTAGAAAATGAAATGATTGTTTCAAAAGTACCAGATGTGTTTTTTCTCTCAATTAAGCCTATCTACTCGGCGTTTTTTTAATTGCTTGATATACTAAAATCACAGAGTCATTCCCCAATAAAGGAGTTGATAAAATGCAAGACCGTGTATCAGAAATTCTTATTTATATGAAAGAAAATTTGCATGAAGAACAATCCATTGAAGATATTGCTGGTCACTTTGGTTATAGCAAATATTATTTTAGCCGGACTTTCAAACAAACAACTGGCTTTGCTGCGGCAGATTATTTATCTTCTCTAAAAGTTGAACAGGCTAAACAAGATTTGTTAAGTAAACAAGCAGACGTCACTCATGCTAGTCTAAATGCTGGTTTTATGAGTCTTGGTACTTTTTCAAAAAACTTCACTGAAAAAACTGGCCTCTCCCCTCGTGAGTACATTAATGAAGTTGACCGCCTCTACGGCCTTGCACAAACTCTTGATCACAATTTGGTTTACCGGGACAACAATAATCTCTCTTGCAACAAATTGACCTATCAAATTCATGCCTCTGTTAACTATCCAGAAGATTTTCAACCTGCCATTATTTTTATTGGTTTATTTAATACACCCATTCCCAATCACCGTCCCGTCATCGGAGTTGCGCTTAAAGATAATCTTCACCATACTTTTAAAAATATTCCTCGTGGTAGATACTATTTATTGACATGCGCTGTTGAGAAAACATTGAATCCGTTGCGTTTCTTCGATCTGAGTGATTGTTTACGGGGTCGGATAGAGCAGACGATTGTTTTGCCGGGGGATCATCATAAGGAGTTTTCGCTCGTTTTACGGCCACCTTTACCTGAGGACCCTCCGATTTTGATTAATTTGCCTCAATTATTGACTGATTCATTTCAGAGGAAGGGCTAAATGCGCAATTTAGAAGAAGTATTGTTGGTATTTCTATGGGATAATTAATTTAACATAATAATAGGAGGGATTAAAATGGCTTATGATCTAGTTCCATATTTGACATTTAATGGTGACGCTAAAGAAGCAATCGGTTTTTACGAGGAAATTTTTGGTGCGAAGGCTTTTGTGACTTATTACGGAGAGTGGCCGCAAGAGTTTGACAATAATGTACCTGATGACATTAAAGACAGAGTGATGCATTCGGAGTTAAAAACAGAGGGCTTCAGTTTATTTTTCTCGGATCAATTCGACTCAGACATTCCTTATCGAGTGGGTAATGCGGTGATGTTAACTTTAACTGTCAAGACGAAAGAAGAAGCAGAAGATTTATTTAAACGACTTGGTGCTGGCGGAGAGACGATAATGCCTTTCGAATCGACATCTTATAGTCCTGGGTTTGCACAATTTTCAGATAAATACGGCATTCATTGGCAAGTAATTGCGGATATGCCTGAGGAAGACGCTTAATTCCAAGGAGGGATTTTATGCAACATTTAATATCACATTTATGGTTTGACGATGAAGCTTCTGAAGCGGTGAATTTTTATCTTTCCGTTTTTGAGGATGCTGAAATATTGAATGAAATGGTTTATGAAGACACACCATCCGGTGACGCTTTGTCCATTGAATTTAGGCTAGAAAACTTATATTTCAATGCAATTAATGGCGGACCGCAATTTAAGTTCAACCCTTCGATTTCTATTATGGTTTCACTACCAGATGGACCCGCAGTGGATAAATTATATGGTGAGCTGGCTGAGGGTGGAACAGACTTAATGCCATTGGACAGCTATCCATTTAGTGAGAGATATGCTTGGTTTGCCGATCAGTATGGTTTGACTTGGCAATTAATGGTCGACTCAGACCATGCTAAATCTGAAAAATTACGTCTGAATCTTCTTTTCAGTAATGCGGTTTGTGGTAAAGCCGAAGAGGCATTGGATTTTTATCAGGAGATTTTTGAAGGCGCAGAAATTCGTGCTGTTTCTAAATACAGCGAAGGCGAGGCACCTGATGAACGGGCTAAAATAAATTATGCTGAACTAGTAATTGGTGAAAATGAATTAGTGTTAATGGACCACGGTGCTGGTGGTGACTTTACCTTCAATGAAGCATATTCTTTACTCATTTTATGCGCTTCTCAAGCAGAAGTTGACTATTACTGGGAGAAATTATCAAGTGATCCAAATGCTGAACAATGTGGCTGGTTGAAAGATAAATTTGGTGTCGCTTGGCAAATTGTACCGATTAGAATGTATGAGTTGATGGCTGAAGGTACTGAGGAAGAACTTAACCGGGTTACTCAAGCAATGTTGAAGATGAAAAAGATTGATATTGAAGCCCTTGAAAATGCGAAGTATGGGATTTAAAGGTTAAGTATAATTAGTATGACGTCTAAAGTCAGCGTGATTGCACGTGATTTAGACGTTTTTTGTTTGGTTAATTGTTAGATAAATAATAATATTTGCCCACTTTTTGTGGTGTAATAAGGGGTTTGCTTTGTGTTTATTTCTCAAAAGAGTAAGATAAAGTTAGTAATAAAAATAATAAAGGAGTCGATTTTAATGAATGAGCAACAATTCAATCAGATGAGAGACGGACAAGGCTTTATTGCAGCATTAGACCAAAGTGGCGGCAGTACTCCAAAGGCTTTGGGGTTATATGGCGTTGAAGAATCAGCTTACAGTAACGATGATGAAATGTTTGACTTAGTTCATGAAATGCGGACTCGCATCGTTTCTTCTCCTGCATTTACCAGTGACAAAATTGTCGGTGCCATTTTATTTGAACAAACGATGGACCGTCATATTGATGGGAAGTATACAGGTGAGTATTTAGCTGATAAAGGTATTGTACCTTTTGTCAAAGTTGACCAAGGGTTAGCCGATGAAGCTAATGGTGTTCAATTAATGAAACCTTTAACGAAATTAGCTGATCTACTGGACCGTGCCAATGAGCGCCAGATCTTTGGTACAAAAATGCGTTCCAATATTCTCTCTTACAATGAAGAAGGCATTAAAGCTGTGGTTGAGCAACAATTCGAAGTCGCTCAACAAATCATTGACGCAGGACTTGTTCCTATTATTGAACCAGAAGTAAATATTAATGCTAACGATAAAGCAAAAATTGAAGCTTTCTTAAATGACGAAATATTAGCTCATTTAAATAAATTACCCGAAGATCAATATGTAATGTTGAAATTAACAATCCCTAATGAAAAAGGTGCCTACCAAGAATTAATCGATCACCCACAAGTCGTTCGCGTCGTTGCTTTATCAGGTGGCTATGAACGTACTGATGCCAATAATCGATTAAAAGACCAACCTGGAATTATTGCCAGTTTTTCTAGAGCATTAAGTCAAGACTTAAACGTTAACCAGACGGAAGAAGAATTTGATACTGCTTTAGGTCAAGCGATTGACAGCATTTATGATGCATCTGTGAATAAAAATTAGTTATTAAAATATTGAATGTAACAAAACAACCTATCCAGCCGATTCGAATCGATTGGATAGGTTGTTTGTTTTAGTATGATTTAGTGCACTTTAGTTGGAAGCTCTAAACTCTAGTCTATGCTTCGCTGTTCTCGGATCTCTTCGTCGTATGACTCCTCGTTCTCCGACAGCTATCGCATAAGTCATTCGTAATTTGTTGACTACATCGCTTTGCTCTTTGTCAGCAAAACGACTGACTCAGTATGTGTTGTTTGACAGAAGAGGTCTACTGGTTGGACGTGTTGAATTTCGTAGCCTGCGTCTGCGATTAGGCGGCAGTCTCTTGCACATGTGGCTGGGTTACACGATACATAAACGATGCGTTCTGGTTGTTGTGTGACCAGCGTTTCGATAAATGCTTCGTCAAGCCCTTTTCTTGGCGGGTCAACGACCGCTACGTCGAACTTGATCCCTTCTTCATGCCATTTTGGTAATACTTCTTCTGCTTTACCTACTTCAAAAGTGGCATTGGTGATTTCGTTAAGAGCAGCATTATGTTCGGCCATTTCGATGGCTTCTGGTACTACTTCCATTGCGTAAACTTTTGCAGTTTCGCGCGCTAAAGCTAAACTAATTGAGCCAATCCCAGAGTAAGCGTCTAAAACAGTTTCTGTACCAGTTAAACCTGCAGCGTTAATTGCTTCTTGGTATAAACGTTCTGCTTGGATAGTGTTTACTTGATAGAATGAATTTGGTGAGATGCGTAAAGTTAAGCCCAGCATTTCATCTTCATAGTGTTCTTGTCCCCAAAGTACTTTGTTTTCTTTACCTAAAATAACATTGGTATTTTTCGTGTTAATATTGGCAACTAAACTGACTAATCCGGGTACTTGTTCAACAATCTCTTCCACAATCGCTTGCTGGTTACGAAGCGATTTTCTGTTTAGAACTAGTGTAACCATTACTTGTCCTGTATAGTGTCCACGTTTAACAATAATATGACGTAACTCACCTTTTACAGTTTTCTCATCATAAGGTTGCACATGGTATTCACGCATAATGTCGCGGATAGTGACAATAATTTTGTCAATTTCAGGGTCTTGGATATAAAAGTTTTCCACAGGAATTAAATTATGCGTTCCGCGGCGGTAGAAGCCTGTTTCTAGTTGGCCTTTGATATCGCGGACTGGAATTTGCGCTTTATTGCGGTAACCCCATGGCTCTTCCATTCCAATTGTTGGACGAACTTCGATATCTTCAAAGCCACCTAATTTGTAAAAAGCATCTCTTACTAATTTTTGTTTAAATTGCAGCTGAGCATCATACGACATGTGCTGTAATGTCATCGTGCCGATTTGTCGACCCACTGGATCAGTGATTTCGACTCTATCTGGACTTGATTCATCAATTCTGATAAGTCTTCCAAAACCATACTTTTTATTAAGTTTAATTGCTTTGAAATGTACCTTCTCGCCTGGTATAACGCCTTCGATGAAGAATGGGTAGTTGTCGATTTTGACAACGCCCTGGCCTTTCGAGGTTAGGTCAACGACGACACCGTCGTAATATTCGTTCTTTTTTAATGTATGTGTATCTGTAGCCATAATAGCCTCCTTTTTGTCTTGGTTATTGTACCACATCTAATCAGTTGATTCACCGTTTAGAATTACCTATACTTGAGAAAAGGAGTGATTTGAATGGAGATTGTCGCTATTCCTGCGTTTGATGATAATTATATTTGGACAGTTGTGGATAATGGGCGTGCGATTGTGGTCGATCCTGGTGAAGCTAAGCCAGTTGTGGCGTATTTGGACGCGCATGATTTAACTTTAGACACGATATTACTGACGCATAAACATGACGACCATATTGGTGGCGTGCGTGAGGTTGTTGAAAAGTTTGGTGAAGTGCCGATTTATGGACCAACTGAAGTGAGCACGCTGGCTACGGAAGTAGTATGTGACGGTGATACCTTTGAGTTATGGGGCGTTGAAGTTGGAGTGGCGCGGACTGCTGGGCATACAGAAGAGCACGTTAGTTACTTGATGGCAGATGCGTTATTTAGCGGTGATGCGTTGTTTTACGGTGGTTGCGGACGTGTGTTTACGGGCGACTACGATGCTGCGGTTGAGGGAATGCAGTATTTTGCTGGATTGGATGATGGCGTGAAAGTTTATGCTGGTCATGAATATACGATGACTAACTTACGTTTTGCGCAGTCAGTTGAGCCGGATAATGATGCGGTTGCGGCGGCGATTGAAGAAGTTGTTGCTTTGCGTGATGCTGGTGAGCCGAGTCTACCTAGTACAGTTGGCCGCGAACGTGAGGTTAACTTGTTCCTACGTGCTGAGTCGGTTGAGGAGTTTAAATCGTTGAGAGATATTAGGGATGGGTTCTAGGGATTGTTTGGAGATTGTGAGTAAAGAGGAGAAGGCGGATGGCCTTCTCTTTTTTTTGTTGCTTCGAATTCGGCGATTTGAAAGAAGGCAATCTAGCCTTCTTTTTTCTGTTTGTAGAACCAGGAATGTAGTCTTTGCCTAGAAAATATTTTGTTGGTCCAACCATATAACTGATTTAAAGTAGGAGACTGATTGAACAGCTGCTGATATTCAAAAACAGCATGTTCTGCTATTTCTTTCATTGTAAATCTACGATTACAACTTTGACAGTTTATTAGGTATTGATGCTTTGTGATATGTACAATGTGGTTCTCACAACATGGTAACATCAATTTCTTGCCCAAAGATTCAAATGTATAATTTGGTATTTGATAGTCATCCTTAGTGATATCTTGATTGTGCTGTTCTAGGTAGCTAACATAGTTTTGTGTAACTTCAGTAGCAGGAGATATGGTATTTTTAATTTCTTCAATATGATTTTGGAGTTGCCCACGAAAAACGAAGGGCTGTCCAGCTGGCAACTCATAAATATAGTAGTTTGGATGAGCGAAGATAACATACGATTCTATTGGCAGTTCTATATTAAGCTTTTCAAACAATTGAGCAAGGTAAATTCTGTTCTCATTTAATTGTTCTATTGGATTTTTGTATGTTATTACTTCCCTATTTTCATTACTTTTTTCTGTATTACTATCTTTTATAATAATCTCAAATATATTTCCTCTATAAATTACCGGATCCTTATAAGCCTTAATCTCATAATGAAGCACCTTATTTCCAGTAAATATCAATAAATCTATCTGAAATACATTTTGATACTTCTCCTTAAATCCAAATCCTTTAACTATAATCCATTCATAGTTATAGGTTTCGAAAATTTCATCTATAATTTGTTCAAATAAATATCCTGTTCTAAGCCGCTTAAGATAATTATATAAGCCTTTATCAAAAAACATTCTAGGGTACAAGCTTTCTAGTCGGATTAAATTATTCGGTTTCTTTCTCATTGTAAAATCACCTCTACTATATAAATAACCCTTTTATTCAAAAAGTTGAAAAATGAATACGTTTTCTTTAAGTGTTTTTATATTCTCTTTTCAAATTAGACGCTAATTTCTCTGTTAGTTTTGATAAATCAGAAGGGACGTCAAAACTAGACACTGATTTCTCTGTTAGTTTTGACAAATCAGAAGAATCGTCAAAACTAGACGCTGATTTCTCCGTTAGTTTTGATAAATCAGGAGGATTGTCAAAACTAGACGCTGATTGCTCTGTTAGTTTTGATAAATCAGAAGAGGCGTCAAAACTAGACGCTGATTGCTCTGTTAGTTTTGATAAATCAGAAGGAACGTCAAAACTAGACACTGATTGCTCTGTTAGTTTTGACAAATCAGGAGAGGCGTCAAAACTAGACACTGATTGCTCTGTTAGTTTTGATAAATCAGGAGGATCGTCAAAACTAGACACTGATTGCTCTGTTAGTTTTGACAAATCAGGAGGATTGTCAAAACTAGACGCTAACTTCTCTCTTAGTTTTGATATCACATACCTCCAACCCAAAAAATCCGCCCCAGCACACACTAAACTGGCAGTCAGTGCGTACTGGGACGGGGCATACTAATTATTTAGTTACTACATATCGCGGTAGCCTTGGTATTGATCTACTTTTAATAGACGTTCAGCATTCTTAACGCGGTCTGCAGTTGGTGAAGGGACACCTTCAAGTGGGTATTTGATTCCTAGCTCTTTATATTTGTAAACACCCATTGTGTGATAAGGTAGGATTTCTACTTTTTTCACGATGTCTCCAAGTGATTCGATGAAGAGACCTAATTTTTCTAAATCTTCGTCAAAGTCAGTACGTGATGGTACTAATACGTGACGAACCCAGATTGGTTGATTCTTTTCTTTTAAGTAATTTGCGAAATCGATAATATGATCATTTGGCATCATAGTTAATGATTTATGGCGTTCTGGGTTGATTTGTTTTAAATCTAATAAGATTAAGTCTGTATACTCTAATAGTTCATCCATTACTTCAAGATATTCTGGATCTCTTGAGAATACTCCACCACAGGTATCAATCGTTGTTGTTACACCGTTGGCTTTACAAATTTTAAAATATTCTAAAATGAATTCTTTCTGTAAAAGTGGTTCACCACCTGAACAAGTTACCCCACCTTTTTTCCCCCAATAAGGACGGTATTTTACTGCCTCATTGAATAATTGTTGTGGTGTGTATGGTGTACCTGAATTGATTTTCCAAGTATCAGGGTTATGGCAGAACTCACAGCGCATTCTACATCCTTGTAAGAAACTGACGAAACGGATACCAGGTCCATCAACGGAACCGAAACTCTCTAGAGAATGGACACGTCCAATAATAGGTTCTGTTGCTGTTGTCGTTGTCATATTTATCCCCCTTGTTTTGATTATGAAAAGTTTAATAAAAAATCAGCCTGCTATAAAGGCAGACTGATTTAAAATCTGGTTGTAATTAGTTAATTACATTTCAGCATGCATTGTACGGTTAATAACATCTAATTGTTGTTCGCGAGTTAATTTTACGAAGTTAACTGCGTAACCTGATACACGAATTGTTAATTGTGGATACTCTTCCGGACGTTCCATAGCGTCTAATAATGTTGCGCGGTCAAACACGTTAATGTTTAAGTGGTGTCCACCTTGAATTGCATAACCGTCTAACATTGACACTAAGTTATCCTCTTTCATTTCTTCATCTTTACCTAATGCTTTAGGAACGATTGAGAATGTGTTTGAGATACCGTCTAATGAGTATTCATATGGTAATTTAGCTACTGATGATAATGATGCTAATGCTCCGTTTTCGTCACGACCGTGCATTGGGTTAGCACCTGGTGCGAATGGTACACCTGCTTCACGACCATCTGGTGTAGCACCAGTACCTTTACCGTAAACCACGTTTGATGTGATTGTTAAGATTGATGTTGTATGAACAGCATTACGGTAAGTAGGTGTTTTCTGTACTTTAGTCATGAATGTTTTCAGTAAGTCAATCGCGATTTGGTCAACACGATCATCGTTGTTACCATATTTAGGGAAGTCTCCTTCGATTTCGAAGTCAACTGTGATTCCATTTTCATCACGAATTGGTTTTACTTTAGCGTATTTAATTGCTGATAATGAGTCAGCTGCAACTGAGAATCCAGCAATACCTGTAGCCATTGTACGTAATACCTTAGTATCGTGTAATGCCATTTCTAAGTTTTCGTATGAATATTTATCATGCATATAGTGGATAATGTTTAAGCAGTTAACATATAACTCACATACCCAATCCATCATCGCATCATATTTTTCCATTACTTCGTCATAATCTAAGTACTCGCTATCAATACCTTGGTATTTAGGTCCTACTTGTTGACCAGTAACCTCATCTACACCACCGTTGATTGCGTATAATAAAGTTTTCGCTAAGTTCGCACGTGCTCCGAAGAATTGCATTTGTTTACCAATTTCCATTGCAGACACACAACAAGCGATACCATAGTCATCACCGTATAATGGGCGCATGATTTCATCATTTTCATATTGAATTGATGATGTTGCGATTGAGATATGTGCACAGAATCGTTTGAATCCTTCTGGTAATGAAGGTGACCATAAAACAGTTAAGTTTGGTTCTGGTGCAGTACCCATATTTTTTAATGTTTGTAAGAAACGGAATGAGTTCTTAGTTACTAATGAACGTCCATCTGTTCCCATACCACCGATTGATTCAGTTACCCAAGTTGGGTCTCCTGAGAATAATTCGTTATAGTCTGGTGTACGAGCAAATTTTACAATACGTAATTTCATTACTAAATGGTCAATCATTTCTTGTGCATCTTCTTCAGTAATTAAACCTTTGTCGATGTCACGTTGAATATAAATATCTAAGAATGTTGATGTACGACCAAATGACATTGCCGCACCATTTTGTTGTTTAACCGCTGCTAAATATCCTAAGTATAACCATTGGATTGCTTCTTGAGCAGTTTCAGCTGGACGACTTAAATCGAAGCCGTAAATTTCTCCTAATTCTTTCAATTCGTTTAATGCGCGGTATTGTTCGCTCATTTCTTCGCGTAATTGAATGATATCCGGTGTCATTGTTGTACCGAAATTATTATTGAATTCATGTAATTTTTCCGCCATTAAGAAGTCTACACCATACAAAGCTACACGGCGGTAGTCACCGATGATACGTCCACGACCATAAGCATCTGGTAAACCAGTAATTACTTTATTCGAACGTGCTTTACGCATTTCAGGAGTGTAAGCATCGAAAACACCTTGGTTATGTGTTTTACGGTATTCACGGAAAATATGTGACACTTCTGGATCAATTTCATAGCCATATGCATGAGCAGATTGCTCTGACATACGAATACCACCAAATGGTTGTAATGAACGTTTGAAAGGCTCATCTGTTTGAACACCAACGATTGTTTCTTTATCTTGATCTAAATATCCAGCACCATGTGAAGTGATAGTCGATACAACTTTTGTATCCATATCTAAAACGCCACCTGCGTCGCGTTCTTGTTTAGTCAAGTCCATTACTTGAGCCCATAATTCATTTGTTGCTTCAGTCGGGCCTGCTAAAAAGCTATCATCGCCAGTATACTCTGTGTAGTTTTTTTGAATGAAGTCACGAACATTTACTTCTGTTTGCCATTCCTTACCTGTAAAACCATCCCATTGTTGGAATGCAGTTCCTTGTTTAAATTCTTTAAAAGATGTTGTCATCTCTTTTTCCTCCTCCAGATTTATAAAAGTATGCCATTCGTCTTATCTGTAAATTTATTATAGCACATCGTTTCACAAATGTGTATCATATTTTAAAGAATTTTGTGTATTTTTATATAAAATAATTCTTGAAACCCCTTGCTGCTTATGAAAAACAAAAATGAAACAGATAGAAATAACTGTTACTTTATCTGTTACATATTTAACATACTTTTCACAATGACTCGTATTTATTATTAATGAGATACTATTATTACAAAATTTCTCATCGTATATTTCTTATTATTATCTTAAAAGTTGCGTTACATAAAATTAATTATTATTAAATAGCTTAATAATATAGCTTAAAACATTCGTGTGATATAATATGCGTGAGGAATTGAGGAGGAGTATTCTATGAAAGTTTTATTAAATAGTGGACATTTAAATCGAATTGAAAAATCTGGATTAGGAAAAGCAATTAAACATCAAATGAAAGCCTTAGATTCAACAGATGTTAGTTATACCCTCGATCCTGATGATGATTATGATATTTTGCATATTAATACTTACTTCCCACAGTCTTATCATTTAGCAAAAAAGGCTAAGAAAAGTGGAAAGAAAGTAGTCTATCATGCTCATTCAACTGAAGAAGACTTTAAACAATCATTTCGTTTTTCAAATATCGTAGCGCCATTATTCAAACAATGGTTAATTAAATGTTATCAATTAGGGGACATCATTGTTACTCCTACGCCTTACTCTAAAAAACTATTACAAGGATATGGCCTTAATCAACCTATGCATACCATTTCTAACGGTATTGATTTAAACAAATTCCAACCGATTCCGGACGCACGTAAGCAATTCTCAAAAGCATATCCTCAATATTGTAATGATGATTTCATTGTTATGGGTATTGGCTTATATTTAGAACGCAAAGGGATTTTAGACTTTGTCCAATTAGCGAAAGACTTACCTGAAGTTAAATTTATTTGGTTTGGTTTTACAAATTCAAATATGATTCCATCACACATCCAAGATGCTGTTGCAACTGAGTTGCCTAACTTGCATTTTGCTGGATATGTAGAGAATGACATTATACGTTTAGCGCTTCAGGCAACTGATCTATATATTTTCCCAACGTATGAAGAAACGGAAGGAATACCTGCTTTAGAAGCAGCGGCTTCACGCACACCATTTATTGTTAGAGATATTCCTGTTTTCGATGATTGGCTGATTGACGGTGTTCATACTCATAAAGCAAAAAATTATGCTGACTTTAAACGACTGATCAAAACAGCTTACCAAGGAAAACTACCTAAACTTAGTGATAATGCTTATGAAGTGGCTCGTGAACGTTCTCTAGAAAATATTGGCGAGCAGCTAAAGGAAGTATATGAAGAAGTTTTAAACTTATAAGTTAGTTTTCTTTATTTATCTTAAATTGGAGTCTGATTTCTAACAAACAATATCCTCGCATGTAAGCTCATAGTGCTCTAAAGAGCAACGATCACTGCAGCTTTAAATTTACAATCACGACATCCTTTTTCGTTATAATATCTTTAACTAATGGTACATTCGCACATGAACTCACAACTTAAAAACACCAAAAATAAAAAACAGAACTAAGATATTCACACAAAGTGATAACTCAGTTCTGTTTTATTTTTATTTGATCAATGTTTCGAGGTAAGTTGGCAGTTGTTCTTTGTCGCGTGCTTTTTGGGCTTGGGAAATATTTGTTGGGTTGAGATAGTAAGTGAACACTAATTCATTTGCTTCATTATAAGCATAGATTCCTTCGCCTTCTTCTGCGTCACTTTCCAATTTTACTGTAGCGAATTGATTTTGAGCCCACTCAATGACTTCTTCCTTAACCACTTCTCGAAGCACTCGGTACATTTCTGCTTGTTCTTTGGGTAAATAGTAGACATCAATTTTGACGAAATCGTCTTCGTTCATTTTTTGATTTTTCTTTGAGCGTTTTTTTGCCATAGCTCTCCTCACATTCTATTTAATTCTATATTCTTCCATGAATGATAAATCTTTTTGTTCGACTAATTTCTCAAGTAGACTAATAACTGATTGATCTTTGTTTGATCCAATTTGGTAATGTGTTAATGCTACTAAATCAGGATCGGCGTTAGACATTGAGACGCTATACTTTACTTTTAACATCATTGACGCATCATTTAAGCTGTCTCCAAATGCCATCGTTTCGTCAAAAGTAATACCATACTTATCTTGGAGATAACTGACAGCAGCCCCTTTACCACCGTCTTTATGGTAAACATCTACCCAGCCATCACCAGATGTAACCGATGCTACACCTTCGAATTTGTCGGTAATTGTTTTGGCTAAGCGTTTGTTCTTTTCTAATGGTTCATTACTACTATAAATCGCAATTTTATTGACGCCATCTTCTAAAGGAATATAATCTAGACTTTCGGCTACTTCCAATCTTGGATTATATTTTTGGATGGCTTCGTAGGCATCTTTTCTATTAGCACCAATATAGCTAATATCGTTAATTGAAGCGAGTGGTGAATATTCTGGGTAATCATTTAGATAGCGAACAACACCTTTAACTGTATCAGGTCCTAATGAAAATGAATGTAGACGCTGACCCTTTTTCATAATTGCATTACCATTATCACAGCAGAAATATAACGTTTCCAGCTCTTCTTGATCAAAGTAGTGTTCTACTTTTTGATAGGCATTCCCAGTGACGATAGTGACCATGATTCCTTTGTCTTCCAACTTTTTTAGTACCGTTTTGAAACGATCCACGTCGTAAGTTTTGTCTGTTCTTAACAATGTCTCGTCTAAATCAATACAAATTAGTTTTAAAGTCATTTTATCCTCCAAATTATCGTTTAACAATTTTGTCTAAAGTTAATGTTAAGATTGGTGTTAATATAGTAGAAACAATCGCTTCTGGAATCCCATTAAGTGTCACAATGGACATGAGAACAATCCAAATATTACTTCCACTACTTCGTCCTAAGAGTTCTAAATATTGATCGGCACTAAAAAGTCCAATCATCCCTAATACAAAGACAGTGTTTAATAGACTTCCCAAGAAGCCTAAGATCGAAGCTCGTACTTTGGTTGATACCTTATTTTTAAGCATCCAATTACTTAATAATCCGATGACTAAGGGCATTAGCATGCGGGGTAAGATGCTGATGAGCGGGTTCATGAAGATCATACGCTCGATTGGGTTTCCGATGAAGACGGCGCGTAGGAGGCTGTTTATTCCCCAGACTGCTCCAATGATGACGCCGGCTTTGGTGCCTTTTAGTAAGGTGACGACGATCACGGTGATGTGAATGATTGTTAGTGATAATGTTGGTAGTGCGATGTAGCCTAGGAATGGTACCCATGTTTGTAAAATAATAATTGCTGCAAAAATTGCAATGAGCACATTTTCGCGTGTTCGTTTGTTTGAATAACTACTACTCATAAGCAGCTCCTTCTTTTATTATTTATTATAAGTTTATTATGCTTATTTTAACATGAATCGGTACTTTTGACGAATAAGATTAACAAATGACTGCATTAAATTAGTGCTATAAATTTGATTATTTATGAGAAGATGATTAGAATGGAGCGAATAGAATAAATGAGGTGACGTTTTGAAAGAAGAAATAAAATATGCATTTTCCCTAACCATTCCGATTATGGCTGGTTATTTGTTCCTAGGCGCATCATACGGAATTTTGAGTTACACACAAGGTTTACCTGCTTGGTTAGTTGTATTAAGTAGTGTTCTAATTTATGCTGGTTCTGCTCAATTCGCATCCGTTCCGGTATTTGGTGCTGCTTTTAATCCAGTTAGTACAGCATTATTAACCCTAATGATTAATGCCCGTCATATTTTTTATGGGATTACGATGCTGGATAAATATCAACCTGTTAAACAACCTAAAAAGAGTTACCTCATATTTGGTTTAACTGACGAAGCTTTTTCATTAGTGGCTGGGATTGATATTCCAAAAAATCTCAATGATTCCTCTGTTTATTTCTGGATTACTTTATTTAGCCAATCCTACTGGGTTTTGGGTACCATTTTAGGGCTGACACTTGGTCGCTTTATCCCTATTAATACTGAAGGTATCGAATTTGTCCTCACTGCTCTTTTCTGGACTATTTTTGTCGAGCAATGGCTCAGTGCCAATACTCATTCACCAGCTCTTATCGGCCTGGGTGCCGGTTTCATTTGTCTTTTGATTTTTGGAAGTGGGTCATTTATGATTCCAGCCATGTTACTGATTATCGCTATTTTCCTCATATTATATAGAAAGGGGTAGTAAATTAATGACTACTGTACAAACAATCATCACTTTACTTATTTTTGCTGGTATGACCATGCTAACCCGTTTTCTAATTTTCTGGATTTTTCCAGCTGGGTCAAACCCACCTATATTTGTCCATTATTTAGGAAAAGTACTTCCCTCATCAGCCATTGCATTGCTCGTCGTTTATGCTCTAAAAGACGTTTCAATTACCAATGCACCTCACGGTCTTCCTGAGATAATTGCACTAATTGTTATTGCTATCATTCATCGCTGGAAAAGAAACACACTTCTCAGCATCTCAACCGGTACAATGCTTTATATGTTACTCGTCCAATTCGTATTTTAAATGAAGAAAGAGGCACTGCGTCGATTTGATGCAGTGCCTCTTTTTGGTTCATAAATACTATTTCATTACATTTCTTCTGGTGCTTGAAGACCTAATAATGCTAAAGCATCTTCGATAACGACTGTCATCGCATCAACTAAAGCTAAACGTGATTGTAATTGATCATCTTCATCTAAAATACGTACATTCGCGTAGAATTTATTGAACAACTGGCTCAATTGAATCACATATTTTGCGATAACTGATGGCTCATAGTCACGCATCGCACGACGAATTACATTACCATATTGTTCTAATTTTTTCACTAATTCCCAGCTATAATCATCCGCTAACGCGTAGTTAAATTCAGTTCCACGAACATATCCTCCGCGGCGTAAAATACTTTTCGCACGAGCGAAAGTATACTGCACATATGGACCTGTTTCCCCCTCGAATTGAACAATATCTTCTAAGTTAAAGTCGAAACTGTTCATACGCTCATTCTTTAAGTCATGGAAGATTACCGCTCCAACACCTACTTGGCGAGCAACTATTTCTTTATTTGCCAAGTCTGGGTTTTTAGCTTCGATTTGTTTTAATGCTAAGTCGATGGCTTCATTTAACACATCTTCTAATAAGACGATTTGACCTTTACGTGTTGATAATTTCTTACCGTCTTTTGTGATTAATCCAAATGGTACATGAACAATATTATTTGCCCATGCATGACCCATCTTATTTAAAACAGCTTTTAATTGTTCAAAGTGAACGCGTTGCTCATTTCCAACAACATAAATTGATTGGCTGAAATCATAATTATCATAACGATATTTAGCTGCTGCTAAGTCTCGAGTCACATATAAAGTTGCTCCATCAGACTTTTTAATTAAGGCAGGTGGTAAATCTTGATCTTCTAAATCAACAATTGTTGCCCCTTCACTTAAAACTGTTAATTCTTTTTCTTCTAATTCATCAATCACTGGTTGCATTTTATCATTAAAGAAAGCTTCTCCATTAAATGAATCAAATGAAATGTCTAATAGGTCATAGATTTTTTGGAATTCTTTTAATGACTCATCACGGAACCATTGCCATAATTCAAGCATCTCTTCATCGCCATCTTCTAAACGTTTGAAGACTTCACGTGCTTGATCTTCTAATTCAGGTTGGTCGTCAGCAACATCATGGAAGTGAACATATAATTTAACTAATTCCGTCACTGGATTTTCACGAACTGTTTCTTCATTTCCCCATAGTTTGTAGGCAACAATTAATTTACCAAATTGTGTACCCCAGTCACCTAAATAGTTAATACGGATTGGGTTAAACCCTGATTTTTTTGAAATATTCGCTAATGCATTACCAATAACAGTGGAACGTAAATGTCCCATTGACATTGGTTTTGCGATATTTGGCGAAGACATATCAATTGGTACATTCCCACCTTCACCATCATTATTTGAACCATAAGTTTCTGGGTTTTCTAAAATATCTTCGATGATTGTTTGCCCAATTGCATCACGTTTTAATTTGATATTGACATAAGGACCAACAGCTTCAACTGATTCATAATGATCAGCTGGTAATTGTTCGGCAATATCTGCAGCGATTTGTTGCGGTGCTTTACGGAAAACACGTGCTAATTGAAAAGCTGGAAAAGCTAAGTCGCCCATTTTGGGGTCTTTTGGTGTTTCGATTAATGGTGTAATTTCTTCAATTGTTAAGTCATCATTTAAAATAGTAGATAAATCTTGGATAAATTGTTCTTTACTCATATTTCCTCCTAAAAATAAAAACCCCTAATTGATTCATCATCAACTAGAGGCGTATTTAACGCGGTACCACTCTATTTTATGCTCGGCGCATCTCGTGTTTGATAACGGAGCATACTCCGAACGTTACATGTTTAATATTAGAGTGCGTTTCAATTTGCTATATTGCTGGCTTTCATCGTCCCAACTTGCTGTAAATATGCCACAAATTTACTCTTCTCTATAAATGTACGATTACTAGAGTAGTGTAGCAAAAATAATATAATTTGTCTATATTCAATTTACTAAATCCTATTCATTACCAACGATTGTTTGTTGCATTGAAAATGCATCAAGCATCTCTGCATCTGCTTCATCAATTGAGACTGTTTCTACTAAACTTCCTTGAACAATTACCCGGTCTACTAAGTCATAAGTACACGTTATTAAAGTAACAATAGACTCATCTGTCGGGTCTAAAACTTCAACGGCTGTTGGCGGAACCACTTCAACAACATCGATTTCATAGACATAAACTTTGTCTAAATCGGTTAAGTATAAAGTTTGCCCTATTTCAGCATTCATTAAAGGAGCAAATAGTAATTCGGGATTACTTGAATGATGGCTCGCTAAGGCATAATTGGATACGCCCATTCTTTGATCAGGCGAAAGTGTTCCTGCTCCGTAATACATCCCTGCATTATCTGTTCCTAAATGAATCGGTAAGTTCACATCTAATTCAGGTATCGCTAATCCTCCAACGACTGGCAAATCATCTGGATTTACCCCGTCTGCAATAACCGTTGTTGCATCGATTGTAGTAATTTCATCTAGATCATAGGTTACATCTCTGTTTTGATTTTCCAAAATCTGTTCCCGTGTTAAATTTCCAATGGCATTTCCTTGTGCCCCTTGTTCAATCAGATAGTCTTTAATTGGATTCATTGCAAATAAACCTAGCGCAACGATAATTAAAATAATCCCTAAAATTGTTCTAAAATTTAAGCCACGCTTCTTATTTCGATTTGAACGTGTTTGTTTGTTTTCTGTACTCATACAAAACTCCTCAATTATCATTTATGCATCATTAATTTTTTATTGTTAAAATAATTGCTATTAAATAAATTATACCTTATCCACCTGAAATAATGGCGAATAATATTATATTTTTTTGTGAAATTGTATACGATAAGAACATAAATAAAACATTTTTTTTAGTTTTTAGTTGCATCTATATTTGTTTTTTCGTATAATAATGTTAAATTAACAGTCATAAGGGAGTAACTAGAGGCAACCCCTCGTCCAGTGTCAACATTATGTAGGAAACTACTGTACTGGACTTAAATAGTGAGACTTGTGCTATCTTGGATGATTCTATTCTTAGTTATTCAGGTGGCATGAGTCTCTTTATTTTTTGTCTTTTGTATCCAGCTTGTGACTTTAATTTCAAAAAAGGAGGAATTGGAATGTCAACAAAAGATTATATTGCTTTTAATGAGTCAGTTGAATCTGTTGAATCTAAGTTTAATACAAATTTACAAACTGGTTTAACTTCAGCTGAAGCACAAAAACGTTTAGAGCAATACGGCGAGAACGCCATTCAGGAAACTGAAAAACGTACACTGCTCCAAAAGTTCATGGATCAATTTAAAGATTTCATGATTCTTGTATTATTAGTAGCTGCGGTTGTTTCAACAGGTGTAGGTATTGTAGAATCTGGTGGAGTTACACTAGAGGCATTATCAGATGGTATTATTATTCTTTTAGTAGTAATCCTTAACGCAGTGCTTGGGGTATACCAAGAAAATAAAGCTGAAGATGCGATTGACGCTTTAAAAGACATGTCATCTCCAGAAGCGAATGTTATTCGTGATGGAAACCGCATCAGTGTTAAATCTACTGAATTAGTACCAGGAGATATCGTAGTATTAGAAGCTGGGGACATTGTTCCTGCTGACTTACGTTTCTTTGAATCAAATTCATTACAAATTGAAGAAGCAGCACTTACTGGGGAATCAGTTCCAAGTGTTAAAGATGCTCGCGAAATCGTTCCTGCAGACGCTGGTATTGGTGACCGTTTAAATATGGGGTTCTCTTCTACTAACGTAACTTACGGACGTGGTACTGGTGTTGTAACAGGTACTGGTATGGATACAGAAGTAGGTCACATTGCGTCAATGTTACAAAATACAGATGCGCAATTAACACCATTACAACAAGACCAAGAAAAATTAGGTCATACATTAACTTACTTAATTATTGGTGTTGCGATTTTAACATTCTTAGTTGGTGTATTCTTTAGAGGATTCCCTGCTTTAGATATGTTATTAGTTGCTATTTCATTAGCGGTTGCAGCTATTCCTGAAGGTTTACCAGCAATCACAACTATCATCCTTTCACAAGGTACTCAAACAATGGCTGACCGTAATGCGTTAGTTCGTACATTACCAGCGGTTGAAACATTAGGTTCAACATCAGTTATCTGTTCAGATAAAACTGGTACATTAACATTAAACCAAATGACTATCGAGAAAGTTTACCGTGACGGTGCATTATTTGATGCAGCTGATGAATTAAATACTGATTCAACATTTATCCGTTCAATTACATACGCTAACGACTCTCGTGTAGATAAAGATGGTACTGTTGTTGGTGACCCAACTGAAGCGGCAATGATTAAATACGCTTTAGACCATAACATGGATTTAGAAGATCAATTAGCTAAATATCCACGTGTTGACGAAGTTCCTTTCGAATCTGACCGTAAATTAATGTCAACGATTCATGAATTAGAAGACGGTCGTTTCTTCGTAGCTGTTAAAGGTGCGCCGGACCGTTTAATTGAAAGAACTACACAAATTGAATTAAATGGTGAAGTTCGCCCAATGACTGACGCAGACAAAGAACAAATCTTAGCTGCTAACGAAGGTATGGCTCGTGAAGCTTTACGTGTCTTAGCTGGTGCTTATAAGATTGTTGATACTCGTCCAGAAGAAGCTACTACAGAAACAGTTGAGCAAGATTTAGTATTCACTGGTTTAGTTGGTTTAATTGACCCTGAACGTCCAGAAGCTAAAGACTCAATTGTTACAGCTCGTAACGCTGGTATCCGTACAGTAATGATTACTGGTGACCACGCAATTACAGCTCAAGCAATCGCTGAACGTTTAACAATCTTAGACCCAAATGCTTCATCTGAAGAAAACAAAACACACGTTATGACTGGTGCTGAATTAGACCAAATCTCTGATGACGAATTAGCTAAACGTGTTGCTGACTACTCAGTATACGCTCGTGTATCACCTGAGCATAAAGTACGTATCATCCGCGCTTGGCAAGCAAACGACAAAGTTGTTTCGATGACAGGTGACGGGGTTAACGATGCTCCTTCATTAAAACAAGCAGATATCGGTGTTGGTATGGGTATCACTGGTACGGAAGTATCTAAAGGTGCTTCTGACATGGTTCTTGCTGATGACAACTTCGCAACAATCGTATCGGCTGTTGAAGAAGGACGTAAAGTATTCGCAAACATCCAAAAAGCTGTTCAATTCTTATTATCAGCTAACTTAGGTGAAGTTATTACTTTATTCGTTGGTACATTATTAGGTTGGGTTATCTTAGAACCAGTTCATATCTTATGGATCAACTTAGTAACTGACGTATTCCCAGCAATCGCTCTTGGTTTAGAGCCAGCTGAAAAAGACGTTATGGACCATGCACCACGTACAAAACAAGATTCATTCTTATCATTCGGTGTTGCACCATCAATTATCTATCAAGGTATTCTAGAAGGTGCTATCACATTAGCCGTTTACTGGTTCGCAGCTGAAGGACCAATGGCTACAGAATTAACAGGTGAAGCTCGTCATAACTTAGCTGAAACAATGGCATTCATTACATTAGGTATGATCCAATTGTTCCACGCTTATAACGTTAAATCGACATTCACATCATTATTCTCACGTAATCCATTCAACAACAAAGCGCTTAACTTAGCGTTCGTTGTATCAGGTGTGTTATTAATTGGTGTTATTGTTACTCCAGGTATCAATAGCTTCTTCTCAGTAACAGTTCCTAATCCAACACAATGGTTAATCTGTATCGCAGCATCATTCGCGATTGTTCCAATCGTTGAAGTTGTTAAATTCATCTTCCGTTCAACTGGAGCGGCTGAGAAATATAACCGTACAATTAACAAATAATCGATTCGTTAATCTTAGAACCGCTTCGGCGGTTCTTTTTTTATTTAATCCAAACAAAAAGGCATGATACCAAAATCCAATTGGTAGTCATGCCTTTTAATTTTCTAATTATAATGAATCCCGATTGATTCATGAACGCATTCAGGAATTCGGATACTTAATTCTTCTAAAATTTTCTCCATTTTATCTTCAGGTGCTAGTGTTAAAACGGTTGGTCCAGCTCCACTAATTACGGTAGCATACGCTCCCTGATCTAAGGTTACATCCTTAATATCATCAAATTCTTTAATCAAACTTTGGCGGTAAGGTTCATGTAAATGATCTTTCATCATTAATGCCCCCATTGCTTTGTAGTCTTGTTTTAAAGCTTTCATGATCATCACATTATTCATCGCATTTTGTGCGATTGCTTGATGACTAGAATAGTCTTTGGGTAGAGCAAGACGCGCTTGTTCGGTACTAATTTCATAATCAGGGATTGAAACAATTAGCCCTACACCGTCTAAGTTAAATTGTTCATAATATAAACCATCTGCAATAGAATAGTAGCCTGCAAACGCCCCACCTGTAATACAAGGACCAACATTATCAGGGTGGCCCTCTAAAGCGGTAGCATGAAAGATTTTATCTTCCTCGGACATTGATAATTCAAGGAAGTGATTCGCTAATTCAATTCCAGCAACAATGGCGCTTGATGAACTACCTAGCCCATGAGTTAATGGAATTTGACTAGCCATTGTAATCGATAATTTAGGCATCACTTTATCATATTCATTAGCAACATGTTCGGCTGCTCTAAATACTAAATTATTTGCATCCGTTGGTAATACCTCTAGTTCTTTATCTAAAAAATCCACATGCCAGTCATCAGCAGTTTCGGCAGTGATTGTTAAATACTTCTGTACGGCAATTCCCATTGAATCAAAGCCTAGTCCTAAATTGGCACTTGTGGCAGGTATTTTAAATGTAATAGTCATGGTTATCCTTCTTTCAATTAGTCAGCAATTGGATAAATCGCTTGAACATTGAAGTCTTTCAATTGTGCTTTTGCGTCTTCCATTGTTACTGGTTCTGTAGTGAAGGCAGTCCCCTCTTCACCAGAGTAAACAACTTCAAAGAAATTAGAATCCAATGCATTTTCAAGTGATGTAGTTGATTCTTCCACACGCACATAATATTTTCGGGCAAATGATTGAGGTGCAATGGGGGCTTTACCCTCTGTCACTGTATTACCAATAAATCCAAAACTTAAGATATACATTGCGTCTGCTACAATCGCTGATGCAGTTTCCATACTCCCTGCTCCAGGACCATAGAACATCGTTTCCCCAATCGCATCGCCGTTGAAGTAAACAGCATTCATTGCTTCATCGACCTTTGCTAATTGAGTAGCTGTATCTAATAACATTGGTGTAACCATCATATCAATTTGTCCATCTTGAACCTCTGATAAACCAATTAATTTAATCGTATACCCTGCCTCTTTAGCGATTTGAATATCTGTTAATTCTAACTCTTCAATACCTGTTACTGCAACATCTTCCACATCAATTTCTCGACGATAAGCTAAACGAGATAAGATAGCTGTTTTACGACGCGCATCAAAACCACCGATATCATTCGTCGGATCAGCTTCAGCATAGCCTAATTCTTGTGCTTGATTTAAAGCATAGTCAAATTCCCAATCGTCTTGAGACATACGTGTTAAGATATAGTTCGTTGTTCCATTTAAAATCCCCATAATTCGAGTAATATGATTCGCGTTTAATCCATATTGCAAGCCTAAAATCACCGGAATCCCTCCAGCTACACTCGCTTCATAATTAAATTGAACTTCATTCTCGTTGGCAATACGGCTTAATTCTTCCACATGAATTGCTAACATATCTTTATTTGCCGTCACCACATGTTTACCTGATTTTAATAATGATTTAATCGTTTCGTAAGCAAAATCAATGCCACCCATCACTTCAATGACTAAATCGACATCACTATTGATAATTTCATCAATATCTTGAGTATGAATAATGCCAGATAAATCTAAATTATATCGATTGTCACGAGCGAAAACATGCGTAATATCAAAGTTTCCATTGATTCTTTCTTCAATAATATCCTTATTTTGGCGCAACAAATTAATTACACCACTACCTACTGTTCCTAATCCTAAAACTGCTAATTTCATAATAACCTCCTGTGAAAAATGAATATATATTCTAATTTTACATTAAACTCTAGGAATTAGCTAGGAAATACGATATTATAGTAATTAACTTAAAATTTATAAAGGTGGCTCTATAATTATGAAAGTAGCAAAATTTGGCGGTAGTTCTTTAAGTGATGCGGGTCAAATCACTAAAGTTGCAAATATCGTTAAAGATAATCCAGATATTAAAGCTGTCGTCGTCAGTGCCCCTGGTAAACGAAATGATGACGATATCAAAGTAACCGACTTATTAATTGCTTTATTTACCAATCACCAAGCCGGTTTAGATACAACGGAAGCAATTGATTCAATTATCAAAAGATATGATTCGATCATTTCTGAGCTAGAATTATCACAAGATTTATTAGAAAAATTTGAGCAAACATTACGCAATTATTTATCCAATATCGAACAACCTGAGCGCTTATTAGATGCTTTAAAAGCGTGTGGTGAAGACTTTAATGCTCAATTAATTAGTGATTACTTTAATAAAGTGGGAATTAATTCATGTTATCGTTCCCCCAAAGACATCGGTATGACTGTCAGTGATGAAGCAGGTAATGCACGTTTATTACCAGAGTCTTATGATGAAATTGCAAAAATCAAAGATATCGAAGGCGTCATTGTTGTTCCTGGTTTCTTTGGTTATTCAACAAACGGCGACATTGTCACTTTCTCTCGTGGGGGTTCAGATATTTCAGGTGCTATTATTGCTAGCGCAATTAATGCAGATGTATACGAAAACTATACAGATGTTAGTTATATTTACGCCGCTCACCCAGGCATGGTGAAAAATCCATATAAAGTTAAGGAAGTCACTTACCGTGAGATGCGTGAGTTAGCTTATTCTGGTTTTGGTATTTTCCATGACGAAGCCTTACAGCCACTTTATGCCAATAAAATTCCTGTTCAAATCAAAAACACCAATGAACCTGAAGTAAATGGTACACGTATTGTTTCGGACCGTGATGATATTGAAGAGTTCCCTGTCGCTGGGATTAGTGGTGACACAGGGTTTATGTCATTTACCATTAAACAATATCTATTAAACAAAGAAGTCGGATATACACGCCGTCTATTACAAATTTTTGAGGACCTCGATTTATCTGTTGAACATATTCCAACCGGAATCGATGATATCACCATTATTTTAAGATCTCATCAATTTGAAGGCAATAATAAACGTGAGCAAGTTATTAACTTAATTCACACTCAACTACGCCCAGAATGGGTCCACATTGAAGATGATTTAGCAATTATCGTTGTTGCTGGTGAAGGGATGCGAAATGTGTATGGTCTGGCTAATAAAGCAACCTCTGCTTTCATGAACAAAGAAATCAGTTTACAAATGATTAACCAAGGTGCTTCAGAAATTAGTATGTTTTTCTGTATCCAATCTAAAGATTTAGATAATGCAATTGGCGAATTATACGCCCAATACTTTGAATAATTGCACAGTATAAAAACGCATTAAATCAATGTCTAGGACCATTGATTTAATGCGTTTTTTTGTGTTGTACCTTGTAAAATTATATATACTTTCAGACTTCTTGCCATCTTCTTTTTTGTAAAAAATCCCTAAGAGCTATCAGCTCAAAGGGATGAATCGTTATTACTCTTCTTCTTCTAATTTCGCAAATGCGTCATTAATAACTTCTTTCAGTTGTTGTGCTGATAAACGCATTTTCTCTAATTCAGCATCATTTAATTGTAATTCAATCTTATCACGAACACCATTTGAATTTATAATAGACGGTGTACTAATATAGACATCTTTAATCCCGTACTCTCCATTTAAATAAACGGAAACAGGTAATATCGATTGTTCATCACGTAGGATTGCTTTTGTGATACGAGCCAATGCCGCACCAATACCATAAAAAGTAGCACCTTTTTTCTCAATAATTGTATAAGCTTTATCACGAACTTCAAAGAAAGCATTAATTAAGGCCTCTTCATCCACTTGAGAATGTTGTTTAACCCAATCATAAATTTGCAAGCCACCCACATTAGCATGTGACCATACTGCAAATTCCGTATCACCATGCTCCCCTAAAATATAGGCATGGACATTACGAGGGTCAACATTAACAAATTCAGAGATTTTTTGACGGAAGCGAGCACTATCTAACGAAGTTCCTGAACCAATTACTTGTGAACTTGGGAGTCCAGAGAATTTCCATGTAGCATAAGTTAAAATATCAACCGGATTTGTTGCAACTAAGAAAATACCATTAAACCCCGTTGCCATTACTTGGTCAACCATTGATTTGAAAATACGTAAATTTTTGTGCACTAAATCTAAACGTGTTTCACCAGGCTTTTGGGCCGCCCCAGCAGTAATTACAATAACATCCGCATCCGCACAATCACTGTACTCTGCAGAATAAATTTTCTTAGGCGATGTGTAAGCCAATGCATCTTCTAAATCGAGAGCATCTCCGATCGTTTTATCTTTGTTTAGATCGATGATTCCTAATTCCTCACCAATCCCCATTAATACAGTTGCATACGCAAAACTAGACCCAACTGCACCATCTCCAATTAAAATAATTTTATCGTGCTTTTTACCATTATTACCCGCCATAACGCCACTTCCTTTCGTGATTTATTTCGCAATTAAAGTATACCACGGCAAATTATCAAAGTCACTAATTAGTACAGTTTTTTCGCATCTGTTTCATTTATTTGTGATTCTTTTAACTACTTTCACTTTAAATATTGGAGCTTTCTCAAGCCAGCGATGACGGAAATATACCTTTCCAAAAGAAAAAGCCACTGAAAGAATCAGTGACTTCATATATTAAACAGCACAAACGGAAATTAATACAGTTAATGTTTAGAGTTTATTTTATATTCATTGTACCATTTCATGACCTTACAGGCGGACATGCGAGAATAAAAGCAGTTAATCGTTAAATACAAACCGCGATATTACGCTAACGTATTTTTTATCCACTCACTAGCTGCCTTCAATTCAGACATTTCAATCTGATGACTACGAACCCAGATTTCTTCAAATGAAGCACCATGGTCTTCAAAGATTGCTTTTACATGCTCACTTTCAGAGACAGGTACGATTGGGTCCATTTTACCCATCGAAGCAAATACTTTTGTATTTGATAAATCTAAATTATCTTCTAATGGTACAGGATACATTGGGTGCAATAGCACACCATAATTAAAGTTAAATGCTTGATTTAATAATAAGTGGATTGCAATATTGGCACCATTTGAAAATCCAACTAGCACTGTTTTATCAATGTCAAAATCGTATTCTTCACTTAATTTAACGACATACTCAGCCAATTTCTGGCCACGCATATGCAAGTCTTCAATATCATAATTACCTTCACTATGACGTTTGAAGTAACGGCGCATTCCCTGTTCAATTACATCCCCTTGGATTCCAATGTAATTATAATCCGAGTTTAGATGTTGGGCAATTGGAATTAAATCGCGTTCACTACCTCCAGTACCATGTAATAAAATGAAAGTATAATCACTACTATTATTTTGATAAATATGTTCCATTATTTCTCTCCTTACTCTGGTCGAGGAACAGTGGTGATTTCACCAATATCCCCATAGTCATGTCCGGCTAAACGACTCATCGCGTCAAGGCCTCGTGGATCAATTCTACCATCTTCATAAATTTCTGACGAAATATGATAACGTTCGATGTTAAATAACACCAAATCTGCGGTGGTAGCGCCGTTGTTTTCTATTTCGATCGTTTGGTTTACTTTTACTTCAAAACGCACTTGAGATTCATTTAAAGCCGGTGTAGCTACTGATACCGAGTCAGTTAATGAAAAAGTTGTCTTCAACAGCTCGCTGTCACCGTATTCTAAACTTGCGGCTGTTTGATTGGCATTAAGGTAATTTTTACGGTCTACAATGTGAATAACCGCTTCACCTGTGCGCTTTAAATTTCGGGCTGTATCTTTAATGATACCGCCATTTCTTTGAATAGCAACGGATACCATTGGTGGATTCGAACTTACAATATTAAAGTAACTAAATGGGGCAATGTTTATCGTTCCATCTTCATTCAAAGTCGTAATTAAAGCAATGGGCCTTGGTATAATCGAACCAATTAAAAATTTGTAATTCTCACGTTCTGATAATTCGCCTGGTGTAAAGTTCTGCATCTTATGCTCCCTCAATCGGTGTTAAATTCGCTTCGATCGCTTCACGATTCGCTTCATATTGAAGTGGTAGTTTCAGTTCTTTCCCTAAAGCTTCACGGTCCTCATCTACTTGGAAACCAGGTCCTGCTGTCGCAATTTCAAAAATTGTGAAACCAGGTTCACGGTAGTAAATCGATTCAAAATAGTTACGGTCTTTCACTTCAGTTGGCTGTGAGCCTGTTTCAAATAAAGTTGTTTGCCAATCTACTAAATCATCACGGTCTGTTGCTTGCCATGCGACATGGTGAACTGTCCCCACACCGTCAAAGCCACGGTCCACTTTAGATTTATAAACAGCAATCACTTGTTTATCTGCCCCAGATATTTCATAGTAGAAATGAGTGGCACTTTCGCCAATTTCAGTTAATCCCAATTGATCCACTAAATGACGACGCGTTGCCTCAACACGACCAGAAAGAATCTCAACCCCATAAAAACCAGAAATTACTGCATCTTTTTGATTATCATCTTCAACAAGTGCTAAGGATAAACCATGACGGTCAGTAAATTCTAATGTCGGTTTATTGAAGCGCTCTGTTTCTTTAACTTCAACATCATTATTTTCAAGTTGTTGTTTCCAATTTTGTAAGCTACCTTTACCAACTTTAAACGCAGTATGACCCACTTGACCGCTACCGACACGACCACATCTATCTGTTTCCCAGTTGAAGAAAGTCATTGTATAACCTTCCTCTGAATATTTATCTGCGAAATATAAATGATAAGTTGAAATATCATCAAAGTTTACCGTTTTTTTAATTAAATGTAAACCTAATACCTGTGTATAAAAATCATAAGTCTCTTGAGGGTGACCAACTATCGCGGTCACATGATGTAATCGTTCCATTTCCATTGAAATCACTCCTTAAGTTCCGAAAATAATCTAAAAATTAATGTTCACGCGTCGTATCAAAAGGACGAATTTGGCTTTCGATATATTCACGTTGTGACTCGATAAATGGTGGTAATGATAATGACTCACCTAATGTTTCATATGGTTCATCTTGCATAAATCCAGGTCCATCTGTTGATAACTCAATTAAGATATGACCAATACGTGCATACAAAGCCTCAAAGTAGAAACGATCCACATGACCTGAACTACCAATCCCCATCTCATTATATTTATCTAACCAGTATAATAATGCATCACGGTCTTCAACACGGAAAGCAACGTGGTGAGTAGCTCCGTAACCTTGATATTCTTGTTGGCTATCTTCATCGTGGTGAACAATCATCGCTCCACCTAAACCAGCGTTATTAACTTCCATCCAAGTTGAATCATCTTTTGAATCTATCGTTTGGAAATTATAAATGATATGCATTAATTTAGTAAAATCTTCTGCGTATGCTACAGTAATTTCGATTGGACCTAATGCATGAATCGCAAACTCTTCAGGTACTGGACCATTTTTCCAAGGTATTCCGCCTTCTAAACCTTTATTATTTGTATCTGAATATAAGCGGTAGTTTTGTCCATCAGGATCACTAAATGTTAATGTTTGGTAACCAAAATAATCTTCAATCTCACTTGGTTTAATACCATTTTCCTCTAAACGATTCTTATAGTACACTAACGCTTCATCATTAGGAACACGTAAACCAATACGACTAATACTATTTGTTCCCTCTTTCTTAGCTGGAATATTCGGGAAATCGAAAAATGTCAAATCCGTCCCAGGAGTTGCAACATCATCCGCAAAAAATGTATGATATGTATGAATGTCATCTTGGTTAACAGTTTTCTTAACTAAACGCATCCCCAAAACTTCAGTCATAAATTTATAATTATCTTCTGCACTCTCAGTAATTGCTGTAACGTGGTGAATGCCTAATAAATGTGTGTTTGCCATAATAAATTACCTCTTTCTTTAATTTTAAATAGAGCTTTTATTTCGAATTCGAACTAATTATATAATAGATTCTTTCGAATTGCAAGTAATAAGGAAAATTCTTTTAAAGTATAATTCTAAGCATCTCAGATCAAACTCCGGTTACTTCGAATTCGAACTAATTATAGAACGAATAACTTTAAATTGCAAGTATCTATAGAAATATTTTTAATAAAATCATCTATTTAATGAAGAACTATCATTATTACAAAAATAGTAAACACAAAAAAACACCTCAGTCACAAAGACTAAGGTGTATATTATGGAGAATAGCGGGATCGAACCGCTGACCTCCTGCGTGCAAAGCAGGCGCTCTCCCAGCTGAGCTAATCCCCCATATAAATAATGGAGGGGGGCAGATTCGAACTGCCGAACCCGAAGGAGCGGATTTACAGTCCGCCGCGTTTAGCCACTTCGCTACCCCTCCAACAATGGCTTTGGACGGAATCGAACCGCCGACACTCTGAGCTTCAATCAGATGCTCTACCAACTGAGCTACAAAGCCTTTACGGTCCGGACGGGATTTGAACCCGCGATCTCCTGCGTGACAGGCAAGCATGTTAACCCCTACACCACCGGACCATTTGGTTGATATAAAATTGTTGGTAATGGAGGTTAACGGGATCGAACCGCTGACCCCCTGCTTGTAAGGCAGGTGCTCTCCCAGCTGAGCTAAACCTCCAGATATTAATGACCCCTACGGGATTCGAACCCGTGTTACCGCCGTGAAAGGGCGGTGTCTTAACCGCTTGACCAAGGGGCCATGATAAAATAGTTTTATATTAAGGATGCGCTTATGTTAAGCGTATCTTTATTTGTTATAGCCCTAGTTTACTGTATCGCTTAACGATAACCGCTTGACCAAGGGGCCATGATGAATTTATTTCTTAAAAAAGGCCTTAGTTCAGATAACTAAGGTCTATGTTATGGAGAATAGCGGGATCGAACCGCTGACCTCCTGCGTGCAAAGCAGGCGCTCTCCCAGCTGAGCTAATCCCCCATAATAATTAAAAAAATCGGGAAGACAGGATTCGAACCTGCGACCCCTTGGTCCCAAACCAAGTGCTCTACCAAGCTGAGCTACTTCCCGAAGATATAAAAAAATGCACCCTGCAGGAGTCGAACCTGCAACCGCCTGATTCGTAGTCAGGTACTCTATCCAATTGAGCTAAGGGTGCTTCATATATAATATAGCATTTATGTCACCAGTTAAAAACTAGTACCGGTGGTCGGGATCGAACCGACACGCCCGTGAAGGCACGGGATTTTGAGTCCCGCGCGTCTGCCAATTCCGCCACACCGGCATAAATATATAAGGCGGTAACCGGATTTGAACCGGTGATAAAGGTTTTGCAGACCCGCGCCTTACCACTTGGCTATACCGCCACAAAATAAAAAAACTGGGGTAGCTGGATTCGAACCAACGAATAACGGAGTCAAAGTCCGGTGCCTTACCACTTGGCTATACCCCAATAATAATAAATATTATTGTTCTATTAATTAAAATAGGCGACTGATGGGAATCGAACCCACGAATGTCGGATCCACAAACCGATGCGTTAACCACTTCGCCACAATCGCCACCATATAATATTAACAGGGACTGTAGGAATCGAACCCACACTAACGGTTTTGGAGACCGTTGTTCTACCGTTAAACTAAGTCCCTATAATGTTAAGGTGTGTTAAATATCACATTCCCTAGTGTTTTTATAAAAAATAAATGGAGGGGGGCAGATTCGAACTGCCGAACCCGAAGGAGCGGATTTACAGTCCGCCGCGTTTAGCCACTTCGCTACCCCTCCATTAATGGCTTTGGACGGAATCGAACCGCCGACACTCTGAGCTTCAATCAGATGCTCTACCAACTGAGCTACAAAGCCATACGGTCCGGACGGGATTTGAACCCGCGATCTCCTGCGTGACAGGCAAGCATGTTAACCCCTACACCACCGGACCATTTTTGGTTGTTATATAATTCTGGCTAATGGAGGTTAACGGGATCGAACCGCTGACCCCCTGCTTGTAAGGCAGGTGCTCTCCCAGCTGAGCTAAACCTCCAGAATATTAATGACCCCTACGGGATTCGAACCCGTGTTACCGCCGTGAAAGGGCGGTGTCTTAACCGCTTGACCAAGGGGCCATAATAAAATGTTTCTTATTAAATTGTATCTTCGATTTTTTACGGAGAGTAAGGGATTCGAACCCTTGAGACAATTTTTGATTGCCTACACGATTTCCAATCGTGCTCCTTCGGCCAACTCGGACAACTCTCCTTGAAGACCTTACTCCGCCAGCTGGGCTCGAACCAGCGACATCATGATTAACAGTCATGCGCTCTGCCAACTGAGCTATGGCGGAATGAGATTTAAACAACCTGCGTGGCAAAGACCTACTCTCACAGGGACAAAGTC
>JACBXO010000006.1 GCA_015863195.1 Aerococcaceae bacterium DSM 111022 | reverse complement strand
CTTCAAATGTCTTACTATCAGCATCTCGGGACATCATGTTAATCACCCATTTTATTTTTATTATACAGGAAAAACCCCTTGAAATCACTATATATCAGTGTTTTCAAGGGGTTTGTCTACAGCCTGAAGGGGCCTTTGGTCCCTTTTTATTATGTCAAAATAGCATAGTTTTAATATAAAAAATTTGCTATAATAGCTTTTGATAGTTTAATGAAAGAGGTGGATTTTATGAGTGAATTTCCAGCATGTCCCCAATGTCATGAAAATATGACTTATACTGATGGTAACTTATTTATTTGTCCAATGTGTGGTCACGAGTGGACTCAAGCAGAAATGGATGCAGCAGCTGAGGCATTAATTGTACGTGATTCAAATGGCAATCCTTTAGAAGATGGCGATAATGTTATTGTCAATCAAGAAATCAAAGTTTCTGGCTCAAAACGTATTAAACAAGGCACGAAAATTTCAAATATTCGTGTTCTCGACGAACCAATCAACGACCATAACTTAGAATGTACTGTCGATGGTTTTGGTCGAATGTATTTAAAATCGGAATTAGTAAAGAAAAATTAAATAGAATAATTAAAGGGATATCTGTGCTTAGTAGATATCCCTTTTTTTAATGCAAATAAAAAACCACGAACAAAGTCGTGGTATCGTACTTTAAAATCTACATTATATGGTCTTCATACACTTCTTTATGATCAAATGCCCATAATTTACTTGCAATAATCGGTGTCACAATACTGGTAATAACTACGCCAAAAGCAATTTGTGCTGTAGCGTCTGAGACATAAGCAGCATAAGCTTCATTTCCTGCAGCGATTAACGCCGGAACTGAAACTGACATCCCTGCAATTGAAGCCATTGAAATAGTGGTAATACCATCAGTATGTAAGAATTTACGTTCGATGAAGAACATAACTGGAATCATAAAGAGGTAGAATAGCACTGAAATCATAATTCCTTGAGGGCCTGCTTTAACTGCATCAATTAAATTAATTCCTGCCCCAAAAGCCCATCCCATAAATGGTGTTAAAACGACAATTCCTGGTTTGAAAAAGTTTGCCATGTCTTTATCTAAGTTACCAATAATCATACCAAAAATAATTGGTACAATTGTCGATAAGATTGGTGTCCAATCAATGGGTGTTGCTTGAGAAATACTGAATACTAACATTGGATATGCCGGAACACAGAAAAGTCCAACTAAACCAAATGCTCCCATGTCATCTTCAGTTCCATAGTCTTGTTCTAAGGCTAGATATAATGATGGGTTCGTCGAACAAATAGCAGCAATAAATGCAATAGCACTGATACCCCATACACCATCTAAGCCGAACATTTTAATAAAGAAATAACCAGCGGCCACACAAATTACTGTTTTAACCAATAAAAGAACGCCTTGTTTCTTTAAAACTTTTTTGAGACGTTGCATGTCAATTCCAGCACCAGAACAGAAACAAGTTGCTCCGATAACGTAGTTAATACCATCTGTCGTAAATAAAGCCTCTGATACACCACCCAGACTCGGGAAGAATTCAGGTGCAAAAGTATGAATTAATGCACTAACTAACATAGGCACTAATAGCAGACCTGCCGGTATTTTCTTCATGAATTTATACAATTTATACGCCTTCTTTCGCTTTTTATATCCCCATTCTACCACGAAAATCTAATAAGTCTATTGAAAATTTAAGAAACAAAGTGAGCAATTGAGAAATAATAAACAAATAATTATAAGCAAACAAAAAATCCTTCCCCATTAAGGCAAGGATTTTTGTTTGCTTAGGCATCTTTTAAAATATTATTCAATACACCATTGATAAACTTACGAGATTTGTCATCACTGAAGAATTTAGATAGTTCAATTGCTTCGTTAACCGCAACTTTATCAGGAACAACACTGTCATCGATGTATTTCATTTCATAAACAGCTAGACGTAAAATAGCTGCGTCGATTTTTGCTAATCGGTCCATTGTCCAGTTGTTTAAATAGGGTGTAATCAATTCATCAATTGCTGTTTGATTAGTCATAACCCCTTTGATTAATGGAATGTAGATTTCCTCTGGAACTGAGCTTTCATATCCCTCATCAGGGAAATGACCAGATTCTAATACAAAATCAATTGCATCAGCTAGAGTAGCTTCATTTGTTGGACTCGTCAAAGCATAAATCACCTGAACTGCAATTTCACGCGCTTTACGTTTAGTCGAAAAAGTATCTTTAGTCAAAATTATTCACCATCATTTTCATCTTGTAGTGGGCCAGTTTCGATAGATAAAACATGAATATTGACTTCTTGAACCACTAAATCAGTCATAAACATAATCTGCTCTTTAACCGCCTCTTGAACGAGTAATGCAATCTCAGGGACAGAATAGCTATATGCTACACGGATTTTAATATCTACACGAATAGCGCCAACGTCTGTAATAGTTACCTTTGAATCGACTTTATTTCTATTTAAGCCAATAAAACTACCCATTTCAGTTTGTAAATTAGTATTCCCTGAAAGGACACCCTCAACTTCACTCGCTGCTTTAGATGCAATGGTTTCTAAAACTCCCATTGAAATGTTCACATCACCTAAATTTTGATCTGAAATTGAATTAAATGTATGTTCTGAATTTTTGATAGGCATAGTAATCCCCCTTGTTTAATTAATTCTCGTACTATTATTGTATCGAAAATTTGCACCAGTTGCTATATAATAATCAGTTCTTTTGGACTACGATTGATAATTTTAGTTGCATCCTCATAAATTACAATATCATCTTCAATACGAACGCCACCTAAACCTTCAAGATAAATACCAGGTTCATTCGTAATCACATTACCAGCGACGATTTCTTTATCGCCTGAAGAAGCGACACGAGGATTTTCATGAATGTCCAATCCAATACCATGACCGGTTGAATGACCAAAGTATTCGCCGTAACCATGTTCAGTAATATAATCACGCGCAATAGCATCAATTTCAGCACCTGTCATACCAGCTTTAGCTTGTTCATTGACCAAGCGTTGCGCTTCAAAGACAATGTCAAAAATTTCTTTTAATTTCCCGTCAACTTCACCGGTAGCAAATGTACGCGTCATGTCGGCAGTATAGCCTTTATAATAACAACCAAAATCGATTGTTACCAATTCATCTTTTTCAATTTTCTTCTCTGAAGCAACACCATGAGGCATCGCTGAACGATAACCACTTGCTACAATCGTATCAAATGACATACTAGAAGCACCTTTTTCTTTACAGAAACGCTCTAATTCATTAGCCACTTCCAATTCAGTCATACCGATTTCAATAAACTCTAAAATATGAGCATAAGCTTCATCCATAATTCTTGCCGACTCTTCAATAATAGCAATTTCCGACTCATCTTTTATTTCACGTAAAGTTTCGATCACTGCTGAAGTAGGAACCATTTCTGCTTCAAACAAGTCATCAAGTTGGTTAAATAAAGAAACAGTTACATTATCCGCTTCAAAACCTACCTGCTTAATATTGTCATCCTCAATAATCTCAGCAATTGCCTTAAACATAGTACTAGAATGAATAATTACTTCATAACCTGTAGCCTGTTCATGCGCTTGTTGATCATAACGGAAGTCAGTTATAAAATAAGCCGTTTCTTTCGTAATAAATAAAGTAGCCGTTGACCCTGTAAATGAAGACAAGTAACGGATGTTTTTTGGTTCAGTAACGACCATCGCGTCGATACTAAGAGATTCAAATCTCTCAGTTAATTTTTGAATACGTGCTTGATGCATATTTCATCCTTCTTTCAATATAAATTCCTACTAGCATTATAACAAACTATCAGGTGTTTGAAAAAAGAAAGGCAAAAGTTAGTGCGCAAACTCTAGAAGATAAGAAAACACCCCTACTCAAAATAGAGCAGAGGTTAAAAAATACTATCTTCGATTAAAATCGGTGCAAATGTCCACAATTGACCGTGCAGTCGGTAATTGATTGAGACGAGGGGAATATTTGACATATAGGATTGATCATTTTCATTCAAGAAACTCTCCAAAATGATGTTACCTTGTTGAGTTTTGACATCAACAAAACCTGTATTAAAACTAATTTTTGCAACAGCAGGACTAGGTATATGCCAGTTTAGTATTTTCCCCGTTTCTAAATAATCAACCTCTTCCCAATCTAATTGAGTTAGTTGTTCAAATAAATCTATCAAGACAGCATCTGTATTACTTAGTAATTTATCATCAAATTGATTGTTGAAATATGCTTTTTCATCAACAAAACTTATTTCAGGAAAATCTATTGCCTTTTCATAAATTGAGTTTTCTTGAGAAATAATACTAATCACATAGACATAAATTAAATCTTGTTCAGGCGTTTCGCCTTCTAAATAGTAAGCGCCATATTGCGGATTTTCTGGTAATAATGATTCTGTTGAAGTTAGACCATATAATAACTGATTTTTGAAAGAATCAACTTCCGCAAACATATCTTGACTGATTAAAGGATAATGTTCCTCAAAGTGTAAATCAATTACCTCAGACACAAAATGAGTTTGAATATTACGCTGATAATGTTCTTGAAGCAACATAATATGCCTTGTTTCCATCTGAGTAATATGCAAAATTCCAGTGTAGACGAGCTGACTAATGACCATAAAAACAAGAACAATCGGCATGACAAAACCTTGATTTCTTTGTTTCATCGCAGCATCCCATTGATTTCGACTTGACCAGAATAATAAGCATTATTAGTAAATACTAAATCAATAAATAAAATATCCTCAGAAGTTTGAATGGACCAGTCTTGTACTTCAAAGAGGAGAGGTTGGTACCCGGGAGTGATATAAATTTGGTTACTTGATAACCTTAAAAACATAGTGTTTTCGTCTTCTATTTTCGTCATTTTTAACTGGTCATTCTCAGCATAAATATCCGTGTAATAGGATAATTCTTTTTCTAATAAAACTAAAAATTGCAACCATTCAATATTCTTAGAATTATGGTGCTGGGAGTAAATTGTTTGATAATTTGTCACAGAAATGAGTAAAACATGCATGACTAACGAAACAATTAATAAGCTGATTAATGACTCCATCAGTGTAAAACCATTCTTCATTTTGCACCTCTTAATGAATATCAGTGAGACTAACAAATAATTCAGTGCCATCACTAAAGGATAAGGTAGCCGATAATTCGTCGCTATAAAAATTAGTGATAGAGGTATCCGTGTTTTGGTTATAGCGTTCGATGGTTGCGGAAATATATTCAGAATCCTTAAATTTCACGAGTGTCTCAAAGACAGACCATTGATTAGCTGTTTCTTGAATCGCATTAAAATGAGCTATATTTTGTGTCAAACCTGGTAAATAAATGAGCATCATAGAGCTAAGTAAAAAGAATCCAATTAGTGCTTCAACAGCACTAAAACCTAGTTTATTTTGTATAATTGAGCGAATAACGACCACTTCCTAACTGAAAATTCAAAGCAATCTGAGAGCCATAGGCTCGGTTTTGTAAAACCACTTTTTGATAATTTCTAACTCGACCATTCGGATTATAAGTAATCAGCGCTTCTTGTACTATTTGCCAATTCGTTGGAAAAGAGAGAACAGTTTGACGCAAATCTGATGAATTGGAATGCAAAACAACTTGATTATTCCAACGATCAAAATGAATATCCACTTTAACTTGGTGTAAAATACTAATTTCTTGAGCATACTTGATGGTTGAATCTAGTTCCGTGACAAAGAGTCTGCTGTTTGTTTCAGATTCGATTTTGTCATAAGGAACCCGTAATATCAGCATCATAAGAAAGCTCATAACAACGAGTGTAATTAAAAGCTCAACCAGGGTAAAAGCGTTCCCCTGGCGAGCTGATTTTTTGGAAAGAGACATTCTTATGGTTCAGAAGATGGAGTCAGCGAAGCTTCAGTGATTGTGTCGCTTTCTTCAATACCGAGTAGGCGAGTTGCTTCTTCAACTTGTTTGTCTGTTAAATAACCCCCTTCAGAGAGTAAATTTAATGTAGCTCCCCCTGTTGTATCTTCAACAATTTCATAAGTATTCAACTGCGTAATAACAATTTCTCTAATATTCTCTGCACCTTGTGCTTCGATTCTGTCTCTTTGTCCAGAAACATTAGGGATAATAATAGCCATGAGAAGGGCAACGATTACCAAAACAATTAACATTTCTATTAAAGTAAAAGCATTGCGCTTACGCGGTTTTTGACGTTTTTTATTGAGCAATTTAATTAAATATTTCATAATTTCCTCCTATTAAATACCTTCCATCGTTAACATCGGTAACATCATTAATAAATACATAGCCATAACTAAAACAGCAATTAAAATAAAAAGAATCGGTTGAATATAGTTAATTTTTTTAGCAATATCAGTCAGCATATCGTGAAATAATTTATCGGAATAAACAAGGCATTTTTGGGCGGTCTGGCTTGTTAATTCACCTTGACGGACGATAATTGGGAAAACCTCCGTAAATAAATGAGTGTTTTCTAGTACCTCGGGAAGTGGTGTACCAGAAATCAATTCGTCACGAATTACCTTACTGATTTCAGTGAGAAAAGGATCTATTGGATAGGTGTCTAAAGTTTCAACAATCTGTAATATCGAATACCCGCTCGCAAAGAAATTCCCTAATTGTTTCGCAAGTTTGTATGTGCAATAACTAATGGTCCACATGCGAATCATCGGAATCTTGTGATAAATTTTAAAACGTTCTAAGAGTGGGAGTCTTAAAACATAAAAATCTAGAATAAGATAGAGAATTAAACTAATGCTTAGAGTTAAACCAAATATTTGTGGCAAATAAGTAAAAAACAAAATAAGTATTCGAACGAGTATCTGTTCTTCATACATTTCTGCACTAATAAAACTAGTTATATGCGGCAATAAAAAGGCACGCATACCAAACAAGAGTATTACTAAAGCAACTGTCATGATAACAGGGTAGATAAGCGCTTTAATCATCTTATCTTTGTAGTCCGATTTAGTTTGTAAATGATCGGCCACTATTTTCAGTGCATCGATAAACTTGCCTTGACGTTGAGCATAAAATAATTGTGCTTTTGAACTTAATGAAAAGCCTAACTCTTCGAGTGTGGACTCGAAAGAGTGGCCAATCATCAGTTCATTATTAACGTATTCAAGCGATTCTTTGTGTTTCGGCATGAGTAATATCATAAATTGAATACTCTGATTCAGTGAGAAACCTTCAGAGAGTAATTCATGCAATAGGTTCAGTAAATATATTTGAGTCTTTTGCGGCAATTTGCGCGTTTTCTTAAAAATATGGATTTCTGTTGATAATAATTTAGACCAATTCATAATGTTTATACGCTTTCTCATCGATATAACCCAATGCCCAAGCACGATTCAGCTCTTGATTGAGAGTGCTGAAAAGATCGATTTGTGGGTGTGTTAAATTTTTTTCAAGAGCTTCACCGTGCAATATTTCTAAAAGTGCTAATCTTTGGACATCTAAATCAATATGAGTACATGTGGATGAACATTGTTCACCACATTGTGGGCAAAATCTAGGAATCAGTCGTTGGGAGACAATTCCAATTAATGTTTGCGATAATTGTTGAGGTGTAATTTGCAATTCTTGCAGACGGCCTAGGACACCAATCGCATTTTTTGCATGAATTGTCGCAATCATTAAATGCCCCGTTAAGGCGCCACGAATACACATTCGAGCAGTTTCTTCGTCTCTAATTTCTCCAATCATCAATACATCTGGATGATGACGAAGAGACGCTTTTATCAATGTGTCATAAGTGACATTTGCCCGAGTGTTTACTTCAGTTTGTAAGAACTGGGGTTCATAAATTTCAACAGGATCCTCCATAGTAATAACCTGTAACGGTTCATCTCGCATTCGTTCGCGTAATAGTTGATAAATTGTTGTTGTTTTCCCAGAACCGACGGGGCCAGAAAACAGTATTAATCCACTCTTACGACGAACAAGTTGCCTCAGTGTGTCTTGGGATTTAGGGAAATAAGTTCTTAGTGTTGTTTGATCTATTTTTGACTGTTTAAGAATCCGAATAACAATAGATTCGTAAAGTTTGACATTGGTTATGGTTGAGAACCTTAGTTCGATGGTGTTTTCAGAGAGTGACAAATTACAAGAACCCGATTGTGGTTTTCTTCTTTCACCAACATCCATATTCGCCAAAAATTTAAAGTAACTAATTAATCTTTTCCCCCAATCAAAATCAGCCTCCTTGTGTAATACCAATTTGCCATTAATTCTAAAGTAAGTCTTGTAGTCATTTTCAGCGGGCAGGATATGGATATCCGACACGCCTTTTTTAATGGCATTTTCAATTAAAAGTTCCGCATCTTTCTCAATCATTATTTTTCTACCTCCTTTTGACTACACTATATAAATAAACAAAATAATCGAAAAGTTGAAAAAAACTTCAAAAAACTTTAAAAAAGATGAAAAAACTTGCTTTTTTATAGGCTATACTTGAAAAACTTAGTATGTTAAAATAGATTTAGTTATGTTTTTCATTTACAAATTGAATTTGAATATAAGTTGACGAGTAATACTTATATTATCTTGAATTCAAAATAATACTTTTACAGAGGAGAATAAAATGATTTTTAAAGTAATGTACCAAGAATCAAGAACAGCAGCACCATTGCGTGAAGATACGAAAAGTTTATATATTGAGGCAGCATCAATTCCAGAGGCTCGTGAACAAATTTCTAATAACACACCATACATAATAGAATATATCGAGGAGTTATCTGAAGCTCATCTAGAATATGAGCAAGAGAATAACCCTGATTTTAAGGTTTTGACTTTCTAGATGGCAGTCAATCTAAAAAATAATGAAGTAGGTGTATTTGCAGTTGGTGGTCTAGAAGAAGTTGGAAAAAATATGTATGGGGTCCAATTTCAAGATGAAATCATCATTTTAGACTGTGGGGTACTTTTCCCAGAAGATGAGTTATTGGGAGTAGATTATGTTATTAATGATTTCCAATACCTTGTTGAAAACCGTGATAAAGTAAAAGCACTAGTCATTAGTCATGGTCACGAAGACCATATCGGTGGTATTCCTTATTTATTAAAACAAATTAATGTGCCTATTTATGCTGATCCTTTAGCTAGTTCTTTAATCCGAAATAAATTACAAGAACATGGTTTATTGAGAGATGCTAATATTACAGAATACGGCGAAGATACAGAAATTAAATTTGATAAGTTGTCTGTAAGTTTTTACCGTACGACACATAGTATTCCAGAAGCTCATGGGGTAGTTGTTCATACACCACACGGGAAAATCGTCTTTACTGGAGACTACAAATTTGACTTCACACCTGTTGGAGAGCCAGCGAATATCCATCGTATGGCCAAATTAGGTGATGAAGGTGTTCTGTTAATGATGGGAGACTCAACGAACGCGGAGATTCCAACTTTTACTATGTCAGAACAAGTGGTTGGAAAATCCATCCATAATATTATTCAAAGTATCGATGGCCGCGTAATATTTGCGACATTTGCTTCAAACGTTTCAAGATTACAACAAGTTGTTGAAACGGCGATTAAAACAGACCGTAAAATCGCTGTTTTTGGACGTAGTATGGATAATGCATTCAAAAATGGTCGCGAACTAGGGTATATTGATGATCATGGAAAAGATGTAATTATCGATAGCCGTGATATTAACCGATATCCTGCAGAAGAATTAATCTTATTATGTACCGGATCACAAGGTGAACCAATGGCAGCGTTAAGTCGTATTGCTAATGGGACACACCGTCAAATTACAATTCAACCAAATGATACAGTTATTTTCTCAAGTTCACCGATTCCTGGTAACACAATGTCGGTTAATAAAGTGATTAATCGATTAACTGAAGCGGGTGCTGAAGTTATTCATGGTAAATTGAATAATATTCACACATCAGGTCATGGTTCACAACAAGAACAATTACTGATGATGCGTTTATTACAACCGAAATTCTTTATGCCAGTGCATGGGGAATACCGTATGTTGCATATTCAATCACAATTAGCTCACATGGTAGGAATACCTGAACAGAATACATTTGTCATGAAGAATGGTGACATGTTAGCATTAACCAAAGATTCAGCACGCCGTGCTGGTCACTTTGATGCTCAAGATGTTTATGTTGATGGTAGTGGTATTGGAGATGTTGGAAATATCGTGTTACGTGACCGCCGGAATCTTTCTGAAGATGGTTTAGTAATCATAACTGCAACAATTGATTATAAAAATAATCAATTAATTAGTGGGCCAGATATTATGTCACGTGGATTTATTTATATGCGTGAGTCTGGTGATTTAATTGCTGAAATGCAACAAAAATTAAAAGCGGCTATTAATCGCGGTTTAAACGAAAATGGAAATAATGTGACAGAAAGAATGATTCGTGATATTATCTTCGAAACAATTAAACCTTTATTATATGATCGTACACAAAGAAAGCCAATGATTTTACCAGTATTATTGGATATCAACAAAGGTGTACGTAAACGTAAAAAACAAAATTAATAAATAAAAAATCCCTAGACCTCGGTTTAGGGATTTTATTTATTCCAATATAAAACCACCCCAGCCGAGGCCAGGGTGGAAAGTTATACTATTTTATAGTGACCAGTCAATTTCAGGTCCTTTTGGAACGATAAGGTTCGCATTGATTGTTGGGTGACTACCGTAATAGTGTGTTTTAATGTGGTGGAAATTAACTGTATCCTTTACGCCTGGCATGTGGTAAATTTGACGAGTATAACGCCATAAGTTTTCATAATCCCATAAGTGATGTAAGTTACATTTGAAGTGACCATAATAAACACTGTCGAAACGTACTAGCGTTGTAAATAAACGAATATCAGCTTCAGTGAATTGGTCTCCGACTAGATAGTCTTTACCTTCTAAGATTTCTTCGATTTTGTCTAAATGAGCAAAAACATTAGTCATCTCTTCTTCATAAACAGCTTGGTCTGTAGCAAAACCAGCTTTGTAGACACCATTGTTGATATTGTCATATGTTAAGTCATTCATAGCATCGATTTCTTCGCGTAATGCTTCAGGGTAGAAGTGTCCTTCTTTCGCTCCTAAGTCATCAAATGCAGTGTTTAACATACGAATAATATCAGAAGATTCATTATTGATGATACGGTCTTCTTTTAAATCATATAAAACAGGAACAGTTACACGGCCAGAATAATCTGAATCTGAACGGGTATAGATTTGGTGTAAATAATCAGCGTCCATTACAGGATCTTTAATTACACCTTCATCATCAGCAAAAGTCCAGCCATTTTCTAACATAATTGGGTTAACGATTGATAAGCCAATAAAATCTTCTAGTCCTTTTAATTGACGAACCATATAAACACGACTTGCCCAAGGACACGCTAGTGAAATATATAAGTGATAACGTCCTTTTTCTGCTGGAACACCTTTTTGACCTTCAGGACCAGCCTCGCCATTAGGTGTAACCCAGTCTCTAAATTGTGAATCTTTACGGATAAATCGTCCACCAGTGCTCTTTGTGTCATACCATTGGTCTTTCCATTCACCATTTACTAATAATCCCATAAGAACCTCCTATTTTTATTACTTAGAATTCGTACTGATTGTACAACAAAATACCAATTTATTCAAATCTAATGCATGAATGTTAAATAATCGTTATACTAATACTTATGATAACACGTATTTAATAAAGGAGCTTACAATGCAGAAAGAAGTAACATCTAAAGTTCGACTGACAAGTTTATTAACAGATTGGTTAATGATGAATTTAGCCTTTTTGACTGGTGGAGTTGTGATATTAGCCATTAATTTTATTTCCAGACTGATTACAGGCAACTATTTAACAATGTTGATTAATCAAATACTAATGGTCATTATTATTTATATCCCTTGGCTAGTTTTACACGTGTGGTTTGATTTACAAAAAGGGGGATCTCTTGGGCAGCAAATGTTTCAGTTATCAGTGAGATATGCGAATTCAAATATTCCCGTCATCATCTTAAGGAATGTTTTAAAATGGTGTGGTACATTTATAATATTGAGTAGTATGATTTCCATTTTAGACCGTGGAGTAACGACTGTCACTGGATTATTAATTGTTGTAAGTTTTATTTGGTTGTTTATAAACATTTTAATCTTGACTGTTAACAAGGGAAAATGGCATATTATAGATAAGATTGTAAATAGTCAAATTACCTACAGAGAGTAGTTAAAATAAACTATAATTAAGTATAAGGGGGAGTTAGATGGAACGATTAAAATCACTGGATCAGTCAAAAAAATTGCTTATTGGCTTTGGTGCACTAATCATTGTCATCTATTTAATTGGTGTTGTATATCATAATAATCATTTTCTACCCAAAACAAATGCTGGAGCTGTGAGTGTCTCAGGTCAAACGGTAGAAAGTGCTACAGAGCGCATTAATGAAAGTTTGAATACTTATCCGATTGCACTAACGGAAGACAGTGAAGCGTTTGGTTATATTGAATTAGGCCAAGTAGAAGCTCAGTTTGTTGATAATCAAGTCTTGCATGAAGCGCTAAGGGAACAAAATCAATGGGCTTGGCCAATTGCTTATTTTGGTAATCAACATATAAACATTAACAGCTCAGTTGATGTAGATGACGGATTAGTAGCAGGATTAATTGATGCTTTAGGGATTAATAATAGTGAACGAACTGCCTCAACAAATGCTTATTTGCAAGAAACTGAAACAGGTATGAATGTTATTTCTGAAACATATGGAAACCAAATAACCGTTGAATCTTTAGAAAGTGGTTTAGTTGATACTTTTAATCAAGATACCGCAAACTTAGAACTTAATTCAGCATATGAAAAGCCATCTGTTTTAGAAGATAGTCAAGCAATTCAAGATCAAATGTCGCATATTGATGCAATGAGAAATACTAAAATCACGATGGCATTTGATGGTAATGAAGTATCGATACCTCAGGAATTTCTAAATACTTGGGTTTATGTGGATGAGGAAGGTAATCCACAAGTTGATATAACTGCGATCGAAGATTATATTTTAGAAGTAAACCGGGAATATTCACAATTATTTAAACCACATACTTTTAACAGTACTTATCAAGGTCAAGTAGAAATTGATCCAGGTACATTAGGTTGGTATATTGATCGCTTTACCGAGTCAGAAAATATAGCGAGTTTAATTCATCAAACAGGTGAATATTATTATGAACCTTACATTGAAGGGTATGGATACGGCATGGATGGGATGATTGGTAATACTTATGTAGAAGTAGATTTAGCTACTCAAATGATGCTGATTTATCAAGAAGGAGAATTAGTATTAGAAACGCCGATAGTTTCTGGAAAAATTGGTGCAAATACAATTCCAGGTGCTTATCAAGTTTGGCAGAAATTAGAAGATACTGATTTAACAGGATATGATCCAACAAGGGACCGAGATTATGTTCAGCCGGTTGACTATTGGATTGCATTTGACGACCAATTACAGGGGATTCATGATGCCGAGTGGCAATCATATTTCGGTGGCGACGCTCATTTATATTCAGGGTCACTAGGATGTATCAATACACCACCAAGCGTCATGTCGACAGTCTTTGAAATTGTCCAAATCGGATATCCAGTAATTGTATTTTAAATAAAGACATAAAAAAAGGGCTGCCATCTGGCAGTCCTTTTAAATTTCGTCTAGATCTGGTTCATCTTCAAGACCATCTTCGATATTATATCGTTCCAAATAAATACGAATTAAATTATTTAATTTATTAATTTCTTCTTCATATCGATAAATTGAAGACATAATATGAATTACACCATTTACTTCAGTTGCATAACTATCATCATTATGTAATTGTATTTTCGCTTGTTCAAAGAATTTTTCTAAATATTCATCACGCCATTCCATCGGCTGATCGATAAAACGAACTTCATCAGGAGAAACTCGGCCACTAAATTTGAGTAAAATTTGTTCATGGGCTGATAATAATGTTTCCATTCTTTCCCTGACTAAATCACGTAATTCTGGTGAGAAGTCGTTGTAGACATGATCATTTTTATGGAAAACACGAACCATCGAAAATGTACGTTTTGTCAGTCGAACCATATGTCTAAATATGACTAATCTTCGCGCTACAATAGGTCTGCGACGTTTATCTAGAATAACTTCTTCACGCATGAGCGAGAAATACTTCTCAATGAGATTTACTTTTGATTCTAACTGCTTGTGATCTTGGTGCATGATACTGAAATTTGTACTTTGACGTAACGAAGCTCGAATTGATACGAGCATTTCATTAGTCGTTTCAGTTAAAGTTTCATAAAAAATTTGATCATAATTTGGTGGATACACAATCCAGTTAACAAAAAATGATACTAAAACGCCAATAACTGTTTCTAAAACTCGGTATACTGCGATTAATGCAAAGTTTGGATTACTTGTTGACATAATAACCACTGCGGTAATAACGGCTAAAGTAATCACTTCACCTAGTTTTAGTGCATTGAGTATTGCAATAGTTAATATAGCACCTACACCGATAGCCACTGGACTATTACCAATAGTAATCATCAGGAAAACACCAACAAGACCACCAATCGTGTTACTAACAACACGCTTCATGAAAGCATCGTAAGACTGTTTAACAGAGGGCATAGTAGTAGTGATGGCGGCGATGGCTGCTAAAGATGGACTGTTATCAGGAATTAACCACATCGATAAATAAACTGAAATTATAATAGCAATGCCTGTTTTAAAGACACGTGCCCCAATTTTCATATTCCTAACCCCTATTTCATTATTTAGTATATATTTCTCATTATACACGATAATTAATAAAAAGTTTATTTAAAGATATAAAATTAAACTTGAATATTTCTTGATTAGTTACAGACTAGGTCAAATATGATATAGTTAATTGGAGAAAAGAGGGAAGACCATGAATCAAGATGGATTTAACAAACCATATAACTTTGAGATGGAAGTAAAAAATGGACTTCAATTATTGAGAGAGCATAAAGTTCGTATCACTCCACAAAGACGATCACTGTTGGAATATCTGATAAAAACTGACGCTCATCCTACCGTAGAGGAAATATATAGTGATTTAAGACAAAATGAAAATTTAGGTATTAGTCTTGCGACAATTTATAACAATTTAAAGGTTTTAGTGGATGTTGGTTTAGTTAATGAAATGAAATTTTCAAATGTAACAAGCCGCTATGACTATAAAGGACATAGTCACCGTCATATTTTATGTACAAATTGCGGTAAAATCGGTGATTTCCATTACGATGAAATAATTGATTTAGAAAAAAATGTTGCTGAGCAAACAGGGTATCAAGTGAGTTTCAATAAATTAGAAGTATATGGACTCTGTCCAGAGTGCCAAAAATTATAAACAAAAAAGACAATGCAGCGAATTAGCTCATTGTCTTTTTTTATGTCATAAATGCATCAAAGTGGCAATCCTTTAATTTCTAAATTATCTAATCCCCATTGCTCTTTCCATTTTATCTAAAGTAACTGATGCAATCTCGTTGGCACGCACAGCACCATCCCGGATAATGTCTTCAACATCATCTCCAGCCATTAATTGATTATAGCGCTCTTGAATTGGTGCAATTGTTGAAACAGTTAAATCAGCTAAATCTGATTTGAAAGCTCCATAACCTGTTCCTTGATATTCGTTCACAATATCATCGATTTGACGCATTGATAGACTAGAATAAATTTCAAGTAAATTACTTACAGCAGGTTGATTTTCTTTATCGTAGTTAACTTCTCCGATAGAATCCGTCATAGCACTCTTGATTTTTTTCGTTATTTGTTTTGGTGTATCTAATAAAGAGATAAAACCTTTGGTGTTTTTATCTGATTTACTCATTTTGCTCGTTGGGTCTTGTAAGCTCATTACTCGAGCGCCATGATCTGGATATAAACCTTCTGGTTTTACAAGTATATCTTTTCCTTTACCGAAACGACCATTAAATTTATCAACAAAATCACGTGTTAATTCGATATGTTGACGTTGATCATCACCAACAGGAACAAGTTCTGCATCATATAGAATAATATCACCGACCATTAAAGCAGGGTATGTTAATAAACCTGCTCCAATTGACTCTTGTTTAGAAGCTTTATCTTTATATTGAGTCATACGTTCTAATTCACCTAAACCCAGATTACATTGAATTAACCATGCAGCTTGAGAGTGAGCAGGAACATCTGATTGTTTAAAAATAATTGATTTATTTGGATCGATTCCCATCGCTAAATATAAAGCAGTAAGGGATTTAGTATTATGTCTTAATTCCTCAGGATCTTGAGGTACAGTGATAGCATGTTGATTAACGACACAGTAAACTGCTTCATAATCATCTTGAAGCTCAACAAAACCTCTCATCGCACCGATATAGTTTCCGATTGTTGGTGTTCCAGAAGGTTGTACTCCTGAAAAAATACGTTGTTTCATATTGGTCCTCATTTCTATAAGTCTCTTACACCTTATTATAGCGAAAAGTAAAAGTAATTAAAACAGTAAGATTATATAATAAAAGTGTGTTATAATAAAATAGTTCGAATTCGAAGGTTATGGTTAACTTAAACTTTTAAAAATTCTGACTGCTATCTAATGATTCAAAGCTGCCTTAAAGATTTTGCGAGATAGGACTTAAGACTGACAAAAACTTCTTAAAATATTATATAATTGACATAAATGCTTATTTAAAGCTATTATAAACGATTTTATCACTTAATTGCTAACAATTTTCGTTAGGAGGGGTTGGGGAAAATCGCTTTTCATGTTATAATAATTCATGGTTAGATTATTAGAATATTATCTGGCATTATTAGTCATGAAACAGGCCCGTAACGTTAAACAAAAGAGAGGAAAATTTCTTATGGTTACACTGTATATTACACCAAGTTGTACTTCATGTCGCAAGGCACGTACATGGTTAGAAGAAAATGACATTGCTTATAAAGAGCGCAATATTTTTACAGAATCTTTAACAATCGATGAAATCAAAGAGATTTTATCTTTAACTGAGAATGGTACAGAAGATATTGTATCAACTCGTTCAAAAGCATATTCTGAATTAGATATTGAATTAAGTGAATTACCACTAAATGATTTCTTTGAGCTAGTACAAGAAGAACCTGGTTTATTGAGACGCCCAATTATTATAGACGATCGTCGTCTTCAAGTTGGGTATAATGAAGATGAAATTCGACGCTTCTTACCAAAAGAAGTTCGTGCACGTGAACTTGCGAAAGCAAGAGCAAGTGTAAATGAATAAAATTAAGCGGCTTATGTCGCTTTTTTTTATTCTTATATAAATTTTGTAAAACAGTAACTTCGGTTACAATTCAATTTATAAACTAAATGATTTGTTTATTGAAAGATTAGTATTATAATAGTATCATAGAGAATAGTACTAAAAGAACTTACGGAGGTGAAAGTTATGGAAATGGAACACATTAATGAAAATCTGATAAAAGTATTCATCAATGCGAACGATCTAGAAGAACGTGGAATCTCATTTTTAGATTTAGTTAGCGGTCAAGAGCATATTGAACGTTTCTTTTACTCGATTTTAGAAGAAGTCGATATCGATCAGCATTTTCGCGATTCCGAAGCTGTTACCTTCCAAGTTATGCCAAAACAAAATGGGATTGAACTTTATATCAGTCGTAATGATTTTGGCGATGTTGAGGGATGGAGTAGTGAGTTAACAAAACATTTAATGGAGACTCATGATGAGGTGACACAACATAAGGAACAAAAGCAGCAAGCTGAATCTAAAAAAATAGAAGCAGAAACACCAAATGATGATAGCATTCGACCTCTAATTATTAAATTAAATGAAATTAATGATGTTATTGGAGCTTCTCAAGCCATTCATAACATTGAAAACATTCACGGCGATCTCTACCATTATCAAGAAAACTACTTTTTAGATATTCAATTTGGCACCAGTTTACTATTACCACACCAAATGACAGCAATTAAATTTAAAGCACTCGAGTACGGCGAAACATCAAAATTATCACAAGCGATTTTACAAGAACATGCGCGTTTAATTCGTGAAAGTGATGCAATTAAGTACTTTGCAACTGAATTAAATTAATAAATTTACCTGACACTTACTATTTGTAGGTGTCTTTTTTTATAGCAATTTGCGATAATATTAATTTTTTTCGCATTTTTTGTTTATTTATTATCTGAGGTGATTGCATGTATGCTGCATTAAATGAATCAGGAAAATTATTTTATGCTTCAGATTTACAAAAAAATAGAAATCAAAAATGGTATTGTCCAGATTGTGGAGAACGAGTGCAACTTTCAGAAAGTAGTAAAGGTAAACTGTTTTTTAAACATTTCCCTAAAAATACGAAATACACTGGTGGAGAATCAACGGAACATTTAAATGTAAAAGAGGAACTGATAGAATTTTTTCAACAAAAAGATCTTCGTGTTGATAAGGAGGTTATGTTTAGTTCGATCGATCGAATCGCTGATATAGTGATTATAGATTATGGATTAATCATTGAAATTCAACATACGCCCATAACAAGCCAAGAAATTAGAGAGAGAACACTTGCGTATAATCATTTAGGTTTTAAATGTATTTGGCTGATGACATCTTCGATAAATATGTTAACCCAAAAGCATCAATGGCAACAAATACTAATGCAATATAGTGGTAACTTAGGCTATTTTCGAGTCATTTACGATAAAGGTATTAAAGTGCAATGGGGGTTTCAAATTGTTAATTCAAAGGCTTATAGCTACTTTGAATTTTCTGGCGATGGAGGTATATTATTGAATTTTGATGAATTTACTATCATGAAAAATTCGATAGAATATACAAGAACGATAGGAACTACTTTGAAAAATTTTGATAAACGCATTTTATCTCTGAAAAAAAGTCGAAACCATCGTGACTATATATTGAAACTATATGAATTAGGAGTAAGACTAGATGATGTGCCTCAGTGGATATTAATGGAGCGTTATCTAATATTGGGGGTAAAGACTTTACCTTGGATGGTACTCGTTATGATATGGGTACGGACAGAACAAAATGACGAAAGAATTGATGACATTGTTGAAGAATTAGTAAGGAAAGGAGAAATTAGATGTGTAGAATTACCATTTATTAAGACTACGAGATGGATCGAAGATTTATCCCAAGGAATTAGAGACTTATTTAATCGTAATAAAGCAGGATGAAATTATATTTAGAATAATTGCTCCTTTTTCTAATGCTTTTCTTAATAAAAAATAAATATTATAAAAAACTTAACTCTATAATTTTGTAAAACTTTCGCTAGAATAGAAATGACAAATACATTAATTAATAAAAAAACAATGAAAATGCTAACAATATTGGATTTATAATGGTTTTTATAAAATATATTAGCCAAAAATCTATTTCAATAAATTAAATCTAGAAAAGACTTGAAAAAGAATGTTTCTAATTGTATTCTAATATATAACAACTAAAGTTAGGTGGTTTTAATATGCACGTAGAATTTAGAAGTCATTGGAGTGGTCACTTAAATAGAGAGATGCCAATAAATCGTTATGGTCATGCTGGATTACCTATTGTTGTATTTCCATCATCAGGTGGATCACACAATGAGTATGCTGATTTCGGTATGATTAATGCATGCCGGGAATTTATTGAAAATGGACAGGTACAATTTTTTACATTATCCACAGTTGATAGTGAGAGTTGGCTAAATAATCATAAATCAATGCATGATCGAGCGCAAATGCATTCGGCTTATGAAAAGTATGTGATTAATGAGGCAGTACCATTTATAAAATACGAAACTGGGAATCAAGGACCTATGATGACGACAGGTTGTTCAATGGGAGCTTATCACGCATTAAATTTCTTCCTACAACATCCTGATGTTTTTCGTTCAACAATTGCTTTATCCGGTATTTATGATGCAAGATATTTTGGCGGTGACTATGGTAGTGATCCATTAGTTTATCAAAATTCACCTGCTGACTATATATGGAATCAAAATGATCCGTGGTTTATTGATCAATACCGTCAATCAGACATCATCATTTCGACAGGATTAGGCGATTGGGAAGCAGACGGTTTACCGTCTTACTTTACATTACGTGAAGCATTCAATGAAAAGAATATTCCAGCTTGGTTTGATGTTTGGGGAGAAGATGTCTCTCATGATTGGATTTGGTGGCGTCATCAAATGCCTTATTTCTTAGATAAGGTTATAAACAAATAATATTTAATTAATAAGGGAGGAATCGACATGAACTTTATCGTTACTTCGCCGTTTTTCCCAGAGAATTTCCAACAGTTTTCTGTCGAATTACATAAGAAAGGTTTTAATGTGTTAGGAATCGGTGAAGAACCCTATCAACAATTAGGACCTAAATTACGAAAAGCTTTAACAGAATATTATCGAGTAGATGATATGAATAATCGTGATGAAGTAAAGAGGGCAGTAGCTTTCTTTTATCATAAATATGGAAAAATAGACCGAATTGAGTCTCACAACGAGCATTGGTTAGAATTAGATGCTGATTTAAGGACAGAGTTCAATGTATTTGGAATTAATAACTCTGATATCCGTAAAATCAAATATAAATCAGAAATGAAGAAATTATTTGAAGAAGCAGGTGTACCAACTGTAGAAGGAGCGATTATTTCTACAAAAGCTGATTTTAAATCAGCAGTGAAAAAAATCGGTTATCCAGCCATTGTCAAACCCGATAATGGAGTGGGTGCTGCGGCAACGTATAAATTAGAGAATGAAGAAGATAGTGAACGCTTTTTAAATGAATGGGACAGAACAGTGGTTTACTTTATGGAACCATTTGTATCATTCGACCGTATTCTAACTTATGATGGCTTGATTGACCAAGATGGAGAAGTAGTTTTTGAAACAAGTTTGGTTTATCAAATTGCACCATTAGATTTATTAACTACCAAACAAGAAAATGTGTACTTTATCGATCACAAAATGGATGATAAGCTCAAAGAATACGGCCGCAATATTATCAAAGCTTTTGGCTTTAAGGAACGTTTTTTCCATATCGAATTATTCCAACAAGGAGATGATTATATTGCTTTGGAATATAATTGTCGTCCAGCGGGTGGGAATACAATTGATGCCTATAATTATGCTTATTCCATTGATTTATATGAGCAGTATGCTAATGTTGTTAAGAACAATGAATTTATACCAAGTGATGCCAAATCAGAGTATTGTTTAGCCCTATCACGTCGTGATGAGTTTAATTATAAATATACAAATGATGATATCCGCGCCAAATACGGTAATGATGTAAAGTTAATCACTCGTGTAGGGAAAGTGTTTTCTGAAATTATGGGCGATGAGTACTATTGCATTAATTGTCGAAGTGAAGAGGAAATTAAAGAAATAACCAAATATGTATTAGAGAAAGTATAGAAAAAAACGGAACAGCTAAAATGCTGCTCCGTTTTTTTATTTAACTTGTAAATCTTTATTATTTCTAAAAGAGGCTTCTAAGCGATAAATAGGTTGACCTTTTGCTGAAAATTTTTCTTCATACTCAGTCATAATATTCCCCTCAAAGTCAGAGTTATGTAGGTCGAGCCAAACTTGTTTGAAATACATCCCGTATTTACTCATACTAGCTAATGAGTATTCAAAAAGTCCCATATTATCTGTTTTAAAATGAATTTCACCACCATCAGGTAAAATATTTTCATATTGGGTTAAAAATTTGGATGAAGTTAATCGACGTTTTTCATGGCGTGTTTTTGGCCAAGGATCACTAAAGTTCAAATATACTTGAGTTACTTCTCCTTTTTCAAAGTATTCTTCTAAATCTCCACCATGACCATGTAATATCATTAAATTAGGTAAATCTTCTTCGATTTGAGCTTCAAGTATGCTAATTACAACACTTGTTTGTAATTCCATCGCAATATAATTGATATTTGGATGTGCTTTAGCCATTTCAATCATAAAACGACCTTTTCCTGAACCAACTTCTAAGTGGATTGGTTGCTCTTTTTGGAAATGGTTTTGCCAATTTCCTTTTATGTCAGCATCCTCCCAAACAACATATTGTGGGTGTTCACGTAATTTATCAGCTGCCCAAGGTTTATTTCTTAAACGCATGTGTTACTCCTTATATTTAGTGTCATCTTGATGAATAATTCTCAATAATAGAATCATATCATTGACTTTATGTATTTGATTTTCGCGGTGATATTGTTTAATAATGAAAAGTGCGTTCATTTGGCTATACCATTTGATTCGCTTATACTCTTGAGCGGTAACATCAGTTCCATAACGGTTTAGCCATGAAAGCCAATCTTTACCACGAATATATTGAACAAGTAGTTTTGTAATGTCACTCATTGGATCAGAAATACTACATTGTTCCCAGTCTACTAAGAATAATTGATCGTCGTCATTTAATAAAAAATTATGATGATTTAAATCACCATGACAAACAGTATATTCGATATCATAGAAATCATTATCAATTTCTGATTCTAAATCGGCGATTACTTGATTAAAAAATTTATGTTCAGCTAAAGATTCAGGTAAATCATCAAAATATGCATTGATAAAATCAACGGGACGTTTTACCTCTCCGCCAATCTTTTGGAACGTTTCTAATAAGTTTTCTGATTCATGAACGTGTTTTATTAATTGAATAACACGATTAGAGTTCATATCGCCTCGCTCTAAAGTGTGGCCTTCATGCCATTCTTGAGCGGTTAAAATATCACCTGAATAGGTACGTTGTGTCCACTTTAACTTTGGTGCGATACCTTTAGCTGATAAAGTGGGTGTGAAAGGTGAGATATTGCGCTTAAAAAAGACACGTTCATTATCACGGACTCCCATGAACGCATCTCCTGTCTCACCTTGTAATGGATGAAATTCCCAGTCTGGGTCTTGACTAAACAATATTTCGCCTCCTCACATTTCAAAACGATATTGTATCATTTTCAAGCATTACTTTAAATAGATAAATTGAATTAAATTTCTTGATTTTGGATAGGATATGAATCAATGATGTTACCAGTATAACAATCTGCAGCAAATTGATAATTTGTAATAGTTTTACCAACACGAACAGTAACGCCACCAATATAAACTAATGGTTTACTTTCAAATAATGTATATTCAATTGGATCATAGTCGATCCAAGAACCAGTTACTTCACCAATTGTTTCATAATATTTTTTAGTATCTTCCAAGACTTCAGAAGCCTTTACAGGACGATTTTCTTTAATAAACATCACAGCTGCAGCACCTATAATAAGACCGGTTGCCAGCAGAAGTCCTCCTACTAGTTTATTTTCATTTTTATTATTCATTTTAAACGCGCTCCTTATTCATATCGAATAGTGTTATTATATCATGAATCTAAACGAGTTTAAAACACCCGAAGATGTTGGGTCTATTGACTTGTAAGTTGACTATAATGACTATATGTTGGGATTTAAAATGAAAAAACAATCGATTTAATCAGGAGCTTATAACATTAAAAATAAATAAATTTATATATAATTTTTGAGGGAGAATGCTTAGAAACATTGCGAAATTAGTAATGGTACTATTAAACTTTTTATCTATTCCTATTTCTAAGTATGTATACATTGATTTTAAAGTTTTTTTGTGACAAAATGGTATAGATAAAGACGTATGGAAGGGGATTGTTATGCCATTAGAACAAGAAAGTTTGGCTTTAATTAAAAAATTTACAGAAGCTCAGGGGATTTCTGGACAAGAAGGACGAGTGAGATCACTTCTTGAAGAAGAAATGGCGCCTTTAGTCGATGAAATTGAAATTTCCCCATTAGGAAATATTTTTGGTGTAAAGAAGAGTAATACACCAAATGCACCACGCTTGATGGTAGCTGCTCATATGGACGAAGTTGGCTTTATGGTCAAACGTGTTCAAGATAATGGACTGATTAAAGTTATTCCAATAGGTGGTTGGAATGTATATGGAGTTTCAGCACAACGCTATACATTGCAAACTGAAAAAGGAGACTATCCAATTGTTTCGAGTATGGTTGCTCCGCATTTATTAAGAGGAAAAAAACAAGAACAGATTAAACCAGAAGATATTATATTTGACGCTGGATTTTCATCTAAGGAAGAAGCAGAAGAATATGGCGTAAAAGCGGGTGACGCGATTGTACCTAATGTAGAAACAATTTTCACAGCAAACAAGAAAAATATGATTTCCAAAGCATGGGATAATCGCTATGGTTGTGTGGTTATTATTGAAGCGTTAAAACAACTTAAAGATGTTGAGCTTCCTTTTGACTTAATTATTGGAGCAAGTGTTCAAGAAGAAGTTGGACTTCGCGGAATTAAAGGTGCAGTTCATAAATATCAACCAGATGCATTTATTGCAGTGGACTGTTCACCAGCCGGAGACACAGAAAATGGTGATGATATTCAAGGGAAACTGGGAGAAGGTTTCTTACTGCGTATTCAAGATCCTGGTATGATTACACATCGTGGTTTAATCGATTACTTTATAAATGTTGCTGAAAAATTTGATGTTAAATATCAAAACTTTTTCTCAAAAGGTGGTACTGATGCCGGAGCCGCTCATACAATGAATGAAGGTGTTCCTTCTGCAGTTATTGGTGTACCGGCCCGTTATATCCACGGTCATCAAACATTATTCAATCTTGAAGACTACCAAGCAGCACGCAAAATGCTGTATCATGCAATAACAGAGTTTAATCAAGAGACACTACAAAACATTTTAGATAAATAGAGGAGAATTTATATTATGTGGTTAGCTTTTTATAATCCAGGTACACTGGGAGATGTTTTATTATTAACAAGCGGTAAGGCAGATATTGTCAATACAGAATCAAAGGATAATGTTACCGTCATCAGCAACAAAGAGAATGAAGATGCTGTATCAGTAAATATTTTTGGTGTAGCTGAAAAATTAGGTTTAACAGGTAATGGTCATATTCAATTATCTAACGAACAAGTAGATTCAGTAAATCGTATCATTGAAGAAGCTGGATTTGAAGTTAAAATTGACATTGATAATTCTCCAAAATTTGTAGCTGGATATGTAGAAGAATGTGAAGATATGGAAGATTCTGATCATCTATCAATTACTCAAACAGATATTGGTGATGATGAGGTGCAAATCGTATGTGGTGCTTCGAATATTGATGAAGATATGACTGTTTTAGTGGCATTACCAGGTGCAGTGATGCCAAATGGATCAATTATTTGGCCAGGTGAATTACGTGGAATACCAAGTCATGGTATGATTTGTTCTACACGTGAATTAGGCTTAGCTCATATCGAAGATGCTCCTGGTATTTGGGAACTTGATGATGACATTGAACCAGGAACACCGTTAGAAGAAGTTATCCAAGCTTACCAAGGATAATCACATGAAGGATTACAGAGGGCCTGTTTTTAATTCAAATAAAAATAAGGAACCTGAATGGAAAAATTCCAAACCGCACCTCGCACAATCTGATCGCTCACAGTACTTTTCATTAAATGATGAAAAGACGATAGATAAAGACATCTCACCACTTTTAAAAAAGAAGAAAGATTTCCCGCAACCTCACTTACCTCAAACGAATGAGTCGGATGAACCAAGTGATAAATATGAGTATCAGGTGGCTTTTAAAAAAGGTACTATTGATGAGACAAAATGGGATTTGTCTCCAGAAAATGATGTGGATAGTAAAACTAATTGGTCATCTTTTAAACCAACCACAGCTTCAAAGTACGCACCTGCGATGGATAAATCAAAATTTAAAGTTAATGTCATTGATGTAGAAAAAGATGATAGTGAAGAAGTGGCAGATGAATTACAGAGTGTCGATAAAAACATTCGTGAAATTGCTAAACGTCTAACGAAAACGCTAGATAGCTTTCTATTGTTTAAATAAACAGGAGTTGAAAATAGTAAATGAACAAAGATACAATTTATCATTTTGTCGGAATTAAAGGTTCAGGGATGAGTTCTTTGGCATTAATTCTTGACGGCGAAGGATATAAAGTTCAAGGTAGTGATGTGGCAAAGTATTTCTTTACACAACAAGGCCTTGAAGAGCGTGAAATTAATATTATGGAATTTGACGCGGATAATATTGAACCAGGATTAACAATAATTGCTGGTAATGCCTTTGGTGATGAACATCCTGAATTGGTGCGTGCGAGAGAATTAGAATTGCCAATTTATCGCTATCATGACTTTATTGGTAAATTAATTAATAATTATACAAGTATTGCCGTAACAGGTTCGCATGGTAAAACATCCACTACAGGATTATTAGCACATACATTGAGTAAATTAGCACCAACGAGTTATTTGATTGGTGATGGAACAGGTTTTGGTGACGAATCAGCGAGCTTCTTTGCTTTAGAAGCCTGTGAATATCGTCGTCATTTCCTAGCTTATAAACCAGATTATGCAATTATTACAAATATTGATTTTGACCATCCCGATTACTTTACATCATTACAAGATGTGATCCAGGCATTTGATAGCTTTGGATCGCAAGTAGGTAAAGGAATCGTAGCTTGTGGTGAAGATGAATATTTACGCAGCTTAGAATCTGACGTACCTGTTTATTATTATGGATTTAGTGAAGACTTTTATGCTTTTGCGAAAAATATAGATCGTACAGAAGATGGATCTGCCTTCGATGTTTATTTAGATGGTAAATTTTTTGCTCGTGTTGAAGTACCAGCGTATGGTGAGCATAATATTCTGAATGCACTGGGAATCATTACAGTACTTGCTCTAGAAGGATTTGAAGGTGAAGCTATCGCTGAACATATCAAATCATTCCCTGGAGTAAAACGTCGTTTTTCAGTTCGTACAGTAAATGACTTAACGATTATTGATGACTATGCACATCATCCATCTGAAATTACAGCTACGATTGATGCTACTAAGCAAAAATATCCTGATAAAACAATTGTTGGTATATTCCAACCACACACATTTAGCCGAACAGTTGCCTTACTTCATGAATTTGGTGAAGCATTAAGTTTAGCTGATGAAGTTTATCTAGCAGATATTTTTACCTCAGCTAGAGAAACTGAAGGAAATATTACCATTGAAGATTTAGCAAATACGGTTGATAAAGATGTGACTATTATTTCAGAGGAACACTTATCACCATTAATGAATTATACAGATGAAGTGTTAGTCTTTATGGGGGCGGGAGATATTGATAATTTATCTCGTCAATTTGAAGAAGCTTATTCACAATTAAATAATCGTAATTAAATATTTTTGTTTTTTGACACTCTGCCATATATATTGACTTGGCAGAGTGTTGTTGTTAGGAGGGGAGATTTTTATGGCTGGTAAAACAGTTTTATTAATTGATGGAAGTAGTTTAGCGTTTAGGGCATTCTATTCTATTTTAGATTTAGATCGCTTTAAAAACTCTGCAGGAATGCATACAAATGCTTTATTTAGCTTCAATCGAATGTTAGATAATGTGTTAGATCAATTTAAACCAACCCATGTTTTGGCTGCTTTTGACCAAGCAGGACCGACTTTTAGAACTGAGAAGTTTGATGAATATAAAGGTGGACGTGATAAAGCGCCAGGTGAGTTTAAGGAACAAATGCCATATTTCCGTGTGTTATTGGATGCTTATGGAATCAAACATTATGATATGGCCGAATACGAAGCCGATGATATTATTGGAACATTTTCACGTTTAGTCGATGCAGATGATAAAGTGATTGTTTTATCGGGAGATAAAGACCTCATTCAATTAGCGAGTGACCAAGTGACTGTTTATATTACTAAACGTGGTGTCAGTGATATTGAACCAAACACACCTGAATCGATTAATGAAAAATGGGGAATTACCCCAGAACAAATTATTGATATGAAAGGTTTAATGGGGGATCCATCAGACAACTATCCAGGTGTTACTCGGATTGGTGAGAAGACTGCAGTTAAACTAATTAAACAATTTGGATCAGTCGATAATTTATACGAAAATCTAGATGAATTAAAGCCTTCAAAGATGAAGGAAAACTTAGTTAACGATGAAGAAAATGCCCGTATCAGTCGATATTTAGCAGAAATTTTAACGAATGTCGATATGGAAATTAATCTAGATGATTTAATTTTAAAAGAAAAAGATATGGATCAGTTAGTTGAATTTTATAAACAAATGAACTTTAACACTTTCTTATCAAATTTAGATGTAGAGTTAACGGATGACGAACAAGATACCGTTGATTCATTCACTGAAGACTTTGAATATGTCATTTTAGATGAAATTAAAGCGGAGCATCTCCCTGAATTAGCTACTTACTATACCGAAACATTAGAAGATAACTATCATGTCGCGGATATCGTCGGGGCAGCATGGTGTGATATTGATGCTAAGAAAAGTTATTTTGCTCCATGGAGCGTTGTGAGTCAATCTGATTTGATGTCAGAATGGCTACGGGATGAATCAAATAAATTAATATTATTCGATTATAAACGTGAACAAGTATTGGCACATCGCTTTGATATGAGTATCAAGGGTCTGGACTTTGATGTTTTGATTGCGAATTATTTAATTGATACACATAATAGTCAAAGTATTGCTGATATGTTAGAAACTCATCGATTACCACTCATCGTTCAAAGTGACGAATCTGTTTATGGTAAAGGCGCTAAAAAGGCTGTACCAGAAGATATTTCAGTTTTTGCTAATCACTTACAAAACAAAGCAATTGCTTTAAATATGTTAAGAGAACCATTATTAGAAGAGCTAGAAAAGCAAGAAATGATGGATCTATATACTAATATGGAAATGCCGTTAGCTAATGTTTTATCTCGTATGGAAGTTCGAGGTATTAAGGTAAATGGAGCAGTTTTACGTGAAAAAAACGAAGAACTGATTGCACGTTTGGAAGAAATGTCACAAGAAATTTATGAATTAGCTGGCGAAGAGTTTAATATTAACTCTCCGAAACAATTAGGTGTCATTTTATTTGAAAAATTAGAATTGCCTGTAATTAAGAAAACTAAAACTGGTTATTCTACTGCAGCTGGCGTATTAGAGAAGTTACTTGATAAACATCCAATTATTGAAAAGATATTAGAATATCGTTCAGTTTCTAAATTGCAGGGAACTTACTTAGCAGGATTACCTGATTACATTTTAGATGATGGGCATATTCATACGCGTTTTGTGCAAACATTGACTAACACTGGTCGTTTATCATCGGCTGATCCAAACTTACAAAATATACCAGTTCGTTTAGAGGAAGGGCGTCGGATTCGTCAAGCGTTTGTACCGAGTCAAGAAGGCTGGCAATTATTTGCGGCTGACTACTCGCAAATTGAGTTGCGTGTTTTAGCTGATATTTCAGGTGATGAACACATGCGTGCTGCTTTTATTGAAGGCGAAGATATCCATTCGGCCACAGCGCAACGTGTCTTTGGTTTACCAGAGGATGAACCAGTTTCTAGTGATGCTCGTCGTCAAGCTAAAGCGGTAAACTTTGGGATTGTTTATGGTATTTCTGATTATGGTTTATCTCAAAACCTAAATATTCCTCGTAAAGAAGCAAAAACATTTATAGATACTTATTTTGAAAAGTATCCTGACATTGAACAATATATGGTTGATATTGTTGAACAAGCTCGTGAGAAAGGTTATGTCGAAACTTTATTCCATCGTCGCCGTTATTTACCAGATATTAAAGCAAGTAATTTCAATGTCCGTTCATTTGCTGAACGAACTGCTATGAACTCACCGATTCAAGGAACTGCTGCTGATATCATCAAAATTGCGATGGTTGAATTGCAGAAAGCTCTGGATGAAAGTGGTCTAGAATCGAGATTACTCTTACAAGTTCATGATGAGTTGATCCTTGAAGGACCAGCTGAAGAAATGGAAGAATTGAGTGAATTAGTACCAAAAGTAATGGAATCTGCAGTGGAATTGTCAGTTCCGTTATTAGTTGAATATAATCAAGGTACAAATTGGTATGAATTATAATTAAAAATTATTTAAACTGTCAGGCATTTTGTCTGGCAGTTTTTTTGCATATAAAAGTAGATTTGTTGTTAAATCTTTATTAACTTAAACAAGGTAAAATGTTGTTTATTAGAGAATTAAGGGCTAAGAAATATCATATAGCTCAAACACGAATGTTTTATTTAACTGAAACAAAAACTTACGTTATCACAGATTATATTTTGTATGGGATAACTATTTCGGATTCTCTACATCTTGTAACTACCATATTAAGGTTGTGTAAACGGCATTGCGATAGTAAATTAAACCCAAAACAATAAACACGAACGTTATTTTTAAACTTATTCAAAATGTCTGTTTTTCATTTTAAAGTTTGTTTTTTTGGTCTACAATGGTTGTGTAATATGTTTGATTGAAAACAAAAAGGAGCGAATGTTAATGGAAACTATCTACCAAGGTAAGACAAAAGATTTACTTCAAGATGCTGAGGGGAATACTTTTTTTCACTTCAAAGATGATATGACAGGTAAAGATGGAGAATTCGATCCAGGAGCTAATCATGTTGGTTTAACCGTTGAAGGTTCTGGTAAAGCAAATATTGAAGTATCTAAATACTTTTTTGAAAAACTGGAAGAAAAAGGCATTCCGACTCATTATGTCGACTCAAAACTAGATGAAAACTTAATGCAGATTAAGAGAGCGACAGTATTTGGAGAAGGTTTAGAAGTGATTTGTCGCTTTAAAGCAGTTGGTAGTTTTATCCGTCGTTATGGATTATATATTGAAAGTGGTACAAAAATTCCAGATTATGTGGAATTTACATTAAAAGATGATGACCGTGAAGATCCATTAATAAATGAAGATGCTTTAGTTCTATTAGGTGTTTTAAAACCAGGTGAATATGACACGATTAAACAGTTAACTTTAGATATTTCAAATGTCATTAAAGGTGAATTGGCTACTAAAGGTTTAGAATTATATGATATAAAACTAGAATTTGGTCGTTTAGAAGGCAGTGACGAAATTGTGTTAATTGATGAAGTTTCTGGAGGAAATATGCGTGTTTTTGATGGAGACGATTCAGTGAATCCATTAGAAATTGGTAAATACTTAGTATAGTAATAAGGAGCCTAAAATGAGAGTTATAACACAAGAATTAAATCATCGTAATCAGCATGTTGATTTATTGGAAAAGGAAGCCATCAACTTTTTAGGATGGTCAGAAGGATTTACTATTGACGAATATAATGTGTTTGATTTTGAAGGTGCAACAAAAGAACAAATCGACGAAATTAAATCGAAAGTTTTTGAAATATCATCTCGAGCTATTTATGACTCAATCATCCCTGAAGCGGGCGAACATCTATTCCGTTACCGCCAAGTAACGGGACAATATAATGAAACTGAAGAAATGACTCAAAAATTTGTCCGTAATATTTTAGGTTTTGAAAATGTCACTGTACATCACTCAACAATGCTTGATATTAAAGGAATTACAACTGGCCAATTAGAACAATTTAAACATTATTTATTAAATCCAGTCGAAAATGTTGAAGTAACGGTTGAACCAAGCACACCAAAATTAATGGACTCAGACTGGTCTGAATTAGATCCAATTGAAGGCTTTATCGATTATACAGAAGATGAATTGCGTGTATTTGGTAGTCAATTTGCCATGGATTTAGATGATTTGACATTTGCTCAAACTCATTTTAAAGAAATTAAGCGTAATCCAAATCTATGGGAATTAAAGGTAATCGACACTTATTGGTCTGATCACTGCCGTCATACAACATTTAATACACATATAGACAATATTGACATCGAAGATGGTTTCTATAAAGATTTATTCGCTTCTGCCTTAGATAACTATTTAGAGCAACGTGACCGACTCAAACGTACGGATCGTCCAATCACTTTAATGGAGCTGGGAACAGTTCAATCACGTGATTTACGGGCGAAAGGTATGTTGGATGATATGGAAGTATCTGCGGAAGTGAATGCCTGTACTTTAGAGATTAAAGTCGATGTTGATGGTCAAGAGGAAGATTGGATTTTATACTTCAAGAATGAAACGCATAATCACCCAACAGAAATCGAGCCATTTGGTGGGGCGTCAACATGTTTAGGTGGAGGCGTTCGTGATCCTCTATCAGGTCGTAGCTGGGTATACCAAGCTATGCGTGTTGGTGGTGCACATAATCCAACACTTGCATGGGACGAAACACGCGAAGGTAAATTACCACAACGCGTCATCTCACAAACCGCTTTAGCAGGTTATTCTGATTATCTAAACCAATACGGTGTAACAGGTGGTTATAACGAAGAAGTTTACCATCCAGGATTTGAAGCGAAACGTATGGAATTGGGGGCTTTAATTTCTGCAGCGCCTAAAGAAAATATTGTTAAAGAAGAGCCGAATACTGGGGATAAAGTAATTCTTTTAGGTGGAAAGACTGGACGTGACGGTGTTGGTGGAGCGGTTGGATCATCGAAAATACAAACCGAAGAATCATTAGAACAAGCAGGAGCAGAAGTTCAAAAAGGAAATGCTTCTGTGCAACGTAAAATTGGTCGTTTGTTCCGTAATGGTGAAGCAACTAAATTAATTCGTCGTTGTAACGACTTCGGAGCTGGTGGTGTTGCGGTAGCAATCGGTGAATTAGCAGATGGTTTACATATTGAGCTCGAAAAAGTACCGGTTAAATATGATGGTATGCATGCGGGGGAAATTGCAATTTCTGAGTCACAAGAGCGTATGGCAGTGGTCGTTCGTGAAAGTGATGTAGAAGCCTTCCTGGCATTTGCAGATGAAGAAGACGTTGAAGCTACAATCGTAGCTACAGTAACTGATGATGCAACAATGACTATTACTTATAACGGTGAGACTGTCATTCAATTAAGCCGTGAATTTTTAGATTCTGCGGGTGCGGATAAGCATGAGAATGCTTTATTAGTTCAGCCAGATATGGATTTATTCAAACGTGCTGAGATTGAATTGTCAGTAGAAGCCATTAATGAATATATCACCGACTTAAACCGTGCTAGCCAACAGGCGATGGATGAACAATTCGATGCGACGATTGGTCGGGCAACGGTGCTTTACCCTTATGGCGGAAAGTTGCGTCGTACAAAAGAGTTGGGGATGATTTCAAGATTACCTGCTCGTAAAGGGGATACGACCACTACTTCAGTGATGGCCTATGGTTTCCAACCAGAATTAGCGATCAATTCGCCATTCCATGGTGGTTATTATGCGGTGGTTGAGTCAATTGGTCGCTTAGTAGCACTTGGTTTTGATTATAAGACAGCGCGTTTAACTTTCCAAGAATATTTTGAGCGTTTAGAATCAGTGCCAGAACGTTGGGGTAAACCTGTTCTTGCATTATTAGGTGCTAATACTGTGATGGATAAATTGGGGCTGGCTTCAATTGGTGGGAAGGACTCGATGTCTGGTTCATTTGAAGAATTAAATGTACCTCCGTCATTATTGTCTTTTGCAGTAGCAACCGGTTCAACAAAGTCTGTTCTATCCCGTGCTTTTAAAGCGGTAGGGAATAAAGTGGTTTTAGTTGAAAATCCGATTTTAGAAGATGGAACCATTGATTTTAATAAAGCCAAAACGATTTATGAAACGATTTATTCATTGAATCAACAAGGTCAATTAGAAGCAGCAACAACGGTTAATTACAATGGCTTACTGCAAGAAATTGTTGAGATGAGTTATGGGAATGTTATTGGTGTTGAGTTAACTGATGCGGTTAAAGGGCGCTTAACGGCACCGATGATGGGCTCATTCCTTTTAGAAGTGGCGGATGAATCTGCATTAGAAGGGATCGATTATGAAGTAGTTGGAACAACCATCGAAGCGGAAATTAAATTAGCGAGCATTACTTTAGCAATTGATGAATTATATGAAACTTCAAATGATGTTTTGGCGTCAGTTTATAGTCGTTTAGACCGCTATGAGATTGATGTGCCGGAATTAATGGGTAATTTTGAAGAGAGAAAATCACCAGAAGCAGAAGCAAAGGTGTTAATTCCGGTACACTTGGGTGCTAATACGGAATATGATTTGCGTGCGGCGTTTGAAGCGGCTGGTTTTGAATCTGATTTCCATATTATCAAAACATCAAATAAAGCAGCATATCAACAAAGCGTGCAGGAATTTGCAGCGAAAATTGCGGATTATCAAGTAGTTGCTTTTGCGTCAGGATTTGTCTTTGCAAACGAGCCGGATGATTTAGCGCGTGGTTGGGACTTAGTGTTAGAAGACGCAGCAGTAAAAGAAGCAATTCATGCTCATTTAGCGAAGAAGCGTTTAATCTTTGGATCAGGTTCAGCTGCAGGAGCATTAATACGCACCGGTTTGATTGAATTTGGTGAGATTAAAGCAGGCACTACACTTGAAATGGTCTTAAATCCTTATGCCAAATTTGTTAGCGACATTGAAACAGCCCAAATTATTTCACAAAATAGTCCGTGGTCAAATGAAGAAACAAGCCATTACTCAACTGCTCTAGCAACTAAATGGGGCGGCATTGATTTAGGAACTAAGCGAGATAAAATGCTTGAAAATGGTCAGGTACTGTCGATGTTTAAAGAGCATTTCAATGAATATGCAGTGGACGCGGTAACGAGTCCTGATGGATTAGTCTTTGCGAGTGTGTCGAATGTGGAGCGTATGGACAAAGATTTATATCAAAATATTGAGATTGTTGGACTGCCAACATTTATTCAACAAGCACGTGCTTACTTTGCTTAAAAGTTTAGCCAGCTAATTTCCTTGAAAGAGCTGGCTTCTAAATTATTAAATCAAGAAATTACCGACTCTGTTTTTTTATCAATCTTAAAGGAGAATTTTAATTATGATTACAATCGTTATGGGAAGTTCATCAGATAAAGCAATTGCCAAAAAAGTGGTGGATCAGCTAAAAGAATTTGGTGTTGAATATAAAGTCTTAGTTATTTCAGCGCACCGTGCTTTAGATTTATTACTGGAAGAAGTTGCAAAAGATGAAGCAGATGTTTATATCGCGATGGCTGGTAAGGCAGCTCACTTAGCTGGGGTTTTAGCAGGAGCGACAACAAAACCAGTGATTGGTATTCCAGTGAAATCTTCGACTTTAGATGGTTTAGATGCATTGCTTTCAACGGTTCAAATGCCTTCAGGTGTTCCTGTAGCAACCGTTGCGATTGATGGTGGGCAAAATGCAGCTATTTTAGCCACACAAATTTTAGCGTTACAAGATGAAAAGTTAGCTCAAAAATTAAAAGATTATAAAGTGACGATGCAAGAGAATGTAGTCAAAATGAATGACGACATTCAAGACTTATAAAATTAAGAAGGTATAAAAATGAGTGGAATTTTCGGATACTTTTCAACCCGTGATGTTTCAGCATTTCAAGAAATTTATTTCGGTCTATATGCACTCCAACATCGTGGACAACAATCAGTAGGTATTGCGACTTTACATGAAGGTGGCATTGATAGTCATATTGGTAGAGGTCAAGTAAAGCGTAATTTTGCTAAAGACTGGCATGATGATTTACGCGGGAATAAAGGGTTGGGATTTGTTAAATATAAATTCCGCTATGATACTGCTATGCCAGATATGCCCATTCAACATAATGGTGGCTTGTTGGCAATTGACGGTATTATCACCAATCCAGATTTCACGGTAGATGAATTAATTGCTAAGTTAGAAACAGCCAATGTCTCAGTTATTCGCGACTACTTAATTAGTTTACAAGGTGCTTTTACGATTTTGTATATGACGCCAGAAAAAATGATTGCTTACCGTGACATTGAAGGGATTAAACCACTTTGTATCGGTTATGACAAAGATACCGCAATTATTGCGACTGAATCTTGTGCTTTTGAAGCAACGAATACACGTTTTGTCCGTGATATGCAGCCAGGTGAATTATTTGTTCATACACTGTTAGGTCAAACTTCTTATTATTTATCCAATGAAGAAGCGACTGTTTGTGCTTTTGAATATGTCTATACGGCGCGTCCTGACTCCGTGATTGACGGTCGTTCAGTATATGAAGCGCGCTACCGTATGGGGGAAAAACTATATGAAGAAAATCCGGTTGATGCTGATATTGTCATCGGAGCGCCTGACTCCGGAATTATTGCGGCACTTGGATATGCCAATGCTTCGGACATTGAATACCAACAAGGATTTATCCGGAATAATTATATTGGCCGTACTTTTATCGAAATGTCACAAGCTGAGCGTGAGCGAGGTGTGACGATTAAATTAACGCCGATTCGAGTGAATATTCAAAATCAAGATATTATTTTAGTTGATGATTCGATTGTTCGTGGGACAACGATTAAGCGCATTGTTCAAAACTTGAAAGACAAAGGGGCGAATAAAGTACATGTGCGTATTGCGGCACCGGAAATTGTCAAAAGTAATAATGTTACGGTTGATATTCCTGATGAGGATGATTTAATTTCAGCAAATCATACGATCGAAGAGATGGTTGATATTATTGGTTGTGATTCGTTGGCGTTCTTATCCTTAGGTGGCTTACATAAAGCGGTTGGGACAAAAAATTTATATCAAGACTACTTTTTACGAGATGAGGAGACAAACTAAGATGTCATTAGATTATAAGGCAGCTGGTGTTAACAAAGAGGCCGGCTATCAACAAGTTGAACTGATGAAAGAAATGGTAAAACGCACGCACACACCAGGCGTTTTAAATGACTTAGGTGGCTTTGCAGGGGCGTTTAAACCAGATTTAACAGACATGAAAGAGCCTGTCTTAGTATCAGGAACTGATGGTGTCGGGACAAAATTGATGTTAGCTCAAAGCTTAAATATCCACAACACAATCGGCATCGACGCGGTTGCAATGTGCGTCAATGATATTTTATGCCAAGGAGCAAAACCACTATTCTTCTTAGATTATATTGCGACAGGGAAGAATATTCCCGAAAAAATGGCTACGATCGTTGAAGGCGTAGCGGAAGGCTGCATTCAAGGACAAATGGCTTTAATCGGTGGCGAAACTGCTGAAATGCCTGGGATGTACGACGAAGATGAGTATGATATCGCAGGGTTCGCGGTCGGAATTGTTGACCGTGACAAGATTATTACAGGTGAAAAAATTAAAGCTGGCGACATTGTCCTAGGTTTACCTTCTTCTGGTGTCCATTCAAATGGATTTTCTTTAGTTCGCGCGATTTTAAAACAACAAGGATTAGAATTTACGGATTCTGTGGACGGTTTAGAAGAAACAATTGGTGAGACATTACTAACCCCAACACGTATTTACGCAGACGAAGTTTTAGCTTTAATTAAAGAAGTGGAAATTTCAGGTATTGCTCACATTACCGGTGGAGGGTTAGAAGAAAACCTACCACGTATTTTACCTGAGGGACTTGGTTTAACAGTAGACCCAGCAATGATTCCAACACAACCAATTTTTGGAAAACTCCAAGAATGGGGTAATGTCGATTTAATCGAAATGTTTGGTACTTTTAATATGGGCGTAGGGATGGTTCTAGTAATGGATCCAAGTCAAGCTGATACCGCTCGTAATGTATTAGATAGTATCAATGCTCTCTACTTTGAAATGGGAATGATTGAAGAAATGGACCAAGGAGTCGCATTCAAATGAGCAAAAAAAAGTTAGGTGTTTTGATTTCAGGAGGAGGCACTAATTTACAAGCCATCATTGATGCCTGTGAATCCGGGCAATTGAATGCCGAAATTGTATTAATCGTCTCCAATGCGTCAAAAGCTTATGGGTTAGAGCGTGGAAAAAAACATGGCATTACTACTTTAATTTCCCGAAATGACGAAGAAATTCGTGACGCGTTTAAAGAAGCTGGAGCAGAATTGTTGGTGTTGGCTGGGTATTTACGAACGGTAACTCCTACTTTAATCGAAGCTTATCCTAATCGTATAATTAATATTCATCCTTCGCTTATTCCTGCCTTTTCTGGAAAAGGGTATTACGGTCTGAAAGTCCATGAAGGTGTGATTAAACGGGGTGTTCAAATTACAGGAGCAACGACACATATAGTCAATGATGCACTTGATGAAGGGCGTATTTTAAAGCAAGAATGTCTTCGTGTGCATCCTGATGATACTGCAGAAACATTACAACAACGTGTATTAGAAATCGAACATAAAATACTTGTCGAAACAATTGAACAAATGATAGGAGAGATTTAATTGCGCGCACTTATTTCAGTATATGATAAAACAGGCATCGTTGAATTTGCGAAAGAATTAGTGGAATTAGGTTGGGAAATAATTTCAACTGGCGGTACTTATAAAACACTTGAAGACGCGGGTATTAATGTCTTAGATGTTGAGGAAGTAACTGGTTTTCCGGATATGTTAGATGGCCGTGTAAAAACTTTGCATCCTAATGTACATGGTGGTATTTTATATCGCCGTGATAATTTGAGTCATCAAGAAACGATTGATACTCATGGTATTAAAGGGATTGATATGATTGTTAATACATTATATCCTTTTGAAGAAACGGTAAAAAATTCGGAAGCGACGCATTCAGAAATTATTGAAAAAATCGACATCGGTGGACCTTCAATGATTCGTGCTGCATGTAAAAACTATCAAGATGTGATTATTGTAACGGAACCTAAAGATTATGATTGGATTCTTACTGAATTAAAAGCAGATGAAGTTTCTTTAGAAACACGTCAACAATTAGCAGGTAAAGCATTTGGTTTAACGGCTTATTATGATGCGCAAATTGCCGCTTATTTTAATCAATTAAATGGGGTTGATTTCCCTGAATACTTAACCAAAGGCTACCGTTTTGGGGAAGAATTACGTTATGGTGAAAACCCTCATCAAAAAGCCGCGTTATATGTTGAGTCCGACCCAACTTATGAATTTAAACAATTACATGGTAAACAAATTTCATATAATAATATGAATGACTTAAAAGCATGTATTGAATTAGTAAAAGAATTTGAGGTGCCAGCAGCTGTAGCTGTTAAACATGCGAATCCTTGTGGTGTAGCGATTGGTGATACAATTGCTGAAGCCTATCAAAAAGCGTATGAATGTGATCCAGAGTCAATTTTTGGTGGAATTATTGGTCTTAACCGACCTGTCGATAAAGAAACAGCCGAAAAATTATCACAAATCTTCTTAGAAATAATTGCTGCACCGTCATTTGACGAGGATGCATTAGAAATTTTAACGAAAAAGAAAAATATCCGTCTTTTAGAAATGGATAATTTAATGGAAGCAGAACGCGCTCCGATGATGATTCGCGAAACAGTCAATGGTGCTTTAGTTCAAAATGTCGACTTAGAATTATACAAAGGGGACGTTGAACTGAAAACGACGCGTGAAGTTTCAGAACAAGAAAAAATCGATTTAGATTTTGCTTGGAAAGTAGTCAAACATATCGCATCAAATGCGATGGTTGTAGCTAAAGATGGTATGACTTATGGATTAGGACATGGTGAAGTAAAACGTGTTTGGGCTTTAGAAAAAGCATTAGAACGTTCTGAATTTGACTTAAATGGAGCAGTTGTTGCCTCAGATGCTTTCTTCTTTAAAGATACAATTGATACGCTCGCTGAATACGGGATTAAAGCAATTATCCAACCAGGTGGTTCAGTCAAAGACCCTGAGGTTATTGAAACAGCCAACGAAAAAGATATTTCTGTACTATTTACCGGAATGCGTCACTTTAAACACTAATAGGAGGAAACCGATGAAGGTGTTAATTATTGGTTCTGGTGGCCGTGAACATGCGTTAGGTTGGAAATTAGACCAATCAACAAAAGTCCACGAATTATATTTTGCACCAGGGAATGCTGGAACGAGTTTTCTAGGAACTAATGTCGCAATTAATGTGACTGAAATTGATCAATTAGTCGAGTTTGCAAAATCTGAAGAAATTGGACTAACAATTGTTGGTCCTGAGGACCCATTATGTGATGGTATTGTTGAAGCGTTTGAAAAAGAAGGCTTAAGAATATTCGGTCCCAACACCGAATGCTCGAAATTTGAATCATCAAAAGATTTCACTAAAAATTTTTTAAAGCGCCACAATATACCAACAGCTGCTTACAATACTTATACTGACTACGATTCTGCATTAGCGGGATTAGATGAGGTATCTTATCCGATAGTTATTAAAGCAGATGGACTGGCATTAGGTAAAGGCGTTGTGATTGCTGAAAACTATGAACATGCAACCGCGACACTTGATGTGATGATGAACCAAGCACAATTTGGGGATGCTGGATCAACGGTAGTTATCGAAGAGTTTTTAGATGGGCCAGAATTATCACTTCTATGTATTGTATCTCATAACCGAGTCATTCCCCTTGATTTTGCGCGTGATTATAAGAGAGCACTAGACGGAGATAAAGGACTAAACACTGGTGGTGTGGGATGCTATTCTCCTGTTCCGGTTGAAAATCATGTTCAAAAAGAGATTAAAGCAATTAATGAAATGATTGAAAAAGGGTTAATTGAAGATGGTTATGACTTCACTGGTATTTTATTTATTGGCTATATTGTTCAAAATGATGTGCCATATGTGTTAGAATTTAATGTACGCTTTGGTGACCCAGAAACAGAAGTTCTGATGCCGCGCTTAGAATCTGATTTATTTGACATATTAAATAAAGCAATCGACGATACATTAGTTGATGAAGATTTAATTTGGTCGAATGAACAAGCAGTTGGTGTTATACTAACATCTAAAGGTTATCCAGAAGCCTTTGAAAAAGGGCATACTATTAAATTACCAGCTCAAAAACCAACCGGAACACTTTTATTCCATAATGGTACTGCATTTGACGATGACTCTGTAGTTAATGCCGCTGGGCGTGTTTTAACGGCAGTAGGATTGGGTAAAACAAAAGAGGACGCCAGATTGTTAGCTTATAATTTGGTGGGGCGCATCGAATCAGATAATTTAACTTATCGTACAGATATTGCGAAGTGAAAGAGGGATTTTTATGTCACATTTAACAGATATTGAAATTGCACGTAGTGTAAAAACAGCACCGATTCAAGAAATTGCCGCATTAATTGGTTTAGAAAATCATCAATTATCACCATACGGCCATGATAAGGCTAAAATCATCGTGAATAATATTGAAGATTTACAAGAGCGCGAAAATGGAAAATTAATTTTAGTTACAGCCATTTCACCCACACCAGCAGGAGAAGGAAAAACAACGACATCCGTTGGTTTAGCAGATGGTTTAAAAGAAATTGGAAAAAATGTGATTGTCGCACTCCGCGAACCATCACTCGGTCCTGTCTTTGGAGTTAAAGGTGGCGCAGCGGGTGGTGGCTACGCTCAAGTAGTCCCTATGGAAGATATTAACTTACATTTTACCGGAGACTTTCACGCAATTTCTGCAGCGAATAACTTAGTAGCAGCAGCTTTAGATAATCATATCCATCAAGGTAATGATTTAGATGTTGACTTACGTTCGATCACTTGGAAACGTGCGGTTGATATGAATGACCGCCAACTTCGTAATATCGTTTCTGGTTTAGGTGCTAAATCTGACGGCTATCCTCGTGAAGATGGCTTCCAAATCACGGTTGCTTCAGAAATTATGGCTGTTTTATGTCTCGCTGAAGATATTTCTGATTTAAAAGTTCGCCTCGGCCGTATGATTGTTGGTTACAACAATTCAGGTGAACCTGTAACCGTAGCAGACTTGGAAATTGTAGGCTCACTAGCGATTTTACTTAAAGACGCAATTATGCCAAACTTAGTTCAAACTTTAGAAAAAACACCTGCAATTATTCATGGTGGACCATTTGCTAATATTGCTCATGGTTGTAACTCAGTGATTGCCACAAAAACAGCCATGAAACTAGCTGATTATACTGTAACCGAAGCGGGCTTTGGAGCAGACTTAGGTGCTGAGAAATTTTTAGATATTAAATCGCGTATGGCTGGCATCCAACCAGATGCAGTTGTTGTGGTCGCAACCATTCGCGCTCTAAAAATGCATGGTGGCGTGGCTAAAACTGATTTAGGAACAGAAAATGTTGAAGCCCTTAAAGCTGGTTTAGATAATTTAAAACGCCATTTATTCAATGTCACAGACACTTACAGCAAACCAGCCGTTGTTGCCATCAACAAATTCCCAACCGATACAGACGCAGAAATTCAAGTCATCATCGAAGCAATGAATGAATTAGGCGTAGAAGTATCTCTAGCCGATGGATTTTCAAAAGGCGGTAAAGGAATGACTGATTTAGCGGAAAAAGTGGTTGAAGCAGCAGAGAAAGAGTCAGAATTAACATTTGCCTATGATTTAGAAGATTCTATTCAAGATAAATTAAATAATATTGTTAAAAATGTTTATGGCGGAAACAACGCTGTCCTAACACCAAAAGCGCGCCGTCAAGCGCGCCAATTAACTGAGTTAGGATATGGTAATTTACCAATCTGTGTTGCCAAAACACAATATTCATTCTCAGACAATGCCAAACTATTGAATGCTCCTGAAGACTTTGATGTCACAGTACGTGACTTAGTTGTCTCAGCGGGTGCTGGCTTTATTGTTGCCTTGACAGGAAACATTATGACTATGCCAGGTCTTCCCAAAGTCCCTGCCGCAAATGGTATGGATATTGACGAAGATGGCACGATTGTTGGTTTATCATAAATTATTTTGCCGAAATTCTTTAATGGAGTTTCGGCATTTTTATTTTGATTGGTTAATAACGAATACTCATGATAAAATAGGGAGACGAAGGAGTTGGGAGTATGGCTAAGGGGTCGACAAAACATTTAATTGCGGAGACGTATTTTAAATTGGCAGAAACTAAACCAATGGATAAGATTACTATTACTGAATTAGTTAAGGCGTGTGATATTTCACGTCAGGCTTTTTATTATCACTTTGAGGATATTAATGCGGTGATTGAATGGGTTGCTAAGGAACGGGTTGAGCAAGCTGTTTCCAAAAGTTTGAAGATGAATTATTCAGTTGAGTCTTTACAAAATTTTATCGAACATATTTATCATTTCCGTCAAATTGTTAATCGGCTTTTAGATTCTGATCGTCGGCTTGAAATGGAAGAGATTCTAGTGAAAGCTGTTCGGCAATTAATTATTTCCAATGTCCAAAGTAAGAGTGATGAAATTGTTTTGCCTTTGAGTCAGATTGAGTTATTGGTTAATTATACAACATATGGGATTGTGGGAGTTTTGGTTGAGGAGATGAAGAAGCCAAATTTTGATGCGCATAAATTAGCCAAACAAATTATTGATTTGATGCAATCAGATATTCGTCCACCAAAATCAAATAAGTAATATTATCAGGGCTGCCGACTGGCAGTCTTTTTATTTTGGGAAATATAAAAAGATTGCAGTTGGTTTATTTTTGTTGGAAGTTGAAAGAGGTAACTTTTAGGCTTTGGCCTAAAAGTACATTAAAATAAAGGCGGGAGTCGCTTGCGACTCCTCCTTTTTAATTCCACAGTTTGTAATGGTTGGTAGAGAGTAGATAACAACTGGGGGTCCAAACTTGAGAAGTTATACGAACGTATAATAACTATGCGAAAAATCAGGAGAAGTTATATGAAATCCTAGATTCGTATAATAACTGCTTGTTCAAACTTGAGAAGTTATACGAACGTATAATAACTGACCGAAAAACCGCGAGAAGTTATATGAAATTCTAGATTCGTATAATAACTGTCTGTCCAAACTTGAGAAGTTATACGAACGTATAATAACTATGCAAAAAACTGGGAGAAGTTATATGAAACCCCAGATTCGTATAATAACTGTCTGTCCAAACTTGAGAAGTTATACAAACGTATAATAACTATGCGAAAAATCAGGAGAAGTTATATGAAATCCTAGATTCGTATAATAACTGCCTGTACAAACTTGAGAAGTTATACGAACGTATAATAACTATGCGAAAAATTAGGAGAAGTTATATGAAATCCTAGATTCGTATAATAACTGCTTGTTCAAACTTGAGAAGTTATACGAACGTATAATAACTATGCGAAAAATCAGGAGAAGTTATATGAAATCCTAGATTCGTATAATAACTGCCTGTCCAAACTTGAGAAGTTATACGAACGTATAATAACTATGCAAAAAACTGCGAGAAGTCATATGAAATCCAAATTCTTATAACATCTACACAAAATCCCATAATCGTTATTCACAATAGAATATATGATAGCTGCCAATCGGCGGCTTTTTTACATTTCCTGCAAATTGTAAAGACAAATGTCAGACATTGGGAATTCAAATGAATCTTTGATTATTAGATAATACATATATCGGAGGTAGTTAAAGATGCGCGAGCAATATTTTAAACGTTTGAATAATCAAGCAAATGATAGTAAGAGTAAAGCACTGCAACATTTTAGTCAGGCGCAATTGGATTATATTCAGGCTATTGATGAAATTTTAGGGGAAGAAAATTTAACTTTTCGAGAATATAGAGAAACTTTATTGTTGTATGTCGAAATGACTGAAGAGTTTTGTGAGAATTTACAGATTCATGCCAGTGACTGTATGAAAGAGATTGAACAAAGAAAGGAATGGTCGGATGAACGAAGAAAATAAAAAACGTAAGTCGTTGATGTATTACTATGGGATTGTGTTGGTGATTATATTAGGTTTCAACTTAATTGTGATGCCTTTTATCGAAAATCGTCAGGTTCACCAAGTGGATTATGCTACATTTACGGAAATGGTGACGGAAGATCAAGTAGAGCAAGTCCAAATCAATGAAACAGAAAATCAAATTATCTTTACAACGGGGGAGCAAGTTTACCGCGTTGGTATGGTTGAAGATGTGATGTTAACTGAACGACTTTTACAAGCAGATGTAGAGTTTTCGGGAGAAATCCGCGAACAGATGTCACCACTACTAAGTTTCTTAATGACATGGATACTTCCGATAGGAATTTTTATGGCACTTGGGAATTTCATGCAAAAGCGCCTAATGAAAGCGGGCGGTGGGAACTCGATGAATTTCAATATGGGTAAAACGAATGCCAAAATTTATGACCAGTCGACAGAAGGCATTACATTTAATGATGTAAGGGGTCAAGATGAGGCGAAAGAAAGCTTAGAAGAAGTGGTTGACTTCTTACATGAACCAGATAAATATACAGAGGTTGGAGCTAAGATGCCAACAGGTGTTTTACTAGTTGGACCTCCAGGAACTGGTAAAACGATGCTAGCTAAAGCTGTTGCTGGTGAAGCGGAAGTGCCATTCTTCTCAATTTCTGGTTCAGAATTCGTTGAGATGTTTGCGGGTGCGGGTGCTGCACGAGTTCGTGATTTGTTTAAACAAGCCAAAGAAAAAGCACCCTGTATTATCTTTATTGATGAAATTGATGCCATTGGTAAGAAACGTTCTGGGAAAACCATTGGTAACGATGAGCGTGAACAAACATTGAATCAATTATTAACAGAGATGAATGGTTTCGAAGATAACCCAGGTGTATTAATCTTAGCAGCAACAAACCAACCGGAATCATTAGACCCAGCATTACTTCGTCCTGGGCGTTTCGACCGCCAAGTTCAAGTTGAATTACCAGATTTAGTTGGGCGTGAAGAGATTTTAAAAGTTCATGCCAAAAAAGTGAAACATAATCCCAATGTTGATTTCAACAAAATTGCCCGTATGGCATCAGGTGCTTCAGGTGCCGATTTAGCCAACATCGTTAACGAAGCAGCATTAAGAGCTGTTCGAATGGGACGTCAGGAAGCAACACAAGAAGACTTCCAAGAAGCAATCGAAGTAGTAATTGCTGGAGCAGAGAAGAAAAATGCGATTCTTTCTGAACATGAAAAACGCATCGTTTCTTACCACGAAGTAGGGCATGCTTTAGTAGCTGCACTTCAATCACACTCAGCACCGGTCGAAAAAATTACCATTATACCAAGAACATCAGGAGCATTAGGCTATACACTTCAAGTATCGGAAGATAATAATAATTTACTTTCTAAAGAAGAATTACTTGATAAATTAGCAGTTTATGCTGGAGGACGTGCAGCAGAAGACATTACCTTTGGATCAATTACAACCGGCGCTTCAAACGATATCGAACAAATGACAAAAATTGCTCGTAGCATGATTACACAATACGGAATGGACGAAGAGTTCGGAATGGTACAAATGGAATCACGAAACGCACAATATCTAGGAGACGAAACATCAAGTTCAGTCTCGCCTGAAACCAGAACGCGCATTGACCAAGCAGTCGTCGAACTCATTAATCAACAATATGATAAAGCGAAAACACTCCTACTTGAAAACCAAAATCACTTAGTCGCTATTTCAGAATATTTATTTACTGAAGAAACAATCACCGGACAAGAATTTATGCAAATATTAGAAGACCGCGGCGCATTCGATGAGGATGATACCGATGAGTAAAGAAGTAATCAACTTACTCTTTGCAATCGACGACCAATTTGTCTGGCAAATGATGACAACCTTACTATCAGCCAAGACAAATACACCAGGTCGAACGATTAAAGCTTTTGTTATTTCAAAAGAACCCCTTGAAAAAGAAAGAGACCTACTCCGATTTGGGGATAGTATCGATGTCGAAATAGAGCCTATCTATGTAGGAACAGAAGCCTTTGAAAAGGCGCCAGTAACTAAACGATGGCCTGAATCAATTTATTATAGGTTACTCGCACATAATTATTTACCAGATAATTTGTCCCGCATCTTATATTTAGATGCCGACATCTTAGTGATCAATGACTTGAGTGACTTGTATGATATGGATATGAAAGGACATATGTATGTAGCTAGTCAGCATTCGGCTTTTCAAAAATTTACCGATAATATTAATAAAGTCCGCCTTAACAATTATGATATGAATGGTTATTTCAATTCTGGTGTCATCTTAATGGATTTAAATAAAAAGTGTGAAATTGTGCGTGAAGAAGATATCATAGAGTATATTTCAGCCCATCACCGTAACCTTTTACTACCAGACCAGGATGTCTTAAATGGGATGTATAGTCAATATACACTATCTGTTCCAGAACGTATTTATAATTACGATACGCGTTATCCAGTGTATTATGAGGCGACAACATTTGGCGCTTTTGACTTGGAAACAGTCATCCAAAAAACAGTTATTTTGCATTTTTGTGGGAAAGAAAAGCCGTGGTTTAGTGGGTACACAGCACGCTTTTCCGCTCTCTACAAACATTATTGGTTTAAAGCACAACACATTTTAGAAACAAGATAAAACAAATCAAAACAAAACGAGGAAACTTCATTTAAACGAGGTCTCCTCGCTTTTTCTTGTTATGCATTGATTAATATCTTAAAATAAAGCTAACGATATTGAGAATGGAGCATGCACAATGACAATATTTACGGACAAACAAAAGATTAAATTTTTACAAGACTTAGTGCAAATTAAAACGGTAAACAGTAATGAAGAAGAAGCGACCAATTACATCGCCAATCTATTACTAGAACACGGTATTGAAAGTTACGGCGTTAAGTATGCAGAAGGCCGTGTATCGCTTGTAGCGGATGTTAAAGGGCAAGAATTCGGGAAATTATTAGTTTTATCAGGACATACTGATGTCGTCTCTGAAGGCGACGAAAATTTATGGACGTATGATCCTTATGGCGCCGAAATTGTGGACGGAAAAATGTATGGTCGCGGCACGTCCGATATGAAAGCTGGTTTAATGGCATTGGTTATTGCTATGATCGAATTGAAAGAAGAAGGCGCAGACTTCAATGGAACAATCCGTCTAGCAGCAACTATCGGTGAAGAAATTGGTATGTATGGATCCAAACAACTCTCTGAAGAAGGCCACTTAGACGGAGCAAATGGTTTTATTGTTGGCGAACCATCAGGACTAAACGAAATTATTTATGCCCACAAAGGCTCACTTCAATACGAAATTCACGCCCACGGAAAATCCGCTCATAGCTCAATGCCTCATTTAGGCGTTGACGCATTACAATTATTAGTCGACTATATTAATAATTCCAACGAGAAATTTGCCGAAGTATTTGCTAAAGGCACCAATGAACATTTAGGCGACACATTAAACGTCAACACAGTCATCAATGGTGGCGCTCAAATCAATTCAGTTGCTGAAAAAGTTGTCATGAAAGCCAATGCCCGCACTATTCCTGAAGTGGATAACCAAATCGTATTAGACTGCATCAACCAGGCAATCGAGGAAATAAATGCCCAAAGTGAAGGGCACTTAGAATTAAATATCCTACAAAATAACTATTTCGCAATTTCTAAGGAAGACAACGTTCTAATTAAAGCACTCCAAAACGCTGCGCCTGTAGAAAATGTCAAACCCATTGCGATATCAGGCGCCACAGACGCTTCCAACTTCGGCCGTATTTCGGATGAATATGACCTCGCTATCTATGGACCAGGAAGCCTAGCGCAAGCTCACACAGTCGACGAATACATTGATGTCCAAGAATATCTCGACTTTATTAATATTTATAAAACAGCGATTAAAGATTATTTAAAAGTATAGTAATAAGAATTAAAACCTGTCTCCGATTTTGGAGGCAGGTTTTTGTGTTTAATTTATCTAATTTTGAAAGCAGCCTAATGGAATATATTCTCTATTAAAATGCTAACTAAATCTGGCTAAATCCTCAATCTGATCAACAAAATGAATGTTTGCATGGTCCTCCCTAGAAATGAACCCTTCATTTAGCATATGATTAAAGAAATGTTCTAGGTGATCATAGTAGCCATTTATATTCAGAAACACACAGACACTGTCAATTTGACTTACACGAGCTAAAGAGATCGCTTCAGAAATTTCTTCTAAAGTACCAGGACCACCTGGAAGCGCGATACATATATCCGTTTCATCTAACATCATTGCTTTTCGTTCTGCCATCGTTGTCACTTCAATAAATTCACTTAAATCACTGCGGTGAATTTCACGGTCTACTAAAAATGTGGGCATGACGCCTGTCACATAGCCATTATTATTAATGACGGCATCGGATACAGCCTTCATTAAACCAATATTTCCACCACCATAAATTAACTTATGTTGATTTGTCGCAATCCATTCGCCCAGTTCTTTGGCAACTTTAGTATATATTTCATTAAATCCGGTGCTTGCACCGCAATAAACAGCAATCTTCATACAGTCACTCCTTTTAATATTTCTATTTTAGCATAGGAAAAAGAGTCAGGGTAGTGGAGTTCAAAAACAAAAAACACACTTCGTTCGAAGCGTGTTTTGTTATAGTTATACCATACTTTTAATGCGTTGATTCATTCACGATTTGATAATATACACGTGAAGTGAGCCAGAAAAAGATTAAATAAAGCAGTGAGAAAGCGACAGTGACAATCAGGAATGAGCTTGCATAAACTGAAAATTTAGAGAGGCCGATCATTCCCATGAGGGTAAATAATAATTTGCTCGCGACGATATTGTGAATAATCCCGATTAATAAAGGTAGGAAGAATATCCATAAAACTTGTCGGCGGATGGTCTTTTTAATTAAGCTATTTGGTAATCCAACTTGTTTCATAATTTGATAGTTCTTTTGATCTTCAACACCTTGAGAGACTTGGCGGTAATATAATAATAAACCGGTCCCAATAAGTAAAATTAGCGAGATTAAAATTCCGATAAATAGTAAGCCACCATTTAATTGATAAATAATCGCCGTTGCTGCACGTTTTGATTCAACTACAGCCTCGTTTTCATCGACAATTTTTTGGATGACTGCTTCTTTTTCAGGCGTATTATCTCTGATATCAAAATGCAATGTGTGTTGTAATTCCTCTGGATACTCATATTCAAGCGTAGAAGATAATTGTTGAATTTCTTCTTCAGAATTAAGAGCAATATACAACACTTCGATTCCATAAACAGATGAAATCATAGTATTTTCAACGATTTTAGTATCTGTCTTTTGATCGTTTACTGTTAGAGCATCAACATTTTCAATATCGAGCGTATTTGTCGAAATAATCCACTCATCACCCTCGGTTGGTGTTTCATTGATTGAATCATAGTAATTCTCTTTTGTTGAGAGTAATAAGAAAATTCGTTTGCTATCATTTGGTAAAGCTTCATTTCTCGGGTCATCAGGTGCATATAGTGGTAGTAATCCATTGTTAACAAAATTTGCATTAATAAACTGTGACTTTTCAATATGGCTTTCAGTCACTTCAAATTGTTCATCAATTTCTGAAAGAATATGATTTAATTGAGTTGCTTTTTCGTCATTCGACATATCAAACTCAGCTTTCATAAAAGCTTGATAATCAAGAGGCTGTACATTTGTTGCTTGATTTTCCATCGTGCGGTAAGTACTTAAGACTAGACCAGAAACTAAAATAACACCGGTTGCTAAAATAGCCGTAGATGCTAACGCAACTGTGTTATTACCGATACGGTGTAGCATCCCACTGACAGTTAAAAAACTGACAGGTTTGTAATAGAATTTTTTGTTCCTCTGCATCACTTTTAATAGAATCGTCAGTAGCGAATTCATCAATAAATAAGTACCAAGTATGACACAAAGAATGGCTATAAAAAGCGTTGAAAATGCTTGAAGAATATCAGTGACCGTTAACGCTAAATAGTAACCATAACCTGTTAAAACGAGTCCGGCAATTAAAGTAATCCAACGATTTTTTGGTGTACCAGAACCTGAGCGACTATCTTTAAAAAGGTCGAGCGGATTTAAACGATAAATTTTCCATACTGAAACAAAGTAAATAGTTAAGTAAAGTACCGTTATCAGTAAAATTACCACACCGACACTCATCCAATCGATAGGATAATCCATAAAACTTGCTCCAGTGTCCTTCATGATGCGGTTTAACATCACGAAGAGAAACTGACCGGTAAGATATCCCGTGATTGGGGCAGATATAATAACGATTAGATAGGGAATCAATAATTGATAAAAAGAAACCCGTCTAACATGTTTTTTCTCTAGGCCTAAAATCGTATAAAGACCAAACTCTTTCGTTAATTGGTTTTGTATGAAAAAAGATGTATAAAAGGCAATGATCATAATGACTAATGAGCCTAAAACTAGACCAATATTTAGTAATAATGGTAAGGCTTCATGACGTTCCTGGATATATTCATTTGCGGATAAAGAAAGTAAAATATATTCACTAGCAAAAAGTAAAATATTTGCAAATATAAATGGGACATACGTTTTTTTGTGTCCCGAAATCGAACGTTTGGCGAGTTGCCATAATACTGAAGTTTTCATTACGCCTCACCTCTTTGGCGGTATACTCCTGCATGGAAATCTACACTTGGTTGGTTTACCATTGCTAAACTCTCCGCAATTCGTTCATGAAAATCTTGGTCCGATTGGCTACCACGGTAAACTTCATGGAATATAATCCCGTCCCGGATAAATAACACACGCTCTGCACTAGCTGCTGCTTTTACAGAGTGGGTTACCATGAGAATAGTATTTCCTGTTTGATTCATTTGCTTAAAAATATTTAAAATATTTGCAGCCGTACGTGAATCTAGTGAACCTGTCGGTTCATCCGCTAAAATGATTTCAGGCTGAGTAATTAAGGCACGAGCAATTGCAATACGTTGCGCTTGTCCCCCGGAAATTTGATAAGGGTATTTCTCGAGTAATTCTTCTATGCCTAAAAATGATGCAATCTTTTCTAAACGCTGATGCATTACTTGTTTCTTCGTTTCAGCTAGAACTAAAGGTAATAAAATATTATCTTGGTTGGTGAAAGTATCCAACAAATTAAAATCTTGGAAAACAAAACCTAATTTATCACGGCGAAAAGAAGCGACTTCATGTGCCTTAATCTGACTTAAATCTTGCTCATTTAGTAAAACATGCCCAGCTGTAGCTTGGTCAAAGGTTGCTAAGATATTCAGTAAGGTTGATTTACCTGAACCTGACTCTCCCATGATAGCAACAAATTCTCCTTGTTTTACACCAAAATTAACATCTTGTAAAGCAATCGTTTCATTTTCTTTTGATTTATAAACTTTCTGTAAATGTTCAACTGTTAAATATGATTGTGTCATTTGAATTCCTCCTTATTGATTGATTTAAGTATAAAATGAAACGTGCCTTGAAGCTTTTATCTAATCTTACAAAAAAGACAAGTAATCTTACAAAATTGTAAGAAACTTGTCTATCGGGTTTCTTCGTATGAATTAAATTCAATCGCTAGAGTTGTTCCGATTTCAACTGCCGACTCAATCGTAACCGGATGATTGAGTCGTTTTGATATTAATCGCACCATGTATAAACCAATACCAGAAGATTTTTCATTTAACTGTCCATTCAACCCCGAATAGCCACGCTCAAAAACACGAGGTAAATTATCTTTTGAAATACCTTGCCCATTATCTTTAATGTTTAAAATATTTTGATCAAAATTAATCCAGATATCTCCTTGTTTCGTATATTTCAAAGCATTTGATAAAATTTGTTCAATCATTACTTGTGCCAGGTTAGGGTCTGTTAATACCTCGTCCTCAATTTTTTTATAATGTAACTTAATATTCGATTCAATAAATTGGGCCCGATATTTGCGCAAGAGAGGTGCAATGATCGTATCAAGCGGCATTCTAGCATAATTCAAATTGCTATCTGGTTGACTCACTTTTAAGTAATTTAAAGCTAAATTTGTATAATTATCAATACTAATTAATTCCTGTTTAAGTTGCTTCGTAAGTGGTATCTCTTGCCCACTTTCTAGTAAAAGCTTTGAAGCAGTAATAGGTGTCTTAATTTGATGAACCCACAACATAAAATAATCTTCCAAAGCTCTTTCTTTTTGGATATTATCAAACTGAATCGCATTCAGAGACTTTTTTGTTTCTTCTAATTCCTCCTGTAACGATATTTGTTGTTTGAAATTAACAAATTGGAAGGCTAATAAAAAGGCCAATATCAAAAGAACTAAACCAGCTCCACCTAAATAAATCGCCCAATCTAAAGAATACATAGCGAAAATTAAAGCGAAAATAACGAGACATGAAAAAGTAATCAAAATGGTAGGGAGAATTTGCTTGATGAATGCTTTAAATTTCATGACTCAATCCCTTCCTCATTTAATCGATACCCCTCATTTCGCTTTGTCTCAATTAAATGATTAAGATTAATCGAAGCCAATTTTTTCCGTAAACGCGAAATATTAACCGCCAAAGTATTATCATCAATATACTGATCATTTTGCCAACACGCATCCAACAAAGCATCTCGAGACACAAAGTTCCCCCGACCTTGAATCAAGGACTCCATAATTAACCGCTCCGTATGCGTTAAATCAATCTCTTTATTCTTGTAAAATATAGCATTTTTACCAATATCTAAAGAAATCCCTTTAAATGTTATTCGCTGAGAAAAATCAGTCACCGTACTGTAGCTCCGTCTTAAGATTGCTTGAATTTTAGCAACAGTCAAAGGCAAATCAATTGGCTTAACAATATAATCATCTGCTCCTAGCTGTAAAGCCATCAGCTGATCCATCGATTCTCCCATAGAAGAAATAAAAATAATGGGCACTTGAGAGAAAGTGCGTATTTGACTGCACCAATAATAACCATTGTGATAGGGGAGGTTAATATCTAATAAAATTAAATTAGGATTCAATGCTTGAATTTCTTTTGTTATATTTTGGAAATCCTCGGCAAGTGTTACTTGAAAGTCGTGGCGCTGCAATTCCTTACCAAGAGCTTTTGCGATAGTTAAATCGTCTTCTATTATATAAATCATCATCTCGTTCACCACCTCAATTCATTATATTAATTATATCAGTATCATGAGTTATTTTAAGAGAAAAAGGAAATGCGAATTATGTAGGAATTTGGTTTAACAGAAATCGCCATGTCAAAAAAATAATAAAACAACAAAAATATAGAACAAGCAAAATATTTATGGTACAATTTCTTTGTTATTTAAATCACAATAAAATTTATAAGGAGCGGATGAATTTATGGTTAATCGTTATCAAGGTCAAGCGCAAGGTTTCCATGGCCCAATTATCTCAACAGTTGAGGTTGAAGATGGGCAAATTACAGCGATTGAGTCAGAGCACTCATCACATGCACTCGTAGGAAATTTAGGAATCCAACGTGTCTTAGATGAAGTTCGAGGAGGTACTGATATTCATGATATCGATGTTATTACAGGAGCATCTTATTCATCACGTGCTTTTATCGATGCGACTAGAAAAGCAATTGCTGTATCAAATGGCGAACTTGATGAAGATAAAGCCATGGATAAAGAAGTTACATTATGGCCAGAATCTGATGCAACAACCAGTGCTTCAGAAGCAATGAAACCAGATGTGAACTCGTCTGTCGCTCGTCAGGCAATAACTTACTCAGATGAACTGACTTTTGATGAAGAGTATGATGTTGTTATTGCTGGAGCAGGAGGAGCTGGGTTAGCAGCTGCAGTTGAGGCTTCCCGTGGTGGTAAATCAGTATTAATTATTGAAAAAGCGGGTATACCTGGTGGAACGACAAACTATTCTGGTGGGGTAATCCAAGCAGCAGGAACAAAATACCAAAAAGAACTGACACCATTCAGTGATGATTCAGCCGAAAAACATGCCAAGCTCTGGATACAAGCGGGTGAAAACTATGTTGACCCAGAATTAGTGAAAGATTTAGCATTTAATGCAGCAGACAATTTAGACTGGTTAGTAGATATGGGACTTGAAATTGAAACAGTCTATGGACATAACCATATCCCTTATGTTGCGGACGAGTATCATGCAGACCGTATTCATCAATATAAAGGCGGCGGTGCTGGTGGTGAAGGTACCATTATGATTGTTGCTATGCTCGAAGAGGCTCAAAAATCAGGTGCTAAAATTATATATGATACCGCAGTTGTGGCATTAGTACAAAATAAAGAAACTGGGGAAGTTGTCGGTGCACAATTATCTACTAAAGACGGCGATTTATTAGTCAAAGCAAATAATGGTGTTGTGCTAGCAACAGCTTCGATTGACCACAATACCGCTTTAGCTAGAGATTTAAGCCCACAACATTATAATGACTTAAAATATAAAACAGTTCTATCAACAGCAACTGACACTGGAGACGGTATCATGATGGGAATGGGCATTGGAGCAGCAACTGCCGGATTTGGTGGCTGTATTGATTTTGATGGTAAGACAGGAAATGCAACAAATAACTCCATACCAACAATGCCAATGATTATTGTAAATGGATTAGGGCACCGTTTCGTCTGTGAAGACGCGCAATATGCTTATCAGTACAAAGCAATTTTCCACCAAGAAAAACAATTGCAAAAATTAACTTACATGATATTTGGAGAAAATGTCATTGATGCACCTGGATCAGTATGGACCAAAGAAAGTTTAACGAGTGATGTAGGGTCTGGAGCGGTTGTTAAAGCAACAACACTCGAAGAGTTAGCTGAAAAACTAGATATACCAGCTGAAAACTTGAATTCACAAGTTGCAACTTGGAATAAAAACGCAAAGCAGGGAGTCGACTTAGAATATGGGCGTAAAGATGGTATCGCACCGATTGAAGGACCATCATATTATGCATTGAAAAATCATTCAACAAACTTAGGTTCACTTGGTGGACTGAAAATTAATGTTGACTGTCAAGTATTAGATCATTTTGGCACAGTAATTCCAGGATTATATGCTGCTGGATTAAATGCAGGTGGCTGGATTGGTACTTATTATCCAGGTTCAGGAACGGCAATTGCAGGAATTGTGCACCAAGGACGTAAAGCAGGGAAGCACTTAGCTAGATAAAAAAGATAAAATTAGCATCACATAGAGAGCATATCTATTGTTGATAGGCTCTTTTTAGGATGAAATTTTTAAATTATATAGTAATCATTGCATTTTTTAAGAAAGATATGCAAAACCTGAAGAAATTGCGAATGTCATTGCATTCCTAGGCTCAGATTTATCATTTTATATGACAGGTTCATATATTAAAGCCGATGGTGGAGCGGCTTCAATGTCTTCATAATTTATAATGGTCAGGGCACTTGCGAAAGCGAGTGTCTTTATTTTTTTGTATAATACCAGTATACTAACCAAGAATTACTAGAGGAGGTAATTAATGAAAACTATTATAACCGTATTATTCACTTTAGCTATATCTATGAGTAGTGCTAATGTAACAGCAGAATCAATGAATTATAACTTAGAGGACTTTGCTGGAGACTATCAATTAATAACAGAACAATCTGATTTTATTACTGAAGAAGAATCAATGATTGAATTTACCCTAGAAGATGAAGAATTTATTGAAGAAGTAAAAGATAAATTAATACCGCAACTTGATTTGGAGATAGAAGAGAGTGGAGCAGTAGCCCCAAATATATATGATTAAAGATGATGGCACCACTGCTTGGAAAGGTAAAAATGGCGCAGGGGAAGAGGTTGTTCGAGATTATGCGGTAGTATATGAACAATCAAATGAAGAAATTCCTTTATTCATTTCAAACAGCAGTGATGAAGAGAGTTTACATGGACTCATATTTGATCAGGAATATTTATACTACGTAACCATCGTTGATCAAGCAGCACTAGAGGGTGAAGTAGAAGCAGAACAATGGTTTGAATGGCGCATTTATGAACGTGAAGACGAAGAGTTAGTTAATGATCAACTCGAAGAGCCACTGATCGATTGGGAAGAATATTTTGAAAACACTAAAAAAGACGACGGAAATCCGTCGTCTTAACTATTTAAATTAAATTAGTTGAAACTTGTAATTACTGTCCGTCAGTTGCTGATTCAGCAGAATCTACTGATTCTTCAGCATTACTTTCAACTTCTTCAGCTTCTTGATCTGCTGATTCTTCTACAGACTCAGCTTCTGATTCAGCAGCTTCCTCTGTTGATTCAGCTGACTCTTCAGCTGCTTCTTCTGTTGATTCAGCCGACTCTTCAACAGCTTCTTGTGTTGATTCAGCTGATTCTTCTGCAGCTTCGTTTTGAGCACCTGATACGTCTTCTTGAACTTCATCAAGGTTTAAGACTTCACCAGTAATAGCGTCTACATGGACTTCTGTATCATTGTCAGCTTCCATGTTTTCAACATCCATTACCCAAATTGGATTTTCGTTAGCTTCGTCACCGAATAATCCCCAGAATTCAGCAGTATCTGATTCTAAAGTCCATTCAACAACTTCACCTTCACCAACTTCAGTTAATGCGATTTCCGAAGCTTCATCTAATGTAATTGTTTCTTCTAAATTTAAAGTTCTTTCTTCAAATTCAACTGTATCTTCAGCAGATTCTTGTGTTTCTTCTGCTGACTCTTGAACTGATTGAGCAGATTCTTGAACTGATTCTGCATCAGACGCAGCTTGTTCAGCTTCTGTTGATGCTTCTTCTGTTTCTTCTACAGGTTCTTGATTAGAGTCTACAGAAACACTTTCTTCTGCTTGATCTTCTTCATCATTGTTTAACCAACCTTCACTGAATTCTGATTCAGTGACTTCACCGTTAGCATAAACAAGATCTAATTCATACTCATTAAATTCAGCATCTAGTCCTTCGATGTCATATTCAAATGAAACTTCTTCAGTTTCATCGTCAACAACCATTTCGACATTGATTTTTGAGATGCTTGACTCAGGATATTCTTCTTCGAATAACGCTAAAGCTTCATCAAGTCCTGTTTGAGCTTCACTAACCTCAGCAGGTACTTCTTCATCGGCACTTTCCTCAGATGCACTTTCAGAAACTACTGATGATGTTTCTTCTGATGCACTCGATTCTTCTTGAGCAGCTACAAAACTAGTTGAAGCACCAGCAAGTAAAACCGCACTTAAAGTTACTGTTAACATTTGACGTAAAGATTTTTTCATAATCACATTCTCCTCTTTGATTTGAATTTAGACTGATAGTTTCTCTCGTCTACAAATATAACTTTATCAATTTTTTTCGAAAATGTACAATGATATGCCTTGGGATTAATGAATATTTTTTATGTGTCACGTCTGTGAAATGCTGTTGTAACAGTTTTTCTGGGCTGTAACATCTGATAAGTATAATGAATAAACCTGGTAAATGCAGTTAAATAATATATGTGAATTGAATGAAATAAAACGCAAGGAAATATCTGATACAGATTATAAGAGTAGTTATTTGCGGAAGTTTGCTTTTCTAGGTAGAATGGTATTAGTAATTAAGAGGAGTGATTTAATGAGAGTAGCTTTAATTGAACCATTGCGTGTACCAGATAGTTATATAGAAGATTTAGGAAAATCGATTACTGATTTAGGCCATGAATTTGTATACTATAATGAAAAAACAACAGATACTGAAGAATTGTATGAACGTAGTAAAGATGTAGAAATCGTCATTATTGCGAACAACCCATACCCAGCGGAAGTTATCAATCGTCTAGAAAAAACTAAATTAATTAACGTGGCTTTCACAGGAGTAGACCATGTTGACCAAAAAGTAGCAGCAGATAAAGGAATTCAAATTGCAAATGCATCTGGTTATTCCAATACAGCAGTTCCAGAATTGGCAATTGGTTTAGTATTAAGCCTTTACCGTGACATTGTTCAAGGAGACGCCGATACTCGTAAAGGGGAAGATTTTACAGCGCCTTTCCAAGGTCGTGAAATTAAAGGTAAAACAGTAGGGATTGTTGGTACAGGGAATTTAGGTATTAAAACAGCTGAATTATTTAAAGCGTTTGGGGCAAATTTAATAGGTTATAACCGCTCAGAAAAAGAAGAAGCTAAGGAATTAGGGCTTGAGTATAAATCACTTGAAGAAGTTATGTCTGAGTCTGATATTATTTCAATTCACCTACCAAATACTGATGCTACAAAAGGAATCATTAGTCGCGAATTGATGGAATCTATGAAAGATGATGCACTTTTAATTAATGTAGCTCGTGGACCTATTGTGGATAATGAAGCGTTAGCTGAATTATTAAATAATGGGGCTATTGGTGGAGCAGGGATTGACGTTTATGATATGGAGCCACCTTTACCAAATGACTATCCATTGATTCATACAAAAAAATCTGTGTTAACACCGCATATTGCCTATTTAACAGACGAAGCGATGGTAGACCGTGCTAATATTGTTTTTGATAATGCAGTTAAGTATTTAGAAGGTAAACCACAAAATATTGTTGAACTGTAAATCTTTGACTCGTTTTTAATAGACCTTACTCCATTCAGTCATTAATTTTTTTGATGAGTGAATGGTTTTTACTTAGTGAAACCGTATACATTGTGTGTTATAATGATTTCGACTAAGAAGGAGGTAGGTTTGGTGAAGACATTTGAAGAAGAGCATCATATTTGGACGATAGCAGAAGTTATTGCTTTTTATCAAAAAGCATTTCCAGATATGGATATTATAAAAATTAAACTCTCATATAAAGGCCAGTTCTTAAGATATAAAATCATTGGACAAGATTTAACTATCAGACAGACTTTACAAATGAATGCCCAAACCGGTGGTGTTTTGACAGAAGAATCCAAATACTTATCTCCGAAGGAATGTGCCAATCAAGAAAATGAATTTATTCAAATAGATAACTTGTTGTCTCTGAATGAAATCACTGCAGTCGCTAAGTCAATCTATCCGGATTACAGACCTTATAAAGGAGAAATAAAACGGGAACATGATCAGACAATTTATCAAATTGATCTAGTGGATGATCATTTGGAATATAAAGCAGTACTCAAAGTCGATGCACAAGATGGTACGGTATTAAATTCAATTGAGAAAAACAAATAAAACGCACTCCAAATCTATGGAAGTGCGTTTTTAATATGCAAAAATTTAGTTGTTTTGTTGATTCTCCTCACGCCTTGCTTTTAAGCTATCACGTGTTGAAAAGTATATTTCAAAAATCGAATCTGACATGAAAACACCTAAGGCAATCGCTCCAGCTGTCATTACAGTTCTTACTAAGTAATGTGCTGCCATAGCAGAGTCTCCATTAATGAAATGGAAAGCTGTTTGGTAAATTGCAGAACCCGGTACATAAATAAAGAAAGTAGGAATATAAAACATAGTAACCGGCGCTTTAAAATGGCGTGAAAAGAATTGTGACATAATTGAAGCGATGAAACAGGCATAAAATGTTGATAAGAACTCACTGACGCCAAGATGCGTAAAAAATAAAAATGTTGCGTAAGAAGTGACGCCAATCGGCCAAATTTTATATAGTACTTGTCTTGGGGCTTCCAAAGTAATAGCTGAAAAGGTTGTAACCATGAAAGCGGCAAATAATTTTACAAAAATATCAAAGATTGTATTTATATCCATGCGCTAACACCTCCATAAAGTGACAAGCCTAACGCAACACCAAGAGCTATCGATAATGCAATAACAAAGGCATCAGCAATTCGAGCGACACCGGAGACATAGTCACCTTTTAAAGTATCACGGATACCATTTGTGAAGGCTGTTCCGGGATAAAGGGGCATTAGGGCTGCGATAATGATGATACTACTAGACATATTGAGTCCTGGAAATAGATTCGTAAATAATTCTGTTGCAAAAGCAGTTAGTGTAGTAGTAAACATTGTAAAGATAAAGTCATTCATATCGATAAAGTTTTTCCAAACGCGTGACAGGGCAACAACTGCTCCAATTGGAAATGATAGAATGATATCATATATATTACCACCACCTAAGATGGTGAAAGCAACAACGAGTAAAATGGTCGCAATGTCAAGACTATATACATTATATTCTGATTCATTAACTACATTCAAACGTCTTTTTGCTTCATCATGGCTAATTTGTCCACTCGTTAAAGCACGTGAAATATTATTTACACGGTAAATTTTGTTTAAATGATTCCCGCGTGAATCAATACGACGTACAATTGTGATTGGATCCATAGATGGGTCAGAATCGTCTAGTGTTAAATATAACCCAGTTGTATTTGTTACTACGTCAATTGAGTCCATACCTGACGTTGCTAAAATACGACGCACAGTATCTTCAACTCGGTAACTTTCAGCATGTGATTCCAACATAATTGTGCCTGCTAGAGCTGCTACTTCAGCAATATTTTTAAGTTCAGTATTCATTCTATCACCTCAATAAATTCTATTTGGGATAAATCTTTATAAATGGTAACATAGTTAAAGAAAATTAACTATCGATTATTTGCTTAAAACGATTTCAAAATGTATAGTAGAAGTTTCAATAGATTGTCTATAGGCTCTAATGAAATACTACTTTTAAAAAATATGACTGGGGGTCTTTAATTGAAAATCACTAAGATAGAACGACAGAAAAAAGATACACAGCGATATTCAGTGTATGTCGATGAAGAGTTTTTGGTGGGAATTCACGAGCAAGTTTTACTTGATTTTTCTCTATTTAAGGGGCAAGAATTGACCCCGGAATTAATTGAGCAAATTAAATCAAGAGAATTTGAATCGAAGATTTATCAAAAAGCTTTGAACTATATCTCCTATCAGCTTCGTTCGGTTAAGGAAGTACATGACTATTTGGCGAAGCAAGAGATGACGGATCCGAATCATCCGGATAAGAAGATAATTATTGATCCAGTGCTTCACAAAAAGACGATTGATAAGCTTAAGTCTCAAGGGTATCTTAATGACCGGGTATACGGTGAGTCATTTGTGAGAAATCAGGCGCTGATTAATTATAAAGGGCCGCGGAATATTGAGCAGGAATTGATTAAAAAAGGACTTTCTGAGGCAGAAATACTTAATGCGCTTGATGAGTATCCGCCTGAGCAGCAATTAGAAAATGCGGTTGAATTAGCGAGTAAGTTTATTCGCCGTCAAAAGCGATTGACACCTAAAATGATTAATAATAAACTCCAACAACATTTGATGACAAAAGGTTATGAGCGCGATATTGTTCAACAAGCTTTGTCACAAATTGATACCGAAAAAGATGACGAGGAAATCTTGGATTTGCTTGAGGTGGATGCAGCTAAAAGTTTACGTAAGCGAGAGCGTAAATATTCTGGGTATGAATTAAAACAGTATATTACGCAAGATTTGCTCCGTAAAGGGTATGATTTTGATAAAATCAATTTTTGGTTGGAGGACCATGAACATGAATTAGAAGAGGAAGACATTTAATTGAAGAGAAAAGAAGATTATTCAATAGACTGGTCAGATGAGAAGATCGAAGCATTCCGTAAAACATTGCTTGATTGGTATGACCGAGAAAAACGTGACATTCCATGGCGTCACACAAAAAATCCATATTATATTTGGGTGAGCGAGATTATGTGCCAACAAACGCAAGTAGCAACTGTTGTGCCTTATTATGAGCGTTTCACTCAGGCATTACCCAAAATTGAAGATTTAGCCAATGCTGATGAAGAGTTACTAATGTCTTTATGGCAAGGTTTAGGGTATTATTCAAGGGTTCGGAATATGCAAATTGCTGCCAATCAAGTACTAGATGAACACGGCGGAGAAATGCCGACCAGTTATGAGGGCTTATTGACGCTTAAAGGTATTGGTCCATATACTGCAGCTGCGATTGCAAGTATTTGTTATGGTGAGGTAGAACCGGCCATTGATGGTAATTTAATGCGAATTGTGACGAGGCTTTTTGCTTTAGACGATGATATAACTAAAGTTAGTTCGAAGCGCAAATTTCGTTCTATTTATAAGCAGATTATGGATCCAGATAGGCCAGGAGATTTTAATCAAGCATTGATGGACATGGGAGCGATGATTATGACGCCTTCAAGTCCATATCCTGATCCCCATCCATTAAAAGATTTTGATAAGTCTTATGAGTTAGGAACAGCCCATCTATTTCCGAATAAACCAAAAAAGGTTAAACAAACTGAACATATTATTTATGCTTATGTGATCACCAATGATCGAGGCGAATTCTTATTACGTCAACACGGTGAAGGGGAATTGAACACAGGACTTTGGCATTTCCCGCTTCAAGAACAATTAAGTATTCAAGAAGAGGCAGATTATAATTCAGCTTTTATCAATTGGTTAGATGAACAGGAAATTCAAGATTTTACTGTACAGCCATTTAAACAAAATAAAATACCAACGGTTAAACATATTTTTAGCCACCGTATTTGGCATGTAGAAAGAGTTATAGCTTCAACAAATTCATTCCCAGCTCCTGATGGTATGGCTTGGGTTCATAAACAGGATATTAAAGATTATCCAATATCAACTTTACAGAAAAAATTATTAAAAGGATTATAGAGGTGAATCTATGCAGCATTTATGGAAATATTTTGAGGGACGAAAGCTCCTCAGTGCAACTGGGCCATTATTTAAATTAATAGAAGCGGTTTTGGAATTATTAGTTCCGATAGTAGTTGCTAAAATTATTGATGAAGCGATTCCGTCTGGAAATCGGTCTTATTTATTTACACTCGTTGCAGTGATGATAGGATTAGGGCTAGTTGGTTTTATACTTGCAATCGCAGCACAATATTTTGCCGCTAAGGCAGCTACAGAATATGCGCGTGATCTAACGGCAGATACATTTGACCATGCATTGAAACTTTCAAAAACTGACCGTGATAAAATGGGTGGATCAAGTATTATTAACCGACTTGCTAGTGATACTTTTCAAATTCAATCTGGTTTAAATACTTCTTTTAGATTGTTTTTAAGATCTCCATTTATTGTATTGGGGTCTTTAGTGATGGCACTTCAAATTAATCGTCAAATTTCACTTTGGTTTGTATTAATGATTGTTATTTTATCCGTGATTGTATTTACTATTATGAAAGTCGCTGCTCCGATGCTTCGAAATATTCGTAATAAATTTGACCGTTTGGTCACTCAAACGAGAGAACAAATTCAAGGTATTCGGGTTATTAAAGCATTCACACAACAACATAGAGAAATTAATGAATTTGAAGAAACCAATGATGACTTAACGAAGATGCAATTACGCGTTGGACGAATCAATGCGTTATCTAATCCACTGACTTATTTAACGGTTAATCTTATTTTAGTTGGAATGATTTGGCAAGGAGGGCATCAAGTATCTGTTGGAACATTGACCCAAGGGCAATTAGTCGCACTTATTAATTATTTATTATCAATTTTAGTTGAATTAGTAAAATTAGTTGTCGTTCTTGATGTCATTAATAAATCAATTACAAGTGCAAAACGAGTTAATGCCATTTTAGATTTACCGACAGAAGATTTAACAGATAGTCAGATACAAGAAGAGAAAAATGCCGTTGTCAATTCTGCTCTGGTGATTGATAATGTCAATTTCACCTATCCAGAAGCTAATTCAAAGGCACTTTCTAATATTAATTTAGCGATTAAAAAGGGCGCCTTTGTTGGTGTTATTGGATCGACTGGATCAGGGAAATCAACACTTTTAAATTTGATTTCTAAAACTTATGAGCCTTCTGAGGGTTCAATCTATTTTAATCCATCGTTGTTTAATATTGATAATTTGGCTGGATTACGTAGTGATATTGCAGTTGTTCCAGGGCAAGTAACTTTATTTAAAGGAACGATCCGTTCAAATTTATTAATGGGTAAAAAAGATGCAACGGATGAAGAGATTTGGCGAGCATTAGATGATGCGCAGGCAAGTGAGTTTGTTAAACAGTTGTCTGAAGGTTTAGATAGTCCTGTTGCGGCCTTTGGAAGTAATTTTTCTGGAGGGCAACGTCAGCGACTGACGATAGCTCGAGCTTTGATTAAGCAAGCTGAGTTATTAATTTTCGATGACTCAACTTCAGCTTTAGACTATGTAACAGAATCTAATTTTCAGCATACTTTACAGGAAAAATATGCTGACCGTACAATTATTATGATTTCACAACGAATTCATAGTTTGCGTAATGCTGATTTAATTACTGTTTTAGAAAAAGGTAAACAAGTAGGTGTCGGGACTCATGAAGAGTTACTGAAATCGAATGAAATTTACCAAGAAATTTACGCATCACAAGCTGTTACGGAGGTGGACTAGATGAATAAAAATTCAACAATTATGCGTGTTGCAAAACGCCTCTTTGCTAGTAAAGGTTTAATTATCTTGGCTACACTTTTAACAATTGCTCAAGTAGCATTAACGGTATATTTACCGATTCTAATTGGACAAGCAGTCAACCAAGTAGTAGCAATTAATCAAGTTGATTTCCAAGAGCTATTAATAATTTTAGGACAAATGATAATTGTAATAGCTGTAAATGCTTTGGTGCAGTTAATCAATCCATTGATTTATAATCGTTTAATTTATCGTATGATTGAAGATTTACGTAATGAGGTATTAGAAAAAATTCATCGTATTCCATTAAATTATTTGGATACTCATTCAACGGGAGCGGTAGTAAGCCGGATTACAACAGATACTGATCAGCTCGCTGCTGGGTTGCTGATGGTGTTTAATCAATTTCTGACAGGAATACTAACGATTGTTATTACTATTGTGACAATGGCACAATTAGATACACAGATGATGTTGATTGTTGTTCTTTTAACGCCAATTTCGATTGTTATTGCCCATTTTGTGGCGAGTCGCTCTTATGATTTGTATACAAAACAAACTCAAGTTCGTTCTACACATTCTGAGCTTATTGAAGAGGCTGTACAACAATCGGAGTTAGTTCGTCTTTTTAATCAGCAAGATCTTAAAAGAGTTGAATTTGATGAAGTGAATGATATTTATAGTAATTATTCGAAGTCGGCGATTTTTATTTCTTCGACGGTTAATCCTACAACGCGTTTTGTGAATTCGGTGATATATGCGCTTGTTACTTTGGTTGGTGCGATGCGTATTATTTCTGGTGTTTTTACAGTTGGGGAATTGACGACTTTTCTAAATTATGCGAATCAATATATGAAGCCTTTTAATGATATTTCGAATGTTTTAGCTGAATTACAGTCGGCTATTGCTTCTGGGGATCGTATTTTTGAATTAATCGATTTAGTTGATGAAGAAGAAACAGGAGTTAAGGAATTTGGTCTAAATGAAGTTGAAGGGCAGATTACTTTTGACGATGTTGCTTTCAGTTACGTTCCTGAAAAGGAATTAATTCGTGATTTAACGGTGGCGGTTGAGCCAGGTCAAACTGTTGCAATTGTTGGACCGACAGGAGCTGGGAAGTCGACTTTAATTAATTTATTGATGCGTTTTTATGATGTTGATTCAGGGGCAATTTTTATCGATGGTGTAAACATGAACGACTTCACACGACGTTCAGTGCGCGAACAATTTGGGATGGTACTTCAAGAAACTTGGTTAAAAACGGGGTCAATTGCAGAAAATATAGCTTATGGCTATCCAAATGCATCACGAGATCAAATTATTGAAGCAGCTAAAAGAGCGCATGCCCATCGTTTTATTGAGATGTTACCGGATGGTTATGATACAGTTTTAACGGATAATGGGAGTAATTTATCTATGGGGCAACGTCAGTTGCTTTCAATTGCTCGTTTATTTGTTCAATTACCTGAGATGTTAATTTTAGATGAAGCTACTTCGTCAATTGATACGCGTACAGAAGTGTTAATTCAACAAGCTTTTGATGAGTTAATGGTAGGGCGGACAACATTTATTATTGCACACCGTCTATCAACGATTCAAAATGCGGATATTATATTAGTGATGAAGGAAGGCCAGATTGTAGAACAAGGAAATCATGAAGTGTTAATGCGACAAGAAGGTTTCTATTATGAAATGCAAATGGCAGGTTCAGGTCAGTCTTTATAATATTATTAGAATCCCGTTTAACCAGAGAGGTTATTCGGGATTTTTTGATGTATTAAATGTGCTGTAATTCACATGTTATTCGCGTTTGTTTCAGTTAAAAACGAAAAGATAAAAGACGACATTTTACTTTAAATTAGTATATTCTGTGCTATAATTAATAGGTAAAATACCCAATCTGTATAGATTGCTTGGTATAAAAAAATAGAAAGTTGGAAAGTGATGAAACAACCTAAGGAGGGGGAATTCATCACTATTAAAAGTTATAAACACGACGGATCGTTACATCGTACCTGGCAAGATAATATGATCTTAAAAACAAGTGAACAATCAATCATTGCTTGTAATGATCATACGCTAGTAACAGAATCAGACGGGCGCAAATGGCATACACGCGAAGTGGCATTGTTATATTACCATAAGAATTTCTGGTTTAATGTAGTTGCAATGCTTAGAAAACGTGGTGTAACTTATTATTGCAATTTGGCTTCCCCATATGTAATGGATAATGAAGCACTTAAATATATTGACTATGACTTAGATATCAAGATATTTCCCGATGGAGAAAAACGATTGTTAGATGTTGATGAATATGATTTACATGGTAGAAGATATCATTATTCTGACGATATCGATAAAGTCATTAAATATCAAATTCAAGAATTAGTTAGATGGATTGATCAAGGTATTGGTCCATTTAGCCAGGAGTTTATTGATATCTGGTATGAACGTTATTGCCAGTTGACACATCAATATAAGAAAAATATAACTAAATAGTAGTGAATTCCCTAAAACTCATTTTAGAGTCGAGAGAAATTGTGGATAGGCTCAGTCCGTGAGGGAGTGAGCCTATTGTCATGAAGAAAGGAGCAGCAAGTGAGAAATCCATTAGAAATGCGAAATCATTCAAAACCTCAAAGCGAATACTATCAAGAAGCGATAATGCGTCTTGGTCAAGATAGTATTTTTACAAAAACTAGATTTTATAATGGTAAACTTGGTGCGATTTATCAAGAAGAAGCAACCGAGTTTAGATTATGGTCACCCACTGCATCTCAAGTAGAGTTATTACTTTATGATAATTGGTATGGTGATATTCATCATAGTATTGTGATGCAATTCGATGAAGACTTACAAATTTTTAAGCACCGTTTAGATGGAGACCAGCATGGTACTACGTATGCCTATCGTTTAACATTTTTAACAGGTGAACAAGTGATTACAAATGACCCATATGCTAAAGCGGCGACTGTTAATGGTCATCGTAGCGTTGTTGTTGATTTAAAACGTACCAATCCAGAAGGATGGGGTGAACGCTTACCGCAGTGGGAAACACCGGATAAAACGGTCATCTATGAATCACATGTTCGTGATTTAACTGTATCAGAATCATCTAATATTCACCATAAAGGGAAATTTATAGGTTTAACAGAGACTAATCGGGTTAATGATTCTGGTTCTTCGGCAGGTTTAGATTATATAGTTGATTTAGGCGTGACACATGTTGAATTATTGCCGGTTTTTGATTATGCAACAGTCGATGAAACGCAACAACCTCCGTTAGCATATAACTGGGGTTATGATCCTTATAACTATAATGTTCCTGAAGGATCTTATTCATCAAATCCCTACGATCCATTTTCTCGTATAACTGAGTTTAAAGAATTAATTCAAACTATGCATAAAAAAGGTTTACGAGTCATCATGGACGTTGTTTATAATCATGTTTATGAAGTAGAAAATCATGCTTTTCATAAAACAGCCCCTGGTTATTATTTCCGTTATAACGACAAAGGGCAGTTAACTAATAGTACAGGTGTAGGAAATGATACAGCATCAGAACGATCGATGATGCGTAAATATATCGTTGATAGCGTTGTATATTGGGCAAGTGAATATCATATTGATGGTTTCCGTTTTGATTTAATGGGTATCCATGATATCGATACTATGAACGAAGTGCGTGAGGAATTAAATGAAATTGATCCATCTATCTTATTATTTGGTGAAGGTTGGAACTTATATACACCGCTTAATCATGATGTTAGAGCGGCAAACCAAAGTAATGCGAAATTTATGCCAGGAATTGGTCAGTTTAATGATGGATTACGTGAAGCTGTTAAAGGAAATGATTTCGAAATTACAGCTAAAGGTTATGTCAATGGAGCTTGGCATATGGAAGCACAAATAGTCCAAAATTTCATGGGTGGCGTTGACTTTGGTAACTATAATGATCCATTGCAATTAATTCAATATATTGAAGCACATGATAATTTTACCCTTTATGATAAGCTATTAGCTTCAAGTCCAAATACAGATATAGTAAGTATTGAACGCCAACATATGCTGGCGACAACAATTATTATGCTTGCTCAAGGTGTGCCATTTATTCATGCCGGACAAGAATTTATGCGTACCAAAGATGGTGTTCGTGATTCATATAATAAACCAGATGAAATTAATCAAATTGACTGGAATCGTCAAGAAGATTACCGTCAATCTGTTAATTTAATACGTGATTTAATTAAATTACGACATCAAGAACCACTATTAAGACTTAAAACTTATGAAGAGATTAGACAAACTATGAATGCGGTGCGTCAAGATTATCAAATTGTCCATTTAACTTATGATTGCCCAGAATATGAGTTGATTCTTATCTTTAATGCTCAATTGAACGTATTGAATGTCCCTTTATATCCTGATGAATATATTGTCCTTCTCAAAGACCATGAAGTATTTCTTGATGAGACGAATACAATCAATATAGAAAATACTGTCCCAGTGGAATCAATTTCAGCTTTATTATTAAAAAGATACAAATAATTGAGCAAAGTCAAAGCGCTTTCTTATTTTTAGCGTTATACTGAATGCAACAAAATATAAAGGAGTTTTATTATGCTATTTAACAATATTATCGATTCAGTAGGAAATACACCACTTGTAAAAATTAATCATCTTGATGAGGATTCAGCAGATGTTTATGTAAAAATTGAAAAAAATAATCCTTCAGGCTCTGTTAAGGACCGTCCGGTTAAATTTATTTTACAAGATTTATTAGACCGTGGTGTTATTAAAAAAGGTGATACAGTGATTGAACCAACTTCAGGTAACACTGGTGTTGGATTAGCAATGGCAGGGGCAGCGTTAGGATTAAATATCGTTATTGTTATGCCAGATTCAATGTCTATGGAACGCCGTCAATTAATTCAAGCTTATGGTGCTGAATTAGTTCTAACACCAATTTCTGAAGGAGCAATGGCAGGTGCTAAAGCTAAAGCAGAAGAGTTAGCTGAAGAACGTGATGCAGTTATTTTAGGACAATTTGCTAATAAAGCAAATATTAAATCTCATGAAGAAACTACAGCACGTGAAATTTTAGAAGACTTAGGAACAGTAGACGCATTTATCGCAGGTATTGGTACCTCAGGTACGATCGTTGGTGTTGGAAATGTCTTTAAAGAAAACAATCCTGACACATTAATTGTTGGTTTAGAGCCGGAGGATTCCCCGCTATTCTCAAAAGGCGAAGCAGCAGGACATAAACTGCAAGGATTAGGTACTAACTTTGTACCTGAATTATTTACGGATGAAAACATTGATCGTTATGTTGGTGTTTCAAATGAAGATGCCTTTGATGGTATGCGTGAATTAGCATCAACTCAAGGAATCTTAGCAGGTATTTCATCTGGAGCTAATTATGTAGGGGCAAAACGCTTAGCCAAAGAATTAGGTGCTGGTAAAACAGTGGTTACTGTACTACCTGATTCAGGCGAACGTTACTTGTCGATGGGTATCTTTTCAAGTGACCAATAAAGGTCCAGACTATTGGCGCGGGGAAGCTGAGCATATCTTTGAACAAGATCCAGCTTGTCATTCAGTCGAAGAAGCCTACCTATATCCAGGTTTAGTTGCCCGTCAGTACCATGACAAAGCGCGAGCAGAGTATTTAGCTGGACATTATTATCAAGCCCGTGTTATTTCAGAGGAAGCCCGTCGTGTTACAGGTATTGAAATTCATCCTGGCGCAACAATTGGCGACCAGTTCTTTATTGATCACGGGATGGGTATTGTCATTGGCGAAACGTCAATAATAGGCGACCGTGTCACCATGTACCATGGTGTAACACTGGGAGGCATCACAAGTGAACAAGATGTTAAACGCCACCCAACTGTCGGTAATGACGTCATCATTGGAGCTGGCGCGATAATTTTAGGAGATATTACGATTGGTGATGGTGCCAAGATTGGTGCCGGAGCGGTTGTACTCAAGGATGTCCCAGCCGGAGCGACCGCAATTGGAGTTCCAGCGAAGATAATTGAACAGAAATAATTTAAACCCAAGCAGTAATTTCTGTTTGGGTTTTTATTTCTAGACATTTACTGATATAATGGTATAAATATAACAGTTTTTAATAACTGTTTCATTATGATTAAAGGAGAATTAATTATGACTAAAGTATACACAAAAACAGGTATGTGGCTAAAAGAAGTTGAACCAAACACAGTAGTGATAGGTATGTCACCAAAAGGTCAAGATGATATTGGTGAAGTAGGTTTCTTTGAATATTTAGATGATGAAAGAATCACTTATGATGAGCCTTTTGTAGCAATCGAAGGATCAAAAGCAGTCTCTGAAATCCCAGCACCTATAACAGGTACAATTATCGAAAAGAATGAAACACTTTTAGATTCACCTGAAACACTTTCAGCTGAGGGTGATGAGAACACTTGGATGATGAAAGTTTCAGTGGATAATTTTAATGCAGCTGACTATTTAGCTGAGGATTTATCTATCGAAGATTAATCGGTAATAACTGAAGATTAGTTTGTAATATGATTTTAATTGCCATATTTTCCACAGAAATCTAAGGTCATCCTAGCCAAAGCATTCCTTTTGCGTTATAATAAATTAAAATCTCATTAGAAAGTGTGTTTATATGCAAAAATTAGGAATTATCGGAGCAGGACATGTTGGTGAACATGTTATTGCTAATGCTGTAAAATCAGAATTATTTGGTGAAATCGTGGTATTAGATAACCGTGGAGAAATTGCTTTTGGTGAAGCGTTAGACCAAGCGCATGCTACAGGTCAATTTTCACGTGTTAATGTGAATGTTCATGAAGGTGACTATGATGACATGGTGGATGCTGATATTATTATTGTCACTGCATCACATCATTATTTCCCAGACCCAGTACCTGAAGATCGCCAAGTTTTATTAGGTAATAATGCAGCGATTGTACGTGAAATTATGGGGAATATTTCAAGTCGTACAAAAGAACCGATTATTATCTTTATTACCAATCCAGCGGATACAGTAGTACATATTGCATCGACAGAATTCGATTATCCAATCAATAAAATTATGGGTACTGGATGTATGTTGGACTCATCTCGTCTACGTTATACAGTAGGACGCCACTATGATGTTGATCCAAAATCTGTTTCTGGTTATATGATGGCAGAGCATGGTTACACTGCATTTCCAGCTCTAAGCCGATTAACTGTCTCAGGAATTGCTTTTGATGAGTTAAGTGAATACTTCCCTGATGTAGAGCCATTAGATCCACAAGATGTTAAAGATAATATCGTTGAAGCTGCATATCATGTATTCCGAGCAAAAGTTGGTGTAACAAATGCTGGTGTAGCCCAAGCAGGAATCGATTTAGCTCGAGCTGTTTTATTAGATGAGCGGACAGTATTACCAATCTCAACTTATATGGGAGAGGGGACTCCATATGCCGATAATCCGGTTTCATACTCAACGCCCACAAAAGTAGGACGCAATGGTTGGGAGAAACAATACTTTGTTTCTTTAAATGAGTGGGAACAACAAAAATTAGATGAATCGCTTGCTTCAATTCGAGCAAATATTGAATTAGCAAATGAATTAAAGGGATAATTATTATAATACTTAAATCTTATTCAGCGACTGTCTTCTATAGAGTCCAGGTTTAATGGTGTGGAGATTATATTGAGTTTGGCAAAAAGTCTGATTTATAAAATTATCCAAAAATAGATTAACAATTAACCGCATAAAATCAATGTTTTTAGGACATTGATTCTATGCGGTTATTTTTTATACTTTTTTCCGAGCTCTTTTTTAATCATAATAATTATATTGTTGATATAAACCAAAATGTTTTATCTCAAAATGTGAATGTGTTACAATTTTATTAACATTGTTATTAGTAATAAATTGACCTAATAATTTAGTGTCTTATATTTGTCTGAATAATAGTTGCCACTTTTAAATTTTTTATAAAATATCAGTTAGTCAATGAAAATGTAAATGTTTCTAGTGTTGTAATAAGTTTTCATAATTGTGATTTGTTAGAAGAATGAAATTATAAGAATAAGGAGAAAACAATGGATAAAATTTATCAACGTGAACTAGATGAAGTCATTAAAGAATTCGATACCTCTATAGAAGATGGGTTGTCAAAAAAGCAAGTTGAGGATATTCGTTCTGAAACAGGAGAAAACAAACTGGAAGAATCTGAAGAAGCCTCAATTTGGGAAATTTTACTAGATAATTTAAATAATATTATTGTTTATTTATTAGGATTTGCAGCAATTGTTTCTGTATTTATGGGGGACTGGATTGAAGCAATTGCAATTTTGATTGCGGTTTTAATTTCAGTGCTTACGGGGGTTTTGGCAGAATGGAATGCCCAACGTTCAGTTGATGCGCTTCAAGATATGGTAACCACACATATTAATGTGCTTCGTGATGGTGATGAAATTGAAGTGGAATCAGTCGAGTTGGTACCCGGAGATATTATGATGCTTGAAGAAGGCGATGCAATTCCTGCAGATGGTCGTTTAATAGAAGTGAACAATTTTGCTGTCATGGAATCAGCATTAACTGGAGAGTCGGAAGCTGTCGATAAAGATGCTGATTCCGATTTAAATGATGGCGATAAAAATGAGGACGGTGATGTACCATTAGGTGACCGTTTAAATATGGTGTTTTCAGGAACTGCAGTTACGCGTGGTAAAGCTAAAGCAGTTGTGACAGCTATTGCTATGGACACTGAAGTTGGTAAAATTTCAGAGATGTTGGATGAAGATAATGAACGACAATCGCCTCTAGACCGTGAAATCGATCAATTAGGAAAAGCTTTAATTATCGTTGCTTTTATCGCGGCTGCTTTAGTTGTAGTAATTGGTTTAATAACAGGATATGAGGTTGGAGAGATTTTACAAGTTGCTATTATCTTGGCAGTTGCAGCTATTCCTGAAGCCTTACCAGCAGTTCAAACAATTACATTAGCTAATGGGATGGAAACAATGGCGGATCATCAAGCTTTAGTAAAGTCTTTATCAGCTGTCGAGACGCTTGGATCAACGTCAATAATTGCTAGTGATAAAACAGGAACATTAACTGAAAATCAAATGATGGTCGAACGCCTCATTGTTAAGGATGATAATGAATACCAAGTCACAGGTAATGGCTATGAACCTCAAGGAGAGCTACAAACAACTGATGAAGACGCAATTGAATTAAATTTTGATCAGTCGGAAGATAGTGATTATCAAGCACTATCAGACCTCATTATTGCAGGATTCTTATCGAGTGAAGCTACTTTAGTATTGGAAGAAAATAGTGATGAAGATAATGAAGAAAATAATTCTGCTCAAGAAGTCGAAGATTTGGAAAATATTGATGATTCTGATAAGGAATTTAGCATAAATGGTGACCCAACAGATGGCGCTTTGACAGTATTAGGTTACAAGATTGGATTAACTCCTAAGTATATTGAAGAAAATAATTATGGGATAGTTGGTGAAATTCCATTTGATTCCGACAAAAAATATATGGCAGCGCACTATCGATACCCTGATGAAACACAATATATTATCGTCAAAGGTGCACCAGATGTGATGAGTGAATTAACTGAATTAAATGACAATGATGCGAATTACTGGGATGAAAAAAATGAAATGCTCGCTGATGAGGGGATGCGTGTCATAGCTTTAGCCAAATATAAATTAGAAGATAATGAAATTGAAGCAGCTGAGGATGATTTAGAGGCATTTCTTGATCAGGAAAAAGGCAATTTTGATATTCTTGGGCTATTTGGTATCATGGATCCGCCAAGATCAGATGTGGCTGAATCCGTTGAATTAACACAAAATGCTAGTATTCAATTGAAAATGATTACCGGTGATCATCCCAAAACAGCTTCAATTATTGCTAAAGAAATTGGCATAAACCATTGGGAAAATACCATGACGGGACAAGAAATAGATGAAATTCATGAATCAGATACATTCATTGATAAGATACATGATACCGCAGTATTTGCCCGTGTTTCACCTGAAAATAAACAGCAAATTATAAAGTCCTTACAAGACGACCAACAAGTTGTTGCTATGACAGGAGACGGTGTTAACGATGCTCCAGCTCTCAATGCTGCCGACATTGGCGTGGCTATGGGAATTAGAGGGACAGAAGTAGCTAAAGAGGCCTCAGATATGATTTTAACCGATGACCGATATTCAACGATTGTTGATGCTGTAAGAGAGGGCAGAATAATATTTGAGAATATTAAGAAATACGTCTCATTCTTATTCTCTTGTAATATGGTAGAAATCGTGTCTATTTTACTAACAATCGTATTCTTATTTCCAATGCCATTAACCCCACTGATGATTCTTTATTTAAACCTAGTGGTTGATGTTGGACCAGCTATTGGTCTAGCATTTGAACCAGCGGAAGAAGATGTTATGGAACATAAACCACGAGATAAAGAGAGTGGACTCGTTAGTAAAGGCTTCTTAAGTCGAATTATAATGGCGGGGATTATCATTGGATTAGGAGCATTTGCCGTATTTTATATCACTTATGACATTTTGGGTAACCCTGTAGAGTTAGCCCAGACGATGACTTTTGCATATATGGCAGTAGCTCAAGTTCTTCATATTTTCAATGTAAGAAAGAGTGACTCTTTCGGATTAGACAAATCTTTGCTCCAAAATAAACCGCTGATGTTTACAATGGTATTAAGTATTGGATTATTAATGCTAGCCATCTATGTTCCATTCTTGAATAATATTATTGGAACTGAACCTTTATCATTAATAGCTTGGGCAATTGTAGTTCTAACTGCGGTGGTTATAACATTAGTGGTTCATTTATTTAAAAAAGCTTTTGGCTTAAAATAATGAATGTTTTTCAATATTCGTTATAGATATTTATCGATAAAACTCCAGTAACATTTCTGTTTAGAATGTTATTGGAGTTTTAAAATTCTGAGATATCACTGTATGCAAGAAATTAAGAAAAATTGCATATTCTCAAGACAATATTTATAATGAAAGAAGTATTCACATAAAAGTTTGCGAACTAAGTATAATTTTATGTAAATAAACAACGAAAGTAGGAACTTACTAGCGATCAGATTTTAAGATCGTTTAATAAATTGAGGATAATATGAAAATAGGATTTATATCAGATTTACACATCGACTATCTAAAAAGTTATTCACCCGAAGATATGGTTGAGGAATTAGCTCTTATTAGTTCAGAAAAAGAACTTAATTATTTAATCATCGGTGGCGATATCAGTAATAATATGCAAACGACAATTAACTTTATTGAAATTTTAGATAAAGAATTAACTCCAACAAAAGTTTATTTTATACCTGGTAATCATGATTATTGGCAAGAACATAATGAAGAAAAAAGTACTTGGGAATTTCATAAGATATTTATGGATCATCCGCAATCCTTAATGCGACAGCCTTTAATAATTAATGATGAGTTGGCGATTGTAGGGCATATGGCATGGTACAATCATGCTTATTATCAGCGTGATAAGTTCACACCAGAACAAATTGAGGCAGGAAGATATAAAATTGCCACTTGGCAAGATAAAAAGCGGATGTCATGGGAACTTCCAGATGAAGAAGTTTCGATTATTTTTAAAGAGGCAATTATTAAGCATTTGGAACAAATGGATGGTCGTCAAATAGTGTTAGTGACACATATGGTTACAACTCCAGATTTTACAATCCCAATGCCACATCGAGCATTTGATTTCTTTAATGCTTATATTGCGACGAATGATCTTGATGGTATATTAAGAAAATATCCAGTTTCACATAGTGTAATGGGACATGTACATATTCGTCATCGTCTTCATAAAGATAATATTACTTGGGTAACCAATTCGCTAGCTTATGAAAAAGAATGGCGTACTGAATCTATTCGACAAGAAATTGAGCATGCAATGTATATATTAGAAACAGAAAAATAAAAAAGGTCATGCCAGTAATTGGTTGGGCCTTTTATTGACAATATAAAAAAGACCATCCGGAATTGGATGGTCTAGTATTAAAGATTCAATTATTTGTCAATTACAACTTCATAGTCAGCTTCTAAATGCCAGATATCACGGTTGTAGTCAGAAATTGTACGGTCTGATGAGAAGAAACCTGCATGAGCAATGTTTTTAACAACTTTAGTCATCCATAAATCTTGATCTTCGTAATCTTCATACATTTTTTCTTTTACTTCGATAAATTCTTCTAAGTCAATTAATGCCATGAAGTAGTCTTTGTTTACAATGTCATTATGTAATCTATATAGACGTTCGCGATTACCAATAGCTATTGCTTTGTCAGAAATAATAAAGTCAACTAATGAACGTAATTTTGGATCGTTATAATATTCATAAGCATTATAACCAGATGTTTCGTATAACTCTACAATTTCATCTGCTTGTTTACCAAATAAGTAAATGTTATCTTCACCAACTAATTCAGCAATCTCACGGTTTGCACCATCAACAGTAGCAACTGTTAAAGCACCATTTAACATGAATTTCATGTTCCCCGTACCAGAAGCTTCTTTTGAAGCTAATGAGATTTGTTCTGAAATATCAGTAGCTGGAATTAAATATTCAGCAGCAGTTACATTGTAGTTTTCCACCATCACAACTTGTAAGTATGGTGATACAGCAGGGTCTTTGGCGATAATTTCACTCATAACCATGATGAAGTGAATAATATCTTGAGCAATAATATATGCTGGCGCTGCTTTACCACCAAATAAAATTGTAATTGGTGTTTTTGGCGTGTTACCTTTTTTAATATCCATGTATTTATGAACAATGTATAATGCCAACATTTGTTGACGCTTATATTCGTGAATACGTTTAATTTGTACATCAATAATAGAGTTTTCATTAATAACTACAGCTTGACGGTGTAATAAATGCTCTTTTAATTTTAATTTGTCATGTGCTTTAATTTCAGCTAATGCTGCGTGGACATCTTTATCGTCTGCATATTTTTCAAAAGCAGTTAAATCATGGTTAACACGCCATTCTTCACCGATTTTTTCATCTAATAGAGAAGATAAAGCCTTGTTTGAATTCATAATCCAACGACGGAATGTAATACCGTTTGTCTTGTTATTGATACGACCAGGGTATAAATCTTCAAACTCTTTTAATTCAGTATCTCTAAGGATTTCAGTATGTAATGCCGCAACACCGTTAACTGAGAATCCATAATGAATTGACATATTAGCCATATGTGCTTGGCCATGGTCGTCAATAATAAATCCACCTGGTGCATCTGGATGTGCTTTTCTAACTCGTTTATCTAAGTCACGAATGATATATGCAATGTCTGGAGATACGCGCTCTAAAGCTCCCATTGGCCATTTTTCAAGGGCTTCTGCTAGAATAGTGTGGTTAGTGAACGCAATTGTATTTTTAACAATTTCAACAGCTTCATCAATACCAATATTGTATTCTTGTGTAAATAAGCGGATAAATTCAGGGATAATCAACGCAGGGTGAGTATCATTAATTTGAACAACAGCATAGTCAGCTAAATCATGAACATTTGAACCACGTTCAATTGCTTCATCAATGATTAATTGTGCAGCATTTGAGACCATGAAATATTGTTGGAAAATACGTAATAATTTACCTTCAGCATCTGAGTCATCAGGATATAGGAATAAAGTTAAGTTTTCTGCGATGTTTTGTTTATCAAAGTTAATTGAACCATATTCAATAATTTTACTATTGATTGAGTCAAGGTCGAATAAACGTAGTCGATTACGTTTTTTGTTACCATAACCAAATACATCGATATCATATAAAGTAGATGATAATGTAAAGTTAGCAAATGGTACATCGTAAGTTTTTTGAGAACGTTTTACCCAAGTATCTTGATCTAACCAAGAATCTGGAACAGCATGTTGTTCACGGTGGACTAATAACTGTTGGAATAAACCAAAGTGGTAGTTTAATCCAACACCGTCACCATTGATACCTAATGTTGCAATAGAATCTAAGAAACAAGCAGCTAATCGTCCTAAACCACCGTTACCTAAAGATGGTTCAGATTCAGCTTCTTCAACTTGTGCAATCGTTTTCTCTACAGACTGTAATTCAGCTTCAATTTCATCATATAAACCTAAATTTAATAAATTGTTTGATAATAATTTACCGATTAAGAATTCGGCAGAAACATAATATAATTTTTTCTTTGAATTATTTAGAGGATAGTCATTAGCTTTATCTTTAATTAGTTCTAATAAAGCTTGATATAGTTCTTGATCTGTCATTTGATCTAATGACTTACCATACTTTTCATTAACTAAATTAGCGAATTTACTCATATTGTTTTCTCCTTTAATGGGTTTTAATTCAGCATCACAACATATATAGTTACATATATTCTACCACGTTAATGTTCAAATAACCATCCGAACTGTAAATCTGATTTAAGTTCGTCTCTAACGTGACATTAAACTAGTTTTATTTACCAGCTTAAAGTCATTATAAACGGTTTTTAAAATTAATGCAAACGATTTCTTTAAAATAGAAATGTGTTATAATAGAAAGTATATTGTTATAGTGGCGATTGACGACTATAATATTACTAAAAGATAATAAAATTAAATTTAAAGGAGGGGAAATTATGGCTGTAACTATCAAAGATGTAGCAAAAAGGGCTAACGTTGCTCCATCAACAGTTTCTCGAGTTATTTCAGACAATCCAGCTATTAGCGATGCTACTAAAGAAAAAGTTAGACAAGTTATGGATGAGATGAATTATCGTCCCAATGTAAATGCACGCAACTTGGTAAGTCAAAAAGCTAATGCTATAGGAATTGTCATTCCTTCTGAAAATGAAGACTTCTATGAAAACCCATTTTTTCTAACAGCTTTACGTGGTATTAATGATGTTGCTGTTGAAGGAGGGTATTCCATCTTACTGTCTATAGGAGATGGAATCGAAGAGAGATTCAAACATGTTAAACAACTTGTTTTTGAAAAAAGAGTTGACGGTTTAATTTTTCTTTATGCTGATGAAGAAGATCCTATTATGAAGTTTGCACGAAAAGAAAAGGTTCCTTTTACTGTAATCGGTTCAATTGATCATCCTGATATTAACTATGTTGATAATAATAATTTTCAAGCAGGACAGATTGTTGCGGATCAATTGATTGAAATGGGTTATAAGAAATTTCATATTCTTGGAGGTAATACTGAATTTAGACATATTACTGATCGTGAATTAGGGATACGTGACCGTTTAGTAAATGACATTGAATTGACTGTGGATAACGATATTGGTTTTACTATGGAAGATGGCTATCGGACTTATGATAAAATAGCGCAATTAGATAAAGAAACAGCGCTGATTGTCACAGATGAAACGATTGCTGATGGTTTAATCCTGGCTTCATGTCAAAAAATTAATACATTTCCTATCATTACGTACCGAACAACAGGGCAACATGCTTTTTCATTCATTGATAATAATTGTTACATCGATTTAAATACGGTCGAACTTGGTGTTCAAGCGATGGAAAACTTAGAAAAGCAATTATTAAACCAAAAGATGGCTCCTGAACAAAAATTTGTTGATGTAAGCTGGGTCGAAGTGTAATAAAGCATTTAATCCTAGAATAAATTCAGACAAAATGAGTAGCTAAGCAGCTGCTCTTTTTTGTTTTCTATAAAAAATATTTTTGAAACAAAATAAAGAGTGAATTATCTAAAAAACTCTCCAAATTTGATAAAAATGAGAAAAAGATTAATAAATCTATTGACTTTCTAATTATCACTGTTAATATTAACACATGAAAAACATTAAGGAGTGACGAAATGGTCGACAATATCAAATTTAACTTATTATTAAACAACGCATTATTATTATTAGAAATCAAATAGATCTCTAACAATGCGTTATTTTGAACGCTTAGAGATGAAGCATAACACTCTAAGCAACCAAATAATAAGTGATCATACAGCGTCACTATTAACGGCTTGCTCAGAATTGGGCAAGCCGTTTTTCATGAAAATTAAATTTAAGGAGCGATTTAGAATGACTGATATTCAAAATAAAATGGTTAAATGGGATGGCAAACTTCAGCAACAAGGTTATGACATACTAAAAGGTAATGGTGGAGCAATTGTTACACCAACTAAAGTAGGATATATCATTCAAACATCAGATATGGCAGGTTTAGAGCGGAAATTTAAAGCCAAAAGTCGTAAACGAAATAAACCAGGAGTTGTTTTGGTAGGCTCAATAGAACAATTATTTGAACTAGCAGAAATGACCCCATATATGGAAGAATTATATAAACGTTGCTGGGAAGAAGATGCTTTGTTAGGTTGTATCTTACCATGGAAGAAAGAAGCGAAAAAATATATCCCCAATGATGGATCAGAGGAATTAATGACGGATGTACGTGGAACTAGTTGCTTTGTTATTAAATTTGGCGTTCCAGGAGAACAAATTGCTAAAAAATTATGGGAAGAAGAGAACAAATTAGTATTTGCTTCTTCAGCAAATCCATCTGGAAAAGGAAACCGTGGTTTAGTATCTGGAATTGGTGAAGCTATCGAAGAAGAAGTGGATTTAATCATTGATGGTGACGAGTATGTAGCATCTATACAACCAGATAAGACAATCGAAACTCGATACGAGCAAGGTGTTATGGTTTCTTTTGTAGATAAAGAAGGAAAATTAGTGGAAGACCAAGGAACAAAACGTTCAGTACATCCATGCCCTGTTTTAATCCGCAAGGGATTAGATAATGAATTTATTATGGCTCAATTAGCTGATTTATATAATACTTGGGATTATCGTCATGGTGAATACTACTAAGTTATAGATTTATATCAAATAAAATAAAAGGAGGACTATGGGATGCAAAAGGTACAATTTTTTGACACAACATTGCGTGACGGAGAACAGACCCCAGGGGTTAATTTTAATACACAAGAGAAGGTACAAATTGCCTTACAATTAGAAAAATGGGGCATCGATGTTATCGAGGCTGGCTTCCCAATTTCAAGTCAGGGTGATTTTGAAGCTGTACAGGCTATTGCTAAAGCTTGTAAAACAGCCCAAATTGGAGGTTTAGCACGTTGCAGTAAGTTGGATATTGATCGTGCTTATGAAGCTTTGAAAGATGCGGCTCATAGTCAAATCCATGTGTTTATCGCAACCAGTCCGATTCATCGTGAGCATAAATTAAATATGACAAAAGAAGAAATACTTGTCTCTGTTAAAGAGCATGTCAGCTATGCGCGTACATTATTTGATAATGTTCAATTTTCACCTGAAGATGCGACACGTACTGAATGGGACTTTTTAGTTGAAGTTATTCAATTGGCGATTGAATCAGGAGCAACAGTTATTAATATTCCTGACACAGTTGGTTATACTAATCCAACAGAATATGCGAATCTGTTTAAATATTTACGTGAAAATGTGGCTTCTTTTGATAAAGCTGTTTTCTCAAGTCATTGTCATGATGATTTAGGAATGGCTGTTGCAAATTCGATGGCTGCTTTTGAAAATGGGGCGCGTCGTGTTGAGGGGACGGTAAATGGAATTGGTGAAAGAGCAGGAAATACAGCCCTTGAAGAAGTAGCTGTTGCTCTTCATATTCGTCAAGATGCTTACGGATTAGAATCTAATATCAAATTAAATGAAACAAAACGTACGTCTGATTTAATTTCGCGACTCGCGGGGATGCCAGTGCCGCGTAATAAAGCAATCATTGGCGCAAATGCATATGCTCATGAGTCTGGTATTCATCAAGATGGTGTCCTGAAAAATCCTGAAACATACGAGATTATTACACCTCAATTAGTGGGTGTTGAGAAAAACGCCTTACCATTAGGTAAATTGTCAGGACGTCATGCCTTTATTGACCGTATGGAATCTTTAAATTATGACATGTCTGATAAAGAAGAAGTTATTGGGCTATTTACTAAGTTCAAAGATTTAGCAGACCGTAAAAAATCAATAACTAATGCCGATTTACATGCTATTTACGCAGGTAAACAAATCGAAGATACAGGTCGATTTGAGTTAGTTCAATTAACAGTCCAAATTATTAATGACAAAATGTCTGCGGCGACTGTGGCTGTTCATGACCGGGAGGAAGATAATAAATTGAAGCACGCAACCGCGACAGGATCTGGTATGGTGGACGCTGTTTATTCAGCCATCAATGAAATTACTGGTAAAGCAGTTCGATTACAGCAATATGAAATTGATGCTGTTACTGAAGGAATTGATGCTCAAGCACAAGTCCATGTTACAGTTTTAGGGTCAGATGGCTTTATTCATAATGGTACAGGAATTGATCATGATGTAGTCCGTGCTTCTGCAAAAGCGTATTTGCAAGCGTTAGACTAGGAGGAAACCATGAAGAAAATTGTAACATTACCGGGAGACGGTATTGGACCAGAAATAATGGAAGCCGCTCTAAATATACTTGAAGTGGCTAGCGTAGGGAAATTTGATTATCAAATAGAAGAGCATGCTATTGGTGGAGATGCAATTGATTCAAAAGGGCATCCATTTCCTGAAATAACTCGTGAAGCTTGCCTGAAATCAGATGCAATTCTACTTGGGGCAATTGGTGGCCCGAAATGGGAACAAGCTGAAAATACACCAGAGATGGGATTACTACAAATGCGTAAGGCCTTAGGTCTTTTTTCGAATTTGCGTCCTATCCAACTAAATGAAACGTTAATTAATCGTTCCCCTTTGAAAGCGGAGATTGTAAAGGGAACGGATATGCTTATTGTTCGTGAATTAACAGGTGGCTTATACTTTGGTGAACCAAAATGGGAGCAAGAGGACGAAGCTTTAGATACGACGCATTATACACGTAAAGAAGTTGAGCGGATTATACATTTAGCTTTCCAACAAGCGCAAAATCGTAAGAAGCATTTAACATCTGTAGATAAAGCAAATGTTTTATCTACCAGTCGTTTATGGCGTCGAATTGTTAACGAAATTGCACCTCAGTATCCAGATGTTCGGGTTGAACATCTATACATAGACGCAGCTTCGATGAAATTAGTGACTAATCCAACTGATTTTGACGTCGTAGTAACCGCTAATTTATTTGGAGATATCTTATCAGATGAAGCCTCTGTTATTACGGGGTCTTTAGGAATGATGCCTTCTGCATCATTGAATGAGGATGGTCTTGGATTATATGAGCCGATTCATGGATCAGCGCCCGATATAGCAGGAAAAAACTTAGCTAATCCGATGTCGATGATTTATTCAATTACGATGATGTTGCGAACTAGCTTTGAAGAGTTTGCTTTGGCAGAAAAAATCGAAAAGGCAGCGGAGACAGTAATGGCTCGAGGTGTCATGTCAAAAGATATGGGTGGTAATGAATCTACGGAATCATTCACTCAAGCAGTGATTACAGAACTTAGAAAGTAGGCATATTTTGAAGACGATAAACCAACTTACAGGACGAGTCGTAGATTTTTCAGATTATCCTTGGCACTTAAAGGATATTTTACCATCAGCATTTGAAAAACAATTAAGTACGAGTGGTTATAGTGAGTTTCTCTTTTTTAGAGAGAAATATGAGCCTGGTTTACCTCGCCGGATAAATCCTGATTTTGTTTTAGATAGATACCAGGGTGAGGATAAAGTATTATTAGTACAACCCTCATTTGGTCACTGGGATCCAGAACTAGATATAGAACCACTAGCTTCGATACTAGGATTAATAGACTATAATATACGCGTTTTAATATCAACAGAAATTTTGATTCAAGATTACTATCAAGTGGCATTACAAAAAGGGGTATTACTAATTACAGTATCAGTAAATGATTTTGAAAAGCTAAAGACTTATTCTGAGAAAAAAATTCAGATTGATTTACCCAATGAAATTATTCAATTGGATAATGATATGATTTCATTCGATGTTGATCCTGGTGCAAAGAACTTTTTAAGTCAGGGTATGGATTTAATAGATTATACGCTAAAATATAAAAATGCATTGGCTTTGTATGAAGCAAATTATCAATCATTTGACGAATAAAAATAAAGGAGGATATTATGGGGAAAACGCTGTTTGAAAAAATATGGGAACCACATGTCTTGGCTGGTGAAGATGGGGATTCTCAACTATTATATATTGATTTGCATTTGATTCATGAAGTGACTTCACCGCAAGGATTTGAAAGTTTACGAAATGAAGGACGAAAATTACAAGCACCTGAAAAAACATTAGCAACCATCGATCATAATAATCCCACAAAAGATATTTTTAATTTTGCTAATCCAATTGCAAAAAAACAAGTTGAAACGCTCCAGCGTAACTGTGAAGAATTTGGTGTTGAGTTATTAGATCATGGTAGTGCTGAACAAGGGATAGTCCATATGGTTGGGCCAGAGACTGGGTCTAGTCAACCAGGAAAAACCATTGTTTGTGGCGATTCGCATACTGCGACAAATGGTGCTTTTGGGGCAATATCATTTGGTATCGGTTCATCTGAAGTTGAGCATGTTTTTGCTACTCAAGCATTATGGCAGAAAAAACCAAAATTAATGCGTATTAATGTTATTGGCGAGTTGCAGTCAGGAGTTTATGCTAAAGATATTATTTTGCACCTTATTCACAAATATGGAACTGATTATGCAACAGGTTATGCCATTGAATTTGCAGGTGAAGCAATTGAAAATTTATCAATAGAAGGGCGAATGACTTTATGTAATATGGCGGTTGAGTTTGGTGCGAAATTCGGTTTGGTTGCACCCGACCAGAAAACCTTTGACTATGTTGAAGGCCGTCGTAAAGCACCTAAAAACTTTGAATCAGCAGTGGAATATTGGAAAACATTATATACCGATGATGATGCAGTGTTTGATGATGAATTAGTATTGGATGTGGCAGAATTAGCCCCTTATGTTACATGGGGGACCACGCCATCTATGGGGCTACCTTATAATGAAGCTTTTCCTGAGATATCTGACCATAATGATGAACGAGCTTATGAGTATATGGACTTAGAACCAGGTATGTCATTTGATGAAATACCTCTGGAATTTGTATTCATCGGTTCTTGTACAAATGCTCGGTTAGAAGATTTAGTCGCTGGCGCTAAATATATTAAAGGACGCAAAGTTGCAGACCACATCAATGCGATCGTAGTTCCAGGTTCTCGTCCAGTGAAAACTCAAGCAGAGGAAATGGGTATTGCTCAAATGTACATTGATGCTGGATTTGAATGGCGTGACCCAGGGTGCTCAGCGTGTATTTCGATGAATGGTGATCAAGTGCCACCTAGAAAACATGCGGCTTCAACAACTAACCGGAATTTTGAAGGACGGCAAGGACCCGAGTCACGGACACATATTTGTAGCCCAGCAATGGCAGTGCTTGCTGCTGTAAAGGGACACTTCTATGATACGCGTTTAGATGACCTGGAGGTGCAATACCATGGATCCATTTAAAATACATAAAGGAACAACGGTAGCTTTAAGAGATGATAATATCAATACAGACCAATTAATGCCTAGCCGATATTTAAGTCATATTACTAAGTCAGGTTTTGGTGAATTTTTATTTGCGAATTGGCGGTATATGATTAGTGAAGAATATCCAGAATCTCGCGAACCAAATATGGCGTTCCCGTTGAACTTTCCTGAACACAAGGATGCCACTATAATAGTTACAGGTGAAAACTTTGCTGGAGGATCTTCGCGTGAACATGCGGTTTGGGGCTTAACAGACTATGGATTTAAAGTAGTTATCGCGGGATCATTTTCAGATATTTTTTATATGAATAGTTTAAAAAATGGATTGTTAGCATTAACATTGCCACTAGAAGACCGTTTAGAATTATATGAATTGCCTGCTGATGTTGAAATTGCTGTAGATTTAGAACAACAAATTATTTTTACGCCAAAGAAAGAATATCAATTTAAAATAGATGATGAATGGCGCCATAAATTATTAAATGGGATTGATGATATTACTGAAACACTAGAATTTCATGATGAAATCGAGGCCTACGAAGATAAATGGGCGCCGTTTTACGCACATTAAAAAGGGAAAATACAAAAAGACCATCTCACCAAGTTATTGGCTAGATGATCTTTTTTAATTATTTGTATTTTTCCTCTAAATTGGTCATCCACCAACCACCCCAAGTTCCTAATGCAAGCATTACAACACATAATGCGTATTGCATAAAACCAAAACCGGCGTAAGCATCTCCAATCGGAATAATCATCAATGTTGAGGCAATAACAATACCGAAAATGAAGTGGAAGAATGGACTATAATGGCGTTCGAAAATTTTCTCAAAGAATTTTGCTAATCCAAAAATTGTTAGTGCGCCACCAATAGCAATCGGAATAATAATAGATAAGTCTAAAGTTTTAAAACCATCAGACATCTGCTCGTATAGGCCCATATAAAGAATGAAGTTTGAAGGGCTTAATCCTGGAACTAAAATTCCTAACGCAATCAAGAAACCACAAATCATCCAAGTAAAGAAATTAGCACCAACTGAACCTGTGAAAAATGAGGCTCCAAATTGTAACAGGATGAACCCTAAGATAAAAGTAACAACTGAAATGATGATATCTTTTTGACTGCGCCCTTGTTCACCAGCTTGTCTCCAGAGGGCTGGTAGTGTACCAACAATAGCACCTACAAAAAACCATAAAACAATTGTTTCGAAGTTGCCTAAGAAGAAACTTACTCCCCATGAGAAAACAACGAGTCCGGTTAGACCACCTAAACCAACAGGGATAAAATACTTAACATTTTCTACAAAATCTTTTGTGATATTAGCTAAAAAGCGAATGATTTGTTCATATAATCCGAAAACTGCGGCTAGAGCTCCTCCAGAAACACCTGGAACGATAAAACCTGAACCAATAAAAATACCTTTAATGAATCTTAAAAACCAACTGTCATTTGAATGAGCAGCATCATAGATTTGATTATTTGACATGAGATCCTCCTGAATATTATTTGAGACAATCTTCCAATTTTATGATAATCTAAGATAGACAATAACCATAAAAAAAGAGGTGATTAAATGAAGTATACACTATTTTTTAGTGATAAGTGTCCTGATACTCCTGCTTTTGTACAAAAATTACAGGATAAGAACATCGACTATCAAGAAATAAATATAACAGATTCGATGCCAAATTTAAAGCAATTTCTAAAATTGCGAGACAATCGTGATGAGTATAACTCTGTAAAAGAAGCGGGGAGTGTTGGGGTTCCATCATTATTAATTGACGATGGTCGTATCATTCTTTCCTTATCAGAACTAGAGGAATTATAATGAAGAAGAGTATTTTACTGTTAAGCATCGGTTTGATATTATCTGCAGTAACGGTGCCAATAACTATGATTGTTTCAGCGCAAGAAACTGAACTGCCAACAAAAATTGAAAATAGTGCCAAACAAGATTTTGAATTATTAAAGGAGTCTTTATCACTAGACTCACAAGACACTCAGGGTAGTGTGATTGAGGATATTCCAGTGAATCAATTATCTTTTGCCGAAGAGTTTCAGTATCAGAGTGAAAATCAAGAACTTGTTACATATTTTTATGATGACGAGGCAATTGAGATTGTTTTATATTTTGTGGATGATTTCTTGGTTTATTATGGTTGGACAGATTATTCTAGTAATCAAGAGCTAATAGGCGAAGGATACTCAGGAGACCAAAACGCAAAAATTAAATTAAACAGTGACCAAGAAGATTACTTTATCATTGAAAGTGGTAGCAGTGAGTCACAACATGAATACAGTACACATATCATTGATAGTCAATTGTTAACTTTAGAAGCTTTGTTTCCAGAGTTAGATATTCTAATTGATGTGACTGAGTTGCCTGATATACCAGGGGTTGAAGCTGAAGATGCTTCTAATGAAGAAACAGAGTTAAATTATGAAGAATTTATAGATGAACCAGTCTGGATTGATACTGAAACAAATTATCAAACACAAGAAGTAATTGAGGCTTATGATTCGTTAAAAACGGCAGGGGATATCAATTTAAATCAACCGGATGAAACGACAGAAGTAAGTGATATCTACTATGGTAGTACCGAGAGTGATTTTGTTAAATTAGAAGTTACTCAAGGCACTCAATCATTGGTGACATTGAATAATTACACACCCGACATATATACTGCATTTCCACAAGATTTGGATTTAAACAAAACATTTTCATCTCAAGAATTATTTGACAACTTGGGTTCACCCACAATTAAGCAATATAATCAGGCGGATGAAACAGAACGGTTTGCTTGGATTCGTTTAGATAACGAAAACAACAAAGTACTCACAGCGTTACTAAATGCTGAAGGAGAATATAAAATTGAATTTGTAGAAACCGAGGAGGAAGCTCATGATTAGTGAAAAAGCAAAAACAGAATTAGTCGAAGTTGCGAAAAAAAATTGCGAGAATGCATATGCGCCGTATTCTAACTTTCCAGTAGGAGCAGCATTATTACTTGCAGACGACACTATAATTGATGGTATCAATATAGAAAATGTGTCTTTTGGAGCGACAAACTGTGCAGAGAGAACTGCTCTATTTACAGCGGTCACTCAAGGATACAAAGCAGGAGATTTTAAAGCGATTGCTGTTGCAGGAGAAACCGAAGAGTTTCTGCCTCCATGTAGCATCTGCCGACAAGTTATGATTGAGTTTTGTGATAAGTCAATGCCGGTTATTTTAACACGTCAAGATGGTGAAACTAAAACAGTCACTCTGGATGATTTAGTACCATTTGCATTTGATTCTATGGATATTTAAGGTCATTTAATTGAATTATCAAACTTAATTTGTTACGTTTACATTATAAAATATGAAGGAGTGAAGTTTATGTCACAACGTTTATTACACGCGTGTTATCGTGTTCAAGATTTAGATGCATCATTAAAATTTTATACTGAGGTATTTGACTTTGAAATTAACCGTCGCCGTGATTTTCCAGATGATGGTTTCGATTTAGTATATTTACAATTACCAGGTGATAACTTTGAGTTAGAATTAACATATAATTATGGTGAAGGTCCTTATGAAATTGGTAATGGTTTTAGTCACTTAGCAATTTCTGTTGAGGATTTAGAAGACGCACACCAAAAATGTTTAGATTCTGGGTACAAAACAACAGATCTAAAAGGCTTACCAGGTAGTGAACCAACTTACTTCTTTGTAACTGATCCAGATGGATATAGACTAGAAGTTATGAGAGATAAATACGCATCATAATATCAACGTTTATCGACATCAAAATGAAATTTCATAATAACAATAGGCAGAAAGTGACATAAAAGTGTCAGGTTTCTGTCTTTTTTGTTATTTAAATAGAAAAATCTGGTACTCAAAAGTTACATCTTCATTTTTATAAAACAATAGACTGATGTCAGTAATATGTCTTTTCCTATTTACCTATCATCACTTCATATGGTATACTATAAGTCCGATGAGCCGAATAGTGACCTGATTGGTCACATTCAAGCGACATACCTCGAGTTTAATCTCAAAGTCGGGAAGGCTGGTATGGTGAGAAGTGCCGTGAACATGACTCACATATTCGCGAAAGCCCCCAGAGAAATTTTCTCTGGGGGCTTTTTTATTTACGTAAAATTTCACTTCGATATTGTATAAATGTTATTTAGTAAATATATATTTATGTTATAAATCATTGTCAAAAACATTTAAAAACGACCAAGAATGAATAAAAAGGATGAAATTGACCTAATAATTTAGACAAAAAACCCTTTTAAAACCCTATCGTTATGCATTTTTATGAAAAAATGTAAAACATTTTCAAAAAAGCTCCTAAAATTAAAGCAAAATTAAAATAAAATTGGTATACTATAGTTAACGATGAATCTGATACTTAAGTAAAGGAAACGTTATCACTTTTTGATGTGAAAAATTCAGCGTTAAAATTTGATTAAGCAAGATTAATAGAATGAGGTGAAATTGATGTCTGACGTTATAGATCCTGGTCTTGATTTAAATAAAGAAACTTATTTCTATAATCATGGTACTCACACAAGTGCTTATCGGTTCTTAGGAGCTGTTCCTTTGGAAAAAGGATATAAATTTACTGTTTGGGCACCTAATGCATTTCAAGTAAAAATTCAGGGCGATTTTAATGAATGGTCACTATCATCAATGGAAAAGGTTCCTGGAGGAATGTGGACAATTGATATAGAAAATGCTGAAAAAGGTGACCATTATAAGTATGCGATTGATAATGGACGAGGTTATACAGAGTATAAAATCGATCCATTTGCGTACCGCTTTGAAGATGCACCTAAAGATGCAAGCATTGTTTGGGATATCCCGGATATGAAGTGGAAAGATAGTCGGTGGATGCAACGTCGAAAGCGTGCAGACCATTTTGAAAGTCCACTAAATATTTATGAAGTACATGCTTCAAGTTGGAAGCAACATGAAGACGGAACACTTTACAACCTTTCTGAATTAGCGGATGAATTAGTGCCTTATGTCAAAAAGATGGGCTACACCCACATTGAGTTAATGCCTTTAATGGATCATCCGTTGGATGCATCCTGGGGATATCAAATAACAGGTTATTATGCTGTTGCAGCTCGTTTTGGTACGCCTGAAGATTTACATTATTTTGTCAATAAAGCACACGAAGCTGGATTAGGCGTATTTATGGACTGGGTACCAGGGCATTTTAATCGCAATCAAAACGCCTTGGCCTTTTATGATGGTTCTCCAACTTATGAATATGAAGATTACAATCGAGCGAATAATATTGCCTGGGGAACATTAAACTTTGATTTAGGTAAAAATCAAGTTCAAAGTTTTTTAATTTCAAATGCATTGTATTGGATTCGTGAATTTCATATCGATGGACTTCGGGTTGATGCGGTATCAAGTATTCTTTATCTTGATTTTGATGAAGGACCTTGGACACCTAATGAAGATGGGACGAATCATAGCCGAGAAGGGATTCGCTTCTTACAAAGGCTAAATACTGTTATCCACGAAGAATTTCCTGATGTCATTATGATGGCTGAGGAGAGTAGTGATTGGCCTAAAATCACACATCCTGTTGAAGAAGGTGGTTTAGGATTCGATTATAAATGGAATATGGGTTGGATGAACGATACCCTTAAATTCTTTGAAATGGATCCACTTTTTAGACCAGCTAATATTCGTTTAGTGACATTTGTCTTTATGTATCAATATAACGAGCGCTATATCTTACCTTATTCCCATGATGAAGTTGTTCATGGGAAAGATTCAATGCTTGGAAAAATACCAGGTGATCGCTACCAACAATTCGCGACATTACGAACAATATTTGGATATATGCAAGCTCAACCAGGGAAAAAATTATCATTCATGGGTAATGAGCTGGGGCAGTTTTTAGAGTGGCGTTACTATTCAGGTTTAGAATGGGAAGATTTAAATCAACCTTATAATACTGAATATCATCACTTTATTGAAACGTTAAATAATTTTGCTATCAATGATAAATCATTCTACCAGCTAGATCACTCGCCTGAAGGTTTTATGGGACTTGAAGCAGATGATTTGGAAGAAGGAAAGTTATCATTTATTCGTAAAGGAAAACTAGCACGCGACTTTACAATAGTTATGTGTAATTTTGTACCTGTTGAACGTCAGAAAGTACGTGTTGGTGTACCTTTCAGAGGAACTTATGAAATTGTATTAAATTCAGAGATGGAAGAGTTTGGGGGGAATTGGAAATCACAAGAGGCATTATTTAAAACAGAAGATATACCTTATAATGATCAACCTTATTCAATTGAAATTACGGTGCCGTCATTATCTGTACAATATATTAAGCCAAAACGTATCTATGGAGCCAATAAAAAGTAGAAAGGAGTAGAATATCGATTATCGATATTCATAATCATTATGAAAAACCAAATGATTGCAATGATCCTAGCTGGAGGACAAGGAACTCGCTTAGGAAAGTTAACACGTGAAACTGCCAAGCCAGCCGTACCTTTTGGAGGTAAATATCGTATTATTGACTATGCATTATCAAATGCAGCAAATTCAGGGATTCGTAATGTCGGAGTAGTAACTCAATATCAACCATTAACATTAAATGACCATGTTGGAAATGGTGAACCTTGGGGCTTAAACTCACGTAATGGTGGGGCTACAATCTTACAACCATATTCATCATCAGATGGAGAAAAATGGTTTAAAGGTACTGCCAATGCGATTTACCAAAATATTAGTTATATCGATTCATTAAATCCAGATAATGTTTTAGTTTTATCTGGGGACCATATTTATAAAATGGATTACAGTAAAATGTTAGATTTCCATACAGAAAATGATGCATCTTTAACTGTAGGGGTAATTCCAGTTCCTATGGAAGAAGCTTCTCGCTTCGGTATTATGAATACTGATCAAGGTAACCGTATTATTGAGTTCGAAGAAAAACCTGCAGAACCTAAGTCAAACTTGGCTTCAATGGGTATTTATATTTTCAGTTGGCCAACATTACGCCGCTACTTAGTGGAAGATAATGCTAAAGACCGGGTGCTTGAAGACTTTGGTCATAACGTAATTCCTCAGTATTTAGAAAATGCTGAAAATTGTTTCGCATATGCATTTGATGGATACTGGAAAGACGTAGGTACAATTGAATCATTATGGGAAGCAAATATGGAAATGTTAGACCAAGATCATCCATTAAATCAAACAAGTAATTCTTGGCGTGTGTATACTAAAAATGATGTAACTCCTCCACAATTTATTACTGAAAATGCATCAGTAAGCAACTCGTTAATCGTTGACGGATGTTATATTGCTGGAGATATTGAGAACTCTATCCTCTCTAAAGAAGTACGCGTTGGTCAAGGATCTAAAGTGTCTGAATCAATTATTATGGGAGAGACGACCATTGGTGAAAATTGTGTCGTTGAATATGCAATTATTGGTGAAGGTGCTGTAGTAGCTGATGGAGCTGTAGTACAAGGTACGAGAGATAACATTGCAGTTGTAGGATTTAACGAAATTATAGGAGGACCAAAAAATGATGGCGAAGAATAAACTAAGTGCAATTATAAACTTAACTGAAGATCATACAGTAACTCTGCCATTGACAAATGCGCGTCCAATCGCAGCATTACCATTCGCAGGGCGTTACCGTGTAATTGACTTTGTATTATCAGCGATTACTTATGCAGAAATTGATTCTGTTGCTATGTTTATTGGTGAATCTGGTCGTTCAATTTATGACCACGTTCGTTCTGGTGAATCATGGGACTTAGATAACAAAATTCGTGGTGGAATCTTCACTTACTCACAACAAAATTGGAAGAAACAACACCACACAGAAAATGATATCGAAGATTTTTACTACAACCACCGATTATACTTAGAACGCTCGAAGACTGATTATGTTTTCGTTTCAGGATCAAGTGTGATTGCCAATGCAGACCTTCAAAATATTTGTACACAGCACGTTGCATCTGGAAAAGATATTACGGTTATTTATTCACCTGTTCAAGAAAATCTAGAGTCAATTCGTGAAAATAACCGCATTTTCTTAGTTGAAGGCGAACAAGATGAAGTGCGCGCATTTGGGCCACAAGATGTTGCTACATCAGATAAATTAAATGTTAGTCTTAACAGTTATATTTTGAGTGTTGATAAAATGAATGAAATCATGGAACAAGCATTAGCTGATGGAATCTATTTAGATGTTGATGCATTATTAGAGCAATATTTATCTGACTTAACAATTAATGCTTATGAGTATACAGGATTTGCCAAGAAAATTAATTCAATTGAATCTTACTATGAAGCGAATATGTCATTATTAGACCGCAAGAAATTTGCATCATTATTACAAACAAGTATTCCAGTACTTACGAAACGTAAAAATGGTTCACCGACTTATTATGATGCGGAATCAAAAGTAAGACAATCAATTATTGGTTCAGATACGTCAATTTTTGGTGAAGTTACAGATTCAGTAATCAACCGCCGTGTTGAAGTAGCTAAAGATGCTTCAGTTACAAATTCAATTTTATTACAAGGTGTTAAAGTTGGTGAAGGTGCTAAGATTGAATATGCCATCATCGATAAAAATACAGTGGTAGAACCTGGCGCACAAATTATTGGTAGTCCAGATGATCTAGTTGTGATTGCTAAAGGCTCTCACATTGAAGCATAGGGTGATATAATATGAAAGTTTTATTCGCAGCAGCTGAAGCCGCACCGTTTTTTAAAACGGGCGGTTTAGGCGATGTGGCATATGCTCTGCCAAAAGAAATCGCAAAGCACAAAGACATTGATATTCGAGTGGTATTACCATATTACTCAAGCATGCCAGAAAAGTACCGTCAAGATATCAAAGATGTTAGACATTTCCGTTTCCAACAAGGGAACAAGAATGTATATTGTGGTATCAAAGAATTAAAGATGGATGGGGTTCACTACTACTTCATCGATAATTTAGAGTATTTTGACCGGCCATCACTTTATGGTGAGTGGGATGATGGTGAACGCTTTGGTTATTTCTCATTAGCCATAATCGAAATGTTAGAAGTGATTGATTGGATACCAGATGTGATTCATGCAAATGACTGGCAAACAGCTATGGTTCCAGTATTGTTAGTAGACCGATACCATTGGAAAGACCGTCTAAAAAATATTCGTAAAGTATTATCAATCCATAATATCCGTTTTCAAGGAAACTATGATTCAAGCATGTTAGAAAATGTGTTTGGAACAAGCTACAATACTTTTACGGATGACGGAGTTAAAGATGGAGAAGACCGAATTAACTATCTAAAAGGTGGTATTAACTTCTCGGACCGTCTGACGACTGTTAGTCCTTCATATGCTAGTGAGATTATGACACCACAATTTGGTGAAGGTTTAGACGGTGTTATTCGTCATAATGGTTGGAAAGTTCGTGGAATTATTAATGGAATTGATTATGACATTAATAACCCAGCAACTGATTCACATTTAGCTGCAAGTTATGATGCAGAAGATTTAACAGGCAAATTTAAAAATAAAGAAGAATTACAAAGAGAATTGGGGCTACCAGTTAATAAAGATGCATTTATGATTGGTGTAGTTAGTCGATTAACTGATCAGAAAGGTTTCCAATTGGTGGAAGCAGCTCTTGAAGAGTTATTACAAACTGAAGTTCAAGTAGTTGTCTTAGGTACCGGAGACCCTCAATTTGAGCATTCATTCCGTTATTTCGAAGATCGTTTCCCTAATAAAATGCGTGCTTTAATTAAATTTGATGTTGGATTAGCGCAACGAATTTATGCAGCAAGTGACGCTTTCTTAATGCCGTCAGCATTCGAGCCATGCGGCTTATCACAAATGATTTCAATGCGTTATGGTACATTACCAATCGTTCACGAAACAGGTGGTCTACGTGACACTGTACAGCCTTATAACCAATATACAGGTGAAGGTACCGGGTTTACGTTCAGTCGCTTTGACCGCGATGATATGTTACCTGCTATTTATAATGCGATGCATATTTATTATAATGATAAAGTAGCATGGTATAAAATGGTAGATAATGCTATGGCTGAAGACTTTACATGGCATGATCCAGCGCAGGAGTATATCAATCTATACCGCGAAATTACTAATTTATAATATTAAAAGACCTGCTTGGGCAGGTCTTTTTATGTGCATAAAAAACCGCACCCAAAGGTGCGACTTCTTAACCTAATAATTCATAAATTTCAATAGCGACTAAGTCAATATCATCAAAACGGTATGTTGTGTTTCGTTCTGAGTCGCGTAACTCAAATGCTTCTTCTTCTGGGAAGTAAGACACTTGGCACTTTTCAACGCCTTCTAATTCGAAGCGGCGAACTTCAGTTTCAGTTGCTTTCGTCATTACTTCTAAACGTTGGATAATTCCTGATAATACAGATTTCATAGAAAGTTCCTTTCTCTAGCTAAAATTAGCACTCAATTACTTAAATTATGTTATCAAATCTCAGACAAATTGCAAGTTTTCTATGTTATTTTTTGAAATAAAATAACCTATGATTCATCTCCAATAATAATATCACGAATGAAACTTTTAACACCAGTCTCTAAGCGATTAACAAAAGGCGATTTATAGGCATGGGAATCGCCTTTAATATCTAAGTAAAATTGCATCACATTATTTGCGAAAGTATCTGCTGATATAGCTGTGAGAGCTTCTTCTGGCATGGCGTTTTTTCCGGCGAGATGGCGGTCAGTGAGGAACTGATTGACAGTATTTGCATAATCTTCAGATTGTTCAAAAAGTACACCTAAATCACTAGAGTAAGAGGTAATCTCTGCCAAATAATCATTATGTCTCGCGCAAATAGGGAGGCGATTTACCATTGCCTCTAAATAAGTCAGTCCTTGAGATTCTGAATCACTCGCATTAACATAAAGATCAGCCATTTGATAAAAACGACTCACTTCGTCATGACTGACTTCTCCTAAGAAATGAATATTATCAAAACTTCGTGTTTTTTGTGCTAACGCCTCTAGTTCCATTCGAGCAGGACCGTCTCCAACAATGACTAATTGTGTTTCAGGATATTTTTCTTGTATCACATCAAATTGCTCAATGAGCTGATGAATGTTTTTCTCTTTGGAAACGCGTGATAATGAAAGTAAAATAAAATCGTCATTTGTAAATCCGTATTTTGTTCGGTCTGTTTGACGCCTCTCTTGGTTATAAGAAGGAATTTTAACGCCTGTCGGAATAACACGCATTTCAGTAGATATTCCATATTCACGCAAAGTATCATAAGTCATGAGACTAGGAGATATAACACCGTGTACCTGTTGACAAAACACGCGCGACATTGCGCGGACATGTTCTGGTTTAACTAACTGTCCATCAAGTATATAATGGGTATATTTTTCATACATCGTGTGATAAGTGTGAATGATTGGAATACGTAAGCGTGTAGCCACATATTGACCAGCTAACCCCAAACTGAATTCTGTGTGTGTATGAACAATATCTAAATCATATTGTCTTGCGATACGTAATGCTTTATCAAAACCTGAGTAGGCAATACGGCGATCTTCAAAGCTTACAAAAGGGATACTAGGAAGACGTATGACGTCTGGTTCTGAAATATCTGCATCTGGATCTGTTGTCGTAAAAATGATCACGCGGTGCCCTTGGTCAACTAATTGATCTCTTAATATTCGAATTGAGGTTGATACTCCACTGATTTGGGGGAAATATGTATCTGTAAAAAAACCAATATTCATGCAGTGTACTCCTTTCTTTCTTTCTTTTTAGTATAAAAAATATAAAGTTGAATTACTAAGGACCTAAGTCTCATATTAATGGAAAAACTCCTATTTAAACAACTTTGTTTTGGGCACTTTTATTATAATTATATATGATTATTTCATATCAATCATTAAAAAGCCTTAAAAATTAATAATTTCTATTTACATTTCGTTATTATATAGGCACAATACTAAGAGCTTAATTGGATAAAATGTTATCAATGTGATGGCTTAACGAATATGCTATAATAAAACTATCAATTTATTTCAAATCAAATAGGAGCGAAGATGAAAAAGTATTTTACACCTACGTGGAAGGTTGAATCGATTTTTTCGGTAACGCCTGAACAACTTATACAAAAAAATATTAAAGCGGTTATTGTCGATTTAGATAATACTTTATTACCTTGGAATGAGGTAGATCATTCGGAGGATATGGAACAATGGATCACTAGTATGCGTGCTCACGGGCTAGGGATCTATTTATTGTCTAATAATAATTATAATCGTGTTGCTAAGGTAGCAGAGCCATTAGAACTTAAATTCTCGGCCTCTGCATTAAAGCCTCGAGGTAAATATTTCCGTTATGCAATTTCTGACTTAAAAGTATCAGAAGAAAATGTTGTCGTTATCGGAGATCAACTAATTACAGATGTTTTGGGCGCTAATCGTCGTGGTTTACAGAGTATTTTAGTGAAACCGATGGTGCCTAATGACAATATTTTCACTTGGGCTAACCGCACGATAGAGCGTGGCTTATTGAGAATAGTCGGTATTGATCGAAATGAAAATTGGGGGAATGAACTTGACTGAAGAAAAATTTCAATGTATCGGTTGTGGAGCGGTCATTCAGACTGAAGAACCAAAAGAAATAGGTTATCTACCAAAAACAGCCTTTGAAAAAGGATTAGAAAAAGGCGAGTTTTACTGTCAAAGATGCTTTAGATTACGACATTATAATGAATTACAAGATTTAGATATTTCAGATGATGTATTTTTAGATCGTTTAAATGAAATTTCTCAAGACAATGCCTTTGTCATTCATGTTATCGACATTTTTGATATTGAAGGTTCTATTATTGCAGGTTTAGAGCGATTTATTAGTAATCAGCCTTATATTGTTGTTGCTAATAAAATTGATTTACTTCCTAAGTCTGTTAAAACTAAACGTATCCGTCATTGGCTAACCGTTCAATTGAATTCGATGGGACTTTACCCGGAAGATGTCCTATTACTTTCAGCAACAAAACGTAAAACATTGGAAGAGTTGACTCAAATTATTGAACGTGAAATTCAAAACAGTAATGTTTATATTGTCGGAGTGACAAACGTTGGTAAATCAACATTAATTAATCAATTAATTGAATATTACGGTGGTGAATCGAATATTATCACTACTTCAAACTTCCCAGGGACTACACTAGATATGATTGAAATCCCATTAACGGACGACCATTCAATTATCGATACACCGGGAATTATCCGTAAATCACAAGCAGCACATTTATTGAATCGTAAATCAATGCAACAAATATTACCAACAAAACCAATCAAGCCACGGACTTTTCAGTTGAATTCTGGGCAAGCAATGTTTTTTGGTGGAATGGCTTATTTTGATTTCATTGATGGAGATAAATCTGCGTTCACATTTTATGTAAATAATGATTTATATTTACACCGAACTAAGTCGGAAAAAGCTGCCGAAGTTTACGCAGAACATAAAGGTGATTTATTATCACCGCCAACAGCAGAAGAAGCGGCTGATTATCCAGAATTAGTGAGTGTAGATGTCCAATTAAATGCAAATGAAGACTTAGTGATTTCTTCTTTAGGTTGGGTTACTGTGAATAAGCCAGTTAAATTAAGACTTTACTATCCTAAAGGTATTCACTATTCTATTAGAAAAAGTATGATATAGGAGGAATTATGACAGAATTAAATAAAGCACAAATGAAAAAATTACGTAAATTATCGCATACTGAGCGTTCAATCTTACAAATTGGAAAACAAGGTTTAACAGAGGCTTTCATTGAACAAATTGATGGGGCTTTAGAAAAACGTGAATTAATTAAATTTAATATTTTACAAAATTCAGCAGAAGACGTAACGCTTGTTGCGGAAGAAATTGCGGAAGAATTAGACGCTATTGTAGTACAAACTATTGGTAGCACAGCAATTTTATACCGTAAATCATCTAAGGAAAAGTATCAAAAAATTACTGAACAGCTTTAGGATTACAGTCAGGAGAAGAGAAGCGAATGACCATTTCTACAGTCGAAACAGAAGTAACTTTAGAGAATTTGATTGCTGATTTAACATTAGAGCAATTAGCAAGTGATATTAATACTACATCTAGACGTCGTATTGGAATTTTAGGTGGGACTTTTAGTCCGCCTCACTTAGGGCATTTATTGATGGCAGAGCAAGTGGGGAATCAATTGGAATTGGACGAAGTTTGGTTTATGCCAACGGCTAAACCGCCTCATAAACCAGGTAAGACAACCATTCAATCTCAACACCGCTTGGAAATGCTAAAATTGGCGATCAAAGGAAATGACTTATTTAAAATTCAGCCTTATGAAATCAATAAGGGTGGAACGAATTATACGATCGATACGATGCGATATTTTACAGAAAACTATCCAGAATCTGATTTTTACTTTATTATTGGTGGAGATTCGGCGAATGATTTGAATTTATGGCGTGAAGTGGATGAATTAACGCGGCTAGTTCAATTCGTAGGAGTACGTCGACCTGGACAAGAAACCTACACAGGAAAATATCCTATATTATGGGTTGATTCACCATTAATGGATCTCAGTTCAACTGAAATTCGTCTTCGTGTCTTTTTAGAACAGTCAATCCGCTATCAAGTCCCCATCGAGGTAGAAGAATATATTCAAAAACACCAACTTTATAATCTGATTTAACGAAAGGTTCCTTAAATATGTCACTAAATTTTGAAACACTGCGAAAAAACATATTAAAATATGTAAAAGAACATGTTAATCCCGGTCGCTATCAACATACATTACGCGTAGAGGAAACTGCGATACGGTTAGCGAATCAATACGGTGCAGATGTAGAATCCGTGAGATTAGCAGCTGTTTTACATGATGCCTGCAAAGATTTTGAATCTAAAAAAATGACAAAATTCGCCAAAAACTTCTTAAAAAGAGAAGGGATTGAAATAGATCTCTCAAATGCAGGAACAGCAATTTTGCATGGTTTAGCAGCAGCAGATTTAGGTTATCGTATTTATGGAATTAAAGATAAAGATATTTTATACGCAGTTGCATTTCATACAACTGGATGCTATAAAATGTCCCTCATAGGAAAAATCATTTTCATTGCTGATTATATAGAACCTGAAAGGAACTTTAATAAGGTTAAGAAGGCGCGTAAATTAGCAAATAAAGATTTAGACCGTGCAACAGTCTTTAAAATGAAAAATTCAATCAGGCATCTAGCCAAAGATGAAAATTATATTTATATCGAAAGTGTTAAAATTTATAATCACTGGATTAGCAAATAAATGGAGGTATTATGACAACATTAGAAAAACTAGAATTAATTACTAAAGCAGCTGACGATCGTTTAGCAAAGGATATTGTCGCTTTGGATGTAGCAGAAATGACACCATTAGCGGAGTACTTTTTAATCATGAGTGCGAATAATGAACGACAATTAGATGCGGTTGTAAGTGAAATTGTCGATATTTGTAAAAAAGAAAATATTGATATTAAAAATGTCGAAGGTAAAGCCGGCGGTCGCTGGACATTAATTGATTTACATGACATTATTGTCCATGTATTCCATCATAGTGAACGTAGCCATTATAATTTAGAGAATATATGGAAAGAAGCTCCAATATTTAATATTAACGAATGGATTGGCGAGTAAGCGATGAGCTTTAGTGATATTGCAAGTGTATATGATCGCTTCAATGATCTATCTGTATATGAATATTGGCTTGACTTTACAATGAATTCAACTCAAAACCAACCAGACCATGTGCTTGATTTAGCATGTGGTACGGGTTGGTTTACCCAATTATTAAGTCCTTTTGTGGGACATATTACTGGTGTAGATATTGACCAGGGAATGTTAGATATCGCTCAAGAAGAACTCGGAGGAATTGACAACATCACACTCTCTCAAGGAGATATGTTGAATTTATCATTCGAAGAGAATTCATTTGATATGATCACTTGTTATTTAGATTCCTTATGCTTCTTAGAAAAAGGCGAAGATGTCAGCACTGCCTTATCTGAAATGTATCGTGTTTTAAAGCCAGGTGGCGTTTTATTATTTGATGTGCTGACGCCTTACATGATCACGGTTGGTTTTGATGAATTTAATTATCATGATTATGATGAGACAGGTGCATTAATGTGGGACAGTGAATCGAATAAAGAGTCAGTTTCAGTGACGCATTATTTAACTGTATTCGACCAAGATGAAAAAACAGGGCAATATATTCGTCAGGAAGCAGATTTAACAGAAAGTAGTTATCCGCTTCAAAGCTATCAACAATGGCTAAATGAAGCTGGCTTTAACAAAGATATCGAAGTGTTTGTTGACTTCGCTAGTCGACCATATGAAGAGGAAAGTGACCAAGATGCTGAACGCTGGTTCTTCAGAGTATACAAATAAAAAGGTACTGGGGATTATTACCGAATACAATCCCTTCCATTTTGGGCATGAGTATCAACTTCATGCACTAAGAGAAAAAGTTCAAGCGGATGTTATTATTGTTTTAATGAGCGGTAATGTTGTCCAACGTGGAGAATACGCAATTGCCAGTAAGTGGGCTAGGGCAGAAGCTGCTTTATCTTCAGGTGCTGATCTAGTGCTTGAAGCGCCACTTGTTGCTTCCCTTCAAAGTGCGGATTATTTTGCCGCACATAATGTTAGAACATTACATGAATTAGGTGTCGATGTACTTGGATTTGGTACAGAGACGGCGAATGAGTCTGATTTATTGACTTATGCTCATTGGCATGCTAATCAGATTGAAGCAATCGATATGTCGGTGAAACAATATTTAGCAGAGGGTTTTTCATATCCTGCCAGTTATCAGAAAGCATTAGATGATTTAAATCCACCTGTTAACTTTGATACAACGAGTCCAAATCACTTACTTGGCATCCAGTACGTTGCTTATAATGAAACTTTAGAGCAGAAACTTGATTTTGTGACACTTCCTAGAGTTGAAAATTGGAAAGGTGTTGACGTATTATCAGGTAGTCAAATTCGCCAAGCCTTAGAACAAGAATTTGATCATTCAGTTGTACCTCAAGTGATGGCAGATCAATTAGAGCAGTCATCTCTCATGAATTGGAATCATGCCTTCCCATTTTTGAAATTCCGCTTAGCTCAGCATACGCCTGATACGCTCCAGGAGATATGGGGAGTGAGAGAAGGCATTGAGAATCTAATTTTAAGGGTATATAAGGCGTCTAAGAGTTATGATGAGTTGATATCTAACTTAGTAAGTAAAAGATGGTCAAAGGCGAGTATACAGCGTATTTTGATGGCTGTACTCTTGGACATCACAGTAAATGTTTGGCAACAAATGATGGCTGACTTTAGAAAAGAACCAACTGTTCAATTATTAGGTTTTACAGATGCTGGAAGATCTTATCTAAACCAAATAAAAAATCAAACATCCGTAAATATTATTAGTAATATTAATCAATCTACAGCTGATCAGTTCCGAGGAAACTTACGTGCAGACGGGATATTAGAGATTATTCAAGCTGGAACATTGACAGAACAGAACTTTACCAAGTATCCTATAGTAAAAAGAAAATAAAACAACGAAATAATATTGACTTAAGTTTATAAATTGCATATAATGTTATTTGTTGTTTCAGAGGTGATAACGATGAAATGGACTATCCAACAAATTAAAGAACAACCAAGTCAATTGCTGAAATTGGATCATGACTTAGAGATCACAGAGGATTTAAAGTCACGACACAAATCAGTAATTGATGTCAAAGCTACTCATGTAGATGGCTATTATGCAGTGGTTGATGCTGAGGTTTTACTTCATGCAACAATCGAGACAGATATTGTCCTACCGTCAACTAGAACACTAGAACCTGTAACGATTCATTTATCAATACCTGTACAAGAACGTTATGTAACAGATAATCAGTCAGTTAATCTTGATGAAGTAGAGGAAGTTACGATCGTTGTTAAAGACGAAGTACTTAATTTACAAGAGGCTGTGGCGGATAATATAGCACTTAATATTCCGATTCAGGTTGTTGGAGAAAATGAATCCGATGAGGATTTACCATCTGGTAACGACTGGGTAGTAATGACCGAAGATGCTTATCTTGCACAAAAGCAAGAAGAGAAAGAAGCATCTGTTGACCCACGTTTTGCAGCTTTGCAAGACTTGTTAAATAATGAAGAAGACTAATCACTCGGAGGTGTATTCAAATGGCAGTACCAAAAAGAAAAACTTCAAAATCTAAGAAAAGAATGCGTCGTACGCACAAAAAATTAAGCGTACCAGGTATCACAACTTGCCCACAATGTGGTGAGATGAAATTAAGCCACCGCGTATGTTCATCATGTGGAAACTACGACGGAAAACAAGTAGTAGAAGCTTAATTATTAAATAGACCTTTCCTTTGAGGGAGGTCTATTTTTTTGCCTAAAAATAGCATCCAATCAATCGCCAGCAGACATTGATTGGATGCTATTTGAATTTAATGTGTAATTAATCGATTTAATATTTACATATTCTCGCGGTTATATGCAACTTCCCAATATGATACGTCCGGGCCTTTTGGTACAATAAAACGACTATAAACATGCGCTCCGCTAGTTCCTGTATAATAACCAGCTTTAATTGCTTCGAAGTTTGTTGTATTCTTAAAGGCAGGAATTTGGTACAGTTCACGCATATATCCTGATAAATGAGGGTAATCAGTTAATTGTTTTTTATTGGCTGAAAATACAGGATTATAAGCAACATCTAATCGGACTAGTGGTGTAAATAATACAATATCCGTCTCGGTTAATTGGTCTCCAATGAAATAACGATTATGACTGAAACGTTCTTCCATTTGCTCAAGAAAATCGAAATAACGATCAACAGCGGTGTCGTATTCTTCCTGATCATTGGTATGGCCTAATTTGTAAACGTCAGATAATAAACGATCACTGATTATATTATTCCACTTATCTATCTCTTCTCTCAGCTCTTGCGGATACAAATCAGGTGTATCCGATTGATGTAATTCTTTGAATGTATCTGTGAAATCACGTAGTATTTCTAATGATTCTTTACGGACGATTTTTCCTGAAGCAATATCAACTAAAACGGGTACAGAAAACGTACCATCATAATCTGGTTCACTATTCATGTACAATTCAGGGACCGAGGTAACTCCAGTTTCTGGGTCCATTTCAGTAAACTGCCATCCATTTGTTGTGTTGACAGGATTCACTGTTCCAAGTGATATATGCTGGTCTAAACCTAACAATTCCCGCGCAATAGCAGGGCGATGAGCGTATGGGCAAGGTTCTGCTCGAATTAAGCGGTATCGTCCCGATTGAATGGGTTGTTCCTCCGTACCAAATGGTTGATTAAAATATGTCATAAAAATCCTCCTTAAAACTTTTTCTTCTTTTATATTACGGTTCAAGAATGCCAAATGCAATTTAAGTGCATAAAAATACACCTCGCGTATTCACGTGCAAGGTGTATTGTATAAAAAATTGAAATTATTTAACTACCGTAGCAGAACCACCATTGAAGTAATTCGCGACATTTTCAAGTGAAGTAATCACAGCTTGACCGCCTGGTTTATTATCAACGAATGAAATTGCGGCTTCTACTTTAGGTAACATTGAACCTGGTGCAAATTGCTCTTCAGCAATCCAATCACGTAATTGGTCGGTCGTTACTTCTTCAAGTTTTTCTTGGTTAGGTTGGTTGAAATTAATATAGGCGTTATCAACGCCTGTTAAAATAAGTAAGAAGTCTGCATCAACTAATTCTGCTAATTTTGCAGAAGCAAAGTCTTTATCAATCACCGCTTCAGCCCCTTTAAGGCCTTTATCAGTTTCAAATACAGGGATCCCTCCACCACCAGCAGAAATAGTGATAATTCCAGAAGAAACTAATTGTTTGATTGTTTCAGCTTCGACAATACTGATTGGTTTTGGTGAAGCAACCACTTTACGATAACCTCGTCCAGCGTCTTCAACAAATGTTTCACCTGTTTCTTTAGCGCGCTTATCTGCATCTTCTTTCGAAATGAATGGGCCGACAGGTTTTGTTAAATTTACAAAGGCTGGATCTTCAGGATCAACCACTACTTGAGTTAATAAAGTTGCAATGGGACGATCGATGCCTTCTGATTTCAAAGCATCATAGAGTGCATTTTGTAACCAATATCCAATTGACCCTTGTGTCATCGCCACACAAGTATCTAAAGGCATTGCTGGGTTTTTTTCCGAGTCTGCAGCTTCTTGCTGTAATAGTAAATTTCCTACTTGTGGACCGTTACCATGAGAAATAATAATCTCATTTCCAGCTTTAATTAAATCAATCAGATGTTTTGCGGTTTCTTCTAAAGCGCTAATTTGACCTTGTGCTGATGGATCATCAGTCAAAATCGCATTACCACCTAATGCAACAACGATTCGTTTTGTCATTAAATGACCTCCTAGTTCAATATTTGAGAAAGATAATAGTAAGAGCCGTATAACATGTCATTACCAGAGCTCGCTCCATATGATTGAATGTTCTGGATGTTAGTTTGAATTTTAAGATTATCTTCAGCTAAAATAGCTTCTAATAATAATAACCAATTCTGATTGACATGTCGATGAAATAAATTTTGATAATATGCATGGGCGATATCCGTTGTTCTCTTAATATTCGTGACATCTTTAACTGAATTAATGAATGTAGTATGGTCCATTAAGAGAGCAATAATCATCATACCTTGTACCAAGTCATCTCCACTGGGTGTTAGTCCGTGACCTGCGCCAATCCACTGTTGCAACCATTTTCTATTATTTAATAAAGTGTTTTTTTCGTCGATTGCTAAAATACTAGAATCGATTTGGAATAAGAATGGGTCACAATGTTTTTCTAAATGAGCTTGAGTAAGAGCAGTCCGAAAACGGTCATAAACCTCAAATTCAAATGGAGTAAAGTTTAATGATAAATCTAAGAATGTTTCTTTGTCTGGAAAAACATCAATAATTAATGGGTGTGTGTAGAACCGCCAATAATCATTTAACAATTGGACACGTAATCCCGGTTTTAATTTATCTTTTACATATTGGAAAGTCCTTTGCGACCATTGGATACCATGAGCAGATAATGGTTGATTCTCAGGTGAAATGAATATCAATTGTTTGTCCAACAGAATATTAAAACCATTTTTAAAAACAGAATGAACTTTCCCAATGCGTTTATTATTAGACAAGAGCTCTTTCTTAATGAAAGAGCTCATTGTCATGTTAGTGGTGAATTGGCGGTGATTATTATTCATCAACCTCAATACCAATTGATTTAGCATATGCAACTAATGCTTTTTCGAAACAACCAAGTGGTGCTCGAACAGTACCAGCACCTACTTGACCAACTCCGGCTTCTTTGTGAGCAATCCCTGTATTGATGATTGGAGTAATCCCAGTCTCAACTACTTTACGAATATCAATTCCTAGTGGAGCACCTTTGAAGTCCCAGTTTGGAATTGGCCAAGTTGGATTATTAGTAGTTACGATTTGTTCCATTTCCTCAGAAATACTCTGAGCATCTTTCAATCCGTTTAAACCAATGAAACGAGTAACCCCTGGGGCAGCAATCATAGCCATTCCCCCAACACCAATTGTTTCCGTAATTGCAGAGTCACCGATATCGGCATTTGCATCTTCTTCGGAATAACCTGTAAAGTATAATCCATTAGGTGTATTAACGGGAGCATTAAACCATTCGTCACCCGTTGCACCGATACGAATACCAAAGTTTTCTCCATTACGAGCCATTGTTGTTACGATAGTTCCTGTTTCTTCTTTACGGACATAATCCACAATTGCTTTTCCAGCTGCCATTGCAATATTTAAGAAGAATTGATCTGTATCAGCTAAGAACTGGATCACGTCACGTTTGTCCTGTTCATCAATGTCTAATGTAGAGATTGTTGGAACAATTTCTTTAAGGAAGACTAAAGATGCAGCGATATTACGTTGATGGAATTCATCCCCCATGCCAATTGCACGGGCCATAATAACATTTAAGTTTAATCCGCCTTTAATTTCACGTAATGCTTTTCCTAGAACGGGGCCAAGAATATCACGTTGCCATTCTAAACGATTAATAACAGTAGGACTATTAGCACCGAAGCGTAATACCTCTCCAATACCTTCGTTCATGATACAGTATCCTGTTGTTCCATCTACTTGATTTTCAACAATAAAAACAGGGAAGTTTTTCGTTGTAATACCCCCCATCGGACCTACAGCTCCAACTGAATGACATGGCATAAATGTCACTTCGTTATTATTTAATTGACGAAGTGCATCTTCGTCATCTGTTGCCCAACCTTCAAATTTCATTGCACCGATAACCGAACCTTGCATTGGACCAGTCATATTTTCCCATTTAATTGGAGGACCAGCATGGAGAACAATTTTTTCATCAGTATCGAGTGCGGGAATGACTTCCTTAGCAGGGCGATTATCCACTAAGAATGGTTGTGATTCGATGTAACGAGCGATTATCTTATCGTTATCTGCATTAATCTCCTCTTCACGTTTATCCAATTCATTGAGAATTTTAATTAGTTTTTGATTACCACCAGCACGTGGACGCCAAGTATATTGTACAGCTTCTCCGCCATAAGTATTAATTGGCTCTGTGAAACTCTCTAAACCTACATTTATTACTTTAGGTGTATTATTTAATAAATCGAGAACTTCTTTTGATGGAGATTCTAATGTTAATTTTTCTCCCATATAATCTGTAAATGATTTATCAGGGAAATTAATAGTGTGACCCATTAATTCAACCGCGTATCGAACCGCTTGTGCGTTACTATCTTGAACAATTACACCAGCATCTTCGAGTCTTTTAATTGTTTGGTCGTAATCCTGTGGATCTTGTGGTGTTCCAACAACTGAACCGATAACATAAAGTGATCGTTCATTGCCTTTTGCCTCATCTAAGGCTTCTTGGATTGCAGGTGCTAAAGCTCCCGCCATATCTGGATGAGATCCATATCCTAATACGATATCTAATAAAATAACGCCAGTTGTTTCATCGGCTAATACTTCTTTCAATTTATTAACACGTACATCTGGGTCAATCATAGGGTGTGGCTTACCTTGAGTATAGAAATCGTCACCTAAATCCATGACTTCGAAACCATTCGTATTCAAGATATAGCCGTTTTCACCTTTGACACTGTCTAACTCTAAAGCGTCTGCAATTAAAGTCGCTGCTTCACTAGCTAATGTACCACCTGAATAAAGACCTTTAACTGTTTTACCTTCAGGTAATTTTTCAGCTTTAACTGAGATTGGTTCAATATAATTAGCTTTTAATTCTTCACCATTAGCAAGGTCAACTGCAATTCGGGCAGCTTCTTCTAATGTGTAAGCTAATGCAACATTACCTTGGTGTTCAGTTGGTTTTTCGCCTAAGAAAATTGCAACAACCGGTTTAGATAAAGCTTGTAAAGCAGATACTACTTTATCACGAACTGCAGGTGCAGGTGGCTTAGAAATTACTAAAATAACCTCAGTAGGATCATGTGCTTCTAATCCAGCTAGTGCATCAAGCATTGTGATAGCACCAACTTCTTCAGCCAAGTCACGGCCACCAGTACCAATTGCGTGAACAACACCACCGCCTAATTGATCGATAATTGTCGTAGCTTCTTGGATACCTGTACCTGAAGCTGCAACAATACCTATGTTTCCAGGATTAATAACATTTGTAAATGCTAAGGGGATACCAGATAATGTTCCGGTACCACAGTCTGGGCCCATTAATAATAAGCCTTTATCATGTGCTTTTTGTTTAAGTCGTACCTCGTCTTCTAACGAGACATTATCTGAGAATGAAAATACATGGAGCCCAGAATCTAATGCCTTTTCAATTTCATCTGCAGCGTATTGTCCTGGAATAGAGAATAGTGCAAGATTAGCGTCAGGCATTGCCTCATGAGCGTCCTTCCAGTTATTAACTTTAACTTTACCTTCTCCGCCATCTTCACCACTAGCTAAATCAGTAATAAATTCATCAATTTTTTCTAAAACAATAGCCATTGCATCTTCGGAATCTGAGTCAACTACGACCGCCATATCATTTGGTCCAGCCCCATCTAGTTCTTCAGTATATAAATTGGCAGTTTTGAATAGGTCTTTGTTCGAGTCAGTAGCCATCATTACTTGTGCTTGATTGACCATGTCGAGAGTATTTAACTCATTTGTCAATAACATCAAATTAATTGAGTCTTGATAATTGTTTTTCTTAATCACACTGTATAACATAAAATTCCCCCTTTTCTTAAATTATAAGCGTTTTCATAAACCTGAACAAATGTTAATAATTATAAACATAAAATTTTTGTTGTGCATAACAAACAAAAATATTAACACTATAAACAAAACGCAAAACAATGTGATACACTATCAATATTATAACGAGGTGGTTCAGTGGAAAAAACGATTTTTCAAACAGTAACTGTGAATAGAATAGAATTATCAGCGTCACTTGTGTTGCCTGAGGTCGAAATGAAAGGTATAATATTATATTTTCATGGAGGGGGCCTAATTTTTGGGGATAAAGATGATTTGCCAATCGAATATCTAGAACTGTTTTCTCAAGCAGGTTATGGAATAGTATCATTTGATTATCCTTTTGCTCCAGAGTCAGATATTGAAATAATTTTAAAATGTGCGAAAGAACAAATTCAATGGTATTTTCAGGAAGGAGTAGAAAAATTATCACTTCAAGATGGTATTTCTACATTCTTGATGGGAAGATCAGCTGGGAGTTTTTTAGCAGCTCATTTAACGCATGAATTTAAAAGCAAAATAAAGGGATATATTTCATTCTATGGTTACTATAATCTAAATGATGCTCATTTTACTATCCCAAATCATCACTATCTTAAGTTTGGGAAAGTTGATGAGAACCAATTTAAACGGCTGGTAAACAACATACCAACCATTGCAGACTCAAATGATGCGCGGTATCTCATATATTTATACGCTCGTCAGACGGGACGATTTCAAGATTTGCTAGTACCACAAGGTGAAAAAGCAAGTGATTATAGTTTAAAACCAGCAGATCTCAAAGAATTTCCAGCTACATTTATTACTGCTGGCGAAGTGGATCCAGATGTTCCTGTTCGTCAATCACGTTTAATGGCTAAATATGTACCGCATTCCCAATTGCACATTTTAGAAGTTAATGAACATGATTTTGATCGAACCCAAATTAGTGGAGTGGGAATCCCCATTTATACAAAATTAGTTGATTGGCTGAATACATTAATAAAATAAAATTTTTAAAGGAGTTAATTATGCAATTAGATTTTTTCTTAACACTGCAAAAAGTGTTAATATTATTTTTACTTATTGTCATCGGATTCATTGCGGGTCGTACTAATTTAATCTCACAAAAAGGGCAGAAAGATATTACCAATTTAGTGCTTTATATTACAATGCCAGCCACCATTTTTAATGCGATGCAATTACCATTAGAACAAGAACGTGTACAAACTTCTTTGGTGATTATTGGGATTATGATTTTTTGTTATATAATTATGTTTACCGTTGGTTTCTTTGTATCGAAACAATTACCATTAACAGCTGGTCAAAAAGATATTTTCCATGTTGCGTTACTATTATCAAATACAACTTTCATGGGATTCCCAATCATCAGTAGTCTTTTGGGAGTAGAGGCACTCTTTTATGCAGTACTAGGTGCTGGTTTTATCTTTGAAGTTGTTTCTTGGACGTTAGGTATTTATTTAATGGGGCGTAATGCTCCTGGGTCAACTTCATTTAATTGGAAAAAAATAGCCTTTAGTCCTGGAATTTTATCTATTATCTTTGGGCTAATATTTTTCTTAACGCAATGGGAATTGCCGGTTTTAGCTCAAGAGGTAGTAGATTCACTGGCACCAGCAACATCTCCGTTGGCGATGATCGTTGTAGGATTGATGTTATCAAGGTCTGACATTGTTAAAGCATTTAAAAATAAGGTTTTGTACTTAGCAGCGGGCTTGAAATTATTAGCTGTACCTTTATTGGTAGTTCTGATATTGAAAACACTTGGATTTAGTGGAGTGACATTGGTTATACCCGTTATTATGATCTCAATGCCAACAGCTTCCTATGTAGCCATGTTTGCAGGTAATGCTGGTAATGATACTGATTTTGCGAGTCAAATAGTCTTCATGTCATCTTTGCTTTCAATCATTACTATTCCTATTATCACGTTATTCTTATAAAAAGAGAGAAAAAATTTTGTATTAAATCAGAAAACACCGCCCGTTTTGGACGGTGTTTTTTTATTCTGTCCCTTGTTCTTTTAGTAATTCTAAGGCAATACGTAAATTTAAGGAGGTTTCTGCATCACTGATATCAAGGTCTAATATTTCTTCACATTTTTGAATACGATATTTTACGGTATTTCGATGGACATAAAGTTGGCTAGCGGTCTTAGCAATTTCACATTGTGAGTTTAAGTAAACATAAAGAGTCTCTCTTAGATCACTTAATGATTCATCCTGAGGATCCGCAAATGACCCTAAAACATTTTTGATAAAGAAATTTGTTTGCTCCGTATTTAAATTTGAAAATAATTGATGAATGCCTTTGTTTTCATATGAGATGAATGTATCATCTAATCCATTCTGCAATCTTTCATCATGGGTGATTCTAGCTTGAGTTAAACTACGTTCGATTTGCTGAGTTGTACCCACGGCTTCACCAATATTGTAAGCAATACGGATATTGATTCTCTTTACCAATGTGATTGCTAATTTTTCTAACTTTTCAATTAAATTTGTTGGACGCTCTTGAAGTAAAATCAGTGTTTCAAGATTTGAAGTTGAATAGATTACTTTGGCTTTTGGAGAAAGTTCTGACAAAGCTCGCTCCAACCACAAAGCTATAAGCCAAAGGTTTTCTTTATGAGATATGCTCTGTTCTTTCTGTTTGTTTAATAAACTCAAATCAGTGATTTTGATTACCTGATAATAATCTGACGCGATAAAACCATGCTTGTTTGAATTGTTTTGAGTTTCAGTTCCTCGCATTGATATCCAATCTTTAAAGTAATCGGCTTCGGTTGTCAATTCTAGTTGATGAAGTTTATCATTTTTTAGGAGTACAAAACTCAAGACTAAAGCTGCTTGGTCAATAGCAAAATGATTTATTGGTTGTGGAATTTGTTCAGGATTGAGTATAACGAGATACTCATTAAAATAATTATGTATATTTAAGCTACGAACAGCAACCTGAGCAGGATTTCCTTGTAAATCATTAACAATATATGAAATAGTTTCGTCTGTAGAATAGTTTGATTGTATACGAATTTGTTTGACGAAGTCATTTAATTTACCTGGATAGCCTTTGAAGTAATTGGAATAAGTAATCACTTCGTAAAATGAATCGAGCAATATTACAGGGGATTTAATCATTTGGCTAAATTCATTGACAAATATTTGATTAGGAACGTCTCGAACAACTAAATCTTGAAAGGATCTTTGGATATCTAAAGCAAATGAAATTTCCTCATGTTGCCTATTCCAAACGATGCCCGACCATTGGTGCAAAATAGCACCTAAATTATAATTATCAGGGATTTGAAAGATTGGAAAATTTATTTTATTAGCATAGTCAATGATTGATTGATCTAAATATCCAAGAAAGCGGTTGACTTTAATCCCCAAACCAATCGCTTCCGCTCGTACTAAAGAATCGATAAAAGCTTTCATGTTTTGTTGATTTTCTTTGAAAATCATAGCAGTCGATAATAAAACAGTCCCTTTTGGAATATAGTGTTCTATATCTGGGGTTTCAGAGATTTCAATACTTTTAATATGTGAAGTATTTCCTGTTTCTTTATTTGTAAATAAATACAAATCGTTATAACGAGGTGTTTCTAGTATTTCATTTAGTGTAGTCATGTTGAAACTCCTTTGTAATATACTTTTAAAATATATTTTGTAGTATCTAGATAATTAAAATTATATACAAATGTTAACCTTTTGGCAATAATGCACAAAGGTTTTTGAGGGGTTGTTCAGAATTACAGTTTTTCTGCCATAAGTTTATATTTGAACTAAAAAATGATAAAGTTAGGAAAATACCAAAGGAGTATCAATACTATGATTAAAGATTTCACAATACCTCAAAGAACGATTATGACACCTGGCCCAGTAGAAGTGCATCCAAAGGTTTTACAAGCAATGTCAAATCGTATGCTAGGTCAATTTGATCCAGCATTTCTATCGATTATGGAAGATAATCAAGAACTAATGAGACCATTATTTGGAACTGAAAAAGGTAATACATTAGCAGTTAATGGTACTTCTCGCTCAGGAATTGAAGCGGCCTTAATCGGTTTAATTGAACCCGGAGATAAAATATTAATTCCAGCTTATGGACGTTTTGCTTATTTATTATCTGAAATTGCTGAAAGAGCAAAAGGTGATGTAATTCTAATGGAAAAAGAATGGGATAGTCCATTTGATCAAGAAGATATCATCCAAAAAATTAAAGAAGTGGAACCTAAAATTGTTGCGATGATACATGGAGAAACTGCAAATGGACAAATGGCACCAATAGATAAAGTAGGACATTTCTGCCAAGAAAATAATATTTTCTTTATGGTAGACTGTGTTGCTACATATGGTGGTGTTGAGTTTAAGATGGATGAGTGGGGAGTGAATGTAGCAGTTGCTGGTACACAAAAATGTGTGAGTGTACCAACTGGATTATCACTCATCGCATATGATGACAAAGCGAAAGATTTTTTTATGTCTCGATTCCAGAAAGAGGAAGGTATCCGAACGGAAAATGATGAAATTAATGACCGTCATATACAGAGTAACTATCTTGATATAAGTCAAATTATCCGTTATTGGAGTAATGATAAGATTAATCATCATACTGAAGTAAATGCATTAAATTACGGCTTACATACTGGACTGCGAATGATTCTAGAAGAAGGTAAAGAAGAAGTCTATGCAAGACATCAATTAAATAATGATGCGATCGTAGCTGGCATTCAAGCAATGGGCTTAAATATATTTGGTAACATAGATACAAAAATGAATACTGTTATTCCAATTATAATTCCTGAAGGTGTCAATCCAAACATTGTACCAGAATTTCTATTAAATCAATTTGGCGTAGAAATTGCAGGTAGTTTTGGACCATTAATTGGAAAGATATGGCGTATTGGAAATATGGGATATTCTAGTCGACGTGAAAATGTATTACATGTTTTAGCTGCCTTAGAAGCAACCCTTATTCATTTCAATGCCCCTATAAATAAAGGTGAGGCAGTTCAAGCCGCTTTAGGTGTTTACTTAAACAAAGTGAATTAGTAATTGAATTAAAATATTATTTTTTGATAAAGACCTCAAAAGTCGCATAAAGTCAATATTATTAGAGTATTGATTTTATGTGACTTTTATATTTAATTCATTTCTGTTGGTTTTCAGATAATTTAAATACGGAATGATATAATTGTTTTGCGCACAATTAAGTAAATATGACAATTGTTTGTTGATTTTGACCATGAAGAAACAATATTTTGTAATATTTAACAACTAATAAGAAAGCGCTTTTATATACAATGTAGTTAGTTTAAAAATGCACATAAAATTACGAACGGAGGTAAATTAATGATTAATATTGATCCAGAATATGTTGATGAAACACTAGATTGGTTATCAAGCATCTCAGATACGGAGGGGCCAGGAACTACCCGATTACTATATAGCAAATCATGGGTGGAAGCTCAAAATGCTTTAAAAGAAAAGTTTGAAGCTATTGGAATGGAAGTTGAATTTGATGCTGTTGGTAACCAATTTGCAACGTTAAAGGGTTCCAAAGAGCCTGAAGTGATTCATGCAACAGGATCTCATATAGATACAGTCGTTAAAGGAGGGCGTTTAGATGGACAATTAGGAATCATGGCTGGATATATAGCAATTAAGGCATTAATTGAAGAGTATGGACAACCTAAACAATCGCTTCGTATTATATCGATGGCTGAAGAAGAAGGATCTCGTTTCCCGTATGCATTTTGGGGTTCAAAAAATATCTTTAATATAGCCAAACGAGAAGATGTCGAAGGGCGTACTGATAATGACGGTATCAAATTCGAAGATGCAATGCGCGATGCAGGATTTAATTTCAATACGGAACCGAATGATGGTTTTGATAAAATGAACTCATTTATAGAATTACATATCGAACAAGGGAATTTTCTTGAAGAAGCGGGTAAACAGGTTGGAGTAGTAAATGCCATTGTAGGACAAAAACGCTATAATATTACACTTAAAGGTCAAGCAAATCATGCCGGAACTACATTAATGGAATACCGTAAAGATGCGGTAGAATGTATGTCTCGTATTATTGTTAGCGGTATTGATAAAGCAAAAGATGTGGGGAATCCATTGGTTTTAACTTTTGGCCATGTAGATGTGAAACCGAATGTTGTTAATGTTGTTCCAGGTGAAGTTTCATTTTCGATTGACTGCCGACATACCGACCAAACAATTTTAGATGAGTTTACAAAAGAATTGGAATTAGACATTAACGATATAGCAAATAAAATGGGCTTGACTGTTGAAATTGATTTATGGATGGATGAATCTCCTGTACCAATGGATGAAAACATTGCAAAATTAATTGAAGAAGTGTGTGATGACACAGGTTTAAATTATCAAGTAATGCATTCAGGAGCGGGACATGATGCACAAATTTTTGCACCAAGAGTACCGACAGGGATGATTTTCGTGCCTTCAATCGATGGAATTAGTCATAATCCGGCAGAGCATACTGAAGCGGTAGATATTGCAGAAGGAATTAAAGCCCTAGCTGCGGCACTATATAAACTAGCTTATTAAAAGGAGGTTAGGACATGAGTTTAAATGAGGGAATGGTCACTGTTGAACAGAAAGCCAGGTTCAAAGAACGAGGTTATAATAATGAAGATATCTTACCAAAAACTGCAGATGAAAGAATTTCTTCAAGAAATAATTACTTCACATTATGGCAAGGTTCGATTCATAATATCCCGAACTATGCAGCGGTTGTTGGATTCTTAGCGCTCGGATTATCACCATTGAACACAATCTTAGGAATTGTTGTTGGAGGATTAGCCGTAGCTTTATTTATGGCAATTAATGGTCGCGCAGGTGCTAAGTATGGAATTCCATTTGCAATGCACTTACGATCTGCATACGGGAGTACAGGTGCGAAATTGCCAGGATTCTTACGGGGAGCAGTTGCAGCAATTGCTTGGTTTGGGGTTCAAACTTACACAGGAGCAGCAGCATTAGAGATTTTAATTTCACGGATTTGGCCTGGTTTTAGTCAAATCGGTGGTGGTCAGGAAATTGTCGGAATTACAATACCAGTACTTATATGTTTCGCAGTTTTCTGGGCAATGAATATGGCTGTTGGTCTTGGTGGTGGAGGAGTACTAAATAAATTTACAGCTATCCTATCACCAATTATTTTCATTGTATTTGGTGGAATGACAATTTGGGCGATTAGTGTTGGTGGAGGGTTAGGAGCAATATTTTCTTATGAAACTGTATCGACAGGAATTAATCCAATCTATGCATTCATGATGATCGCAGCGTCATTTTTAGGAGTCTGGGCAGCACCTGGGGTTTCAGTAGCAGACTTTACTAAAGATGCAGAGTCACAAGAAGCTCAAAGCCAAGGACAAATCTCAGGATTATTTGTTGGACATTTAATCTTTGCAATTATGTCAGTAATTATCATAATTGGTGGAAGTATACATTACGGGGTACCGTCATCTGGGAACGGTGTCTTAGACTTTATCGCTGAATGGGATAATATTCCTGCGGTTATTGTTGCGACAGGAGTATTCCTATTAACAACCATTTCAACAAATGCGACTGGAAACATTTTACCAGCGGGGTATCAATTATCTGCTTTATTACCAGACAGAATTGACTATAAAAAAGGTGTCTGGATTGCCGGAATTGTCTCTTTCTTAATTCAGCCTTGGCGTTTTATGTCAGGTGGTGGGGCGATTTTAACCTTCTTAAACTTAATTGGAGCATTATTAGGTCCAGTTGCTGGGGTTATGATTGCAGATTACTTTATTGTTAATAAACAAACGATTGATGTTGAAGATTTATACTTCGACGAAGGACAGGATTCTAAATATCGTGGAGTAAATACTCAAGCGTATATAGCAACGATTGTTGGGTTAGTATTATCAATCATTGGTCAGTTTATTCCGGCACTTAAAGTCTTATCAGATATTGCGTGGTTATCAGGCTTTGCGACAGCATTTATTACTTATGTTTTACTAAAGAGATTTGGTAATGAAAATTAGTTGGTAATGTAATTTAAAGGAGGAAATAAAATATGAAGTACGATTTAGTTATCAAGAACGGTAAAGTTATTTTAGAAACAGGTTCAATTGTAACGGATGTAGCAGTAAAAGATGGTAAGATTGCAGCAATAGGGCAAGATTTTGAATCGGATCAAATTGTTGATGCATCTGACTTGATAGTAAGTCCAGGTATGTTTGATGCCCATGTTCATATTACTGAACCAGGCGGAGGTTACCGTGATGAATGGGAAGGTTATGTAACTGGAACATCTGCAGCAGCTAAAGGTGGGGTAACATCCTTTTTAGAAATGCCGTTGAATCAAGTTCCTGCAACAACTAGCGGAGAGACAATCCGGACAAAATTTGAAGCTGGTAAAGATAAATTATTAGCGGATGTGTATTCATTCGGTGGGTTAGTTCCTTACAATATTGAAAACGGTGGTATTCAAGAATTAGATGAAGCGGGTGTGTCAGCATTCAAATGTTTTATGGCTACATGTGGGGATCGGACTATTGAAGGCGACTTTATGAATGTAGATGATTATTCACTGTATGAAGGTATGCGCCAAATTGCTGAAACTGGAAAAGTGTTAGCAATTCATGCGGAGAATGCAGCAATTACTGACCGTTTAGGTGAAATTGCTCGTGCTGAAGGTAAGTCTAAATTATCTGAATATGTTGCGACCCGTCCAATCTTTACTGAAGTTGAGCCTATTCGCCGCGCTATTTTATTTGCAAAAGAAACAGGATGTCGCATTCATATCTGTCACGTGGCATGTCCTGAAGGTGTGGAAGAAGTAATTAAAGCACGTGCAGAAGGTGTGGATGTCACTTGTGAAACATGTTTACACTACTTATACTTCACTACTGATGAAATTGATGCTATTGGAAATACAGCGAAATGTTCACCGCCAATTCGTGGAGAACGTGAACAAATTGGATTATGGGATCAATTATTCGATGGTCAAATTTTAACTCAAGTTTCAGACCACTCACCATGTACACTAGATCTAAAAGATAAAGAAAATGCATTTGATGCTTGGGGTGGTATTGCTGGGCTACAAAATGACGTTGATGTATTCTTTGATGAAGCAGTACAAAAACGTGGTATGTCTTTAGAACAATTTGCGGATATTATTGCAACAGCTCCAACGCGTCGCTTCGATATTGAAGGTAAAGGAGCAATCGCCGTAGGAATGGACGCTGACTTCGTATTAATTAAACCGAATGCGCCTTATACACTACAGGCTGAAGATTTAGAATATAGAAATAAAATTTCTCCTTATATTGGTCGTGAGATTGGAGCACAAATTGCTGCGACTTTCGTACGTGGGAATGAAGTGTATAGTCAAGATAACGGTGTGTCTGATAATTTTGTTGGTGAATTCAAATAATTATAAGACTCACTTACTTAAATTATAAAGTTAAACCATCCAAGAAAATTGGGTGGTTTTCCTGTTTTTGTTAAATCCTACTTGGCGAAATGTAATTTATTGTTCTTAATTAACTAAAGACAAAATAATCGCACACAATCAATGGGTTTAATCATTGATTGTGTGCGATTTTTATTTTGTATAACTATCAGTTCTCAATACTTCTTTCAATGAAAATGAACAACTCTTAATTTGCAAAAATTCCTCTACCTTCATAATTGTTATAATGAACATCGTTGGAAACTAAGTAATTATAAATTGATTCAGGAATTTCTGTACCTTCTTTCAACGCTTCTGCATAACGCTCATTAGAACCTTGACCTGGATATTGCACACGATCAAAACCAGTTGCAGGTTTAATTGCATTCAATTGATCCATTGTAGTTGAAATTTTATCTTTAAATTGAGCAAGCCCACCGAAACGTTCCGGATCAATAACAATATAGGTTTGACCTAAGTCACGGCCAGAGTGCAAATCATGATACATTGAAGTTACTTGACCACCAAATGGTAGGTCAAGTAAAATGCCAGCGAAAATATCTACCATCATCATTAAACCGTAACCTTTAGGGCCGGCGATAGGAACTAAGCCAGCAACAGCATTTGGATCAGTTGTAGGAGCACCTTTGTCATCAACAGCCCATGAATCGGGAATCGAACGGCCTTTAGAACGTGCATCCAAAATTTTACCCCATGCTTGGACTGTTGTTGCCATATCGAAAATTAATGGATGCTCCGAATTATTTGGAGCACCAAAACCAATTGGGTTTGTACCATAATAAACTTCAGCACCACCAAATGGGACGACCATTGGGTCTGATTGTGTCATTGCAACTGCAAGTAAATCTGCTTCAGCTAGTTTACGTAAATAGTAAGATAATGTTCCAGTATGACTTACGTTCGCAACACCAACTACTGCAACACCCGCTTCTTTTGCTAATTCAATAGTAGGCTCAATGGCTAGATTAGCAATATAGTGTCCTTGTCCATTATCACCATAATATATCCCTGTTGCAGGACCGGTTTTTTCAAAGATTAAATGAGGGTTATGAGTAACACCGCCCTTAGCAATTCGTTCGGAATAGTATTCTACACGAACTGCGCCGTGAGAGTGAATTCCAATCATGTCAGCATAAGTTAAGTGATTAGAAGTCTCATGGGCAGCTTCTTCAGGAAGACCAGCTAATATTAATTTATCTTTAATTAATTTATGTAATTCTTCTTCAGTTACCGGAATTAATTTCTCTTTAGTCATAATTATCTCCTTTCAAATATGAATTAGACACCTGGATCTCGGTTTGCATCTTTAGAATAAACATACGATAGAGGTTCGCCACGACCAGATGCGTAACAAGCTTGAGGAACATAAGCCCCCATATAAATATAGTCACCTTTTTGAACCGGCATCCATTGATTATCTAAATTGTACATACCTACACCTGATAATAAATAAGCCCCATGTTCTTGATAGTGTGTTTCAATGTAACCGTGACTTCCACCTGGTTCGAAAGAAAGAATGTGCATATTCATATCGAAGCCTAAATCATCTGTTGGAAGCAAGTCCCATAATAAAACATCCTCCATACCTTCATATTGAATCGGCTCGATATCAGCTCGATTTCCAATAACACGATGCGCTTCATGCCCTTCTATGGCATCATATTTACGCTTATATAAGAAAGCTTCTGTTATTTCATCTGTCGCATTCTCGAAATACATTGTTTCATTAACAGGGTAGTAGGCATAACCCCCTGATGTTAAAGTATCAGTATCCTTACCGTCTGAAACGATTAATTCTCCTTGGGTGACATAGACAAATGTTTCAACTCCTTCACCACCAAAACCACGTGTGTTTTTGCCTCCAGGCAAAAATTCGCAAATAAAATCACTGAACGATGCACCTAGACGGGGGGATCCAAGAATAGAAATTCGACAATTTTCAAAACCAGGAACCACATTATTCACCAATCCATCATGTGGTAAAACTGCGTAAGAACCAGGTTTAACGATTGCGCGTGATTCTAATAACCCATCACGGTAACCTACTTTATTATTTTTATAACCCATTAAAATTCCACCTTTCCTAATGTAAAACGTTTACATTTACATTATAAAACGCTCTCCATAACTAATATATCTACTAATTGACAATTTATTATAGTTGATTGTGCAAACTTGACAACTGTAAGTTTAATTATAGTTTTTATATACAACTCATAGACAATTCACTGATGGAAGCGGTAATTAGGAATCATACTTTTATTATTGAATACGATCGGATCTGTAGCTTTTCAATGAAAAATACACCCCAATCAAAACCATCCAAGATTCTAATCAGAGAGCATTAATGATTGATTCAATTGTTGTTTAAGCAGGTTAATTTATCATTTCATCCCAAATGCTTTGATCAATTTGGCCACCTAATAGACTAGGGGTATGGAGATTCAAGTCCCCGAAGTAATAACCTGTTGTAGTATCGATTACTTCTGATTGGTCGGATCCATTCCAAATCACTGCATTGAGTAGACGTTTTGAATTATTATCTATGATGTAATCAATCCCATATAAATTGTTTTCTTCATTTGAAAATTGATCAATATGAGCATCACCAACAGCTTCTGTTAAGGCACTGAAGTCATCACCAAATATTTCACGGTAATATAGTATATTTGAGTCCCCTGACTCTACGGGGGCTAGCTGGTCGTGTTGTTCTATAATACGCTGGACAAAATGGCTATAGGCATTAAATAAATTTCTATCAGTAGATTGTACATCATCATTGTCTACATAATAGTAGGTGTTTTCATAAACTGTTCCAAAACTTCCAATGCCTTCTTCAACTAATGGAGCGATCAGTTCCATATAAGGAGACTCGCGCAATGTATTGACTGAGAGGAATTGTTCTTCAATTGTTTCCCCGTTATTAGTTCGAATTAACTGCAGATCGTAATTAGTAATTAATTCGGTTGGATTGTTAGAGCCAAATTGAGTCACGAAGTCATCGTTATTAACAGTAGCTTCTTCTTCTAGATTAATATTTAATGACTCGGCATTTTCATTAAACTGAGTTTCAACTAATTCATGAGTAACTCGGAATTCTTTGCCTAGATCTTTGACCGTCCCGCTTACTGTACCAGAATTTATCACTCCTGATTCTTTGTCCATCAAATAATTAATCTCAATTTCGTATTCAGCGTTTGGAGAAATAATAATGGGTAAGTCGAGATAAAGACCTAGCTGTTTGGCTACTTCAGGATCCTCAAATTTTTTAGTCACTCTAGAAGTATTATCATCCATTTCTTCAACTTCCCACGCATCTTCACCTGTCACTAAAAATTGTAAAAAGTTTAAATACACATAAGGTTGACGATTGGTTTGTTTTGTAGTTACAAAGGTGTCATTATGAAATTGAGTATGATATCCACTTTCGTTCCAAACAAATTGTTCATTTAATGTGTTACCATTTTCAGAGACCGTTGTTTGAATTTCATATCCAGACAAAGATTGCTCTTGATATGTCTCAAAATTTTCTTGTGATTTGATCATCGTTAAATCACCATAGTTAAAGGTACTTTTAATTGTTGATTGACTTTTACTCAAATTTTCTAAGTGATTATTCATGGCTATCATCATTTGTTCTTGGTTATATATTTGAGCAACTTCTTCAGGGGAGAGTGAGTCAGGTGAATTTTGAACATTCTCCATTATTTGCTGACAACCAGCTAGAATCAAAAGAGTAAAAGTGAGTAACAGGAATTTTGTATATTTTTTTAACATAAGCTTCTCCTATATCATTTATATTGGTGATTATGTAGCTTTTATTCTATAATACTATAGATGGTTTCGCAAACAGAGACCGTTAGTTTACTTTTATAAAGAGACAAGCAATGTAATTGACCTTTATTGACCAATGAAGTATACTAAGAGAGTAAAATTAAATTGTATTTATTTAACAATTTGAAACTTGAGGAGGAATAATATGAATTTAGTACCTACAGTAATTGAAAATACAGCGCGTGGTGAACGTGCTTACGATATTTATTCACGTTTATTAAAAGACCGTATTATTATGTTAAGTGGTCAAGTAGAAGATAATATGGCAAATAGCATTATTGCTCAGCTATTATTCTTAGATGCACAAGACCCAGATAAAGATATCTACCTATATATAAACTCACCAGGAGGATCTGTAACGGCTGGTTTAGCGATTTATGATACAATGAATTTCATTAATGCAGATGTTCAAACAATCGTAATTGGTATGGCTGCGTCGATGGGATCAGTATTATTAGCCGCAGGTGAAAAAGGTAAACGTTATGCATTACCAAACTCAGAAGTTATGATTCACCAACCTTTAGGTGGTGCTCAAGGTCAAGCAACTGAAATTGAAATTGCAGCGCGTCATATCCTTAAAACACGCGATAAATTAAACAAAATCTTATCAGATGCAACAGGTCAACCAATTGAAGTCATTGAAAAAGATACTGACCGTGATAACTATCTAACGGCTGAAGAAGCAGTAGAATATGGTTTAATTGATGGTATTTTAGAAAACTCTAAAGGTATGACAACTAAATAATAAGAACAAGCACAAACCGTATCTCTGATGCGGTTTTTTGTTTCCACAAGATCAGCTGGCTTGTATTACGACCAGCTTTTTATTATAAAATGAAAGTGTTTTAAATATTAAAAGATTATCAAGCCAACAAGTTAAACCCTTACACAGGACATAAAGTATCCAACTAGGACAAAAAAAGACCTTATTTGGTTGACAAATGTCCAGCTGGATGCTAATATGTACTCATGGTTAATAACAAGTACAAAAGAGTTTAAAGAAGTGCTGGATGATTTATGACCATGTGAGGGGGCCGAGCGATGGACGATGTTCTTCGTGCCATGAATTCTGTTGTCCCTGAAATTAAAGAGCTATTTATATCTCGCTTAAATATGCTTAACATTTTGCGTGACGAGAATCCAATCGGACGAAAAGCCCTCGCAAAAAAATTAGGTATCACAGAGCGAGCTGCTCGCACAATGATAGATACATTAAGAGATCAAGATCTAATTCGAGTATCAACGAAAGGTGTTTATATAACTGAATCTGGTTTTGAAGCAACCAATCTATTGAATGAATGGTTTCTTGAAGATGAAGAAAGACCTTTTAGTGAAAAAGAAAAAGTGATTTCCGAGCTTTTAGGTGTAGATTATTGTATAATAGTACCAGGAGACAGCGAGAGTGACGAAAGTGTCTTTAAAGACTTGAGCGAAGCCGTTCAACGAGTTTTAGATACTGAGTTGACGAAGCCTAAAAATATCATTGCCGTAACGAGCGGGACTACCTTGTCTCAAGTAGGCAATTATTTTACCCCAGAGATAGCACGAGACCGTGAACTATTATTTGTTCCAACTCGAGGTGGGCTAAATGCCAATATTGGTATTCAGTCTAATACAGTTGGTGGTGTAATGGCTGAGAATACGAAGTCACAATATCTACCGCTATTTATCCCAGAAAATATTGATGAACAAACTTATGAGTTGTTCTTAAAACAACCGAGTATCCAACACGCAATAGAAACCAGCAAACGAGCTGATTGCTTGCTGTTGAGTATCGGAAATGCAGATGTTATGGCTCATCGCCGTGACGTTAACAACGAACAAATCGATCAGTTACATCAGGGACATGCAGTAGGTGAAGCATTTGGTGTTTTCTTTGATGAAGAGGGTAAGGATGTGTTAAGATATCCTCGAATCGGACTTCAAATAGAAGATATTGATCGAATACCGCTGGTGATCACAGTTATTAGTGGAGCTAGCAAAGCAAGCGCTTTAATTGCATACCATAAACTAACAAAAAATCATGGTTGGTTAGTATGTGATGAAGCATTGGCAAATCAGGTTTTAAATGAGCTTAGCTCATTAAAATAATTTTATATATCCTTAAGGAGGAATTTACTTTATGGCAGTAAAAGTAGCAATTAACGGTTTTGGACGTATCGGACGTTTAGCTTTACGTCGTATTATGGAAATGAACACAGATTTAGAGGTTGTTGCAATTAACGACTTAACTGACAACGATGACTTAGCATATTTATTAAAATATGATACAGCTCAAGGACGTTTCCCATGGTCTGTAGACGTTGACGGTGATGACTTAGTAGTTGATGGTAAAAACATCAAATCTTACGAAGAAAAAGATGCAGCTAACTTACCTTGGGGTGATTTAGGAGTAGACATCGTTTTAGAATGTACTGGTTTCTACACTTCTAAAGAAGCTTCACAAGCTCACATCGATGCAGGTGCTAAATATGTATTAATTTCAGCTCCAGCTAAAGGTGACGTTAAAACAGTTGTTTACGGTGTAAACCACGATGTTATTACAGCAGACGACCAAATTGTATCAGCTGCTTCATGTACAACTAACTGTTTAGCACCAATGGTTAATGCTTTAAACAAAGAGTTTGGTATTAAATCAGCAGTTATGACAACAGTTCATGCTTATACAGCAACTCAAAAATTACAAGACTCACCAGGTGGACGTAAAAACCGTGCTGCAGCTAACATTATCCCAGCTTCAACTGGTGCTGCTAAAGCAATCGGTAAAGTTATTCCTGAATTAGACGGTAAAATTGATGGAGCTGCTTTACGTGTTCCAACAATCACTGGTTCATTAACACAAGTTTACGCTGTGTTAGATAAATCAGTTGCTGGTGCAGAAGAAGTTAACGAAGCAGTTAAAAAATACGCTTCTGACGCATTCGTATACAATACAGATGAAATCGTATCAGGTGACATCATCGGATACCCAGCTGGATCAGTTTACGATGCAACATTAACAAACGTTATGGGTGAAGGTGACGATCAAATCGTTCAAGTTAACTCATGGTATGATAACGAATATGGTTTCGTTGCAAACATGGTTCAAACTTTAGAGCACTTCGCAGGTTTAGTTAAATAATTATTAATTAATCAATAAACCCAGGTGGCGGGGAAGCATTCACGCTTCCTCGCCCTTTTTTTAAGAAAAATTGGAGGCAATAGAAATATGGCTAAGAAAACAGTTAAAGATTTAGATGTACAAGGCAAAACGGTTTTAGTTCGTGTAGACTTCAACGTTCCATTCCAAGACGGAAAGATTACAGACGACAACCGTATCGTTCAAGCTTTACAAACAATTAAATATTTAATCGACCAAGATTCAAAAATTGTTTTATTCTCTCACTTAGGAAAAGTTAAAGCTGAAGAAGACAAAGCTAAAAATGACTTAAAACCAGTTGCAGAGCGCTTATCTGAATTATTAGGTAAAGAAGTTAAATTCTCACCTGAAACTCGCGGTGCTGAATTAGACGCAATGGTTGAAAGCTTAGAAGCTGGTGACGTAATGTTAGTTCAAAATACACGTTACGAAGACTTAGACGGTAAAAAAGAATCAGGAAATGACCCTGAATTAGGAAAATACTGGGCTTCACTTGGTGAAGTTTTCGTTAATGATGCTTTTGGTACGGCTCACCGTGCTCACGCATCGAACGTAGGTATTGCTTCAAACTTAGATTCTGGTGTCGGTTTCTTAATCGAGAAAGAATTAAAATATCTTGGTGAAGCTGTAGACAATCCAGAACGTCCATTTGTAGCTATTTTAGGTGGAGCAAAAGTATCTGATAAAATTAATGTTATTACTAACCTTTTAGATAAAGCTGATAAAATCATTATCGGTGGTGGAATGGCTTATACATTCTTAAAAGCTCAAGGTAAAGAAGTTGGTAACTCATTAATGGAAGAAGACCGTATTCCAGTAGCGAAAGAAATCATGGAAAAAGCAGGCGATAAATTAGTATTACCAGTAGACGTTGTCATTGCTGATAAATTTGCTGAAGATGCTAATGCTAAAGTAGTTTCTGTTGATGAAATTCCAACTGACTGGGAAGGATTAGACTCAGGTCCAGAATCAACTAAATTATATGGCGAAATCTTAAAAGATGCTAAAACAGTTGTATGGAATGGCCCAATGGGTGTATTCGAGTTTGAGAAATTCGCTAAAGGTACTATTGGTGTTTGTGAGTCAATCGCTCATTTAGAAGGCGCTAATACAATCGTAGGTGGAGGAGACTCTGCAGCGGCTGTTGCTCAATTAGGTTATGAAGAAAAATTCACTCACATTTCAACAGGTGGGGGAGCTTCATTACAATACTTAGAAGGTAAGCCATTACCAGGTATTGAAGCAATCGCTGATAAATAGTTTTATTCGTCAAATAAAGGAGTAGTTATTAATGTCACGTAAACCCATTATTGCAGGAAATTGGAAAATGAACAAAAACCACAAAAACGCTGTTAGTTTTGTGGAAGAAGTTAAAGGGAAAATCCCTTCAAATGATGTAGTAGATGCTGTAATCGGTGCACCAGCTTTATTCTTACAAGCGATGAAAGAATCAGCTGAAGGAACTGAACTACAGTTAGCTGCACAAAACAGCTATAGCGAAAATTCAGGTGCTTATACAGGTGAAACATCACCAGAAGCTTTATCTGAATTAGGAATCGACTATGTTATTATCGGACACTCTGAACGTCGTGAGTATTTCCACGAAACAGATGCTGATATCAATGCTAAAGCTAAAGCTATTTTCGCAAACAACATGCTGCCAATTATTTGTTGTGGTGAAACACTTGAGCAAAGAGAAGCGGGCGAAACAAACGACTTCGTTACAGGTCAAGTTAAAGCAGCTTTAGAAGGTTTATCTAATGAGCAAATTGAAAAACTAGTTATTGCTTATGAACCTATTTGGGCAATTGGAACAGGGAAATCATCTTCAGCGGAAGACGCAAATGAAACTTGTGGCGTTGTTCGTTCAGCGATTGCTGAAGTTGCAACACCAGAAATTGCTGAAAAAGTTCGTATTCAATATGGTGGTTCTGTAAAACCGGGGAACATCGCTGAATACATGGCTCAAGAACACATTGACGGAGCTTTAGTCGGTGGAGCAAGTCTTGAAGAAGACTCATTCTTAGCATTATTGGAGGCGGTAAAATAATGAGCAAAAAACCTTATGCTCTAATCATCTTAGATGGCTTTGCTATCCGTGATGAAGTAAAAGGAAATGCCGTAAAAGCAGCAAACAAACCAAACTTTGATCGTTACTGGGAAGAATACCCACATCAACAATTACGTGCTGATGGATTAAATGTTGGTTTACCAGAAGGACAAATGGGTAACTCAGAAGTTGGTCATATGAATATTGGTGCTGGTCGTGTAGTGTATCAATCTCTAACACGTATCAACAAATCAATCGAAGATGGTGATTTCTTTGAAATTCCAGAATTTGTAAAAGCAGTTGAAGACGTTAAAGAAAAAGGAACAGCATTACACTTGATGGGATTATTCTCAGATGGTGGTGTTCACTCACATATTAATCATATGTATGCTTTAGTTGAATTAGCTAAAAATCATGACTTAGAAAAAGTGTATATTCATGGATTCTTAGATGGCCGTGATGTAGGTCCAACAACAGGGATTAACTATGTAAAAGAAGCAGAAGCTAAGTTAAAAGAAATTGGTGTTGGAGAAATCGCTACGATCGCTGGTCGTTACTACGCGATGGACCGTGATAACCGTTGGGACCGTGAGCAAATCGCTTATGATGCAATGGTTCACGGAAAAGGAACACGCTTTGAATCAGCTGAAGCTGGTGTACAAGCGTCATATGATAATGAAGTATATGACGAATTCGTTGTACCATTTGTAGTTGAAAAAGACGGACAACCAGTAGGACAAGTTCAAGATAACGATTCAGTTATTTTCTTTAACTTCCGTCCTGACCGTGCAATTCAAATGGCAACGGCATTATCAAACCCTGGATTCCAAGAATTTGACCGTGGCGAAGCTTTATCAGGATTAAACTTTGTATCATTTACAGAGTACTCAGATAAAGTTATCTCACATATTGCTTTCAAAAAAGTAGACTTAAAGAATACAATTGGTGAAGTATTATCAGATGCAGGCAAAGCACAATTACGTATTGCTGAAACTGAGAAATTCCCACATGTTACTTTCTTTATGTCGGGTGGACGTCATGAAGAGTTCGACGGTGAAGAAAGAATTTTAATTCCTTCACCAAAAGTAGCAACTTATGACTTACAACCAGAAATGTCAGCTTACGAAGTAAAAGATGCATTAGTTGAAAAAATCAATTCAGATACAATTGATGCTATTATCTTAAATTTTGCTAACCCTGATATGGTTGGTCACTCAGGTATGTTAGAACCAACAGTTAAAGCGATTGAAGCAGTTGATGAGTGTCTAGGTGAAGTTGTTGACGCTATCTTAGCTAAAGATGGTTACGCAATTATCACAGCTGACCACGGTAACTCAGATGAAGTTATTGATGTGGAAGGTAACCCAATGACTGCTCATACAACAAATCCAGTTCCTGTTATTGTAACGAAAAAAGGAATTGAATTACGTGAAGGTGGTAAGTTAGCTGACTTAGCTCCAACACTATTAGACTTAATGGAAATCGACAAACCAGAAGATATGACTGGTGAGTCAATTATTAAGAAGTAACATTGCAAATTTAGTCATAATCTAGTAAAATGAATGTGTAACAAGTCACAAAAGATTATGATCATTAATCATATATTTTAAAGGAGAGAATTAATAAATGCCTTATATTGTAGATGTATATGCTCGTGAAGTTTTAGACTCTCGTGGTAACCCAACGATTGAAGTTGAAGTAGTAACAGATAGCGGTTCATTTGGTCGCGGTATGGTACCTTCAGGTGCTTCTACTGGTGAACACGAAGCGGTTGAATTACGTGATGGTGATAAATCTCGTTACTTAGGTAAAGGGACTCAAAACGCTGTTAAAAACGTAAATGAAATCATTGCTGAAGCATTAATTGGATACGACGTACGTAACCAACAAGCTATCGATAAATTAATGATCGAATTAGATGGTACTCCTAACAAAGGTAAATTAGGAGCTAACGCTATCTTAGGTGTATCAATCGCTGTTGCACGCGCTGCTGCAGACTACTTAGAAATTCCTTTATACCAATACTTAGGTGGATTCAATACTAAAGAATTACCAGTACCAATGATGAACATTATCAACGGTGGGTCTCACTCTGATGCGCCAATCGCATTCCAAGAGTTCATGATTTTACCTGTTGGAGCACCAACATTCAAGGAAGCTTTACGTTGGGGTACTGAAGTATTCCATAGCTTAAAATCAATCCTTTCTGAACGTGGTTTAGAAACTTCAGTAGGTGACGAAGGTGGATTCGCTCCTCGTTTCGAAGGTACTGAAGATGGTGTTGAAACAATCTTAAAAGCAATCGAACAAGCTGGTTACAAACCAGGTGAAGATATCTTCTTAGGTTTCGATATCGCTGCTTCAGAATTCTACGAAGATGGAGTATACAACTACGCTAAATTCGAAGGTGAAAACGGAGCTAAACGTAACGCTAAAGAACAAGTTGACTACTTAGAAGAATTAGTTAACAAATACCCAATCATCTCTATTGAAGATGGTATGGACGAAAACGACTGGGATGGATGGAAAGAACTTACTGAGCGTTTAGGCGACAAAGTTCAATTAGTTGGTGACGACTTATTCGTTACAAACACTGAAATCTTAGAACGTGGTATCGAAAACGATACAGCTAACTCAATCCTAATTAAAGTTAACCAAATTGGTACTTTAACAGAAACATTTGACGCGATTGAAATGGCTAAACGTGCTGGTTATACAGCAGTAGTATCTCACCGTTCAGGTGAAACTGAAGATTCGACAATTGCGGACATTGCAGTAGCAACTAACGCTGGTCAAATCAAAACTGGTTCTGCTTCACGTACTGACCGTATTGCTAAATACAACCAATTATTACGTATCGAAGACGAATTAGGAGATTTAGCACAATACAATGGTAAAAAAGTATTCTATAACTTAGCTGATTTCAAATAATCAGTTACTGAATAGTTAAATTAAAAACCACTATCTCAAAAGAGATGGTGGTTTTTTATAAATCTGCGAATTTGTTAAGAAAAACGCACACACATCAAATTACGGATGTGTGTGCGTTTTATTAATTCTAAGCCTTATTATTTAAAAAATAAGTAAACCCTTCACCGTGTACTTCTTGAACCGCAGAAACAGTAATGAAAGCATTAGGGTCATGGAATTGGACAAGTCTTTGTAATTGTAAAACTTGACGGCGACTAACGACGACAAATAGCACATTTCGTTCTTCTTTTGAATAGAAACCATAACCTTTAAGAACCGTACAACCTCGATTAATTTCTTTCAAGATTGCTTCTCCGATATCTTCATATTTATTTGAAACAATATAAAACGCTTGTTTTGGATTTAGACCTGCTAAAATAAAGTTAATGATCTGGGTTGAAATATAAATTGAGATTATCGTGATAATACCATTTTCTAAACCAATTACAAAAGTAAGTAAAGTAACAATAATCAAGTCTAAAATAAACAAAGCATTTGAAAAAGAAATACCGGTAAATTTATTTAAAATAAGTGCAATAATATCAGTTCCACCAGTAGATCCATTACCAACAACCACGATTCCAACAGATATTCCGACTAGAATACCAATAGCAATCGAAGCTGTTATCGGACTTTCGGGTATAAAATGTGGCAGATGAATATATTCAAGGAAAAATGAAATTGAAGATGTCGCAATCAGTGTGTAAATGATGGTTAATTTGTCTAAAAATTTCCATCCAATAATTAATAGGAAAACATTAATCATAAAAGATGTGACAGCAATATTCACACCCATCGTATAATTTAAAAATAAAACAAAACCAGTGATGCCGCCCTGTCCCAGTGCATTAGGAATAATGATGGAGTTAACCGACACTGCAAATATGGCTGCACCTGAAATAATAAGTAAAATATTTTGTAAATGTTTTTTCATTCAGTCACCTCTCTCAGATTATAATTATAGCATTGTGTTAGAATTTAATTGGTAATATTTTAGGGAAAATAAAATGAGAAATCGAACTAAAATTTATGAACTTCTAATAATGTATAGATAATAATGCTATATTATTATTAATAGGAAGTTCTGGTTGCTAGAAATTAAATTAACTACGATCTGAGGAAATATTGATGATGAAAATAATAGTAAACATCACCATCAAATCTATTTAATCGACAATTACCAGGCTCTAGAGAACGACAAACCCTAAACTCAGAGATACAACGCTCGAGCATCTTATAAGCTTAATTTCGAATATTAAAGTGGCTAAAAAAGAAATGATTATGATGAATACTTCATCAAAGAAGATTTAGCGTGGGAATATATATTAGCATGGATTAAGGAAGCAACTATTTTGGCTAACGATGATACAACCTTTTGGGGCTATTCAGTTTTTAATTATGATTCAATATCAAGGTCTCTTATTAAAGTAATCGATGTTTCAGACAATACAATAGATAAGTAATATTGGCGAGTGATGGTTATCCATTTGTTGAAAAAATACTTGCTGAAAGTAAATCTAAATTAAAAGAATTACTTAAAGAGCGACCATATTTAATTGAGAAAGTGAAATCAACAAAAGGATAGAGTAGAGTTGTAAAAAGCTTTGATGACCGAACATATATTAGATTTATGGTTTAGTAATGCTTGAAGTCTGAGTTAGTTATGTTACAATTGTTGATGTGTAAAAATTTTGAAACCTTGATCTAAGGAGGAACATTTGTGTACGATATCTTAACATACTCACTGATTGCAGTATCAGTGATTTTAATTATTTTAGTTATTATGCAACCATCAAAAGGAAATGCAGCAAGTTTATTAACAGGTGCAGATGATGGTCAAGCAAAAAGTAAAGCACGTGGATTTGAAGCATTTTTAATTCGTGCAACGACTGTTTTTGGTGTTTTATTTTTCGTTTTAGCAATCGCTCTAGCATACTTATCAGCACAGTAATTCAACAGAAGCTCCTACTTAGCCTAGGTTAAGTAGGAGCTTTTTCTTTAACTTAAGGGCTTAATTCGATAAGATAGAGATAAGAGAAAAAAGTAGGTGAAAATAATGGAAATACCATTTCAAGGCGCGAAATTATTAGAGGCAGACAATAATAAAGTCGGAATTGTCTTATTTCACGCTTATACAGGATCAACAAACGACATGAATATGTTAGGACGTCGTTTAAATAAATTAGGTTACAATGTTGTCATGCCATTATTAAATGGGCATGCAACGAAAGATATTATGGATATTTTAGATACAGATTTTTCTGTTTGGCGTAAGCAGTCACGTGAAGTTGTCCAATGGACAACTGAGCAATTCGAACAAGTATTTGTATTTGGATTATCTTTAGGTGGATTGTTTGCAATTGAGACATTAATCGATGATTCACTGCCAATCGTAGCTGGAGGTACTTTTAACTCTCCAGTTGTAGCCGAACAATATGTGACAATTGATGATGTATTCAAAGCATATACACGTCAATTATATAAACGTAATGGAGAATATGAGTCATTTGAAGATGAATGGCCAAGAATAAAAGTGAGCTATACAGAACAAATGCATGATTTAGAACAGTTTAAAAAGTCTTACTATGACCGTCTTAAAGAGATTCGCCGACCAGTTTTACTGGTTCAATCATTAAAAGATACGATGGTTCGTGGTGCAGATATTGGTGAAGTCGTTAAAGCGATGCCTGGAGTAGATTTAACACTCCGCACATTCCCAGAGAATACGCATGTCATTACGGTGGACCGTAATCGCAGTGCTTTTGAAGAAACTGTGGCGCTATTTATTGAAAGAAATATCCAAGAATAGTCCGTCGTGTATTTGGTTAGTTGGAGGAGATTATTATGAGTTTATCAAAATTAGAAAAGAACTTACGTGATTTTTTTAAAGAAAATCCTGAAAAAGCCTATAAACCAGATGAAGTGGCGAGCATCTTTAATTATGGTGGAAATAAAAATTTTAAACGCCTAATTAAAGCTTTGAACTTCTTAGAGCACATTGGGGAATTAGAAATTACCCAACAAGGTAAGTACCGTGCCAAAGTCCAGATGGACAAAACAGCAATAGGTATCTTCCGTGCTAATCCTAAAGGTTTTGGCTTCGTTAACATTGAAGAAGGTGAACCAGACCTATTTATTCCTCCTAATCAAGTTGGTGAAGCGATGGATGGGGATGAAGTTGAAGTTACGATTATTAAAGAAGTTAATCCTCAAACCGGTAAAGGTTCAGAAGCACGCATTGAGCGTGTAGTGAAACGAGCAACGCAACAATTAGTTGGTGAATTTTTTGCTTACAATAAAGATGAGCGTGAAAAAACTGGCTATTTAGGTTTTGTTGAACCCAATACAGTTTCTAGTCGTCATCTGCAAATCTTTGTATTACCCGAAGGTGTAAAACCAGTTGATGGTAGTATTGTTATTGTCAAAATAAAAGACTACCCATCTGCTGAACGTCCCAATGTAATGACAGGTTTAGTTGCTAAAGAAATTGGGCATAAAGATGCACCAGGTGTTGATATTTTATCAGTACTTTATAAATTCAACATCCCTCATGAATTTCCAGATAATGTTCTAGAGGAAGTGGAGCAATTTCCAGATGAAGTAGATCCACAAGATATGGTAGGACGCGTTGATTTAAGAGACGAGCTTATTTTTACAATCGATGGAGCAGATGCCAAAGACTTGGATGATGCGATTTCGATTGAACGATTGGAAAATGGCAATTTCAAATTAGGTGTTCATATTGCAGATGTCTCACATTATGTTCGTGAAAATTCAGCAATTGACCTTGAGGCGTCAGAACGTGGAACGTCTGTTTACTTAACAGACCGAGTAGTTCCAATGTTGCCTCAAAAATTATCAAATGGACTTTGTTCATTACATGCTAATGAAGACCGTTTAACGAAATCTTGTATTATGACCATCGATGGTAAAGGAAAAGTTCTAGATTATCAAATTTTAAGTTCAGTCATAAATTCTAGCTACCGCATGACTTATGATGACGTTAATGCGATTATTGATGGTGATGTGTCTTTACGTGAGAAATATAGTGAATTAGTGGGTCCAATTGAAACAATGGTCGACTTACATAAAGTTTTAGAAAATATGCGTCGCCGCCGTGGAGCAATTGATTTTGATAGTCAAGAAGCACAAATTATTGTTGATGAAGAAGGAAATCCAACTGATATTGAACTGCGTGAACGTGGTGTTGGAGAACGTTTAATTGAATCATTTATGTTAGCAGCGAATGAGACAATTGCCCGTCACTTTACACAAAAAGAATTACCATTTATCTACCGAGTTCATGATACGCCAGATGAGGATCGTATCACTTCTTTTGCAGAATTTGCAACTAGTTTTGGTTTGATTTTACGTGGTAATCCAGCGAGTATTGCACCTAAAGATTTACAAATCTTACTAAGTGCTGCTAAAGATGAGCCATTTGAACCTGTCTTATCAATGATGATGTTACGTTCAATGCAACAAGCGATTTATTCTGAGGAAGCCAAAGGACACTTTGGTTTAGCTGCTCGTGATTATACGCATTTCACATCACCAATTAGACGTTACCCTGACTTAATCGTCCATCGTTTAATTACTGAATATGCAGGCGGTCGACCTAATCAAAGTAAATTAGCGAAAATTCAAGAACGTATTCCAGGTATTGCTGAACATAGTTCGAAAATGGAGCGCCGTGCAGTTGATGCCGAGCGTGAAGTAGATGCTATGAAGAAAGCGGAATACATGGCACAACATATCGGGGAGGAGTTTGAAGGGACTGTTAGCTCAATCACTTCATTTGGTATGTTTATTCAATTACCAAATACAATCGAAGGCTTAATTCGTCTAGATCAGTTACGTGATGATTACTATCAATTTAATCAACAACACATGATGTTAATTGGTGAACGTTCAGGACGTGTCTTTAGAATTGGACAAAGAGTTGTAATTGAAGTGGCCGGTGTAGATGTGGCTGAACGTCAAATTGACTTCATCTTAATTGATGCAGAAGACGTCAAAGCTGATCCAAATATCATTCGTCAAACTCAAAAAGAACGTTCATCAAAACGACGCCGTGAAAATGGAAAACGCCGTGAACCACAAGATCACAAACAGAAACGTTCGAAGAACACTAAAAGTAAAAAAAGAAATTCAAGAAACAAAAACTTTAAAATATCAAAACGATCGAACTAGAGGGGGGATAGGATGAGTAAGGTTAAAGATAAGCCGCTCGCTTCAAACCGAAAAGCACGCCATGATTACGAAATCATCGACACTTATGAAGCTGGGCTCGTCCTCAAAGGAACTGAAATTAAATCAATTCGTCTGGGAAAAGTCAATTTACAAGACGGCTTTATCTCGATTCATCGAGGCGAAGCGTGGCTAAAGGGAGTACATATTAGCCCTTATGAACAAGGAAATATTTTTAATCATGACCCTTTACGCGACCGCAAATTACTCTTACATAAACGTGAAATTTCAAAGCTAGCTCAAGAAGTTAAACTGGGTGGTTATACTATTGTGCCTTTGAAAATGTATTTAGTAAATGGTCGCGCTAAAATATTAATCGGATTAGCTCGAGGTAAAAACCGCCATGACAAACGTCATGCACTCAAAGAACAACAAGCTAAGCGTGATATTGATCGCGCGATGCGTGCTAGATAACGTCTACTTCGGTAGGCGTTTTTTATTTTATGTTTTTAAACATTAATATATGAATTTTCTGCGTTTAAATTTTGACATTATCGTAAACGTTAACATTTTTAGGGGGAATGTGATAAAATTAATTTAAGAAAACATAAGGAGTGAGATGATGAATAAGAAGATTATTACGACAGGTTTAATCGCTTCATTATTGGCAGTAGGTGGAGCTAGTCAAGTATTAGATGCGACATTGTCTATTCAAGCTGTACAAACTCAGCAACAACAAGGGATGCAATTAGTATCTTTAGGAGCCTCTTTAACTCAACAACAAGCACAACAAACATTACAGTTATTGGGAGCAGGACATGTACCTCAAAATGCAATCACATATATTGATGGAAATATGGTTAATCGTTATTTAAATGACGGTTCAAATGCGAATACGACTGTTTTATCGAGTGCATATATTTCTGAAATGCCAGCAGGATACGGTGTACGCGTTAATGTGGTAACACCTCAAAATATTACTCTTGTATCTTCAACAACATACCAAAATGCTGCAATTACAGCAGGTATTTCAAACGCACAATTAAATATTGCAACAGTGTCACCGGTAACAGGTGAGGGTGCATTAGTTGGTATTTATGCATTATTAGAGGATCAAGGTGCGTTGAATCCAGCCGATGCTCAAGTAGCGCAGCGTGAAATTCAAGTAATTAACAATATTACTGAAACGACTGAAATTAATAATACACAAATTAACCAAGTAGTTGCGATTATTAAAACAAATATTGTGAATAACAATGTTCAAAATGTTGATATTGATATCAATCAAATTGTTAATCAAATCGCTCTAGAATATAATATTACAGACCAAACAATCATTGATCAACTTATTATAATTGCTGAAGAGTTTAATTCTACTGAAGCTGCGACTGAAGAAGGTACAGCAGAACAAATTGAAAACTCAATCGTTCTAACTTGGCCTGAGGCATTAGGTGAATTATCAGCACCAAAAACGAAAGAGGAAATTTTAGATGGGGAGCGTTTAGACTACTCAGATCAAGAGACATACAACCCAATCTTCCAGAAATTTGCGGATGCTTTCTATAGTGCAGTTGAAACAGATCAATCAATTGATGAACTATACAGCCATACATTTGTGTTTGAACGTATAACACCAACATTAACAGGGGACGAAAAGAATGCATTAAACGCATTACGTTCTGCTATGTATGAATACAAAGCAAATGGCGATATGAGCGAAGGTCAGACAAAATCTTACTGGACAACTCTAATACAAGAATTTGAAACACTGAAAACGACGGATCCTGAATTAGCTGAAATTTATAATCAAATTGCATTAGTAACAGGATATGCACCAGAGGCATATGCATTTACTAATCTAGCACAAGATGGTACTCAAGTTTCAGTGACAATTCAAGATAATTCTATTCCAGAGCAACCAGTATTAGGTACTTATGTGTATGATGTAGCAACGGGAGAAATCTTTGCTCAGGATACAGCAGCAGATAGTCTAGTTCCTTTAGCAGGTGTATTCGACTTCAACGCACGATATGGTGCAACGGTTGAAAACCAATACCAAGGAACACCAATCTCATCAGAATACACAATTCCTGGTTATGAACCTGAAGAAAGTTCAGAAGAAACATCAAGTGAAGATGAAGAATCTGAATCAGATGAAACGTCTGTTGAAGAGGAAATCTCATCGGAGGAATCATTTGAAGAGCCACCAGTGGAATCAACACCACCAGAACAACCAATTGAATCTGTACCTGAAGTTCCAGAAGAATCTGAAGTACCAGCACCAGAGGAGCCTGAAGCAACTACCCCTGAAGAAGGCGCAACAGATCCAGCTGAATAATCAATACTTATGTTAAATAGGGCAATTAGCCTTAACTTTAGCCATTAAACTCAGTAATTACGAGTTTGATGGCTATTTTTGTATTCGTGGGATATTATCCCAAATTTGATTTGAAGATAAATCAAATATCATATATTATAGAATTATTATTATAATATCTTGGGGGCATTATGGAAAAATTATCGAAAGAATTACAACAAAAAATTACTAAAGTTAATATGGGTCTAGTAGCAGTTCTAGTATTGTTATGGGGATTCATTTTTTTTAATCCTGCAAATCGAATTGATGCAAGTGAAGCTCAAACATTGATGTCTCAATTATATATTGATGATAACCAAGAGATGATTAATACTAATTTAACGAAAGATGAATTCAATGCGATTCAACAAAAATTAGACAGACATAGACCAAGTCATGCAAAATTAAATGAAGCAGAAGAAAAATTTGAGTTACATGAATTGATGACTTCGATTTATCATCCTGAATCGTTAAATGAAGAGCCGCATTTTAACCAAACAGTATCTGCTGAAACAGTTGATCAAGCAACGAATTATTTGGAGCAAGTAGATAAAGAGGATGTATTTTATAAAGAAGCAACTACTTTAGTGCAAAATGCCCAAGAAGATTTGACTAAAATGGATTTATTCCATAACGAAATTGATTTATCAAAGGCACCTATAGTGAAGGAACGCGCTGATATTCCTGAGGCAGTATCATTTGTTAGTCAATATGATGATACTTTTGTTGGCATCGAAGAACATGCGCCGACATTCCCAGTGATTGCTGAGTACCAAGCCTATTTAGATGACTTGTGTGAGGTTATTGTCGATGAATTTACGACACAATACTTCTCAGATGAGTTTCTAGATGAGATGTATCAGGTTGATTCGTTGGCTAGTCGCTTTGAATTAACACCAATGGACCCGGGTAAATTAGTGGCTTTAACTTTTGATGATGGACCCAATGAAGAATACACAACCCAAGTATTGGAAATTCTAGAAGAACACGATATTGTTGGAACATTCTTTGTGATGGGGGCTTATGTTGACGATTCACCGCATATTGCAAGAGAAATTGTTGAGCGCGGTCATATTATTGGTAATCATACATATAACCACCCTGATTTAGCAGTAGAAACACCCGAAGAGGTTCTAAAGCAATATCGATGGACGACTGAGTCGATTTATGATGAGACGGGAGTAATGCCTGATTTATTCCGATTACCATTTGGATCGGGTGGACCGAGAGAAATTGAATTGGCTGGTGATATGACGTCAATTATGTGGAATACCGATTCTGCCGATTGGGAACTTCAAGATGCAGAAGCAATTTTTGAGAATGTGAAGAACAATCTTCACCGTCACTCGGTAATACTCATGCATGATACTGCTCAGTACACTGTTGATGCATTAAAATTAATCATTCCATATCTTAAAGAAGAAGGCTACCGATTTGTTGAACCAACACAAGTTGATTTTTACCGCCGATTTTAATTATTAAAGTAAAAAATAACTTGACGTGAGATGCCCGTTTTGGTATGATATTAACGTTGTATTTGTGCACCCATCTGCAACCGCACAAGTTGAGTTTGTAAGTATCTTTTGATCACTTAACATGGCGAGTCTCGGTGTAATTATATTATAGGAGGTGCTTGAATGTACGCAATTATTAAAACAGGCGGAAAGCAAGTAAAAGTTGAAGAAGGACAAACAGTCTTTGTTGAGAAATTAGATGTAGCTGAAGGTGAAACAGTTACTTTTAACGAGGTAGTATTTGTAGGTGGAGAATCTACTAAAGTTGGTACTCCTTTCGTTGAAGGCGCAACAGTTGAAGCTACGGTTGAAAAACAAGGTCGCGGTAAGAAATTAACAGTATTCCGTTACCGTCGTCGTAAAGACTCTCACCGTAAATTAGGTCACCGTCAACCATATACTAAATTAACTATCAACTCAATTAACGCATAATGATTCAGATCAACATTAAGAAAGATAATGTTCAGAATATTCAAGAGATTGAATTGTCTGGTCATGCAGGTTTTGCCGATCATGGATATGATATTGTCTGCGCGGCAGTATCGAGTCAAGTGATTTCAATTGAGAATTCGCTCCAACAATTATTAAGTATTCCGGTTCTAACGGATGTTAATAATGTTGAAGGTGGGTATTTAAAATTGACTTTACCTGAAATATCGAACGATGAAACTTCTAGTGATGCGCAACTATTATTGAGACATTTAGAATTTGCGCTTTCGGTCTTAATGGAAAATTATCCTGAATTTATTAATATAACAATAAAATAACTAGGAGGTACCAATATGTTAAAGTTAAATCTACAATTATTCGCAACTAAAAAAGGTGGCGGATCTACTCAAAACGGTCGTGACTCAAATGCTAAACGTTTAGGTGCTAAAGCAGCTGACGGAGAAACAGTACACGGCGGAACAATTTTATACCGTCAACGCGGAACTAAAATTCACCCAGGTCAAAACGTTGGTCGTGGTGGAGATGACACATTATTCGCTAAAATCGATGGTGTTGTTAAGTTCGAACGTAAAGGTAAAAAACAAAAACAAGTTTCAGTATACCCAGTAGCGGTTGAAGCTTAATCGCTTTATACCAACGTTTGTAATACATTTTTAGCTCATTTTATTTCCTAAGGGGAATATAAGGGGAATTTCAAGGCAATCTTAGACGATTTTAAAGTCTAGCATTGCCTTTTTTTGTTGCTCAGTTCTTCCTGCGGTAACGTGGGAATATATCGTATCAATCATTTTATTATCCACATGACCGACTTGCTGCTGGATCAGTTCTTTACTCATGCCTTGTTCAATTGCTAAGCTGATGAACGTGTGACGAAATATATGAGTCGTGATGCGTTTATCGATTCCAGGAACACGGCCTAGCCACCGATTAAAATCCGTGATGAGCGGTGGTCTGCCATTAACTGAGGTAAACAACAAATTAGTTTCTCTATTGAGATTGTGTTTGATGGTCCTTAGTTGGCTATGTTGCATTTGTTTTTTAATCGTTTTGGCCACACCATCACTAAAATAAATAATACGTTCTCTGTCTGTTTTAGTGGACGTAAATTCATTCGTATCGAAATTATATGTTTTTCGTATGACCATTGAGTTATCTTGAAAGTTTATATCTTCTTTATAATCTACCGATACTAGCTCTCCATAACGCATTCCACAATTAGCCATAATTTGAACCATCCGTGCATACATCAACTTATCTTTATTTTCTAAGTAATTGATCACTTGTTTTAATTCGTGTCGTTCCAAAAACTTATACTCGTCTTTTTTAGATACGTTTTTGTTAGGTACTTCCAGCAACCTCGACAGCTCACTTTTATCGATGCCATAGTATTTATAGGCGTGTATCATCACACGTTTAACAATTGAGTGTATTTGTTGGACACTCGCATATTTGTGCGTCTTATCAGTCAATAACTTATCGTAGAATCGGTTAAAATGATACGCCTCAAGCTTCTCCACAAGGTAGTCTCCTAAGTGTTTATTTAGCGTTTTAACGTTCGTTATGGTCCGTAAATAAGTTGACCTTTTGACTGTTTCCTCGTATCCAACTAGCCAATTTTCTAGCAATTCTCTCAGCGTTAAATTGTCCGAGTTTGCATTATACTCGCTTAATTTATCGTCAATTTTTTGTTGTAATTTCATAGCCATTTCGTTCCACAACTTACTGCCTCGAGTTGCTTTTTTGGTGTAAGTGAGCGAGGTTGTTTTATTTTTACCTGTGAGCGGATCAGTGTAGGTCTCTCTGTACTTAAATTTTCCGCTTGGTTCGTTCTCAATCCACATTCTAATTTCCTCCTATTATTTGGTATAATAGGGCATAGATAGCCCTGTGGTTATCTTCTATTAATCTCACTCCTGACTCGCCAAAGTTATGGGAGTGAGATTTTATTAAGTATTCTAATGTGTCAAGATAGAAGTTTCGTTATGCCAATTATCAGGAAAGCCGAGAGCGTTGAGTATATTATTAACTGATATACTATTCAGTTTTCTTTCTAGCCGACTAAAGCGTTTGATTAGTTTGTTATGTAATTGGGCATACTGAATTTTACTTAAAAAACATTGTAAAACAATGAATACACTATATACATCATTTTTAGTTGAATTGTTTTTGATATTATATTTTTTATGTACATCTACGTAATATTTAAGATTCGATCTATATTTGTAACCGAGCAGTTTATTTCCATGGGCACATCGATTACGAACATCTCTAATATTATCCATAAATGAAAGTAAAATTGTAAATGTAAAAGGTGTTGTTATTCTGGTGTGTTCTGAAATAAAGCTACACAAATTACTGGCAATTTTGTTGAGTAGGCTAGGAGGCAATACCTTCATGAACGAGTATAATTCTCCAAATGTGAGGTAATCAACTAATACCCAGATTGGAACATCTTTGTGTTTTTTGACATAATGTTTAATAGAATTATCATGTCTGGAATATGTATTATCTTTAATGATTTTTGAAAATTTACTAGTGATATAACCGATGCTCAGTATGTTATCCTGAGAATATGAACTTGTTTGAAGATATGCATAAGGTATGTCTTTATATTCTTTTGAAAATTGATAGGCCACAACATACTTGATATGATTTTCAGCTTCTAATATAAACTTAAAGATTAAATCTTTTATTTCTTTCTCGAAAAAATATAAATGAGATATTTCATCAAATGTAGCGTCGGGCAAATAATGGTTATTGTTGTTCATAAAATATTTGCTGTAACCATTTATGATGTTGTAATAATTATTTGTTAAAAGATACTGTTTTGAAGCTTTGTAATCTGTTATCTTTAAGCCTCTGCTGTGTAAAATGGCTAATTGTTCATCAAGAGTTTTAAATTTTTTAATAAAAAACGCCCCCATTCAATAGAATGAGGGCGTCGCGCAGGTCTCCGTAGAGTAATCTGCACTATCTCTACCATCATTCTATTATTATTTTTATTATATGTCAATAGTTCTGTTTTAAATCACAACTAAATGTACCGTCTGCAATCCCATACGTTTGCGGTAGATTTTCGGTAGAAAAACCAATGAATTCTAGTAATTTCCAGTTGTTTTCTAGTTGCTTTCCAGTAGAATTCTATTATCTCAACCCTAATTCATCCAGTTTAACATCAAACAATGCAATGATATCTTGTGCGTTTAGAATCGCATTTCTGTATTGATTAGATGATTTTTTAGTTTTTTTGCTTAATAAGTTAATGCGATGCAATCCTGAATTTTGGCCACGCATTGTTACTAGGACCTCTACACTAGTAGCAATATCTCTACCTTTTTTCTTCCCAGTTACACCACCCATCACAGCACCAACACCACCGACCAAAGCTCTACCAACTAATGCACGACCGATAGATAATCCACCAGACATAATTGTTTGGCCATCCTCGTGTATTTCATATTTAATGACATCTTCAAACCTTAAGACATAACGATTATTCTTACCAAACCTAAATTGTTGGTTATAATCGTCTATTTGTACACCGCCCATTGATCTCGAATGTCTGAATCGTTCTGTTGGCGTGTAGCTATATACCGTTCCAGTCGATTGAGATGGCCTATGAGAAGGTGCTGGTCTGTCCCGACGAACGTATAGAAATACAATGATTAAGAATAGAATACCGATAATTGTGGGCATGTTTGTTTCCTCCTAATATTTGACTTATTATTTATGCGGCGGGTTTTGTAGCTTTTAACTTTAATGTTTGTCGATATTCCTCTGCGTCTGCTTCTCTATGGAATTCAACCGTTAAATCTTTATATTGAAGTAACTCTTCCTCGATCACATCAATAGGCACATTGAAAAACTCTTTTCGGTTATTAATTAAATTAATCCTATTCTTTTCAAATTTTTTGTGCAAAGCAGCTTCGAGTTCATAAGCTTTATAACTGAATATTAGTGCATGAACGTCAAATCTAAACGGAACTGAAGCACTACTTAGCTCACTGATACGATCTAAAGGTTCCAATCTTCGTGTAACACCAATTTTCACTACATCTTCGCCAAAAGAACCAATATTAGAAATTACATAAACATAACCTGCGCCTGTATGTTCGATTCTATAATCCAAATCTTTTTGCTCATCTTCAAAATTATTTATACTCTCTTCTAATTTCGAGATTTCAGATTCAATCGATTCGTATTCTTCTTCTGAAGCAGATGAAAGTCTGTCTCGCAACTCTTGGAGCATATTCTCTCGGTGAGTAATCTCTTTTTCGATTTTCTTACGCTTCGCATCAACTTCTTTTTGAAGAGCACGCTCCTCGCGCTGACGCTCTCTCTCCTCTCTTAGAATTTCCTTTTCTTCTTGGACTTTCTTTTCATATTCATAAGCCAAGTGTAACTCTTTGTTTTTTAAAACAAGATAATCATTTGAAATTTGGACTCTATTCGTTTCGAATGCCTTATTAAGTTGGTCAAAGGAATTTCTAATCCTTTTCTTTGTTGTGTCAATGTTCTTAAAGGTCAGTTTGTTTATTGCTGCTTCACATTCAGAGTTGAAACAGCGTAAAATGACTTTAATATTACCATTGGTCATCTTTTTCCCTTTAGCTTTACTACCGTCAACTTGCCAACCGTCAAAGTAATCTACAGCCGTTTTAAATCTAATGGCATCTTTTTGTAGCTGTCTAATTGCATTCAGTTCATCTTTGTATCCAGAAGAATCGACAAAGTTGTATCGTGGTTCATATAAACCGTAATCCTCAGGAGTTTCAGACTCAACGTGTGGAATAAAACTGGAACGGGGAGGGCTATAGTTCTTCTCATTAAAATCTCTGTCAGCTTTTTCGTCAGAGTATTTAATCCAATAGCGTAAGGCAATAATGATAATGATCAAAAATATAAAAATGTTCAAATAACTCATCCTTTCTAACTTGTAGAAGAAATTACTTTATATTCCTATTCTTCGTTTGCTTCTTCATAACCATGTGGTCGTATTATTCCTGTATTTTCAGAGTTAAACCACTCAGCAAACTCTAGATAGACATCTTTATTGTCTTTTGAAGAATACTGTCCTTGATAGAGGATTGAGATTTTTCCACCAGGTTTTAAGTCAATATCACTTAATCTACTGTCTACTGATTTAAATGACTTTTCATCGGTGATTTCAACTTGGTAAATGTCGTCATCTTCTAAATCTGTAATAGTGTATTCATCTTCCATTTTAATTTCCATATCATTCATTGCTGTAAACCAAACATCAATCGGTTCATCTGAGATATTTTCTAATTCAAACACCCAAAATACTAAACTATCGTTGGTGTTTCCTTCTTTTAATTCGGCTGAACCTCGCATTTTGAAAGTGTATTGAGCATCATCTGTGACGAACAATTCTTCTATTACTTCTATCGAATTAGCATCCGTTTGATCATTAATTAATTGAGCTTGAACAGTAGGTGTATAAAGTACAGTTCCACCTAAAGTAAATATACTTGATAGTAACAACAATGTTTTTTTCATAATAATTTCCTCCTATATTATGACACCTTCAACAAAGACATTATTTCTTCTTAAATTCAATAATTAAATCTTCTGAGGTTTCTGCGTTGATAAATTCAGCTTCGAAACCTTCGCTTGTTTTAATGAGTTTTACTGTGCCTGTTTTTAAACCTTCTATATTTGTATGGATATTAAGATTATCACCATCTAAATCATATTCAAAACTGTTATCTAAATATGGGCCGATAATACTTTGAGTCATACCACGGGAGAAAGGATTGTCATCAAAGTCATCATTTCCTGGTTGACTTAAAATTACGTTGTAAAAATCATTGGAATCAATATAATAATCGACAGAATTTTCATGAAACTCAATTTCTATAGATAAAGGCGATGAGCCTTCCATATATTCAACTAAGGGAGATAAGTCGCCTACCCAAGGACTAGATTGTAAATAATCTTTGGTTATGGAATTTGAGCAACCTGATAAGAATATTAGAGACAAAATTATAAATATTTTTTTCATCCGGAATCCTCCTAATTAAGAAAAGTAAAGACATCATTATATTTCGTTAATAGTTTTAATAGCTTTACCAACAATCCTGATTGGCTGTGATTCATCAATAATAATTGGTGCGTGATCTGCATTGTCAGCTAATAACATCAAATGAGGTCCTTGTCTTTTTCACCTTTTTCAGATAGGGAAAGTGTATCGTATTCTAATCCGTCATAAAAATATTCATAAGTATCAAAGTAACCTCGAGAATTTAACTTATCAAAAATTTCATCTGCTTCTTCTTTGCTTAAACCTAATTTTATAAGGAATATATTACTCATTAAATTATCATCAACAGCTTTAAAAATAGCATACTGCATTTTATTTTTATTCATCAATTCCGCCTCCATAATTATATTAAATCACTCATAAATTCACAATATATATATTATAGCAGATTATTCATTTTTGGGGTCAATTTGGGGGATTTTTAGTGCACGTTTTTTGTAACCTGATGTAACTTGACGATTCCTAAACCCTTTCAAATTAGTCTTTTTGAAGCTCATGTAACCTGTTGTGCCATATATTGTAATCATGACTCAAATGGGCAGAAAGCCTTCAGCTAAGCAGGTTCAGCAGATAATGAATTCGATGAAACAGAAATAATTAACTAACAATGAATGAGATTGTTGAAACAACCCTACTGTCCTTCTTGGATGGTAGGGTTGTTTTTGTTTAAATTTTTCCAATAATCAACTAGCGTTTGAGCTTTACCGAGTCGCATGTTTTCAATTTTACTATTCCCAACACGGTAGTTATCAATAAACTGCGGGCTTAATCCATTGTCTTTTGCAATTTGATAACTTGTTAGGTCTGATGCAAATAACTCATTGATAATTTCAATGTAGTCCATTTAATCATCCTTTCTATTTCTTTTAATAATAATTAAGTTGATGGCAATGATAAATACAATTACAATGTAAATCATTTAAATTCCTCCTTATTTATTGTATAGTAAGGGTAGGAAGGAGAGGTGCAACTCTCCTATACCTTTGACGATTAGCTTTCCTTCGGTGGTTGCTTGTCGTCTTTTTTGTTTGTCACAGCTTTGTAAGCCGTGAGTGCAGTAATTAAACCAGCTGATGAAGCAATTATTTCAGCTAGGTTTTCTATAACTGCTATTGTAATTTCTTTCATTCCCTCACCTCCTTGATTACTTTATACAAAATACTTTGTATAAAGTCAAGCGTTTTATTCAAATAAATCGTATAAAACAAAAAAGACACAGCCTGAGCCATGTCTTTTAAAAAATAAAGGGGGAGAAAAGGGGAATAATTCTATCACATTATTTACTCCTGAGAACCTCTAAAGTCAATTCAAAGCTGATTTTATCTGCATTTTCAAGTCTAGTGATGTCCTGTTTCTTCTATTATATAGTTTCAGTATACCCAGTAGCGGTTGAAGCTTAATTAAATATTACTTTTAACCAGTCCAAGTGGCTGGTTTTTTTATTGCTTAAATTTTTGCTATTCACATCATGTTACAATCTTTGTTACAATGAACGTATTGACGATGTGTAGAGGAGAAAAATATGGATAATTTTATCATTGCATTTAACGCAGTTATGCCACTAATGATTTATTTAGGGGTAGGATATTTCATTAATAAATTGGGATGGATGTCTAACAAAAGCTTACAAGAATTGAATCAATTAATATTTAAACTATTACTACCCATTAATTTATTCATGAATATTTATAAAACAGATATCTCCCAAGCATTTAAACTCGATGTATTAATCTATGCTATTTTAATGGCATTATTAATTTTTATATTATTTTTAATTATTATTGCTAAAATTGAGAAAGATCCAGCTAAACAAGGGGTAATGCTTCAGGGATCAATTCGAAGTAACTTCGTTCTTTTTGGACTACCAATCGCGGTATCTTTACTGAATGGACGAGATATTGGGATGACAACTATTTTAATTGCAGCACTTGTTCCATTGAATAATGTACTATCAATTATTGCCTTAACCATTTATAAAAATCGGAATTTTAATATTAAAGAGCTCGTTTTATCTGTTTTGAAAAACTATATGTTTATCGCAACGGTGCTTGGAATCGTCGTTCGTTTAATAGGTATTCGAATGCCTGTATTCTTCGCTGATGCATTAGATGGTTTATCAGGATCGATTACACCGATTGCATTATTAATCATGGGAGCGACTTTTAATTTCAAAGCAATTACTGAATCTTTCAAACAATTAACCTTTATTATTACGAGTAAATTAATTATTGTGCCTATTCTAGGTATTGGTGGAGCTATTTTACTTGGTTTTACGGGGGAAAATTTAATTCCTTTAATCATTTTCTTCGGGGGTCCAGTAGCAGTGTCGAGTTATCCAATGGCCCAAAATATGGGCGGCGATGGAGATTTAGCTAATCAGGCCGTTGTTTTTACAACAATTTTATCAATGTTTACTTTGATTATCTTTATTACAATCGCAGCGAATTTAGGAATTTTATAATTAAATTAATAGATAAAGTAGACCTCAGTGTAATATCTGAGTTTTTTTTGAGTGAAATTTACAGCTTAGACGACTACAGCAGTAGCATTTGGGCGTTTTTATTTTAATTCTAATATCAAAATGCTTACACTTTGTTAAAAGACGAACATTATATGTGTAAACGATAAAAAATCGACAGTAATATTAAAATTAGATAATAACTGTGTTATAATAATTTTATCTTATATTTGGAGGAGAGATATTATGACACGAATTTATAATTTATCTGCTGGACCGGCAACGTTACCAGTAGAAGTGTTAGAACAAGTACAGAAGGACCTAGTAGAGTATCAAGATGCTGGGATGTCAGTAATGGAGATGAGTCACCGTAGTAAAGCTTTTCAAGCGATTATGGATGATGCTGAAGCATTGATGCGTCAATTACTTTCAGTTCCAGAAAATTATCAAGTTTTATTCTTACAGGGTGGTGCTAGTTTGCAGTTTGCAATGGTACCAATGAACTTAAAAAAATCAGGTAAAGTAGCTTATGTAGATACAGGCTCATGGTCTACTAAAGCGATTAAAGAGGCTAGAGTACTGGGCCTTGATGTGGACGTTATCTCATCCTCCAAAGATGCCAACTACACATTTATCCCAGAAATCGAAGCGGATTATTCTCAGTATGATTATGTTCATATTACGTCAAACAACACTATTGTTGGAACAGAATACCAAGAATTTCCAGATACTGGTTATACACCTTTAGTAGCAGATTTTAGTTCAAACTTTATGTCAGGACCGATTGATGTTTCAAAATTCGGGATTATTTACGCAGGCGCTCAAAAAAACTTAGGACCAGCTGGGGTGACAGTAGTTATTATTCGTGATGACTTAATTGGATTAAATGAAGGTTTATCGACGATGTTGGATTATAAAACACATGCTGATAAAGGGTCAATGTTTAATACACCGCCGACATTTGCGATTTATGTGGTTCAACTTGTTTTAAAATGGTTAGAAGAACAAGGTGGATTATCAGGGATTGCTGAGAAAAATAAAGCTAAAGCAACACTTTTATATGATTATTTAGATCAATCTGACTTATTCAAATCACCCGTTAGAAAAGATAGCCGCTCATTAATGAATGTGCCATTCATAACTGGAGACGCTGATTTAGACGCGAAATTTATTGCTTATGCAACAGAAAAAGGTTTTGCTAATATCAAAGGTCACCGTTCTGTTGGTGGTATGCGTGCATCGATTTATAATGCATTTCCACACCAAGGAGTTGTAGAGCTGGTTAAATTAATGCGTGAATTTGAAGAGGAGAACAAATAATGTATCATATTAAAACTTATAATAATATCGCAATTGAAGGATTAGAACGCTTAGACCGAAAAAAATATATTTTAAATGACAGTGATAATCCAGATGGAATTTTATTGCGTAGTGAAAAACTGCATAATATGGCTTTTCCTGAAAATTTAAAGGCAGTTGCTCGTGCTGGAGCAGGGACAAATAATGTTCCTGTTGATACTTTAGCTGATGAGGGAATTGTTGTTTTCAATACACCTGGTGCCAATGCTAACTCAGTTAAAGAATTAGTGATTGCTTCAATGACAAATTATGCACGTAATATGCATGCAGCCAATGATTGGGCCAAAGCTTTAACAGGTGATGATATTGACAAACAAGTAGAAGCTGGTAAAAAACAATTCAAGGGGACTGAATTACAAGGTAAAACTTTAGGTGTTATTGGACTTGGTTCAATTGGTCATATGGTAGCCAATGATGCTTATGACTTGGGAATGAATGTTATTGGTTTTGACCCATATATTAGTATCCAAGCCGCTTGGAAGATTAGTCAATATGTCCATCAAGCAGCAAGTTTAGAAGAAATGTTACAACAAGTAGATTATTTAACTATTCATGTACCATTTACTGCTGATACAGAGGAAATGCTTGATGAACATGTATTTAAAGTATTAAAAAATACAGCGGTTGTTCTAAATTTCTCAAGGGCTGAACTAGTAGATAACCAAGCAATCATCAAAGCTTTAGACGAGGATCGTTTAGGCGCTTATATTACAGATTTCCCAACAAATGAATTAATGGGTCATGATAAAATTACTTTATATCCCCATTTAGGTGCTTCAAGTGAAGAGGCAGAAACAAATTGTGCAGTAATGGCAGCAGACCAATTAAGCCGTTATTTAGAAACAGGGGAAATTATTAACTCAGTTAATTATCCTCGCGTTGAATTACCATTTAATTCTCCCATTCGTCTGGCGATTGCCAACCGCAATGTACCGAATATGATTGGTGAATTATCTTCATTATTATCTAATCATGGCATTAATATAGATCGTATCATTAATGAATCTAGAGGGAATTATGCCTATACATTAGTAGACATGGGAGAACAAGATGAAATGTTACTTGATGAAATTATCGACACACTTCAAGCAATAGAGGGTATTTTAAAGGCTAGAATTATTCGTAAAAAGTAATTTATGCTAGTGTAAAGGAAGCGATTATTTGTTACAATGACTAGTAGATAAAATAATAAGGAGCGAAAATAATGTCAAAAACATTTTCAATTAATGCTGGTAGTTCATCTTTAAAATTCCAACTTTACAATATGCCTGAAGAATCGGTTATTGCGAAAGGTTTAGTAGAGCGTATCGGTTTAGAAAACGGCGTTTTCTCAATCGAGTATGGGGACGACCAAGAATTCGAAATTACAACAGATATTCCTGATCATGGAGTAGCGGTAGGTTTATTATTCGATTACTTAAAAGAATTCAATATTATTGACGATTTAAATGAAATCGATGGTGTGGGTCACCGTGTTGTTGCTGGTGGAGAAATCTTTAAAGATTCTACAGTAGTAACTGAAGAAGTTATTCAACAAGTTGATGATTTAGGAGAGTTTGCTCCATTACATAACCCTGCAGAAGCAGTAGTAATGCGTGAATTCGCTGAACGTGTTCCTGGTGCTACTATGGTTGCAGTATTTGATACTTCATTCCATACAACAATGCCAGCTGAAAACTACTTATATAGTTTACCTTATGAATACTATGAAGATTTCGCAGCGCGTAAATATGGTGCACACGGTACTTCTCACAACTTCGTAAGCCAACGTGCAGCTGAAATTGTTGGTAAACCAATTGAAGATTTAAAAATCATTACTTGCCACTTAGGTAACGGTGCTTCAATTACAGCAGTTGACGGTGGTAAATCAGTTGATACCTCAATGGGATTCACTCCATTAGCAGGTGTTACAATGGGTACTCGTACTGGTGATATTGATGCTTCACTTATTCCATACTTAATGGAAAAAACAGGTGTTACAGATGTTAATGAAATGATTAATATCTTCAACAAAAAATCTGGTTTATTAGGTTTATCAGGCGTGTCTTCAGATATGCGTGATATCGAAGCTGAAGCAGATGCTGGTAACGAACGTGCACAATTAACATTAGACATCTTTGTTAACCGTGTACAAAAATACATCGGTCAATACATTGCAGTTATGAATGGTGTTGACATTATTGTCTTTACAGCAGGTATCGGAGAAAACTCTGGTCGCCAACGTAAAGCTATCTTAGAAGGTGTTTCATGGTTCGGAATTGAATTAGATGAAGAACGTAATGACACACGTAAAGAAGCAATCATTACAACAGATGATTCTAAAGTAATGGCAATCAACATTCCAACAAACGAGGAAGTTGCGATTGCGCGTGAAGTAGAACGTTTAAAATAATTTTTAAATAATTATTAGAAAGCCACTCTCTTACTCTACAGTTGAGAGTGGTTTTTGTGTATAATCAGAGAGTAGAAACTTTTGAGAGGAGGGTACAAATGAAATCAATAATGGATAAACCGGCAATTGATCGAACATTAAAACGTATTTCTCATGAGATAATTGAGCACCATAAAACAATGGACAATGTCGTGATTGTTGGAATTAAAACGCGTGGTGAATACTTAGCAAATCGTATTCAAGAAAAAATTGCACAAATTGAATCGGTCAATGTACCAGTTGAGACTTTAGATATTACATTTTACCGTGATGATTTAACTCAGAAAACAGAAGACCCAACAGTGGAACCAATGAGTCCGAAGGTTGATTTAACTGACAAAGATGTCATAATTGTGGATGACGTTTTATATACTGGTCGAACAGTTCGTGCAGCAATGGATGCAATTCTCGATTATGCTAGGCCAGCGCGCATTCAATTAGCAATTTTAGTGGACCGTGGGCACCGTGAATTACCAATTCGTGCAGATTATGTAGGGAAGAATATTCCAACCTCAAAAAGCGAAAAGGTTTCAGTACAACTTGAAGAAGTTGACGGAGAAGATGGTGTGAAAATTATTTAAAGCATAAAAATACCTGTCATTTGAGTGATAATATCACAGATGACAGGTGTTTTTTATTTTCTATTATTAATTTTATAAATCATGAGGAATAAATAAACCATAAATCCAGTAAATATTAAAATAAAAAGAATCCAGCCAAGAGTAAATGTTTCATAGCCATTTAAGACGCTGAAAAAACCGACAATTGCTAAAGCAAAATAAGTCACTGCGAAAGCAATAATTGATTTTGACGATTCTAATTTTAAGATATCTTTTAATATTTGTTGGTATAAAAGTAAATATACACCAATTAAGAGTACCATTGTTGGAAAGGCAAAGAATAAAATTTGTAACATAATAACCTCTTTACTATTAGTTTTTTTGTTAGTTTAACATAATTAAGATCTGGATGGGAAATTATTAAAGAATTAAAATGCCAGCGAGAATCAAATTTGATCCTGACTGGCATGGCAAATATCTTTGTATAAATAAAAAAGCCGGCAAAAGCCGGCCTAAGGGTAGCCGATGATGCCGTTTAATGATACATATGTTTTGAACCTGCTAATATAACAGGTGGGCTCCACATCAGAATCATTAGATTTCCAAGTGTTCATTGGCTTATCTTCAGACTCCGAATCCTAGGACCCCTAAAAGTTGGTGTTCGGTCCACACAATACGTATCCGGCGCACATCTCAGTCATCCCTTACTACAATCATTATACCACTGTGATTTGAAAATGCAATAGATTGGCTTGAAAGCGGTTAATTTATTGTTGATTACGCAACTGTTGGTAAATTTGTTGTAAGGCTGCTTCATATTTACCAGTTGGATCAGCGACAAAATACTCACGATTTTTCAATTCATCAGGTAAGTATTGTTGCGGTACATAGTGATTTGGATAATCGTGTGGATATTTATAACCGATACCATGACCTAATTTGTTTGCACCGCTATAGTGGGCATCACGTAAATGGTCAGGAATAGCTCCTGTATTACCCGCTCTGACATCTCCCATAGCAGCATTTAAAGCTTGATATGTGGTGTTTGATTTTGGTGACAAGGCTAAATCAACAGCAGCAAAAGCCAATGGTATTTGTGCCTCAGGTAGTCCTACCTTTTCTGCTGCTTGAACAGCTGCAACAGTTCTTTGGGTAGCTGCAGGGTTACCCAGTCCGATATCTTCATAGGCGATAATCAGTAAACGACGACAAGCAATTTGTAATTCGCCTGCTTCAAGTAAAACGGCTAAATAATAGACAGCAGCATTGACGTCACTTCCACGAATTGATTTCTGTAAAGCTGAAATAGTATCATAATGAGCGTCACCATCTTTATCGTGGACAAGACGCTTGTGTTGAAGACATTCTTCAGCAATTTCTTGAGTAATCACAATTTTTCCATCATTATTAGGTTGAGTAGAAAGGACAGCTAATTCTAATGCATTTAAAGCACTACGAATATCACCATTGGTTACATGAGAAAAATGGTTTAGAATGTCATCCGCTATTTCAACATCATAGTCACCTAAACCACGTTTGGGTTCTTTTAACGCTCGTTCAATACCTAATTTAATATCTTCTGATTTAAGTGGTTCAACTTGAAAAATTTGAGTCCGGCTTCTAATCGCTGGATTAATTGAAATATAAGGATTTTCAGTCGTAGCGCCAATTAAAATGACACGCCCATTTTCTAAGTGGGGTAAGAGAAAGTCTTGCTTTACTTTATTCAGACGGTGAATCTCATCTAATAAAAGAATAACTGAGCCTGACATTTTAGCTTCTTCCACTACAACTTCAAGATCTTTCTTACTATCTGTGGCAGCATTTAACATCCGAAACGCAAGTTTTGTGGTACCCGCTATAGCACTTGCAATACTCGTTTTACCTGTTCCAGGTGGTCCATATAAAATCATCGAAGACAAACGTCCTGCATCGACCATTCGACGAATAATCTTACCTTCGCCAACTAAATGTTCTTGGCCGAGCACTTCATCGATTGATTTTGGACGCATTCGATAAGCTAATGGTTCTTGCATTCATATCCTCCTTTTTGGTATGATAGTCTCTTGATAATTTTAGCATAGACAGATACAAATATGAAAGAATCTTGTATAATAGAAGATATAGGTGAAGAGCAATTAACTTTACAAACCTTTTTGGTGTGGTAAACTACATCAGCGTATAAAAGCATATATAGTAAAGAAAGTAATTATCTTTACTAATAACCATCATTATGGTTAACTATTTCAGCAAAGGAGGCTGTCAATGATTTATTTAGATAACGCAGCAACTACCCCCATATTTCCAGAAGTCACACAGGTAATAGCAGATACATTAACAAACCAATTTGGTAACCCATCGGCTATATATAAAATGGGAAAGGAAGCGAAGCGACAGATGACGACAGCCCGTAAACAGATAGCTGACGTACTTAATGTCGATTCAAATAGTTTGTTTTTTACCTCAGGTGCTACTGAGAGTAATAATTGGGCTTTAATGCATATGGCAAAAAAATCAAAAGAATTAGGCTATGGTAATCATATAGTAGCAACCGCAATTGAACACCCGTCAGTTCACGATGTATTAGAGCATCTTGAAACACAAGGATTCGAAGTTACTTACATTAAACCAAATAAGGCCGGAGAAATTACAGTCCAGCAATTTGAGCAAGCTTCAACAGATAAGACAATGGGTTGGGTCGCAATGGCCGTGAATAATGAAGTGGGATCTATTTTACCGATTGAAAATCTAGCGGTAAAAGCGGAAGAATTGAATTATTGGATTCATGTTGATGCTGTACAAGCAATTGGTCATGACATTATTGATTTATCATCGCTACCAATAGATGCGTTTGTTGGATCAGCACATAAGTTCAATGGACCCAAAGGTATTGGCTTCTTAGTTCATCGCCCCAAAGACGATAAGCTAGCGATTAAGCCACTCCTTCATGGTGGTGGTCAAGAGAAAAACAAACGATCTGGGACCGAGAATCTACCATATATAGCGGGAATGGCTACAGCTGTGACGTTGACAAACGACACGAAAGAGGATAGAGTGGGACAGGACGAAAACTTAGCGACTTATTTGTATGAGTCACTTGATGTAGCAGGTGTTACATACCACCGTAATGGTAATACTAATCCAGCTCAACAAGCAAATCATATTCATAATCTCTGGTTGCCTGAAACACTCTCTAGTCAATTACTCATTAAAGCAGACCTAAAAGGTATTGCTATTTCAGCTGGATCAGCTTGTTCTGCAGGCTCGATTCAACCGAGTCGAATTTTACAAGCTTATTACCCAGATGAACCAGAACGATGGGTAGAGAGTATTCGAATTTCATTTGGATACCAAACGACAAAAGACGATATTGATGCATTGATTAATATATTAAACTAGGAGAGATTTTATGGCATTTAGTAAACAAGCAAAATTACCAGGATTTGACCGTACATTTGAAGTAAGTAGCGAAGCTCGTCCATATACTTTACGTGACAATGGCTTTGTAAATACAAAACCCGGTAACTTTTTATATGAACGCCCATTAGAAACATCAGCAGGCGCAAAAGTAGTATTAAAAGTAACCATCGATAAAAATGTCGAAACATTAAAAATTTCAACAGTGACACCGAATGGTTTAAATACAGTAAATGTAAATAATTTAGCGGACAACGCAATGGTAGTTGAAAAAATAAACTTTATTTTTGATGGTTTTGTAGATCGTAACTGTTTAGTTGAAGTGAACGGTTAGAAGGGAGTTATATGTCACATTTAGAAAATAATAAAGGTAAACGTGTTGTATTAGGTATGAGTGGTGGAGTCGATTCATCAGTAGCTGCTTTGTTATTAAAAGAACAAGGCTATGAAGTGATTGGCTTATTTATGAAAAATTGGGATGACACTGATGAATTCGGTGTTTGTACAGCAACTTTAGACTATGAAGATGTCGCTTTAGTAGCTGAGCAATTAGATATCCCGTATTATTCAGTGAACTTTGAAAAAGAATATTGGGACCGTGTTTTCCAATATTTCTTAAGAGAATATAAAGCAGGACGTACACCAAATCCTGATGTTATGTGTAATAAAGAAGTGAAATTCGAAGCTTTCTTAGATTATGCAATGGATTTAGGTGCAGACTATATTGCAATGGGGCACTATGCTCAAGTTGAACGTGATGAAGACGGACATGTTAAATTACTCCGTGGTCAAGATGATAATAAAGATCAAACTTATTTCTTAAGCCAATTATCACAAGAACAACTTGACCGTGCACTATTCCCAATTGGACATTTAGATAAGAGTGAAGTACGTGAAATCGCAGAAAAAGCTGGTTTAGCAACAGCTTCGAAGAAAGATTCAACTGGAATTTGCTTTATCGGTGAACGTAATTTCAACCAATTCTTGTCTGAATACTTACCAAACAAACCAGGTAAAATGGTAACACTTGACGGAGAAGTTAAAGGTGACCATATGGGCTTAATGTATTATACAATTGGCCAACGCCAAGGTTTAGGTATTGGTGGTAGTTCAGAATCAAATGAACCATGGTTTGTAATTGGTAAAGACCTTGAAACAGCAACATTATATGTTGGTCAAGGTTATCACCATCCAGAGCTATATTCAGATTATTTAGAAGCAACTGAAATTAACTTAATGACACCTCAAGAATTACCACAAACATTCGAAGCAACAGCGAAATTCCGCTACCGTCAAGCAGATCAAAAAGTAACGGTAGAATTGGATGAAACTCGCACAAAAGCACGCGTTATCTTCGATGAGCCACAAAGAGCAATTACACCAGGACAAGCAGTTGTCTTTTATGACGGCGAAGAATGTCTCGGTGGCGGTATCATCGATGCTGCTTATACAGGAGCAAAACAAATGCAATATGTATAAAATTTAAGAGACGAGGGATTAATTTGAAAACTGCTATTTTAGTTGATAGTGTTGCCGTAATTAAGGATGAACTGAGAAACCTTCCTAATGTTTTTGAAGCAAAACTAACCGTAAATTACCCAGATGGATCAACGATGGAAGATACTAAGGATTTAGCTATTATTGATGGGCACTTTGAAAAAATGGAGAATTTTAATGAGTTACCATCAACTTCACAACCATCTTTTGGACAATTACATGCAATTTATGACCAAATGATTGAAGAAGGGTACACACGAGTGATTGGTGTGGCACTGTCATCCCAATTAAGTGGAACTTACTCAGCATTTGTCACAACAGCCGAAGAGTATGAAGACAAAATTGAATCATATCATTTTGACTCACTTTCCGCTGCATTAGTTCAAGAAAGAATGGTTACTGATATTTTACCATTAGTAGAATCAGAAGCACCGATTGAAGAAATTGAGTCTATCATTCAACAAATTAAGCAACAAAGTAGTCTATATATTGTTGTCGAGGAATTAACGAATTTACGTAAAGGTGGCCGCCTAACAGCGTCGAGTGCATTATTAGGAACGCTGCTGAGAGTAAAACCATTACTTAAAATTGACGAAGAAGGTAAATTAGTCGTTAGCGAAAAAATCAGAACAAGTAAACGTGTCGCAGAGCGTCTTGTCCAATTAGCAACAGAAGCAATTGAACAAAATAGTGGAAATATTCGCTTAGGACTATTCTACACAGACTCAACATCACAACCAGTAGCAGAAGATATTAAAGCGCGTATTCAAGCTAAATATCCAAACATTCAAATTGATGTCAGTATATGTGGACCCGTAATTTCAACCCACACAGGTAAAGGAACTTACGGACTCGCAATTTACCCTGCATTATAAATTTAAAACCAGCGGCTATCTTCGGATAGCCGTTTTTGTTTTTAAAACACTTTGGGGAAAATATGGTTATAGGAATTTAAACCAGATAAATAATTAAATCAAACCAAGAAAAATTCAAGGTGATATAACTCAATAACATTTTTTGTTATAATAGATTTCAATAGAAATAGGGGTGAGTTTTTGCAAGAAGAAGAACGCATTATTGGTGAAGTGGAAGCAATATTTTTTGAGAATCCAAGTAATTTTTACAAAGTAGTAAAAATATTGGTGAATCAAGGGGAATCAAGTGTCTTACTCGATGACGAATTAGTTATTACAGGGCAATTTGCGACACTACAATATGATACAGAATATGAGTTTTACGGAAATGTAACAGTTCATCCTAAATACGGTGAGCAATTTGCGGTGACACGTTATCAACAATTGACACCCACATCAGAAGAAGGATTAATTGATTATTTATCCGGACACCGCTTTAAGGGAATTGGACCCGTTCTAGCCGAACGGATTGTTGACACATTTGGTGAAGACACGATTTCTAAAATTATTGAAAATCGCCGTGTCCTGGATGATATTCCTGGTTTAAAAAAGGAAATCGCCGATAATTTATATAATACACTCTTAGAACATGAAGGTACTGAGCGTGTTTTACTGAAACTAACAGAATGGGGCTTTGGTCCAAAATTATCCGAGAGAGTTTACAATAAATATGAAGGTAAAGCAATCTCACTTATTGAAGAGAATCCTTATTTATTAATCGAAGATATCGAAGGAATTGGATTTGCTAGAGCGGATCAGTTAGCTGAAAATTTAGGTTTTGCTGCGGATTCAACTGAACGAGTCGTAGCGGGTATTTATGAAAGTGTTGCTCAAATTACAAATAGTGAAGGCGACACCTATGTATCTCAAGAGACGGCATTAACGAATGCACGTAAATTACTTGAATCAAGACGGTCAATTATGATTTCTAATGAAACGTTAGAAATAGGATTACGTGAAGCATTACAAGGTGAACATTTAAAACGACTCGATCATAGTTTACTTTTACCGAGTGTGTATTATGCTGAAATTAGTATTGCGAATAATATTCATCGTTATATGGAATTTGAAGATGTTGACCGTTTCAGTGAAGAAGAAATTGATGATGCGATGGATTCTTTGATGGAATTAACGGGAACACCTTATGACGAAACCCAGATTGCGGCATTGAAATTAGCGGTCTCTTCACCGATGTCAATTATTACTGGTGGACCAGGTACAGGTAAAACAACTTTAATCAAAGGACTTATTCATCTGCATACAATTCTGCATGATTTAGATGAACCAAAAGAGGAAAATGGTAAAGATCAATCGATTTTACTATCCGCACCTACAGGACGTGCAGCCAAGCGTATGAATGAAACAACCGGGCTCTATGCTTCAACGATTCACCGGATGATTGGTTATACAAGAGATACCAATGAAGATAATTTTTATGGTGAAGAATTAGACGGAACGCTTCTCATTGTTGATGAGATGTCAATGGTGGATGTTTGGTTAATGAATTGGTTGATTCAGTCAATTCCATACCACATGCAAGTTGTTTTCGTTGGTGACCAAGACCAATTACCATCCGTTGGACCTGGACGTGTCTTTGCTGACTTAATTGAATCAGGTGTGATACCCACTAATATTTTAACTAAAATTTATCGTCAAGCAGATGATTCAACGATTGTTGATTTAGCCCATTTTGTTCGTCAAGGACAATTACCACAAGACTTTTTAGATAAAAAACATGACCGAACATTTATTAGAGCAAATCCACAACAAATTGGTAGTGCAGTATCTCAAATTGTTGGTCACGCTATTTCGTCAAGTTATAACCAGGCTAATTTACAAGTATTAGCCCCTAAATATAAAGGACCTGGCGGTATTGATGAATTAAATCAAATACTACAAGAGCAATTAAACCCACGTAAAAAAGGGAAACGTGAAATAACCTCTTTCGACCGGGTTTTCCGGGTAGGAGATAAAGTATTACAATTAGTCAATGACTCAGAAAATGGTGTTTTTAACGGTGACGTTGGCGAAATTGAGATGATTTTAACAAAAGAAGAAACGGAATCAAAAGTAGCTGAAGTTGTGGTGATGTATGATGACCGAGAAATGACTTATCAACAAGGTGAATTGGGTCAGATTACCCTTGCTTATTGTATGTCGATTCATAAAGCACAAGGGAGTGAGTACCCACTTATTATTCTGCCTCTAGTCGATAAATATTCACGTCTATTACGTAAGGACTTGCTTTACACTGCAATTACTCGGGCTCAAGCAAGTTTAATTATGATTGGTGACCCGGAAAGTTTTAATATCGCAGTTACACGTCAACAACCTCCAAGGAATACTTTACTTAAAGAGTTGTTAGAGGTGCGTTTTAACACCGAAGCGGAGCTGGAAGAGGCGCCTAAGGCTACTGCAATACCAGAGCCAGCTGTTGAAGAGATAGCGATTGCACCTGAAGAAACAGGGGAAGAAATTGTTGAAGAAGATGTTGAATCTGTTGTTTTATTTGAGGAAGAGATTTCTTTCGATGTTTTATCCATGGATAATTTCCACCTTGTAGACCCGATGGTCGGCATGGAAGGAATTACGCCAAATTCATTTATGTAAAAATAACCTACCTGCCTCGAAAAGGACAGGTAGGTTATTTATTCTGGTAAATAAAATGGATAAGAGGACACGGTAAATTCGAATTCGTGTGGTAGCTTGACTAAAGGCTCGCCATCAATTTGGCCAAGAATATGGTCATGGAAAAATAGTTGTAAATGCTGTCCCTTAATTAAAGTAATATATTCAGATTCGTGGTGATCATGTGATTTAAAGACGCGAGGGAGGATATCTCCAACGGCACCTAGGTCAATATCATGATAAATAGCTAAAGCTATCTCACTTTTTTCTGGGATTGCTGTGTTATCCACTAACAATCCACCACCAATATAACCATGATTCATTGCGATGACTAGACTTGCATTATCAAAATAATAAACTTTTCCATCCATTTTTGCGGTGACGTTAAAATGGGGAATTTCTGGGAGTGTCAAAGCGAGTGCTAAACGGTATTGATTTTTGCCACCGACAAATTTCTTTATAAAATTATTTTGGGATAATTGCTGGCGGTTATAATTAACAGCGGCATCAAAACCAAAACCGACACTATTTACAACGACACTGTGTGTGTTGTCTGTAAGATTGCGCTCGAGTAAAACTGGAATTTCTTTTGCTGTTCTAGAATAGATCATCGTTTCGATCATATCACGGGGCGTAGCGGCACGTGACCAAACGTGATTAAAGTCATTACCACTTCCAGAAGCAATGTAAGTGATTGGTATACGTAATTCAAGTTCGACTAATGCAGTCACGACTTCATGTAATGTACCGTCGCCTCCAATGACGATGATTTGCTCTAATGGAGGTGTGTGGTTCCGATTCATAATTTGTTGGACGATTAAATCAGCTGAGTTACTTGTGTCGGTGAAATAACTTAAAAAACTTAAGCGAAAACTATTAAGAATCTCAGTGACTTCATTCCATACTTTGAGACCTTTGCCACTTCCGGATTCTTTGTGGCAAATAATATGTACGCGGTTCATAAACGACCTCCTCATTTCTATTCATATATTATACTAAAAATAAAATGAATAACCACTGAGAATTTTGGAATACTTTTTATAAGCTATTTTATGGTATTATTTTATGTTAAAATGTGAGTACATTACACTTTTAAGGAGATTCAAACATGTCAGTACAATTATTGAGTGGTAAGGAAAGATCAAAGGTTTTAGTGGATCATTTCAAACAAGCCATTACTAAATTAAATAAATATCAAGTCACTCCAAAACTAGTTGTGGTGACCGTTGGGGAAGACCCAGCAAGTAAAGTTTATGTTGGTCAAAAACAAAAACGTGCCCAAACGATTGGCATGGATTTTGAATGGTTAGTTTTACCTGAAGATACAACGCAAAATAAATTAATTGCAGAGATTCAAGTACGTAATGAAGATCCAGCGGTATCCGGTATTATTGTCCAATTACCATTACCGAAACATTTAGATGAAAATGAAACGATTGAAGCAATTTCTCCTCAAAAGGATGTTGATGGATTCCATCCCTATAATTTAGGACGCTTAGTTGAAAATAATGCAGAACTTGTACCATGTACTCCAAAAGGGATCATGGATTTGTTAAATTACTATAACATTGAAGTATCTGGTAAGAATGTTGTGATTATTGGACGTAGTCAAATTGTTGGCTTACCGCTAGCGCTACTTATGACACATGCAAATGCAACGGTATCGGTATTGCATACACGAACTCAAAATCCAGCACAATATGTTCAACAAGCGGATATTATTGTTACTGCTGCCGGTAATCCAAACTCAATCAATGAGGACGATATCCAGCCAGGTACGGTAGTGGTTGATGTGAGTATCCTTCGCGGAGAAGACGGGAAGTTACATGGGGATGTTGATTTTGAAGCAGTAATAGACAAAGTCAAAGCCATAACGCCTGTTCCAGGAGGAGTCGGACCGATGACAGTGGCGATGTTAATGGAACAAACGATTCAATGTGCCTGCCGTCAAAACAATATTGATCCACAAGAGATTTTAGGTGAAGGGTAAGTATGGCACAACTAGACCGAGAAAAGTATCTCACTATCAGCGCACTGTCTAAATATATTAGTGCCAAATTTGACCGTGATCCATACTTACAACAAATATTTGTAGTGGGGGAAATTTCGAATTACCGGAATCGTCCCAATGCCCATCAATATTTTAATTTAAAAGATGATGCGGTCCAAATTAGTGCGGTTATGTTTAAGGGAGCATTCTCAAAAATTAAATTTAAGCTTGAAGAAGGTATGAAAGTTTATGCCCGTGGACGTATTCAAACTTATCCAGCTCGGGGAACATATCAAATCATTATTGATTCAATTGAACCTGATGGTTTAGGTGCGTTTTATTTAGCATTCGCACAATTAAAGGAAAAATTGGAAAAAGCAGGCTGGTTTGATCAACCTAAGAAACCAATCCCTATTATTCCTAAAAAGATTGCGGTTATTACTAGTCCGTCAGGAGCAGTTATTCGTGACATTATCACAACAGTGAAAAGACGCTTTCCAATTGCACAAATCGTTGTTTATCCAACAAGAGTGCAAGGGGAAGAGGCTGCTGGGGAAATTGTGGAAGCTTTTAGACAAATTGAAGCACATAAAGATGAGTACGATACGGTCATCGTTGCTCGTGGTGGGGGTTCAATAGAGGACTTATGGCCATTTAATGAGGAGAAGGTTGCTGTAGCAATTTTAAATTGTTCACTACCCGTTATATCTTCAATCGGTCACGAAACCGATACGACGATCGCAGATTTAGTAGCTGACCGTAGAGCACCTACACCAACAGCTGCAGCGGAAATGGCTGTTCCAGTATTAACTGAAGTATTAACATTTATCAATGGTCTACAAGAGCGATTAGTGTTTGCGACGACACAACGTTTAAGTGGGCAACGTAAGCAATTAGAACGCTTTAGCCAGTCTTATGTTCTAACGCAACCAGATAGACTATATCAACCCTTTATACAGGACTTGGACCGATTAAACGACCGCTTACAACAAGGCCAAGTGCAATACTTTCAACAAAATAATTATCAAATAAATTATTTAAGTCAACAATTACAAGCGTTGACTCCTATGCCACGTATTCAGTATTTAAATCAGAGTGTTGACAATCAAACGAAGCAATTAAATCAATCAATCCAGCAAATGGTTGTAAAATTAAAGCAAGATCGTCAATTACTGGATCAATTATTAGAGGCGCATAGTCCGATGAGCACGTTAGCTCGCGGGTATACAATTACTGAGCGGGAAGATAAAATTATTAAATCTGCAAGAGATTTATCTAAAGGCGACCTATTAAAGGTCCGTTTTGGGGACGGGCATAGTATGGTGACGGTGGATGAAATCACTGTTGATGATAAGGAGATGGAAAATGAGTAAACAAGAAACCATGACATTTGAGTCAGCGATGGCTAAATTAGAAGAAATTGTTAAGCAGTTAGAACAAGGGGATTTACCATTGGAACAAGCTTTAACTGCTTATAAAGAAGGCATTAAATTAAGTCAATATTGCCAAAAAACATTAACAGATGCTGAAGAGACGGTTGCTAAAATGATGACGGATCAGGGTGAAGTTTTATTGGATGGTGTAGAAAATGTCAAATAATCAATTTAAAAATCTCCGTAAATTATTTGAAGAAAATTTAAATGAGCAATTATTCGAGCAAGAGGCAGATATTGAATTGTTAAAACCAATGATGTATTCTCTGCAAACAGGCGGGAAACGCCTACGTCCGACTTTACTTTTGGCGGTTCTTTATATTTATGGCTCAAAGAAAATTAAATTAGGGATGAAAACGGCAATTGCGTTGGAATATATTCATACTTATTCACTGATTCATGATGATTTACCGGCAATGGATAATGATGATTTACGTCGTGGTCAGCCAACTAGTCACAAACAATTTGATGAAGCAACGGCAATTTTAGCTGGGGATGCTTTATTAACGGAGGCATTTGGGTTAATCGCTGAAGATGATCAATTGAAGCCCAAACAACGTATTCAATTGATTCAGGAATTAGTATCTGCTTCAGGAGCGCATGGGATGGTTGCTGGTCAGATAAAAGATTTACAATCAGAAAGACGTGAAATTTCTTTAGATGAACTGAAAGAAATTCATTCTAAAAAGACAGGGCGTTTGTTTAGTTTTTCGATTGATGCGGCAGCCATTATTTTAGATTTAGATGCGGATGTTCGAGGGGAATTAAGCGAGTTTGGTCGCCATTTTGGGTTAGCGTATCAAATTCATAATGATTTGAAAGATTTAACAGGTAATCAGGAATTAACAGGTAAATCAGGTAATTCTGACGAAGTGAATGAAAAGAATACTTATCCTTATTTATTAACGACTAAAGGGGCAGTAGAAGCTTTAGCTGACGAAATTAGCCAAATTAATCAAATTATTAAAAAACTTGAAAAAGATACAGGTAAACCATTTAGTTTCTTGAAAGAATTTGTGTCTTATATTGATGTGACACAGTTAGCAAAGGAATTAAATGTATGAAAAAGGAACGTGTCGATAAGTTAGTTTTCCAAGCAGGCCTCACAGATTCTCGTGAACAAGCACAACGATTAATCATGGCTGGGAAAGTCTATGACCGTAAAGAACAACGTTATGATAAAGCGGGAGAAAAGATACCTGTGGATACAGAACTATATATTAAAGGTGAAAAACCGAAATATGTATCAAGAGGTGGCTATAAATTAGAACGTGCCATTGAAGCATTTGATATTGATATGACCGATCAAATTTTATTAGATATAGGTGCATCAACAGGCGGATTTACAGATGCGGCTCTCCAAAATGGCGCTCAGTTAAGTTATGCCTTAGATGTTGGTTATAATCAATTGGCATTTAAGTTACGTCAAGATGACCGAGTGATTGTGATGGAACGTCAAAATTTCCGCTATTCAGAACCGGAAGATTTTACAAAGGGTACGCCAACGATCGCCAGTATTGATGTTTCGTTTATATCGCTCTCACTCATTTTGCCGCCACTTCAAGGAATCTTAGAAGCAGATGGTAGTGTTCTGGCATTAATCAAACCACAATTTGAAGCCGGTCCAGAACGTATTGGTAAAAATGGTATTATCAAAGACCCAGCAGTTCATTTAGCAGTATTAGATGAAGTTCTCGCTTTTATTGCTAAAATTGGATTTGGTATTGAAGAAGTGACTTATTCGCCAATTAAAGGAGGCGAAGGAAATATTGAATTTCTTGCTCACTTGAAGAATATTAGACAACCAGAAAACCAGACGAATCTTTCGATTGACACACAAAAAGTCGTTAAAGAAGCTCATGAGCTAATTTAACGGCTTCGTGTTGTTTTATTGGTCTGAAATGTAAGTAAAATTTAAGTTGTTATTTAAGCACAAAGGACTTACTTTATTGTATAATTTGATAACAGCAGGCTGTTAAGCCTTTTCATAAAACACTTTTTAAAATAGAAAATGACTATGAGACGAGGGAGATGTAGATGTTAATTACATTATCAATTGAAAATTTTGCGATTATTGATGCCGTTCAAATTGACTTCAGGGATGGGATGTCCGTGCTGTCAGGTGAAACAGGGGCAGGGAAATCGATTATCATTGATGCCCTCGGTATCTTATGTGGTGGTCGTGGTTCAACGAGTTTTATTCGTGAGGGCTTTGATAAATTAATTGTCGAAGGAATGTTTTCGTTGGAAAAACCAGAAAAAGTCCAACGAGAACTAGATAAATTGGGGATGGATATTGATTTAAAGGCAGATCCACTCATCATTCGCCGTGAAATTCAAAAGTCAGGTACAAATATTATCCGTTTAAATGGGCAATTATCAAATGTAACGACTTTGAAAAAGATTGGCCAATATTTATCGGATATCCATGGTCAAAATGAACATCAATCATTATTGAACCCGAAAGAACATTTAAAATTACTAGATGCTTTCGGTGAACCAGATCACCAAGCATTACTTACTGCATACCGTGAACAGTATAATGCTTACCGTGATTTAAGAAATGACTGGTTAAATAGCCACCAAGATGAAACGGATCAACGTCAACGATTAAGTTTTATTGAATTTCAAGCGACAGAAATCGAAGAAATTCAGTTAATCGAAGGTGAAGATGAGGAATTAGAGGCAACGAGCCGACGTCTGCAAAATCAACAAGAATTTACCAGACAAGTGGAAGAATTAAATCAATTGTTTACAGATAGTGATTATGCTATTCTAGGTCAGCTTGAAAAAACGCAAGAACTTTTGACAGCCATTGAAAAAATGGACAATCGTTATGCAGAATTACCAGAGCGTATCAATCAAGTGACTTATGAAATTGAAGATATAGCGGGTCAAGTCGCACTCTCTGATATGGGAGACATCGATAATCAGTCTATTGATGAAATCGAAGCGCGTTTAATGACATTGAGCCAGGTTAAACGAAAATATAATATGACAATTCCAGAAATATTAGCTTATTATGAAGAAATATCGGAAGAGATTTATCAAATTACGCACCGTGAGCAATATGTTGAAAAATTAGCTGTCAGAGTTGAAGCTGCTTATGATAAGACGCTTGAATTAGCGGCGCAACTTCATAAATCACGGAAATATTTAGCCCTTAATTTAACAGAAGCTATTTTAAAAGAGCTTGATGATTTGTATATGGCTAATAGTCGTTTTGACGTGCGTTTTACTGAGTCACAACAAGATGAAGCGTTAATGACGAGCTTGTCGGCTATTACCAATCAAAAATCATATTTACAGCTTAATGTTTATGGCTATGATCTAGCGGAATTTTATGTTGCTACAAATGCTGGAGAAAGTTTAAAACCTCTGATAAAAGTAGCATCGGGAGGTGAGCTATCACGGTTTATGTTAGCTCTTAAAACAGTATTCAGCCGTGATTCTTTACCAAAAACCATGGTCTTTGACGAAATTGATACCGGTGTATCTGGACGTGTGGCCCAGGCCATCGCTCAAAAAATGGCACTTATCAGTGAAATTCATCAAGTACTATGTATCACTCACTTACCACAAGTCGCTGCGATCGCTGAAACACAATTATTTATCTCTAAAGCGCTTCAAGCAGGACGAACGGTATCAAGAGTGGATACATTGAACCGAGTAGAGCGTCAAGATATCATTGCTAAAATGATTTCAGGAGAAGAAACAACGGCAGCTTCACTTGAGTTAGCGGAAGAATTATTATCGCAATATCATACAAAAGGACGTGATGTATAGTGGATTATCAACAAATTCCACTGATTGTATTAGCAGGTCCCACTGGGGTGGGGAAGACTGACTTAAGTATTCATTTAGCCGAAAAGTTTAATGGTGAAATTATAAATGGAGATAGTTTACAAGTATACCGTCAATTAGATATTGGTACAGGTAAAATCACACGTGAAGAGATGGCTAATATCCCACATCATTTGTTAGATATCTTAGAACCTGACGCAGAATATAATGCCAATTTATTTAAAGAAGCTGCAACAAAAGCTGTTTTAGATATTTATAATCGAGGTAAACTGCCTATTATAGTGGGCGGTACCGGACTATATCTTGAAGGACTGTTATATGACCTAGAGTTTGGTCAAGCTGAAAACCCAGAAATAAGAGTAAAACTAGAAGAAGAAGCAGAAATGCTTGGTAACTTAGCAATGTGGGAGCGATTAAATCAAATTGATCCAGCAGCAGCTGAAAAAATACCGCATCAAAATTTACGACGAACGATTCGGGCACTTGAAGTTATTGAAGTAAGTGGTGAATTATTCTCAGACCAAACAAGTCATCAAGAGAAACACTCTGTCTTTAATGAATTGTTATTTGTATTAGATAGACCCCGTGACCTTTTATATGACCGAATTAACCGCCGCGTTTTAATGATGATTGAAGCTGGTTTAGAAGAAGAAGTTAAAACAATTTATCAAAAAGCTAATGGTGCCGATTGGCAATCATTAAAGGGAATCGGATATAAAGAATGGTTCCCATATTTTGATGGACATATCTCTAAAGAGGATGTCATGGAAACAATACAACAAAATTCAAGACGCTACGCCAAACGCCAATTGACTTGGTTTAGAAATCGAATGAAGAATCCAGTTTGGCTGGATATGAGCCAAGATAATGCACTAGAAGAAGCGGATCAAAAAATGATAAAACATTTACAGAAAGGTGTTATCGATAATGATTGAAACGGGAAAAAGTCCCGAACGAGTCTTATTAATCGGAGTACAAACCCGAGAAGTTACGGATGAATCCTTTTTTAATTTAATGAAAGAATTATCTGCCTTAACTGAAACGGCGGGTGGAATTGTGATTCACCAAATAACTCAGAAATTATCACATATTGATAATCGATCACTTGTTGGAAAAGGGAAATTAGAAGATATTGTTTTATATGTTGAAAGTCATGATATTGATTTAATTATTTCACAAAATGAATTATCTCCGTCAACAAATGCTAATTTAGAACAAGAAATTGGTGTTCGAGTCATTGACCGTACGCAATTAATTTTAGATATTTTTGCTATGCGTGCCAATAGCCGTGAAGGTAAATTACAAGTGGAAATGGCACAGTATGATTATTTATTACCTCGAATCATCGGAAAAGGTCTAGCATTATCACGTCAAGGTGGGGGAATTGGAACGAGAGGTCCCGGTGAAACTCAATTAGAAACGGACCGACGTTATATTCGTTCTAGAATGCTTGCAATTAAGAAAGAATTAAGGCAAGTTGAAAAACACCGTGAACGTACTAGACAACGTCGTATTAGTGGTCGTGAATTTAATATTGGTTTAATTGGTTACACGAATGCTGGGAAATCAACTTTATTAACTGCATTAACAAGTCAGGATACTTATGTTAAAGATCAATTGTTTGCGACATTAGATCCATTAACACGTAAATTCAAAATTAATGGCCATGATGCTTTTACGATTACAGATACCGTTGGATTTATTGAAGACTTACCGACACAATTAGTGCATGCATTTAAGTCCACATTGGAAGAAATTCGTTATATGGACGTTTTATTACATGTTGTTGATGCGAGTCATCCAGCGTCAAGTACGCATGAACAAACAGTGCTTGAATTATTAAAGGATTTAGAAATCTATGACATTCCAATTTTGACTGTCTATAATAAAATAGATAAATTAACCCAACCATTCGAGCCGACATTATTTCCAAATATTACCATCTCGGCTAAAAATGAAGTGGATGTTGAACAATTAAAACAACGTATTTGGTCGATTTGCCTAGACAATGCCGAAGCATTTTCTGTTACCGTATTGCCAGATGAAGGCGATTTACTTGCTTTGTATCAACAAAATACTTTAATCACATCGGTTGATTTTAACGAAGAAAAAAATTATTATGAATTAATCGGTTATCGTAACAAAACGAAAGAAGATAAGGAGGAAGAAAAATATTGATTACAATGAAAAACTTTGCTGCTGAAGACGACCCAATTTTAAGAGAAGTAGCGGAACCTGTGCAATTCCCATTAAGTGAGGAAGATGAAAAGCTTATTGAGGAAATGCGTGAATTTTTGATTAATAGTCAAACACCTGAAATTGCTGAAAAATATAATTTAAGACCTGGAGTTGGTGTAGCCGCACCACAATTAGGTGTTTCCAAACAAATTTTTGCCATTTATTTAACAGAATTTGATGAAGATGGAAATGTGACGGATGTTATTATTGACGAAGTGTTCATCAATCCACGTATCTTAAAACATTCAGTTAAAAAAGCGGCGCTTTCTGAAGGAGAAGGGTGTCTATCTGTTCCTCGTTCAGTACCTGGGCTTGTTCCACGTCCAAGACGTGTCACTTTCGAGTATCAGGACATTGAAGGGGTTTTTTACGAGGTAAAATTAAGCGACTATGAAGCAATTGTTACGCAACATGAAATTGATCATTTAAAAGGGATTTTATTCTATGATCATATTAATCCTGAGAAACCTTGGGAAGCGGACGATAATACCATCGTATTATAATATTAAAGACTAAAAAAGCTTTTCAGCAGTGACTGAAAAGCTTCTTTTAATGCTATAAAATTCTTTGTAAAATATGAACATCAAGCCACTGATCAAATTTATGACCGACTTCTTTTAAAAAGCCCACTTCTTCAAACTGATTCTTCAAATGAAATTTTATGCTAGGTTCATTTCCAGCAGTAATGACTGAAATTAAAACATGAATATTTAGTCTCTTTAATTCATTGATTATCTCATTCAGTAAAGCTTGTCCCACACCCTTAGAGGTGGCTTGGTTATTAGTATAAATTGATAACTCTCTCGTATGGCGGTAGCCATAGCTGCTACTATAATAATTAGAGTAAGCGTATCCTACAATTGCTCCGTCTTCCTCACAAACCAGAAAACTATTACGCTCACCAGATTCAGGGAGTTTATCTACAAAATAAAATAAATCAGGTGTTTCTTCAGCAAATGATATTGTCGTCTCATCCGCATAATAATGATAGATATTCAAAACAGCTGGCATGTCACTAATCGTTGCTTTACGTACTATTTTTGTCAAAATTAACATCACCTCTCAAATATCCATTATATAATTATTGCATTATTGAAGACAAGGGAATCCTTCGTAAAGTTTGTGAAATTTTTATCATGAAGTAAGCGTTTTCATAACAAGAAATGATAAAATCAAGGTTTCTTTGTAAAAAATAATGTGAAAAACTTCACGAAATCTATTTACTTTTATCTATTTTCGTTGTATTATTAATTTGTAAAAAAAAAGGGGGAGTTTTCAATGACGACAAACAATGAACATGGGGAAGTTCAATTAATGATTGATGAACTTGTCCAAAAAGGACTAAAAGCTTTAGATGAGTATCAAAATTATGACCAAGAAAAAATTGATTATATTGTAGCAAAGTCATCAGTTCAGGCATTGGACGCACACGGTATTTTAGCAAAACACGCGGTTGAAGAAACACAACGTGGTGTTTTTGAAGATAAGGCAACGAAAAACTTGTTTTCTTGTGAACATGTAACAAACTCTATGCGTGGGATGAAAACAGTTGGGATTATCGAAGAAGATGAAATTAAAGGCTTAACTTATATCGCAGAACCGCTTGGTGTTCTTGCTGGTTTAATTCCAACAACGAATCCAACTTCAACCGTTATTTTTAAATCATTGATTGCATTGAAAACACGTAATCCGATTATCTTCTCATTCCATCCATCGGCGTTTGAATGTTCGAAACATGCAGCTGAAATTGTTCGAGATGCTGCTGTTAAAGCAGGTGCACCTGAAGACTGTATTCAATGGGTACCACAAGTTTCAATGGAAGCAACAGACGCTTTAATGAACCATGATGGGGTAGCGTCAATTTTAGCAACAGGTGGTAATGCGATGGTTCGTTCAGCCTATTCATGTGGAAAACCAGCGTTAGGTGTTGGGGCAGGGAATGTACCAGCATATATTGAAAAAACAGCAAATATCAAACAAGCAGTACACGATATTGTACTCAGTCGTACATTTGATAATGGAATGATTTGTGCTTCAGAAGAGTCAATTGTTATCGACGCTGAAATTTATGATGACGTAGTAAAAGAATTCGAGTCATATCATGCTGTTATTTTAAATGCTGCTCAAAAAGCAAAACTAGAAGAATTTAGTTTCGGTGTAAAAGCACATAGTGAAAACTGTGCCGGAGCAAAACTCAATGCTGGAATGGTTGGGAAACCAGCGACTTGGATTGCTAAAGAAGCTGGGTTTGAAGTGCCTGAAAAAACAGGATTATTATTAGTAGAATTATCAGAGATTGGTGAAGTAGAGCCATTAACGAGAGAAATTTTAGCACCAATTTTACCACTAATTAAAGTTCATTCAAGAGAAGAAGGTCTTCAAAAATCAGCAGACATTGTTAACTTTGATGGACTCGGTCACTCAGCAGCGATCCATACAAATGATAAAGCGCTCGTAGATGAGTTTGGTGAAAGAGTCAATGTTATGCGTATTATTTGGAATTCACCATCAACATTCGGGGGAATTGGGGATGTATATAATGCATTCGAGCCATCATTAACATTAGGTTGCGGTTCTTATGGACGTAACTCTGTAGGTGAAAACGTAACAGCTAAACACTTATTAAATGTGAAAAAAGTCGGTAAGAGGAGAAATAATATGCAATGGTTTAAAGTACCGCGTAAAGTTTACTTTGAACGCGATTCGATTCAATACCTCAAAGAATCATATAATGTAAATAGAGCAATGATTATCACAGATAAGACAATGTGGAAATTAGGTTATGTTAAAAAAGTAACAGATCAACTCTATGCACGAAATAATCATGTGGATATTGAAGTGTTCTTTGATGTCGAAGCAGACCCAGATATTACAACCGTACGCCGTGGTGCAGAGATTATGAAGAATTTCGAACCGGATACAATTATTGCACTAGGTGGAGGTTCACCGATTGACGCTGCTAAAGTCATGTGGTTATTCTATGAAAGACCAGAAGTAGACTTTAGAGACTTAGTTCAAAAATTCATGGACATCCGTAAGCGTGCCTTCAAATTCCCAAGCTTAGGAGAAAAAGCGAAATTTATCGCGATTCCAACAACATCAGGTACTGGTGCTGAAGTAACACCATTTGCGGTTATCTCAGATAAAGAAAACAATATGAAATACCCACTAGCAGACTACGCTTTACTACCAAGTATTGCGATTATTGACCCAGCTCTTGTCATGTCTGTTCCAGCGTCAGTTGCAGCAGATACAGGTATGGACGTCTTAACACACGCGCTAGAAGCCTATGTATCAGTAATGGCCAGTCCATATACCGATGGATTAGCCCTACAAGCTATTCAAATGGTCTTTGAAAACTTGGAAGCGTCTGTCAAAGACTGTGACTACGAAGCACGAGAAAATATGCATCATGCCTCAACAATTGCAGGTATGGCCTTTGGTAATGCCTTCTTAGGTATTTCTCACTCAATGGCACACAAAATCGGTGGACAGTTCCATACCGTTCACGGACGCACTAACGCCATCTTATTACCATATGTCATCCGCTACAATGGGACAAAACCAGCTAAATTATCAAACTGGCCTAAATACAATTACTATGACGCAGACGTTCGCTACCAAACAGTCGCAAACTTACTCGGCCTACCAGCATCAACACCAGAAGAAGGTGTCGCTTCACTAGCCAAAGCGGTATTTGAATTAGGTGAAAAAGTAGGTATTGAAATGAACTTTAAAGCTCAAGGTATCGACAAAACAGAATGGGACGAAAAAGCCTCAGACCTCGCATACCTAGCATACGAAGACCAATGTACACCGGTCAACCCACGCCTAGCAGTAGTAAGTGATTTAGAAGAAATTCTTCACGACTCATACTTAGGATACGGCGAGAATCCAGGACGCATTAAATACTAATACTTTTTAAAAAGTATGGTGTAGAAAAACGCAGATACAAAAAAACGCCTAATATTAGTGTTTCTAGACACTGTATTAGGCGTTTTTATTTGAGTTTAGAAGTATATTTTATTCTTCAGACTTATAAATGCGATTTGGGTAATAGTAAATATTGGCTGTTTCTGCTATATCAGACAATTTACTCTGATCTTTATGTCGAGCGATCAACCAATTATTATCTTTTTTGATACGAACTTTGTCATCATTCCCTTTTAAAATTTCTCCAGCCAAATAATGACTCGCGTAGACCACGTCAATTGGCGCATCATAACCATTATGGTTCGTTAAAACCAAATCGACCTCTCTTAAATAGGGGAATAATTTAGGAATGGATTCATAAAGCGATTCGACAGATAAACTCGATTGATTATTGAGAGAAATTGGATTAAAACAAGCGTCACCCGCTAATAACAACCGGTCCTCTTTAAATAGGACTGTCATAATACCCGGTGTGTGACCGGGAACTTCAATGAGTTCGAGTGTGTAACTACCTAAATCAAACACTTGTCCGTCAGACAAATCAGTAAAGCCCCCTTGATAAATGGGACTCATTAAATCTCTGTCAAAATCCATGGCGTGCTTTTCAAAATGATTCTTTAAAAGAAAACGACGCGTAGGTTCACTACAAGAACGATCAAACATTTTTTGGTCCTTGTGATTTAGATAAACGCGTTTGTCACTAAATTGATTTGTTGCACCAGCATGATCAGGATGGCCATGAGTGAGTAAAACGTCATATTCTTTGGTCGCAATTTCATCAATCACGGGACGTAAATCATCATATCCCCAACCATTATCAATGAGTAAACCACGTTCAGTTCCTTCGACGTAATAGAAACAAACATAGGGCATGATGATGCGCGTAATATTTTTGGTTACTTTTTCTGCTTTATAAATAGACATATTACACCTCTAAACAAATAACATTAGAATTGGACTTGTTATCACCGATAACATAATCGAAACAAAAGTAAGCTTAGCCGCAAAGGGGACATTTAAATCATATTGAGCTGCTAAAATGGGTGTTGGTGTACCAGCAGGCATACCTGCCATAATGGTCACAACCCCGGTTAAAACAGGATCCATTTGCAATAATTTCATGACACCTAACACAATTAAAGGGATAACGATTAAACGGATAACACAGTATTTAATAATACCGGGTTCGATTAACGATTTATAATCGACTTTTGCGATCACGGAACCAATCACAATCATTGCCATCGGCTGAACTGCACTAGCAATTGAGGCAAAACCACGGTCCATAAAATCCGGTAGTGGAATTGAAAGTAAACCACGTACTAAACCTAAGACAACCGCTATAATAGAAGGATTCTTCATCAGTTTGATAAAAGCATCTTTAATATTCGTTTCAGAAGAACGTTCATAAATTTGTAAACCAACCGTCCAAGTGAAGATGCGGTGGGGAACTAAATAAACGGAACCGATGATAGCGCCATCGTCACCAAAGATCGAAGTTACTAAAGGCAAACCAGCGAAGCCGGCATTATTTACTAATGTGGCATATTCCAAAATCGGGCGCTTGTCACTGTTATACTTTTTATATAATAAGGGTGAAATAACAGCGATAATGATATAAATGATTGTTCCGACTACAACGGCTATTAGACTTAATTGTAGTAATTCGATGGTGATTTTACTGAATGAATTGAAGACCATGATGGGTAAGAAGATGTTGAGTAATAATTTCATAAAGCTTGGTCTTGATTCATCGGTAATTATTTTGAATTGGTAACATAAGATACCTATAAAGAGAAATAATACGAGTGTGAGTTGAATATCTAGCATTTGTAAGAAATTTGATAGTGCCAAAGTTGCACTCCTTTCATCGCATAATAATAGGAGTCTATCATATTGGGAGCAGGAATTCCATTTGGAAAATAGACGCAATAAAAAAACACAAGCTGTTAGTCAGTTTGTGTTTTTTATAACAAAAATATTAAAAAAATATCATATTTCATTAAATATAGTCTATACTTATATTTAAGAAATAAAAAAAGCGCCGAGACAGCGCCACTTTTACAAGTTGATAACGGTCAAAGCCTTATTTTAACTTGCTATGTTGTTTTGAATGGTAATGAAACAAAAGGATACGAAGAAAATGTTCTTCTACTGTTTTAGAGCTATGTTGTTTTGAATGGTAACTGCTCTATACTAAATATACTTCAGCCAACGTATATAACTTAGATCAGTTTTTATGAGCAGATTAATAGCGCTTACTCTTTATATTTGATACGCTATTAATGTAGAAAAAGGAAGTAAAAATGGAGGGAATATTATGAAACAAATTCATATTGACGAACTGTATAGCTTGGTTGAAAATAAAGAAGAAGTAAATGTTCTTGATGTACGTCCGAAAGAGTACTACGATGATGGACATATCCCAGGTGCTGTTCATATGCCAATGTCGACATTAGAAGATAATTTAGACAAATTGGATAAAGACAAAACATATCATGTCATTTGCCATGATGGTGTATTTTCTGAAAAAGGAACAAAACTTTTAGATGAGAATGGCTTTAATGCGATTAACATCGAACAAGGAACACCTGAGTATCCTAGTCAGTTAGAAAAATAAATAAATTGAGAAAGGCGGCTGCAATCATATTGTAGCCGCCTTTTTATTTTAAAAACCTAAGGGAATCAAGGCAATACGCTATTGAAAACGTTTCTACTATGGTAAAATTTAATTAGAGGTACTCCTCAAATTTTTTGAAAGGGGGAATTGATGTGGTTACATGGAATGTTTTAATTTTATTACTTGGTGTATTTTTACTGATTACGGCCATGTTTAACCGACCGTCTGTGATGTATTTGATACTGTCAGCAGTGGCTTTTGGTACTTACTTCTGGATTATTAGTTCTAATCTATTGTTATTTTTAGTATTTGCTTTAGGTATTTTGCTAATTATTGTGGAGTTATATGTTCCAGACTTTGGAATAATGGGATTGATAGGATTAGGTGCAATTATTTATACTCTATGGTCAGAATACCATGATTTTTCAACATTGGTCTTAGTGTTATTGGCTATATTGTTTACCGGTTTTATAACGGGAATGATTTATTTAAAATCAGGCCGCAATCTGGTTTTAAGTCCAGGATTTGTGTTAAACGAGGCGATACAAACCGGTCAATCCGCGGAGAAACTGCAGAAAAAAGCCGATTTAATTGGACTTGAAGGTGAAACAATAACCGATTTAAGACCAGTTGGGAAAGCTAAGATTAACGCTGAATACTATGAAGTAATTTCGGATGAAGACTTCATTAATTCAGGAACACCAATCAAAGTTATAAAAGTTCGTGGCACTCAGATTTATGTCAGAAAGGCAGGAAATTAATATGGATCCAGAAAATATTATTACGATAGTTGTTATAGCAGTTATTCTTATCATTTTACTCTCGCTATTCTTTAGCTTTGTTCCAGTTGGATTGTGGGTAACTGCATATTTCTCAGGTGCAAAAGTATCCATCGGGAATTTAATTGGTATGCGACTACGTCGTGTGCGTCCGACAGATATCGTGCAACCATTAATCAAAGCAACAAAAGCGGGCATTGATTTAACGACAGATCAACTTGAAGCTCACTATTTAGCAGGAGGAAATATCAACCAAGTAGTGGATGCTTTAATCGCTGCTCACCGTGCGAATATTGATTTAGACTTCGAACAAGCAGCAGCAATCGACTTAGCTGGTCGTGACGTTTTCGAGGCAGTTCAAGTATCGGTAAACCCTAAAGTTATTGAAACACCCGTTATTGCCGGTGTAGCTATGAACGGTATCGAAGTTCAAGCAAAAGCGAAAGTAACTGTACGAGCTAATATCGAACGTTTAGTTGGTGGTGCGGGTGAAGAAACAATTATCGCCCGTGTAGGTGAAGGTATAGTTACCACAGTAGGTTCATCTGCCACTCACTCGGTTGTTTTAGAAAACCCGGATGCTATTTCACAAACGATTTTAAGAAAAGGTTTAGACTCAGGTACTGCATTTGAAATTCTATCTATTGATATCGCTGACGTGGACGTTGGCCGAAATATTGGTGCGAAATTACAAGCAGACCAAGCAATCGCCGATAAAAACGTAGCCCAAGCTAAAGCCGAAGAGCGTCGTGCCTTTGCGGTAGCTGAAGAACAAGAAATGATCGCGGAAGTTCAACGTATGAAAGCCAAAGTAGTTGAAGCCGAAGCAGAAGTACCATTAGCAATGGCTCAAGCATTCCGCGATGGTAATTTAGGTGTCATGGATTATTACCGTATGCGTAATATTGAATCAGACTCACAAATGCGTGATGCAATTGCTGGAGGCGACCAAGACCATACAGCGATAGATGAATAATAGTATGATTTAACTATTATCGCTAAAAGCATGACACAATGAAATTGAGGTGATGTCAATGGATTTATTACCGCTAATACTGTTAGGAATCGGCTGGTTTATCTCTTTTCGAAATGCAACAAGGAAACGAAAAGAGGAAGCTGAAAAGTTAAATGCAAAGAAATACGAGCGCAATGTTAATCAAAGGCCTACTCGGTCAAATCAAACTAGGTCTTTGAAACCAGCTCAATCTTCAAAGTCCTCTCATGAGAAATCAGATTATCTTCAAACAGTTTTAAGCCAAGTGCAAGAAATTACAGAAGATAAAGCAACTGGTGAACGAATTAACACTTATCAAAAACGAATACAAAAACGTCATAATGAAGGTGTCCAAGCGAGAAGTACAGTAGCTGATTCAAAAACGACTACTAAAGAGCACACGATGAGTTCTCGTCCTAGTTTAAGTAAAGAAATGTCTATAGAAGAATCACTTCGACTTAAACAAGATCGTTTGGCTAAAAAACAACAAAATTTAACCCAAAAGAGTCGTTCTAATAAAACAAATAAAACGAGTCAACCTAACACTCGAACTGTGTTTGGGGAAGATGATTTTTATGAACGATTGATGAGTGGTGAGTTGGACCAAGAAATTGAAGTGGAGCGTCAAGGACGTAAATCGGTGAAGACACTTAAAGTCGATAACAAAGAATTACGCCGAGCAGTTATTATGAAAGAAGTGCTCGATAAACCAGTGAGTTTAAAATAGCCAAAAAAGATATGTCACGGAGATAATGTGACATATCTTTTTGTTTTTTAGAGAAAGAATCGATAATTTCAAATAATTTTTGAAAAAAGTATAAAATATACTTTACAAAAGGGTCAGATAGTCCTATAATGTAAATTATCGTGTTAAGCACCAGTAGCTCAGCTGGATAGAGCATTCGCCTTCTAAGCGAACGGTCGCAGGTTCGAATCCTGCCTGGTGTGTATTGATAGCTCGCTTTGGCGGGCTTTTTTTATACCCAAAATTAAACACAAAAATAAGCTACCCAAAAGGATAGCTTAATTTTATATTAGATAACACCTTGAATGTTTACTAATTCGGCAATATTTTTGAATGCATAAATATTAGCTGCCGTTGCATAGTCTTTACCTAACTCATATTCTTCTAAAGTATCAACGATATTTTGGAAAATGCCTTCCATGATACCGTGTAGGCGCTCGTCCACTTCTTCGAAAGTCCAACGTAAGCGTAATGAGTTTTGAGACATTTCTAAACCAGATACTCCAACACCACCGGCGTTAGCTGCTTTAGCAGGGCCGAAAATCATATCATTATCACGGAATACTTGAACAGCTTCAGCAGTTGATGGCATATTTGCACCTTCAATGACGAATTCAACCCCGTTATCAACGATTTGTTGAGCTTGTTCGCCAGATATTTCATTTTGAGTGGCACATGGTAAAGCAACGTCATATTGAACTTCACGTGCCCAAATTGAACCTTCAGCAAATGTTGCATTTGGATGTGTTTCAGGGTATTTACTTAAGTCTTCTGCGTGGTTTGCAGCAATATCACGAATGGTATTCATATTGATACCATCTTCATCAATAACAGAACCTGTAATATTTGAAATACCAATAACTTTAGCACCTAATTCCGTTGCTTTGTCGGCAGCAAATGAACCAACATTACCTGTACCAGAAATGATGACACGTTTTCCAGAAATATCAGTACCATTGTGTTTTAAGATTTGGTTAGCAAAGTAAACAATACCAAAACCTGTTGCTTCAGTACGAGCAAGGGAACCGCCAACGCTCACTGGTTTACCAGTTAATACACCCAATTGAACACCTTGAAGGCGTTTGTATTGACCATACATATAACCGATTTCACGGTGACCGACACCGATATCACCAGCAGGAACGTCTTGGTCTTGGCTAATATATTTAGAAAGCTCAGTCATATATGCTTGACAGAAGCGCATGATTTCAGCATCTGAACGGCCACGAGGATTGAAGTCTGCTCCACCTTTACCTCCGCCCATTGGTAGGCCAGTTAAAGAGTTTTTGAATGTTTGTTCAAAAGCTAAGAACTTCATCACTGATAGAGTAACCGTTGGATCGAAACGAATTCCACCTTTATATGGTCCATTTACTGAAGAGTGTTGAACACGGTAACCGTTATTTACGTGAACTTGACCTTCATCATCTTGCCAAGTAACACGGAAACTGATTACTCGTTCTGGTGTTGCGATACGTTCTAAGATTGCTTGTTTTTCGTATTCAGGATGTGCTTCTAACACAGGTGCAATAGCTTCGTATACTTCATGAACTGCTTGAAGATACTCTTTTTGATCAGGATGTTTTTCCTCTAGTGTGCTAATTACACGTTCGATATATGCATTTGCTGTCATAAGTTAAATTCTCCTTTATATTAGAAATTAATTAGATTATAGCATACATTATTTATGGGTGATAGAATTTAAAAACAAATTTAATTTCTTTTGCTTAGTGAAGAAACTAAAACCTTTAGTTATTTATAACGAATAACCATCATTTCGTTAGAATGTTCTTATAAATTACTTCTAACTTGAAATACAGCCTCTGAGTATGGTAATATCTGTAAGGTTAAAAAGTGAAAGGAGCAGATGATGACAGAGAATTTTTGGCAAGAATTGCCACGTCCGTTTTTTATTTTAGCACCGATGGAAGATGTCACTGACGTTGCCTTTCGTCACGTGATTAAAGAAGCAGCAAGTCCTGATGTTTTCTTTACGGAATTTACTAATGCACAATCTTATAATCATCCTGAAGGAATAAACAGTTTAAAGGGGCGTTTAACTTTTACAGAAGATGAACAGCCGATTGTTGGTCATATTTGGGGAGATGTGCCTGAACACTTTAGCAATATGGCTAAAGGTTTAAATGAGATGGGCTTTAAAGGTGTTGACTTAAATATGGGGTGTCCGGCACCAAATGTCTTTAAGCATGGCCGTGGGGCCGGATTGATTTTAAGACAAGAACGTGCCGCTGAATTGATTCAAGCTGCTAAAGAAGGTGGCTTACCGGTATCCGTTAAAACACGTTTAGGTCACGCTGATATTAATGAATATAAAGAGTGGTTAGCGCATTTATTAAAGCAAGATATTGTTAACCTAACAATCCATTTAAGAACAAAGACAGAAATGTCAAAAGTGGATGCTCACTGGGAGTTAATTCCTGAAATTAAAGCGTTACGTGATGAAATTGCACCGGACACATTACTGACAATTAATGGTGACATTCCTAATCGTCAAGTTGGTTTGGAATTAGTTGAGAAATATGGTGTTGATGGGGTTATGATTGGACGCGGTGTGTTTACGAATCCGCATGCGTTTGAAGAAGAACCAAGAGAACATGATGCCAAAGAATTAATTGATTTATTTAGATACCATTTAGATTTATTTGATCAATATTCACCGAAACCATTCAGAGCATTACGTCGTTCATTCAAGATTTATATTCGTGGTTTTAAAGGAGCGAATGATTTACGTATTAGCTTGATGGAAACAGATACTTCAGATGAAGCACGTGTATTACTCGATGCATTTGAAACAGAACATTTATAATAGAAGAAACAGACATTTTTATTGGCTAGACTTAAATCGACAATCAGTTTTTACTGGTTGTCTTTTTTTATTTGTTTTTAGTTCAAAGATATCTGAACACTGTTAATCGCAACAAACGAGACACAATGATCGGAGTTCGCTTTATAATGGCCTTTTGCCATGTTTTAAAAGTTAAAAAAAGAATTGTTTTAGTCAAGATGTAACTGAAGGTTGTCACACATTTGGTTATTTGTTGACTTTTTTTGGGACAAGTCATATACTTTGCTTATCAAATAGTTTGATATTCAAAGCTTTAATAAGTGAGGAGGTAGAGTGTGAATAATGAACAGTTAGATGCTTTTATCATTGAGCTGATGGATATGTTTAATAAACAACAGGAGCTTGAGGAGAAGGCGCTCAAACAGTCAAAATTTAATGACTTAACGGTCAAAGAATTGCATACCATTATTCAAATCGGTTTAGAGGGTTCGAAGAAGCAGTCGGATTTAGCGAAAGCATTAGGTGTTACTATGGGAACTTTATCGGTTTCGATTAAACGTTTAGTGAAAAAAGGTTATGTCCAGCGTGAAAATGATCCTAATGACCGACGAATTACTTATCTCTCATTGACCAAACCGGGTCGAGTGATGTATCGATTGAATTTGCTTTTTTATCGTAATTTAGTTAAAACGATGGCTAAAGAACGGACGGAAGAGGAATTGAATACATTGATTGAGTCAATGCGTGAAGTTCACCAATTTATATTAGATACATACAACTTATTAGACGAAGAATAGAAATTGTTTGGCAGAAAAAATATTAAATATTTATAGGAGGAATTATCATGATTTTTGATAAAGTAAAAGAAATTATTGCAGAAGAGTTAGGGATTGACGAAGGTAAAATTACTATGGAAACAAACTTCCAAGAAGATTTAGAGGCAGATTCATTAGATTTATTCCAAGTAATTTCTGAATTAGAAGATGAATTCGATATTACAATTGATACTGAAGAAGGCTTAAATACAGTTGCTGATTTAGTTAAATTTATTGAAGCGGAACAAAACTAATTCGTCAACTTAAGAAAGAAGAGAGTTATGCAAACAAAAATCACTGATATTTTAGGGATTGACTATCCAATTTTTCAGGGAGCGATGGCTTGGATTTCTGATGAAGATTTAGCAAGTGCCGTTTCAAATGCTGGAGGATTGGGTATTATCGGAACAGGGAATGACACAGCTGAGGAGGTTAAAGTTAAAGTTGAGCGTATGTTTACTTTGACTGATAAACCTTTTGCGGTGAATGTGATGTTACTAAACCCGTACGCTGATGAAGTGATGGCATACTTGGTTCAATCAGGTGTGAAAATCATCACGACAGGTGCAGGAAATCCAGGTCAATATATGGACCAAATCAACGAAGCGGGTATTAAATTAATTCCTGTTGTGGCTTCGGTTGCTTTAGCTAAACGTATGGAACGTATTGGAGCAACGGCAGTTGTGGTTGAAGGGATGGAAGCTGGAGGTCATATTGGTAAACAAACGACGATGGCATTAGTGCCTCAAGTCGTGAGTGCGGTTGATATTCCAGTTATTGCGGCCGGTGGTATTGGTGACGGACGCGGTGTAGCAGCGGCATTAATGTTGGGTGCTGAAGGTGTTCAAATTGGAACGCTATTCTCAGTGGCTCATGAATCAAATGCCCATCCAGACTTCAAGAAGGCTGTTATCAAAGCCAATGATATTGGAACAGCTGTTACAGGTAATATTACAGGTCACCCAGTTCGTGTACTTCGTAATAATTTAACTAAAGAGTATTTAAAAATTGAAAAAGAAATTACGAGTCAAGTTACACCAGATATTGCACGATTAGATGAACTTGGAAAAGGGGCATTGCGCCGTGCGGTAGTTGAAGGTGATGTCAAAACTGGATCAGTGATGGCTGGCCAAATTGCTGGACTCGTATCGGAAGAAAAATCTTGTCATGATATTATCCAAGATTTAATATCACAGGCAAAACAAACTTATCAAGCTAAAGCTAGCTTGTTTAATTAGGAAAGGAAACATAGCTAATGACACTTGCAATTATTTTTAACGGACAAGGTGCTCAATACAAAGACATGGGGTTAGATTTTAATCAACAAAGACCCGTGGCTAAAGAAGTATTCGACATCGCTGAAGAGGTGACGGATTATCCAATTCGTGAGTGGATTGAAAGCAATCCAGAAATGTTTAATCAAACCCAGTTCAGCCAGCCCGCGATCGCAGCTGTGTCATTGGCTATTTTCAATTCTTTAAAAGAAGAATACCCACAAATAGCAAAGGCGAAATATATGGCTGGATTATCACTTGGTGAATATTCAAGCTTAATAGCAAGTGGGATGCTTACATTAGAGGATGGCTTTAAGCTCTTGAAAGAGCGTGGACGATTAATGACGGAACATTGCCAAATTTTAGAAGAGGAACAACCGGTACAAATGGCTGCTGTAATTGCGATGCCTTTTGATGAAATTAAGCAACTGGTTGCAGAAATTCATTCTGAAGAAATGCCGCTTTATATCGCGAATCTGAATTCTACGACGCAAATTATAATTGCGGGTGTCAAAGATTCGATTAAAACTTTTAGAAAAAAAGCAAAAGAAACGGGTTACAAAAAAGTAATGCCATTAAAAGTTGAGGGTCCATTCCATAGCCCTTTAATGCAAGCAGTATGCGAACCTTTTAAGGAAATACTTGCTAACTATACATTCACAACAGGGTCTACACCAATTATCAGTAATACGACACTTGAAGAACAAACAACTGAAAAAGTGCGCGATCTATTGGTTCGTCACCTCGTTGAACCGGTTCGTTTTCAAGAAACAATCGAACTTTTTAACAACGAAGGGGTTACACATTTAATTCAAATAGGACCCGGACCAACGCTAGCGAACTTATTAAAACGTGAGGAAAATGTTCCGAAGTGCCTGGTCATCGATAAGGTAGAGGACTTAGCACTCGTATCAGAATTTTTAGAAGACTGCCAAATTAACAAGGAGAATTAATTATGTCATTAGTATGTTTTATATCAGGAAGCTCAAGAGGAATTGGCCTAGCAATCGCCGAAAACTTAGCAAAACAAGGCCATCAAGTCATATTAAACAGCCGCAAAGAAATTTCACAAGAAGTATTAGACTTATTTAAAGACTATGACTTACCTGTAGGACAAGCAATCGGCGACATTAGCGACTTCGATCAAGCGAAAGTAATGATGGATCAAATCCTCGAAGATTACGGACGCATTGATGTATTAGTTAATAATGCAGGAATTACTCGTGATGGTCTAGCAATGCGCATGAAAGAAGAAGACTTCGATGCCGTAATTAACACAAACTTAAAAGGTGCATTCAATCTAATTCGCCATAGTGCCAAAGCGATGGTTAAACAACGTACAGGAACAATTATTAATATTTCCTCTGTATCAGGAGTCATTGGAAATGCCGGACAATTAAATTATTCCGCATCTAAAGCCGGATTAATTGGTATGACCAAGTCACTCGCCCGTGAAATCGGAAAGCGCGGTGTAACGGTGAATGCTATTGCTCCGGGGTATATCGAAAGTGATATGACAGATGCCATCGCAGAAAAATACCAACAACAAATGAAAGAACAAATTCCCGTAGGACGCTTCGGTCAAGTGGAAGAAATTGCTTCGACGGTCGATTTCCTAATTAACAACCGTTATGTCACAGGTCAAGTCATCAAAGTAGATGGCGGCCTCTCAATGTAAGAAAGAAGGATTAAATAAATGAAACGCGTAGTAGTAACAGGTGTGGGTGCAGTTACCCCAATAGGAAATAATGTCGACGAATTTTGGAACGGAATTAAAGAAAATAAATGTGGAATTGGCCCAATAACTCGTTTTGATGCGTCAGAATATAAAGTCAGTGTAGCAGCCGAGTTAAAAGATTTTAACCCAGAAACGATCATTCCAAAACGTGAATTAAAACGTCTTGACCGCTTCTCTCAATATGCCATCGTAGCAGCTGACGAAGCATTAAAAGACTCAGGCATTGAAATTACAGACGAAAATGCCATGCGCATTGGGACAATCATGGGAACAGGTATTGGTGGCTTTGAAACAATCGAAAACGGCTACCAACGCTTACTTGACAAAGGACCAAGACGCTTGAATCCAATGTTTATACCAATGATCATTTCAAATATGGGAGCAGCCAATGTAGCCATTAAAACAGGAGCACGCGGAGCGTCATATTCATTAAATACCGCTTGCGCAGCTGGAACAAACGCCATTGGTGAAGCATTCTTAAAAATCGCAACAGGCATGCTCGATGGCGCATTTGTCGGTGGCTCCGAAGCATCCGTAGTACCACTAGCCATGGGCTCATTCGACGCCTTAACCGCACTATCTAGCAACGAAGACCCAACTAAAGCTTCCCGCCCATTTGACAAAGACCGCGACGGCTTTGTAGCTGGGGAAGGCGCAGGAGTACTATATATTGAGTCATTAGAATCTGCTCAAGCACGTGGAGCGAAAATTTATGCCGAAATTGTAGGATATGGAACCAACTCCGATGCATATCACATAACAGCACCACGCCCCGACGGTGAAGGAGCTGCAGAAGCAATGCGCGATGCGATGAATATGGCAGGCGTTAAACCGGAAGAAATTGATTATATTAATGCTCATGGTACATCAACACCAACAAATGACACAGCAGAAACAGAGTCAATCAAGAGAGCGCTAGGAGATGCAGCTTATCAAACAGCTATCTCTTCAACCAAAGGTCATACAGGTCATTTACTTGGAGCAGCGGGAGGAATTGAAGCAGTAGTTCTTGCTAAAGCTATCGAAGAAGGCTACATTCCAGCAACACTCGGTTTAGAAACACCAGGAGAAGGCTTAGATCTAGATTATGTACCAGGACAAGGCCGTGAGGCAGAGATTCGTTATGCAATGTCTAACTCATTAGGATTTGGTGGACATAATGCAACTATTTTATTTAAACGTTGGGACGGTGCCTAATTCATGGAATATACTGAACTATTGCAGTTGATTGATAAATTAGATCAATCAACTGTTGCTTATGTAGATTTTAAACAAGCGGATACACATGTGATTTTAAGTAAAGAAGTTCCGCACCAAGAAGTAAATGAATCACCGGTGGCTCCAAATTCTGTAACGAATGCTGCGTTACCAACAGTTGAAGCAAATGAAGGCTCAGTTACTCAAACTGAACCACAAACGGCATCACTACCAGATTCAGCAACAGAAGATGTTGTCTCACCAATGATAGGGGTAGTTTATTTACAAGAGACACCTGACTCAGAACCTTATGTTCAAGTAGGAGATAGAATCAATAAAGGTGACGTTGTTTGTATCGTAGAAGCGATGAAATTAATGAATGAAATCCATTCACCAGTATCTGGTATTGTAACTGAGATTTTAGTTGAGAATGAAGCGGTGGTTGAATACAATCAACCATTAATCCGAGTGATATAGGAGGAAATTATGGCAGTATTAACCGCAAAAGAATTAATGAAATATTTACCACACCGTTATCCATTCTTCTTTATTGACCGTGTTGAAGAAGTCGTACCCGGAGAGCGAGCAGTGTGTATTAAGAATGTGACAATCAATGAACCCTTCTTCCAAGGACATTTTCCAGATCATCCTGTAATGCCTGGTGTCTTACAAATAGAAGCAATGGCTCAAGCAGCGATTGCCCCTTTAATTGCCCAAGCAAAAGAAGAAGGCTCTGAAAATGGTTTAGAAGGACAACTTGGTTTTCTTGGAGCTGTAAATAAAGCAAAATTCCGCCGTCAAGTAGAACCTGGCGATGTATTACGCATCGAAGTTGAATATATTAAACAAAGAAAACAAATCGCTGTAGTTAAAGGAACTTGTTATGTTGGTGAAGAAGTAGCATCTCAAGCTGAGATTACAGTTGTTTTTGCAGATTCCGAGGCGATTTAATATGTTTAAAAAGGTATTAGTTGCTAATCGTGGAGAAATTGCAGTAAGAATTATTCGTGCTCTACGTGAGTTAGGCATAAAATCAGTGGCTGTTTTTTCAGAAGCTGATCGTAATGCTTTACATGCAGAATTAGCAGATGAAGCAATTTGTATTGGCCCTGCCAAGACGTTAGATTCTTATGGGAATCCAATCGCCATTATTTCAGCAGCACTAGTAACCGGGGCGGATGCAATTCACCCTGGTTATGGTTTTTTATCAGAAAAAAGCGACTTCGTCAGACTTTGTGAAGAAGTGGGGGTTAAATTTATTGGCCCATCGAGTGAAATAATCGATACGATGGGAAATAAAGACCATGCCAGACAAACCATGGCTGCAGCAGGCGTACCAATTGTTCCAGGCAGTAAAGGTTTAGTCGCTGATTTAGATGAAGCACGTATTATCGCTGAAAAAATTGGTTATCCTTTAATGGTAAAAGCTTCTGATGGTGGAGGCGGAAAAGGGATGCGCCGTGTTAACTCCGAAGAAGACCTGGAAATAAAATTTAATCAAGCACAATTCGAAACACAAAGTATTTATGGAAATAAAGACTTATACATCGAAAAAGTAATCACGCCAGCCAAACATATTGAAGTTCAATTATTAGGAGATGAACATGGCAATGTGATTCACTTAGGCGAAAGAGATTGTTCAATTCAACGGAATCAACAAAAATTAATTGAGATTGCCCCAGCTATTGGACTTCCAGAAAACGTGCGTCAAAACATTTGTGAGTCAGCCGTTAAAGCAGCTGAAGCAATTGGTTATACTAATGCTGGAACGATTGAATTTTTAGTGGATCCAGAAGGAAATTATTACTTTATGGAGATGAATACACGTCTTCAAGTTGAACATCCAATTTCAGAAATGATCACAGGTGTTGATATTGTACGTGAACAAATTCGTATTGCCGAAGGAAATGAATTATCTGTTACCCAAGATGATATCAAATTTAAAGGTGTATCAATTGAATGCCGTGTTAATGCGGAGGACCCACGCAATAACTTTAGACCTCAAGCAGGCCATGTCGATCATTTAATTTTACCTTCAGGTGGAATTGGCGTCCGTGTCGAAACATCTTTATACACAAACTATACAATTCCCAGCTTTTATGATTCGATGATTGCTAAAATAATCGTCCATCAGCCAGATGCAGAGATGGCGTTCAAAGTAATGCAGCGTGCTTTATATGAATTTAATATTCAGGGTGTTGTTTCAAACATTGAATTACTAGAGGCTTTAATCGGAAACAAGTATGTACAAAATGGAGAAACTAATACGAACTGGTTTGAAGATTCTTTTTATGATAACTGGTTACGTATTCGAGAAATAATAACGAAAGCAACTCAGTAAGGAGGGGTTAAATGAGTAAATTATTCCGTCGGTATCGTGCGGTGACACTACCAACAGGTAAAGAAATAAATAAACGCACTGATCAACTTCCAGATAATATCGTTGAACGTTGTCCGTCATGTAATCGACTCGTTTTACAATCACAAATTGCGCCCCATTACGTCTGTGCACATTGTGATTATCATTTAGTTTTTCCTGCTCGAGAACGAGCAAATTGGATAACAAATGGGAATTTCGAAGAAATAAATGAAACGATTTTACCTGATTTTTCAGAAGGATTTCCAGGATATGAAGAAAAACACGCCAAACTTCGAAAGAAAACAGGCGTAAATGAAGCCGTTTTAACTGGAATCGGTCAAATTGGAAATTATTCAGTTGGACTCGGTGTGATGTTAAATGACTTCTTAATGGGAAGCATGGGAACAGCGGTTGGGACTAAATTAACGAACTTATTTGATTATGCTACAGAACAGAGATTGCCAGTTGTTTTATATATAGCTTCAGGTGGGGCGCGTATGCAAGAGAGTATTTTATCTTTGATGCAGATGGCTAAAATTTCTCAAGCCGTTGAAAGACACAGTCAGGCTGGACTCTTTTATTGTAGTGTTTTAACCAATCCAACAACGGGCGGTGTTACAGCGAGTTTTGCGATGCAAGGCGATGTAATAATTGCTGAACCAAATGCAACGATTGGTTTCGCCGGTAAACGTGTAATTGAACAAACGATTAACTCAAAACTACCAGATGATTTCCAAAAAGCAGAAACAGTCTTAGAAAATGGTTTTATTGATAATATTGTCTCACGTGATAAACAATCGCAAGTATTACAATTCTTATTAGCGACACATCAAGGAGCAGGGGAGGTCAATCATGGGGAAATATGATATCGTCAAACGCGCACGTCAAACATCACGTGTTTCTGCTGCAGATGTAATTGAGCAATTATGTTCGGCGACGATGGAAATGCATGGTGACCGTCTAAGTGGCGAAGATCATGCAATTATTGGTGGTGTTGGACTCATGGAAGAAACACCAATCACTTTCATTGGTATTCAAAAAGGAAAGTCGACGAAAGAAAATATTCAAAGAAATTTCGGGTCAGTGCGTCCTCATGGTTACCGTAAAGCAATTAGGTTAATGGAACAAGCGGAAAAATTTAATCGACCTGTTTTAACTTTAATCAATACTGCCGGAGCTGATGCCACACCTGAATCGGAAGAAGCAGGAATTGGAACAGCGATTGCGGAATGCTTGTTGACGATGAGTCGCTTAACTGTACCTACTTTAGCGATAGTTCTAGGTGAAGGGGGTAGTGGTGGAGCAATTGCTCTGGCGTTAGCTGATCAAGTTTGGATGTTGGAAAACTCGACTTATTCCATTCTTTCTCCAGAAGGATTCGCTTCGATACTATGGAAAGATGCCAAATTAGCACCGGAAGCAGCCGAGAATATGAATTTAACCAGTCAGGATCTTTATAGACTGAGTGTGATTGAAAAGATTATTCCCGAAACAATTGATGAAAAAGACTTATCTAATGAAGCGATTTTAAATATTCTAGTCAAAGAGATTAAGCAGACTTTTGGTGAAATGCAGAAAGAAACGGTGGAAGATCGCTTAGTTAAAAGGAAAGATCGTTTTAAACAATTTCAATAATTTTATGAGTTGGTCTATTTATATGGAGGAATTAAAAGTTTTTTCTTTTATTCCTTAGTATAAATAGATTATTTTTTACGTATATTTTCGTTCCATAAAAATATTATTTAAATAAAAAATGAAACAAAAACGCCGTGGATCAACATCCAATTTCTTAAAAGTCTCGAAAATGAAACACCATGAGTCTGTATATAGTCGAGATGAGATGTTGACATCATTGATATTGTAAGCGTTTTTTGTGTTATAATTTTAATGGAATAGTTTGTTGGTGTATTGAATTTTAACAAAAATATGAAACAGAATTCAGCTGTGTGGCAAATCTGTTTCAAAATAACTTGTTAAAATGGAAACACTGTCAATTGTCGCTATTATTGGATTTGTTGAACTAATACTCTTGCATATTAGTTCAAATGATGGTAAATTAGTTGTAGAAAATAATACAGTTATACGTATTGTGTATTATTTAACAAACAGAAGAGAGGAATGTGTAAGGATGGCAGAACAAAAATTTGCTTCAATTGAAGAATTGTTAGATCCAAACAATTTTAATTTCGAGACTGTAGCGGTACTCGATGACAAAGGGAAAGTTGTAAACCCTGATTTAATGCCTGATTTATCAGACGAAGAATTAGTAGAGTTTATGGAGAAAATGGTATTTTACCGTGAGTGGAATGAGCGTATGCGTGCATTCAGTCGTCAAGGACGATTAGGATTCGTTGCACCTACTGCTGGTCAAGAAGCTTCACAATTAGGTACTGTTGCTGCAACTACTTCAGATGACGTATTATTCCCGGGTTACCGTGACTTACCACAAATGATGGAACATGGTTTACCTCGTGATAAAGCATTCTTATGGTCTAAAGGACATGTAGACGGATCAACATACCCAGAAGAATTCCGTGCTTATGTACCACAAATCATTATCGGTGCGCAATACGTACAAGCAGCTGGAGCAGCTCTTGGAATTAAGAAAAATGGTCGTAAAGCCATTACTATGACTTGGACTGGTGACGGTGGTTCATCACAAGGTGATGTTTATGAAGGTATGAACTTCGCTGGAGCTTACCAAGCACCTGCAGTATTCGTTATCCAAAATAACGGATGGGCAATTTCAACTCCTCGTGAATTCCAAACAGCAGCACCAACATTAGCTCAAAAAGGTGTAGCAGCTGGTATTCCTGGTATCCAAGTAGATGGTATGGATATTTTAGCAGTTTACGCTGTAACTAAAGCAGCTCGTGAATATGCAATCGCAGGAAATGGTCCAGTTTTAATTGAAACATTATGTTACCGTTACGATCCTCACTCATTATCAGGGGACGATCCAAAACGTTACCAACCAGAAGGTGCACAAGATCACTGGCGTGCATTAGACCCATTAGATCGTTACCGTTTATTCTTAAACGAAAAAGGATTATGGTCTGAAGAAAAAGAAGAAGCTGTAGTTGAACAAGCTAAAGAAGAAGCTAGAGAAGCAATCAAGAAAGCTGAAAGCGCACCAACTCAAAAAGTTTCTGATTTCTTACGTAATATGTATGAAACACCAGATACAATTACTGCAGAACAAATTAAAGAATATGAAGCAAAGGAGAATAAGTAATTATGGCACAAATGACAATGATCCAAGCGATTACACAAGCTTTGGAACTTGAATTAGGTAAAGACGACCGTACACTAGTCTTCGGTGAAGACGTAGGAGCAAACGGTGGGGTATTCCGTGCTACTGAGGGCTTACAAGATAAATTCGGCGAAGACCGTGTATTTAACACTCCTTTAGCTGAGTCTGGTATCGGTGGTTTAGCAATTGGTTTATCATTAGAAGGTTTCCGTCCAATTATGGAAGTACAATTCTTCGGTTTTGTATTCGAAGTAATGGACTCAATCGTAGGACAAATGGCACGTACTCGCTACCGTATGGGTGGTAAACGTAACATGCCAGTTACAATCCGTTCACCATTTGGTGGTGGGGTTGCAACTCCAGAGATGCACGCGGACTCATTAGAAGGTTTAATCGCTCAATCTCCAGGAATCAAAGTAGTTATTCCTTCGAACCCATATGATGCAAAAGGGTTATTAATTTCATCTATCCGTGACAACGATCCAGTTGTTTTCTTAGAGCATATGAAATTATACCGTTCATTCCGTGAAGAAGTTCCCGAAGAAGAATATACACTTCCTTTAGGAAAAGCTAACGTAGCTAAAGAAGGTACAGATGTATCTATTATTGCTTACGGAGCAATGGTTCGTGAAGCATTAACTGCAGCTGAAGCTTTAGAAAAAGAAGGTATCTCAGCAGAAGTTGTAGACTTACGTACAGTTTACCCATTAGATATCGATACTTTAGTTGAAACAACTGAAAAAACTGGTCGTGTTGTTGTTGTTCAAGAAGCACAACGTCAAGCAGGTGTTGGTGAGAAAGTAATTTCTGAAATTTCACAACGTTCAATTCTATCATTGAAAGCACCAATCAACTTTGTTGCTGCTCCAAACACTGTTTATCCATTTGGTATGGCTGAAAAAGCTTGGTTACCAAACTCAGAAGACATTGTTAACGCAGTGAAAGAAACGACAGATTTCTAATTTAGAGAATGAGGACTTTATGTCCTCTCTCTTTTCAGTATTCATAAAGAAAGGATGTAACACTTAATGGCATTTAAATTTTTATTACCTGAACTAGGTGAAGGGATTGTCGAAGGAGAAGTTGTTTCTTTATTAGTTCAAGAAGGACAAGAAGTTAAAGAAGACGACATCTTAGTTGAAATTCAAAATGATAAAGCAGTAGAAGAATTACCTTCTCCAGTTAACGGTAAAGTAGTAAAAGTAGTTGCAGAAGAAGGTCAAGTATTAACAGTTGGAGATGTTATCGTAGAAATCGATGCACCGGGCTACGAAGACGATGAAACAGAAAACGCAGCTGAAGAACAAACACCAGCTTCACCAGCGGCAGAATCAATCGCAACTGAAAGCACACCAGTAGCTTCTTCAGGTGGAGGAGTATTCCAATTCCTATTCCCAGAATTAGGTGAAGGAATTGTTGAAGGTGAAATCGTTTCTTGGTTAGTTGCTGAAGGTGACGAAGTAGAAGAAGACCAAGTAATCGTTGAAATCCAAAACGATAAAGCAGTAGAAGAGTTACCAACTCCTTATGCTGGTAAAATCGTTAAAATTCACCATGGTGAAGGTGACGTATTAACTGTTGGTGAACCATTAGTTGATATTGATGCTCCAGATTATCAAGGTGAAGGTCCAGCAGCACCAGTGGCAGAAGAAGCAGTAGCAGCTCCAGCAGCGGCTTCAGCAGAACCAGGTGCAGCAACAGGTTCAGCAGGTGCTGATAACCCAGCGGGACGTGTATTAGCAATGCCATCAGTACGTAAATTAGCACGTGATAAAGGTATTGATATTACTCAAGTTACTCCATCTGGAAAAGGCGGACGTGTAACAGCAGAAGATGTTAACGCATTTGATCCAAATGCAACAGCTCCAGCAGCGTCTCAAGCGGCTCCAGCAGCAACTGAAGCAGCAGCGCCAGCAACTGAAAAAGCAGCGGCTAAACCAATTGCAGCAGCTAAGCCAATCCCAACAGGTGAACGTCAAACTCGTGAACCAATGACAGGTATGCGTAAAGCTATTTCTAAAGCAATGGTTACTTCAGCTTACACAGCTCCACACGTTACACACTTTGATGAAATTGAAGTTACAGCGTTATGGAACCACCGTAAGAAATTTAAAGATATCGCAGCAGAACGCGATACTAAATTAACATTCTTACCATATGTTGTTAAAGCATTAGTAGCAGCAGCTAAGAAATACCCAATTATCAACGCATCTTATGACGAAACAACTCAAGAGATTGTTTACAAAAACTACTATAACGTAGGTATCGCAACAGATACAGAGCGTGGATTATATGTACCAAACATTAAAGATGCTAACTCTAAGAGCATGTTTGATATTGCTGACTCAATTACTTCATTAGCAGGCGATGCACATGAAGGTAAATTATCTGCAAGCGACATGCAAGATGGAACAATTACAATTTCTAATATTGGTTCTGCTGGTGGTAAATGGTTTACACCAATCATCAACTTCCCAGAAGCAGTTATCTTAGGATTTGGTTCAATCGTACAACAACCAGTTGTTGATGAGAACGGTGAATTAGCAGTTGGTCGCGTAGTTAAATTATCATTAAGCTATGACCACCGCTTAATTGACGGAGCTACAGCTCAAAATGCAATGAACGAAGTTAAGAAATACTTAGCTAATCCAGAATTATTATTAATGGAAGGATAGGGTGAAATAATACAATGGTTGTAGGAGATTTCGCAATTGAATTAGATACAGTCGTAGTAGGTTCAGGTCCTGGTGGATATGTTGCCGCAATCCGTGCAGCACAATTAGGTCAAAAAGTAGCCATCATCGAAAAAGAATTTATCGGTGGAGCTTGTTTAAACGTTGGTTGTATCCCTTCTAAAGCATTAATTAATGCTGGACATACATACTACAATGCTAAACATGGTGACTTCTTTGGAGTTGAAACAAAAGATATCTCAGTTAACTGGGCTCGTACTCAAGAGTGGAAAAATGACGAAGTAGTTGCTCGTTTAACTGGTGGTGTTGAATTCCTACTTAAGAAAAACAAAGTAGAAATTATCGAAGGTGAAGCATTCTTCCAAGATGCACATAACTTACGTGTTATTACTGAAGAAGGCGCACAATCATACTCATTCAACAACGCGATTGTAGCAACAGGTAGCCGTCCAATTGAAATCCCTGGATTCCCATTTGGAGAGCGCATCTTAGACTCAACAGGTGCTTTATCAATTCCTGAAATTCCAAAAGAATTAGTAGTAATTGGTGGAGGATATATCGGTTCTGAATTAGCTGGTGTATTCGCTAACTATGGTACTAAAATTACAATTCTTGAAGGTGCTGACCAAATCATTTCTACATTCGAAAAAGATATGGTTAAATTAGTAGAAAACGACTTCAAGAAAAAAGGCGTTGACATCGTTACTGGTGCAATGGCTAAAGGTGCTACAGTTAACGGTGACCGTGTAACTGTTGAATATGAAGTTAAAGGTGAGACTAAAACAGTTGAAACTGACTACGTATTAGTAACAGTTGGACGTCGTCCAAATACTGATGAGTTAGGTTTAGATGTTGCTGGTGTTGAATTAAGTGACCGCGGACTTGTTAAAGTTGATAACCAAGGACGTACAAATATTCCATCTATCTATGCTATTGGTGACATCGTTCCTGGTGCTGCATTAGCGCATAAAGCTTCTTACGAAGGTAAAGTAGCAGCAGCAGCAATTTCAGGTCAACCAGATGTAGTTGATTACATCGGTATGCCAGCAGTATGTTTCACAGATCCAGAATTAGCAGCAGTGGGTCATACAGTTGCGTCAGCTAAAGAAGCTGGATTAGACGTTAAAGCATCTAAATTCCCATTAGGTGGTAATGGACGTGCAATTTCATTAAACCAAACAGATGGTTTCATTCGTTTAGTAACTACTAAAGAAGGAAATATCATTGTAGGTGCTCAAATTGCTGGTCCAAATGCATCTGAATTAATCGGTGAAGCAACTCTAGCAGTTGAATCTGGTATGAATGCTGACGATATTGCATTAACTGTACACGCGCATCCATCAGTTGGAGAAGCGATTATGGATACTGCAGAATTAGCATTAGGATTACCAATCCACATTTAATTTTAAAGCACATTCCCAAAAACCAAAACCTCACACGACTTCGGTCGGTGAGGTTTTTTGTGTTTTTCCAATTGAGATGAGTTGAAAATATTGCTACACTGAAATCATATGAAATTATAAAGGGTGAGTGAGATGAGTCCAACTCAAAAATCAGTTTATATCGCATTACTAGCAGCACAAGCTACTATTATTGCAATTCTTGAGAGTTTTATTCCAAATATTTTTGCTTTTGCACCAGGCGCCAAACTTGGTTTATCGAATATGATCACGATGGTAGCTATTTTTACACTCTCAAGAAGAGATGCGTTTAAGGTAGTAACAATGCGTTTGTTACTAACAACATTATTAACAGGAACATTATCGACCTTTATGTATTCGGTTTCAGGGTCGTATTTATCATTTTTAGGAATGCTCCTAATCCGCCAATTAGGACCTAAGAGAGTCAGTTTTATTGGTATTTCAGCTTGTGGTGGGATTTTATTTAATATCGGACAATTAATTGTAGCTAGTTTAATGGCAGGTTCATTCACTGTGATGTTATATTTACCGATATTGTCCTTGTCAGGATTATTAGCTGGGATTGTTGTAGGAATAATAGCAAATTTTATGATGAGAAATATCGCATCTATCAATAAAATTCAAAGTGTAGATGCCAAGGAAAACACACTTTCTTTAGTATGGTATCAATTTACACAATCAAAATAATTAATCCAAAAAATATCTAATTTGAAGTATTTTTTGGATTTTTTGTTGCTCATAAATGCACAATAAGTTATAATATAGTGGTATTGCTGAATATTTATTAAAAAGGAGTTCACTTATGGGCGAAAAAAAGTTTTGGGCGGATTGGACATTTCCGCTGATTAGTTTGGTAATGTTTGCGCTGTTACTAGCTGCTATGTTGAGTCAGATGCCTTCAATTACAGTAGGAAGTCTGATTTCATTTTCATCCGGCTTACTAGCGTATACGATGATGTTAACGGTTACTTTCATGGGGTCAAGACCTCGCTTTTTAGAAAAGCATTTCGGAATGCCACAAATGTTTGAAGTTCACGGTGTGATGTCTGTAGTACTGGCATTCTTAATTTTAATTCATGTCATTATTCAATGGAATGGTTTCCAGAGTATTGCAGAGATGTCACTTGTTTCTCAAACAGGTTGGGTAGCAGTTATCGCATTATTGATTGTTATTTATACCGGTATTTTCTCGTTATCAGAGATATTTGTTCAATATAATAAAACTTTGAATGTGTATAAAAATAAACATAATCGTGAATTAAATTTATGGTTACACCGATTGGCGATTGTATCAATTATTTTTGTTTATTTTCATTTATATGCATTGCCATTCTTAAGTAATAATACAATTTTTATGGTTTTACTAAATATATTTACCATTTACGTTTTAGGTTATTGGGCAATTTGGAAAATTAAAATTTTGACTTTACCTAAATATGAAGTGACAAAACTTTACCGTGGGACTCCGACAATTTGGGTTTTAGAAGTAACACCAGTAAAAGGGCAAATTCCACAGTTCCATGGAGGAGAGTATTTCTGGATTTATTTTAGAGATGGAGCAAATATTTCTAAGGAAGGTCACCCATTCTCAACATCATCTGCCATTACAGATCGTTATAGCAATTCAATCGAATTCATGATTAAAGATGCTGGGGATTGGACTGAATCACTGAAAAATATCAATGTTGGTGACAAATTAGTACTAGAAGGTCCACACGGGGACATGTTGCCACCACACATTCAAGAAACGGATGAAGAGACCGTACCATTTATTTTACTAGCAGGAGGAATCGGTTTAACACCGATGCTAAGTATTTTACGCCAAGAACACCAACGCGGTTCTCAACGAGAAATGCATTTGGTATGGGGATTATCTATTGAAGAAGACCTATTCATGTTAGATGAATTGGATGAGATGAAAGCAGCGAATCCTAATTTACATGTACATGTTATTTTCTCATGGGACGAAGTTGAAGGTTACGCTCATGGATTTATTACGAATGAGTATTTAGAAAGTGTTGGCGCAGCACCATATCATTATGGTCATTTCTTTGTCTGTGGGCCTGGTCCAATGATTGACGCGACTAAACGCATATTTGATCATGGTAATGTTCCGTACGATCATCGTCATATTGATGACTTTAGATTCTAGATTTTTGAAAGGAGATAATCATGGGTTATAAGACAAAATTAAGTATTCAAATTTTCTTAGCAGGCGTATTTACAATGTTATTGATTACTTTTGTATTTACGTCAGATATTTCACTTTCAGAATCAGAGCCTGAAACAGATCAAGGAACTTCTGATGTAGCGGGCGCGTTAACCGGAACAGCAGAAGGGCATAACGGACCAGTAACTGTATCCGTTGAAATGGATGGAGATACTATTACTGCTGTGGAAATCATTGAACATGAAGAATCACCAGGATATTCAGATAAAGCAATCTCAGATATCCCAGCAGCAATTGTAGAAGCAAATTCGACAGATATTGAAGTGATTTCTGGTGCTTCTGTATCATCGAATGCGATTATGGAAGCGGTAGATAACGCGGTTGCGAGTGTAGATAGTAACACATTTGCTTCTGAAGGAGATGTAGTTACAGTTGAAGTTGAAGGTCATAATGGGCCAGTTGTGGTTGATGTTACTTTTGATGGAGATAACATATCAGCCGTGGAAATTGTCGAACATGAAGAATCACCTGGCTACTCTGATCAAGCGCTAGAAGAAATTCCAGCAGCAATAGTTGAAGCAAACTCAACAGATGTTGAAGTTATTTCAGGGGCATCGGTTACTTCCAACGCAATTATTGATGCAGTTAACCAAGCAGTAGATGAGAAAGGGATTGCTTTAGCGGCTGTTGAAGAAACTGACGTTGAGTCAAGCGAAGAAGTAGGGTCTGAGGATACTGATGAGGAGTCAAGTGAAACAAGCGAAGAGCCAGAATCCGAAGATACGGATGAAGCGACTGGTGAAGTTGAAGTTGATGGGGACGTTGTAACTGTAACCGTTGAAGGCCATAATGGCCCTGTAGTCGTTGAAGTGACATTTGACGATAATACAATTACAGCAGTAGAGGTAGTTGAACATGAAGAGTCAGATGGTTATTCAGATCGACCTCTAGAAGAAATCCCCGAAGCAATTGTTGAAGAGAATTCAACCGATGTTGAAGTGATTTCAGGTGCTTCAGTTACTTCAAACGCAATTATTGATGCAGTTAACTTAGCATTAGATGAAAAAGGAATTGCACCAGCGAGCGTTGAAGAAACGGAATCTGAATCGAGCGAAGAATCAGAGTCTGAAGAAACTGATGAAGTTGAAGGTGAAGTAGAGGTTGACGGGGATGTAGTAACTGTAACAGTCGAAGGTCGTAATGGACCTGTGGTTGTTGAGGTAACTTTTGACGACGATGATACAATTACAGCAGTAGAAATTGTTGAACATGAAGAGTCAGATGGCTATTCAGATAGACCTCTAGAAGAAATACCTGAAGCAATTGTTGAAGAAAATTCAACAGATGTTGAAATCGTTTCAGGGGCAACCGTAACCTCAGAAGCAATTATTAATGCGGTGAAATTAGCTGTTGAAGCAAGACAATAGGGGGAAGGAGTGGATTTATGAAAGAATTATTCAAAATGACAAAACCAGGAGATTATATATTAGTCGTATTTTTTGTCATCATTTCATTTTTACCACTCTTATACTTTAATCGATTACAATCAACCAATAGTAATTCGGACTATACAGCCGTAATCTCTGTAAAAGGGAAGGAAGAACACCAAATCTCACTAGTAGATGACGGAGAGCGAATCGAGATTGAAATTGGAGATTTAAACACGCATTATAATAAAGTTATTCGCGAAGGTAATACTATCTGGATTGAGCATGCTAATTGTCCTGATCAATTATGTGTTGAGATGGGAGAAATTGAGAGAATTGGTCAAACGATTGTCTGTTTACCCCATCAAGTATTGATTGAAATTACAAGTAAAGACACTGATGAATTACCTGAAGTAGATGCGATTTCTTAATGAAAGATTGATTAAACAGGTGGATTTTTCTACCTGTTTAATTTTTTATAAATGGAGAGGAATATTACGAGTGAGTCAAATGAAACATTTGTTACGAGTATTACTAGCAATACCAATAATTCTCGTGTTAACGGCATGTAGTCAGAATACAAATCAAAATGAATTAGTTGAAGAACCATATCAGGCAACTGAATTTAAAATGGGAACTTATGTATCTTTACGCGTTTATGATGAGGGTAAAGAAGCGGTTTTAGATGAAGCATTCACATTAATCGATGAGCTAGCAGCATTAATTACCACTAACGAACCTGGTTCACAAATTGATGCGGTTAACATCGAAGCAGGAGAAAAACCAGTACAAATATCAGAGGATATATACCCACTAGTGGATGCAGCCTATGATTATTCTGTCCTTTCTAACAGTGGTTTTGATGTCACAATCGGACCGATTACTAGCTTATGGCGTATAGGTTTTGATGATGCGAGGGTGCCTGATTCTGAAGAAATTGAGCAGGTATTACCTTTGGTGAATGCCGAATTGATTGAATTGAATGATGAGGATAATACTGTATATTTAACAGAAGCCGGTATGCAACTAGATTTAGGAGCCATTGCTAAGGGATATATAGCAGATCAAATCAAAGAGTTATTTATTGAGCAGGGTGTTACAACTGCGATTATTGATTTAGGTGGTAATGTCGTTATTATGGGAGATTCACCTAGACGCGAAGAGGGTGGATTTAACGTAGGTGTGCAAGATCCTGTGAATGACCGTGGGGATTTTATTGGAACCATCAATCTAAAAGACCAATCGATCGTTACATCAGGTATTTATGAGCGTTTTTTAAATCATCAAGGAAATATATACCATCATTTAATGAATCCTGAAACAGGGTATCCATTTGATAATGAATTATTAAGTGTGACAATAATAACAGATAAATCACTTGACGCGGATGCATTATCAACTGTTGGATTTGGCTTTGGACTAGATGAAGGACTGGAGTATTTTAACAATGAAAATGACGTAGAAGCGGTCTTCATTACTAAAGATTTGGATGTATTTACAACAGAAGGATTAAAAGATAAATTTATATTAACAAACGAAGAATTCAATTGGGTTAATGAATAAAAAGAACGCTGTTTGGCTAATCGAAGCTAAACGGCGTTCTTTTTTAATGACGTAAATATAATATAAGCAATAGTAAAATAATATAAACGGCAACGACTAGTAAATCTTTAGCCTGAATCGATAATTTATGGTATTTCGTGCGCCCTCTACCGCCCTGATAATCTCTTGAGTCCATTGCCATCGCTAAGTCAAAAGCTCTATCGTAAGAACGGTTAAATAAAGGTACCAATATCGGTGTGAACTTCTGAATGCGTTGGAGGATATTACCTTCAGTAAAGTCCATACCACGAAGTTTTTGGGCATCCATGATCACTTTTGCCTCATCTAATAGAGTAGGAATAAAGCGTAAACCAATTGATAACATAATCGGAACTTCTTCAACGGAGAAACCGATTTTTTTAAGTGGGATTAATAAATAATCAATCGCATCTGTTAATAGCAAGGCTTGGGTTGTTAAAGTTAATAAAAGTGATTTAATCAAAATAAGAGAAAAACGCAAAAAGATAAAAAGTCCATGTATAAGCCCTTCTTGAGTAATCTCCAACCATCCAAATGAGAAATAGACCGTATTTCCTGCACTAAAAATCATTTGAAAGAAAGCAGTGAACAATAAGAGGCTTAACATAGGACGAACCCCTCTAGCAATTGATTTCAAAGGAATCTTTGCGAGTATAATTTCCAGTAATAGTATTACTGTTAGCGAAAGATAAGTAGCAAAATTATTTGCTAACATCGCATAAATGACAAAGAGTAGGGTAGTTACTAATTTCACTCGTGGGTCTAAGTGATGGATAAATGAATTATAAGGGAGATAGCGACCAAAATTAATTGTTTTGTTCATCAGCAACCTCCAGTAAATAGTGAGCCATTTGTTCTGTTAAAGCTTCAATACTAAGTGGTAAAGATGTAAATTTAAAATTATATTTTGCTTCCATTTCCCTAGCCAATGACACAATTACTGGCACATCAAGTCCGGCTTTTTGTAATAAGTGGTCTTGTTCAAAAACTTCCTGAGGAGTTCCTTGGGTTAATATTTTACCTTCGTTTAGAACCAGGACGTTATCCGCATATTTTACAACATCTTCCATTTGATGAGTGATAAGAATGATTGTTGTATCTAATGTTTGATTCATCTCTTTAAATAATGTGAGAATCGTTTGTTGGCCATGTGGATCTAACCCAATCGTCGGTTCATCTAATATGAGAACCTCAGGTTCTAAGGCAAGGACTCCTGCTATGGCAACACGCCTTTGTTGACCGCCAGAGAGATCAAATGGTGATTGCTCCAAATAAGAAGAGTCTAAACCGACAGTGTTTAATTTTTCAGCAGCAATTTCTAAAGCATCGTTGTAACTAGAGCCATAGTTCATAGGACCGAAAACAATATCTTCAGCAACTGTTTGGCCAAATAACTGCATTTCAGGAAATTGCATGACTGTGCCTATTTTTTTGCGTAATAACTTTAAATCCCGCTCAGAAGTGTGTGGTGTAATCGTTCGTTTTCCAATCCGCAGATTGCCAGAACTAGGTATAAGTAAACCATTGAGTAGTTTAGTTAATGTTGATTTACCCGACCCTGTATGTCCAACAATGGCTGTGAACGAACCTTTGGGGAAGTTACAAGTAATATCATGTAATGCCTGATACTCTACTGGTGTACCTTCATTATATTTATAATTTATATTTTTTAATTGAATGTCCATAGCCAATTCATCAAACTTTCTCTTGTAATTAAATGATCGGGTGTATTTATCTCTAATTGTTTCAGTTGTAGATTTATTTTCTCATAAACAGGAATATCTAAACCTAACTCAAATAATAGGTCTTTTTGAGAGAATATTTCTTCAGGAGTACCTGATTGAATAATTTCCCCTTGATGCATTAAAATAATTCGATCACTTAAGAGTGATTCTTCAATATTATGTGTGATTGCTACAATAGTTAAATTTTGTTCCCGGCGAATCCGTTGTAACAGTGACATAATGTGTTTTCGGCCTTCAGGATCTAGCATTGATGTAGCCTCATCCAATATCAATATCTGAGGACTTGAAACGAGAGCACTCGCAATGGCTGTGCGCTGTTTTTGCCCGCCAGATAAAGATTCAGGGGGATTGTTTCGTAAATCCCATAAATCAACGAAGCGGAGAACTTCTTCCACGCGGTGATGCATTTGTGTATGATCCATGCCAATGTTTTCTAGACCAAAAGCAATATCTGATTCTACGGTGCTACCGACAAATTGATTATCAGGATTTTGAAAGACCATGCCAATTTGACGTCTCACATGGTGAATCTTCTCACTTGTTAATAATGTGTCATTAATTCGAATTTCACCAGAATCAGGCTGTATAAGACCATTAAAAGTTTTAACTAATGTTGATTTCCCAGATCCATTAGATCCAAGTAATGTAACCCATTCACCTGTTTTAATTGTTAAATTAATATCGTTTAATGTCTTTGTTTTTGTATTACTATGGGGATATTGGTAATTCACTTGTTTTAATTCAATCATCGTTTGTATAAGACTCCTTAGTTAGTCACTTCATATTATCAAATTATAGGCTTTACTTCAAAAAATAATAGAAAGTATTGAAAAAACACTTCTTTGTGATATAATGATCATAAGTTAAGTAATGGAGGGATTAATATGAATAAAAGAAAATTATTATTATTATTGTCATGTTCATTAGTATTATCAACAGTACCATTCCAATTGGTAGGAGCACAAGACTCTTCAGTTGAAGAATCAACCGAAGAAGTAGCGACGGATGAAAATTCAGAAAATGGCGTTTCAATCAAAATGGGATACGGAGCACCGCATGGTGATAAATCATTTTCTGTCACTTATGTAGTAATGGACGGAGACGTTGTTGCTAAATCATTAATTGACGAATTCCAGTTTCTAGCAGACGGTGAAGCAGTCCCGAATAGCGATGGTGCATTTGGCGAAGGTTTCGCTGAAGATGTTATTCTAGCAAGTAAACGTCAAAATGATGAGGCTTATTCTGCCAATATGACTGAAATCGCAGGAGCGACACAAACTTATAGTGCAAGTATGGACGCAGTACAAGCTTTTGCTGAAGGGAAAACTTTAGACGAAATTAAAACGGCACTTGAAGAGTTAGATGGATTAGAAGATGATGCCAGTCCAGCGGATGTTGTTTCAGGTTCAACATTTGTGGATACACGTGGTTACTTACAAACAATTGTAGATGTCGCTGAAAATGGATTTGAATTTACGGGTGTTGAGTCTGCTGATTTATCGAATGCAGAACTAATTTATGATTTACAACCAACTTCTGGAGACTCAGCAGTCTCACTTGTTGCTGTATTAAAGGATGGCGATACAATCTTAGCAGCTGCTCAGGATGAGTTACAATTTACGGAAGGTGAAGGGGTGCCAAATTCCGATGCAGGCTTTGGAGAAGGATTTGCAGAGGACAATGTATTAATTTCTAAGTTAATGAATGATGAATCTTATTCAGCTAGAATGGCAGAAATTGCCAACGCGACACAAACATATAGCGAATCATTAACAGCTATCTCTCAAGCTGTAGCAGGTAAAACAGTGGAAGAAGTAGAAGTTATATTAGAAGAATTAGCTGGATTGGATGAAGATGGTAATGTAGCGGACGTTGTATCTGGATCAACATTTGCAGAAACAAGTGTTTATTTAGATGCCATCATCAATACGGCAAAATAATTTCTAAATATTTCAGTAAATTTATATAATTTAAATAAAAGCGACCAAAATTCTAACAGATTTTTTGGTCGCTTTTTGGTTGCTCATAGAAATAATTAAAGCAAGTTAAATAAAAATATAAGATAATATTCGAACAGATAATCGGTAATAATCAGCGATTGTATCAATAATCACACAAAACACTTTGTGAATTTGCCTTATTAATTATTAGTGATATGATGAATAAGATGCGATTGATCAAAGGGTTACGTTTGTGAATGAATATGATACTTATATAAACTCAGTTTGTTCAAAATAACACAGATATTGACTAGGAAAGATTGCACATTCCGGGTTTAATATATCGAAATTTTGATAATACAATTTTTGGTTTTATAATAAATTTTCCACAATATCCTGGTATTTTTAAAATTGAGGAGTATAATAAAAAATGTCTTAGGCATCACTAAGAAATTAATTGTAGAAAGAAGGAAAGTCAGTGGGTAGCAGTAGTATTACACTGGAACTATTAGGAATTCCAATTGCACTAAATGTTCTAATCAGTTTAATCGCGACCGTAATTGTTGTCAGCCTCCTCGCATGGTGGATGACGCGGAGGTTATCGGTGACCGATCCACCAAAGTCTCAATTGGCATTTGAATATTTAGTGGATTTTGTTGGGAATATTGTTCGAGATCAGTTAGGAGCTGCAACCAAATCCAAATACATTGGGTTGTCCCTTGCACTATTTTTATTTATATTAGTGGCTAATCTTCTTGGTTTACCTTTTTTAATTGAGCACGATCACATATCATATTTTAAGAGTCCAACTGCTGAATTAGCAGGAACTTTAGCACTTGCCGTTATGATGAATATTATTTCGCATATTTTCGGGATGCAAGCTAAAGGGATAGGTGGTTATTGGAAAGAGACATATTTAGTTCCTACAATGCCAATCAAAATAGTCGAAGAATTAATTAACTTACTTACTCTAGCAATGCGTTTATTTGGTAATATCTTTGCTGGGGAAATTTTACTTGCACTCGTTGCAAGCATGGGAAATAGTTTTGGTGTAGCAACATGGGTTGTTGGTATACCAATTCAAATGGTGTGGCAAGGCTTCTCAATCTTTATCGGAGCAATCCAAGCTTATGTATTTGTCACATTATCAATGGTTTATTTAGCAGAAAAAGTAGAAATCGAAGAAGTCGAAAAATAAAGGAGAATTTAATTATGGATGGAATGGCAGCAGCACTTGCAATCGCTATGGCAGCGTTAGGAGCTTCAATTGGTAACGGTATGGTTATTTCTAAAGCGTTAGAATCAATGGCACGTCAGCCAGAAATGGAAAGTCGTATTCGTTCGACAATGTTTATTGGTGTAGGTTTAATTGAAGCAATCCCAATTATGGCGGTAGTCGTTGCCTTTATCTTAGTATTTAGATAGTTAGGGGGATTATTATGTTATTTTCACCTACGTCACTCGGAAATGGATTAATGACAGTAATCGCATTTCTAATTTTATTATATATTCTTTACCGTTTTGCTTATACTCCGGTAATGAAAGTCCTCGATGAGCGTAAAGAAATCATCGAAGCAGATTTAAATAAAGGGGCAACGGCAAAATCTGAAGGTGAAGCAATGGTCATCGAAGCTAATCAGTTAATGACTGAGGCGCGTCACTCGAGCACACAAATGGTTCAAGACGCAAAAGATCAAGCTTTGGAAGAGAAGCAACAGATTATGCATGAAGCTGAACTTGAAATTAACGAAATGAAAGAACAAGCTAAACAATCATTTGAACAAGAACGCGTTTTATTACACCAACAAATGGAAAAAGATACAGTTGAGTTAGCAATAGAACTAACTAAAAAATTAGTAGAACGTGAAGTGACAGCTAATGAACATCAAGAAATGATCAGTCAGTTTATTGAAAGATTGGAAGCGAATGCTAAATGATAGAAAAACAAACAATCGATCATACTGAAGTCATTAAAATTGAAGGTTCACAAAAAATAGAAACAACGTCATTTAAAGACATACATCCAATCACCATTAGGAGTGCAATTGATTTAACTGAAGAACAAATCCAACGCATTGTTGATGCTGTTAGAAAAATTACAAATGAACAATTCACACATATTTATCATGTCATTGATCACGAAATTTTAATGGGTGTTAGTGTGAACACTGATTCATTTTATTATGAACTTTCAGGAATCAAAATGTTAGAGGAATTAGAAATACTATTAAAAGATAACTAAGGAGGTGCAATGATGGAAGACAATAAACAGAAACTAATTAATAAAATTCAAACTCATGAATTTAAAGATGAGCCTGAAGATATTGGTGTAGTAACGTATGTCGGAGATGGTATTGCACGAATTAGTGGATTAAATTCTGCAATGTACGGAGAGATGGTTCTCTTTCGTAATAACTCAGTTGGGATGATTCAAAACTTAAACACAGATGAAGTGGGTGTTATCGTCTTCGGGAGTTATCACGATATTAATGATGGAGAACTCGTTCGTCGTTTAAACCGTGTTATGGAAGTTCCAGTTGGGGACGGTTTACTTGGACGCGTGGTTAATCCATTAGGTGAACCAATTGATGGATTAGGAGCAATTGAAACATCGAAAACACGTCCGATTGAAGCCGATGCACCAAATATCATGGACCGACAAAGTGTAAGTGAACCAATGCAAACGGGTATTAAAGCGATCGACTCATTGGTACCAATTGGTCGCGGACAACGTGAATTGATTATTGGAGACCGTAAAACAGGTAAAACAACACTGGCTGTTGATGCGATTATCAATCAAGCTGATAAAGATGTTATCTGTATTTATGTAGCGATTGGTCAAAAAGAATCAACTGTAAAAAATATCGCGAATGTATTGGAAAAACACAATGCAATGGATTACACAATAATCATGTCAGCAAGTGCATCGAATACATCAAGTTTACTGTATTTAGCACCGTATGCTGCTATGGCGATGGCTGAAGAATTTATGTATGATGGTAAACATGTTTTAATCGTCTTTGATGATTTATCAAAACAAGCGACAGCGTACCGTGAAATGAGTTTACTATTAAAACGACCACCAGGACGTGAGGCATATCCAGGGGACGTATTCTATTTACATTCACGCTTATTAGAAAGAGCAGCTAAATTAAATGACGATTTAGGTGGGGGTTCAATTACTGCAATTCCAATTGTAGAAACGCAAGGGGGAGATATCTCTGCTTATATCCCAACCAATGTCATCTCGATTACTGATGGTCAAATCTTCCTAGAATCTGATTTATTTAACAATGGGGTACGTCCAGCAATTAATGCCGGGCTTTCAGTGTCTCGTGTAGGTGGATCAGCTCAAAGAAAAGCAATGAAGCAAGTATCTGGAACATTACGTATTGATTTATCAAGTTACCGTGAGTTAGAGGCATTCAGCCAGTTCGGATCTGAATTAGACGATATAACCAAGAAAAACTTAGATAAAGGTGAACGTACAGTTGAGATATTAAAACAATCAGCTCATGTAACCATTCCCGTGGCCAAACAAGTGGTCATTTTTTATGCATTGGCGCATGGCTATTTAGAACAAGTACCAGTCGAAGAAGTACGTGGATATGAAAAAGCTTTATTTGAATTTTTTGACACTCATCATGCTGATTATTTAGAGGAATTAACTCAAACAGGTTTAATTAATGATGAAGAGTTATTAAATAGTGCTTTAACTGCTTTTACAGAAGATTATTTATCTGTTTATCATGTTGCTGAAATAGATTAAGGAGGGTGATTGCTTATGGCATTAAATGATATCAAAAAGCAAATTAATTCCATTTCAAAAACAGCACAAATCACTAATGCAATGCAATTAATTTCAACAACTAAATACAATCGTATTAGTGAAAATGCAAAGCGTTATCAACTCTATAGTGAACAAATTAGGCAAACAGTGATTCGTCTTGTTCAGTCAGTCAGTAATTTATCTTCTTTAAGTACTGAAGAGTTTGCAGATTCTGATATTCTTAATTCTCATAATCTATTAACAGTTAGACCCATTAAGAAAACAGCAGTGATGTTAATCACATCTACACAAGGTTTGGCGGGTAGTTATAATACAGGGTTACTTAAAGAGGTTGAGCATAAATTGAAAGATTATGACCAAGATCAAATTGCTATCATCGGTTTTGGTAGTCCGGCAATAAAATTCGCAAGAACACATAATTATCCTCTATTATTACAGAGGGTACAAACTTCTTCTTACCCTGATTTTGTTGAGGTTCAAAATATTATTCGTCAAATTGTTGCGATGTTTGTGGATGGTACTTTTGATGAATTGGTGATTTGTTACAATCATGCTGTTACTGTGATGCAAGTAGATACGAAATTTGAACAATTATTACCATTGTCTGCAGAACATCTTTTTCCACATGATAGAGAAGTTAAGAGAAGTCAGGCGGAATATATTGTTGAACCAAATTGGCAAAATGTTTTGGACCGTTTATTACCACTTTATGTCGAGTCACAAATCTACGGTGCCATCATTGACGCTAAGTCGGCAGAATATTCTAGTCGGATGCAAGCGATGCAGCAAGCAACGGACAATGCTAACGACTTAATCGATGACTTGCAACAAGAATATCACCATGAACGTCAAAAACGAATTACAAATGAAATTATAGAGATTATCAATGGTGCTAACGCACAAGGATGAAAGAAGGAATGAAATGTTAATTGGTCGAATTACACAAATCGTAGGACCAGTTGTTGACGTACAGTTTCCAATCGAATCCGATATTCCAGAGATCCATAATGCGCTTGTTATCCAAAATACAGATGATGCAAGTAAAATTACAGAATCAGATTTGGACTTTGAAGGAAAAGTTGTCCTCGAAGTAGCATTAGACTTAGGAAACGGAATAGTTAGAGCGATTGCAATGTCAGCAACCGAAGGTCTTTCTAGAAATTTAATCGTGTTAGACACAGGGACTACTATTCATGTCCCAACAGGACCTAAAACACTAGGGCGTGTCTTTAATGTCTTAGGGCAACCGATTGATGAGTTGGGGGCACTTGAAGGGGAGTTCCCAACAAAATCAATTTACCGTGACGCACCCGCTTATGAAAAATTAGACAGTGAACAAAATGTCTTTGAAACGGGAATTAAGGTTATTGATTTACTTGCACCCTATCTAAAAGGGGGTAAAATTGGTTTATTTGGAGGTGCCGGAGTAGGTAAAACGGTATTAATCCAAGAATTAATTCATAATATCGCTGAAGAATCAAATGGTGTTTCAGTGTTTACAGGTGTAGGGGAACGTTCACGTGAAGGGAATGACTTAGTTCATGAAATGCGTGATTCCGGTGTAGACAAAAAAACAGCCATGGTATTTGGACAGATGAATGAACCACCTGGGGCTCGTATGAGAACTATTTTAACTGGTTTAACAATGGCTGAATATTACCGTGATTCATTAAAACAAAATGTTTTATTATTCGTGGATAATATTTACCGATTTACTCAAGCAGGTTCTGAGGTATCAGCTTTACTTGGTCGTATGCCATCAGCCGTAGGTTATCAACCGACTTTAGCGAGTGAAATGGGAGCGATGCAAGAACGTATTGCTTCAACCGATGATGGATCAATTACATCGATCCAAGCAGTATATGTTCCTGCCGATGACTATACCGACCCGGCACCGGCTACTACATTCACTCATTTAGACGCAACGACAAACTTGGATCGACGATTAACGTCGATGGGTATTTATCCAGCAGTTGATCCACTGGCTTCAACTTCAGTTGCACTGAGTGAAGATGTTGTTGGTAAACGTCATTACAGAATTGCTCGCCGTGTTCAACAAACCTTACAGCAATACAAAGATCTACAAGACATCATTGCAATTTTAGGCATCGAAGAGTTAAGTGATGAAGAAAAGACGGTTGTCCATCGTGCGCGTCGTCTGCAACTCTTCTTATCACAAAACTTTCATGTTGCTGAAGCCTTCACTGGTATTCCAGGATCATATGTTACGATTGAAGAAACGTTAAATGGTTTTGAAGGAATTATTAATGGTAAATATGACGCATTACCGGAGGAAGCTTTCCGTAATGTCGGGAATATTGAAATGGCGATTGAAAAAGCAGAGAAATTAGGCTTTTCATATCAACCAGAATAGGAGTGATTAAATGGCTCAATTAGATAATAAAATTCAAGTGGCCATTTATTCACCTAATGGCCTTGTCTACGATCACAAGAGCTTAGGGTGTAATATGCAAACGGATGATGGTGGTCTATCTATATTACCTAACCATGTTCCAATCATGCTAAGTTTAGCAATTGGTGCGGTGATTGTTACCCGAACAGATGGAGCGAAGGATTACATCGCAGTTGATGGTGGTGTAGCAAGTTTTGAGGAGAATAAGTTAACGATTATGGCAACATTCGCTATACGTGCACGAGATATTGATACGGTTCAAGTTGAAATTGATAAGCAAAATGCACAAGCAGCAATGTATGATGCGGAACAAAAAGATGATTCAAGTGCATATCGCCGTGCGAAAGTACAGTTAAACCGTGCCATTAATCAAATCGATGTTAGTCGTCATCGTCGTCCCAAAAATTAATCAAATATCAGTGGGTGCTTTAAGGGTACCCACTTTTTTTGTATCATTTTATAAAGTCATTACATTATAATTCCATGAATATGGTACACTAGGTCTATTATTATACAAGGAGTGTTACGGATGAAAATAGAAGATTGGATTGAATATTATCAATTAGAACCGCATCCAGAGGGCGGTTTCTTTAATCAAGTTGAAAAATCTAAGGATATGTTAGATGAAGGAAATGGTAAATTTAGAGCGCGCTACACGAGTATTTATTTCTTATTAACGCATGAAAATCCATCACGCTTCCACCGTTTAACGTCTGATGAAATTTGGTATTATCATACCGGTTCTCCTTTAACAGTACACATGATTTCTCCTGAAGGTGAATATCAAACGGTGGAACTAGGAACGGATATTAAAGCAGGTCAAGTTTTACAATATACAGTACCAAAAGGATATTTATTTGGTTCAACAGTTGAAGAGCCTAACACCTATGCACTGGTATCTTGTATGGTCGCACCTGGTTTTGAATATGATGATTTTGAACTATTTACACGTGCGGATATGTTGGATCATTATCCACAACATGAAGATATTATCAGTCGTTTGACTCACTAAGCATGTGAGCTTACTTTTAAAATGGTTATGTTATAATTGAGTAGAATTCGAAATATAACACAGAAAGTGAGTGTCACGATGTTTGAACAATATGGTATTGATTCGAGTAAAGGACTTGAATTTGGTTTATATACATTAGGAGATCATTTACCGAATCCACATACAGGGGAACGAATCTCAACTAAGCAACGTTTAAATGAAATTGTAGAATTAGCGAAATTAGCGGATCAAGCAGGTATTGATGTATTTAATGTAGGAGAAAGTCATCAAGAATATTTTGCGACTCAAGCGCATGCCGTGGTATTAGGAGCGATTGCACAAGCAACTGAAAATATTCGTATTTCTTCAGGATCTACAATCGTATCTACTTCCGATCCGGTGCGTATTTATGAAAATTTTGCAACGATTGATCTGCTCTCAAACGGTCGTGCTGAGATTGTTGGGGGACGTGCATCCCGTGTTGGTTTATTTGATTTATTAGGCTATGATTTACATGATTATGAGGCGTTATTTGAAGAAAAATTTGAGCTCTTAAATTTAATTAATGACAGTAAAGGTGCTCCCATTAATTGGGAAGGTGAATTTCGTGCGCCACTTAAAAATGCGGTCGTATTACCAAGACCACTCCAAGAAAAATTACCTATTTGGCGTGCGGTTGGTGGGGCACCTGGTTCAGCGATTAAAGCCGGTTACCAAGGTGTACCTATGTATCTAGCAGGATTAGGCGGACCAAGCACAACCTTTAAACGTTCAATCGATGCATACCGTGAATCATTAGCATTAACGGGTCGTAATCCAGAGGAGTTTCCAGTTGCAACAGCTGGCTTTTTCCTTGTTGCTGAAAATAGCCAAGATGCCTTGCGTCAATATTACCCTCACATGAATGAAGGTATGAAAATCACGAATGGTAGTGGCTTTGATAAACGTGCATTTGCTCAAGGAACGGACCCAAGGAGTATCATGAATATCGGTAGTCCGCAACAAATTGTTGAGAAGATACTCTCTCAACATGAGTTGTTTGGTCACCAGCGCTATATCGCTCAAATGGATTTTGGTGGAGTACCATTTGATGTATTAATGAAAAATGTTGAGATTATTGGAAATGAAATCTTACCAGCTATTCGTAAGTATACGAAGCCTAAAGAGGAGGGGACAGAGTGAAAATAATTGGTTTATCGGGTTCAATTGTTGGTTCAAAAACTAAAACTGCAATGAAAGCAATTGAACAATTATTCAATGACAATCATCCAGATATTGAGTTTGAATTAATTGACTTAGCTGACTATGAGATTATTTTTGCTGATGGGCGTCATTATCAGGATTATGAAGGCGACACTCAAAGCGTCGTCACGAAAATTATGGATGCTGATGCACTTGTAATAGGAACCCCAATCTTTCAAGCTTCAATACCTGCAACTTTAAAGAATATATTTGATTTATTACCCGAAGAAGCTTTAAAAGATAAAGTTGTCTCGATGGTTGTAACTGCTGGTTCTCCAGCTCACTTTATGGTCCCTGAAATCCAACTAAAACCTATCTTATCTTATTTAAAAGCTCAAATCTTACAAAGGTATCTCTTTATTACGGATAAACATTTTTACCGTGGAGAATTGATGGATGATGCGATTTATTTCCGTATGCAGAATTTAGTAGACGATACGATTCTACTCGCTCAAACTTATAAAGAGATGCGTGATAAACAAGACGCTCAATTTGATTTCTAATGACTAGTAGGTAAGTTAGCGATTATGTTTGAGTAATATTATATTTAAAAAAAGTGTCAGATTAATGTTAATCATTGATCTGACACGTTTTTCGTTATCAATCCTTTTAAAAGGTAGTAAAACTAAAAAAGACCATGTAACGAGTGGCTACATGATCCAAGATGTTATTATTTTTTAACACCGACATATCGTCCTGCTTGGTCAAAGAAATAGGGAAAGGCGAGATAAGCTGATATAACGGAAGTAATGGTAGCCGTTGATATCATCATAAAGAATACCATGATTTGATACATAATGGCTTCCATTGGAAGAGCACCAGCTAACATCATCCCCGTCATCATCCCTGGGAGAGTAACTAAACCAACTGTTCGAACGGTATCTACGGTTGGCTGTAGAGAGCCTTTAATTGTTTCTTGGATAATCTCTTTAGAAGCTTGCTTAGTCGTAGCGCCTAATGCTAATTTTTCATTTACCGATTGATGTTTATCACGGTATAACATGGTTAAATTTCTAAATGTTAAACCAATGATACCCATACCGTTCCCAACTAGCATACCTGTCACAGGAATTAATTGTGAAGGGGTAAATAGTAAAGTGCCTGATATGACTAAAATTGCAATTGCGATGACAGTTCCTGCGAGTATAGCAATCATTGATATCTTAAAGGCGTGAGGGATACCATTCGCACGCTTACTGGCATTATAAGCAGCATTGATAATCATGATTAATATAACAGCAATCGTCACTAACTTAGAATCCCATTGGAATACGTAAGTAAGTAAGTAACCAGCAATTACCAGCTGGATTACCATTCGAATAACTGAAATAATTAATTCTTTGTTTAAACCTAAATTTTCTTTATAACTCACACCCATGGCAATTAAGACCAATGAGAAAGAGAAAACTAATGATAGGGGTGTAATAACCAATTCATGCATACTAATCTCACTCCGATTTATTTTGTATAATATTTTCTATTTTGCCATTTTCACTTAAATTGATTAATTGTTTAGCCATCCCTTGTTCGTCAGTATTATGACTAATCCACAACAGGGTAATATTATGCTCATCCGCAAATTTAAAGAGAAAATGCCATAATTTTTCACGTGTCAATTGATCTAGCCCACTCGTTATTTCATCTAACAGTAAGACTTTAGGGGGATAGAAAAGATGGCGAACTAAGGACACGCGTTGTTTTTCCCCTCCTGAGAGACTATTAATATCTTTATCTAAATCTATATGAGATAAGCCGAGAGCATCTAAATATTTTCGCGCAGTTGATTCATCGAAATTGTCGCCTCGAATCTCAGCCGCAAATGACAAATTATCTTTCACAGTTTCACCAAATAATTGTGGTGTCTGATGAACATAACTTACGGATTTTCGGAAATCAGTATAATCAATCTCTGATTGGTTTTGGTTATTTAATAAAATATTCCCCGTGGACGGTTTCAGTAATGATGCAACCATTTTTAGAATGGTACTCTTGCCGCTTCCGGATGGACCACAAATACTCGTGTGTTGTAATTCATTTACACTGAAATTAATATCTTTAATAATAGATTGTCCTTCAGGTGCAAAAGATAGATCCTTCACTTCAATTAGACTCAATTTTTATCCCTTCTTTCTAAACAATGACATTATAACACTTAATTTAGAAAGATTCTAATTTATTTGATAGATTGGTAATCATTTTTCAAAGGTATCATAAAAGGAGTAGAAATAAATTTTTTCTAATGAAAACGATTAAATAGTTGTATTGAGAAGGACTGTGTTATAATTATAAATGGTTTAGAGTCGATATTATTTGACTACGGAATGTATTAAATAGATAGGAGTTTTATATGGATAATTATTCTTTTCCTATTAATCCTGATTGGAACAATGATGAAATAGTTATTGTAGTTAACTTTCTTTCTGGAATAGAGAAAGCTTACACTGACGGGATTTCAAGAGCGGAACTGACTGGCTTATATAAAGCATTTAAGACGGTTGTGACTAGTATCAGTGGTGAGAAGCAATTAGACCGTGAATTTAAAAGAGCTTCAGGACTGTCTGTTTATGCGGTAGTAAAACAATTAAAGAATTCGTCTGAGACTATAATAAAAATGTAAGGAAGTGAAAACGTGCAAAAAACTAGGCAAGCAATGATTACAGAATGGTTGACCTATGTTGCTGATAAACTGCGAGAATCATTTAACAGAGATATTAAGGTAGCGGAGAAATCAGCAGCAAATGATTTAGTTACTGAAATGGATCAGTGGGCTGAGCGTTATCTTGTTAGCCAAATTCGTGAGCACTTTCCTAACGATTTTATTATTGGAGAAGAAGGGTGCGGCGATAATGTCACATCAACAGATGGGACAATTTGGGTTATTGACCCAATTGATGGCACATTAAATTTCGTCAAAGCACAAAATCATTTTGCGATTATGATTGGTATTTTCCAAGACGGAGAGCCTCAGGAAGGCTACATTTATGATGTAATGCATGATGAACTTTATATTGGAATTGTTGGTGTTGGGGCATATGTAAATGGCACCCAAATCGACCAATATTCCTTAGAATCATTAGAGGAATCACTGATTATAGGAAATGTCATGAATTTTATAGATAATCGTTACAATATGCAGGAACTGGCTAGAACTGCAATGGGAGTTCGTAGTATCGGTTCGGCAGCACTGCAAACAATCAGCGTAATAAAAGGTGAGGTTTCACTTTATTTTTCAGCAGGATTGGAACCATGGGATTTTGCAGCGGGTTACGCAATTGCAGAGTCACTAGGCATTAAAACGACAGACCATTTAGGTGAAAAATTATCAATATTGAAAAAATCACCTGTGTTAATCGCTTATCCAAACGTACACAAACAAGCTTTAGAAATTATTAAACAAACAAACTAGGAGAGTTATATGAAACTTAGAGAAAATATTAGAAATATCGCAATTATTGCCCACGTTGACCACGGTAAAACGTCATTAGTAAATGAGCTATTAGCTCAATCAGACACGTTAGATAGTCATACTGACTTAGATGATCGTGCGATGGACAATAATGATATTGAACGTGAACGTGGGATTACGATTTTAGCGAAAAACACGGCGGTAGATTATAAAAATAACCGTATTAATATCCTGGATACACCAGGACACGCGGACTTCGGTGGAGAAGTTGAGCGTATTATGAAAATGGTTGACGGAGTTGTTCTTGTCGTTGACTCGTATGAAGGTACAATGCCTCAAACACGTTTTGTTTTAAAGAAAGCATTAGACCAAGGTTTAGTTCCAGTTGTAGTTATTAATAAAATTGATAAACCAACAGCGCGTCCAGCCGAAGTTGTCGATGAAGTATTAGAATTATTCATCGAATTAGGTGCGGATGATGAACAAATTGAATTCCCAGTTGTTTATGCTTCAGCATTAAACGGAACATCATCAACTTCAGATGATCCAGCGGATCAAGAAGATACAATGGATCATGTATTTGATTCAGTTCTAGAACATATCCCAGCACCAGTGGATAATAGTGATGAACCATTACAATTCCAAGTGTCATTACTAGACTATAGTGACTACTTAGGTCGTATAGGTATTGGTCGTGTATTCCGTGGAACAATTAAAGTAGGGGATACAGTATCTTTAATTAAGACAGATGGAACTTCTAAGAACTTCCGTGTGACTAAATTATTTGGTTTCTTTGGATTAAATCGAGTAGAAATCAATGAAGCTAAAGCGGGAGATTTAATTGCTTTATCTGGAATGGATGATATCTTCGTTGGAGAAACTGTTACAGATGCAGCGCATCCCGAAGCAATGCCAGCATTACATATTGATGAACCAACTTTACAAATGACATTTAGAACAAACAACTCACCATTTGCAGGACGCGAAGGTAAATTCGTAACTGCTCGTCAAATTGAAGAACGTTTAGCTCGTGAGATTCAAACAGATGTTTCTTTACTTGTTGAACCAACTGATTCTCCAGATGCCTTTTTCGTAGCTGGTCGTGGAGAATTACATTTATCAATTTTAATTGAAAATATGCGTCGTGAAGGATTTGAATTACAAGTTTCACGTCCACAAGTTATTATTCGTGACATTGATGGTGTTAAATCAGAACCATTCGAACGTGTACAAATTGATACTCCTGATGAGTATGTTGGATCAATTATTGAGGCATTAGGTCAGCGTAAAGCAGAAATGGCTGACATGGTTTCAACTGGAAATGGTCAAACACGTTTAGTATTCTTAGTCCCAGCGCGTGGTTTAATCGGATTCTCAACGGAATTTATGACATTAACTCATGGTTATGGAATTATTAACCATACATTTGATGAGTATCGTCCATATGTTAATGCACCAATCGGTCGTCGCCGTAACGGTACATTAGTATCGATGGATAATGGTCAAGCGACTACATATTCAATTATGAACTTAGAGGATCGTGGAACGATCTTTGTTCAACCAGGTCAAGAAGTTTATGAAGGTATGATTGTTGGTGAGAATAATCGTGAAAATGATTTAACAGTTAACGTAACAAAAGCAAAAGCTTTAACTAACGTACGTTCTGCCAATAAAGACCAAACTTCTGTTATTAAACAACCTCGAATTATGACATTAGAGGAATCAATTGAGTTCATGGATGAAGATGAGTACTGTGAAATCACCCCAGAATCAATTCGTTTACGTAAACAAATTTTAAATAAATCAGAACGTGAAAAAGCTGCCAAAAAGTCAAAGCAGAGTGAGCAATAAACTTTGAAAACGTACTAATATTTGATACTATAGAATTAGATTAAAATATTAGGAGGAATTTAATATGACTTTTAAATTACCAGATTTACCATATGCACACGATCACTTAGAACCAGTGATTGATAAAGAAACAATGGAATTACACCACGGTAAACATCACAATAGTTATGTTACTAATTTAAACAATGCAGTTGAAGGTACAGAGTGGGCTGACAAATCTATTGAAGAAGTTGTAGCTAACTTAAATGATATTCCAGAGGATATCCGTACAGCTGTACGTAATAATGGTGGGGGACACTTAAACCACACATTATTCTGGGAAGAAATGCAAGCACCTTCTGATAACAATGAAGTACCAGCTGAATTAGCAGCAAAAATCGAAAAAGATTTCGGTTCTGTAGAAGACTTTAAAGCTAAATTTGAAGCCGCAGCAACTGGTCAATTTGGATCTGGTTGGGCATGGTTGGTTGATAACAATGGTACTTTAGAAGTTGTAGGTACACCAAACCAAGACAATCCTATTACAGACGGTAAAAAACCATTATTAGGTATTGATGTTTGGGAACATGCGTATTACTTAAACTACCGTAACGTTCGTGCTGATTATGTTAAATCATTCTGGAAAGTTGTTAACTGGGATGTAGTAGCTGAAAGATTAAATGGTTAATCCATATTATTAAATTCAAAACCACCGGGAGTGTGCCGGTGGTTTTTTATTTTTTATGACACTTACTCCTACTCGAAGATATTAGGCTAGTACGTGTCAAAACAAGCTAAATGCTTGTGTTTAGTTGCTCTGAATAAGCATATTTATCCATTTACTTTAACCTAAGTGTCTTTTATTATATAATAGCTAGAGATAATTAAAATAGAGGAGATGTGATATGAAAGAAAAAAATACATCATCTTCGAAACCTATAATTTCAAAAATAATGAATTATATTGATTTACAATTAGAGAAAATAAAGTTTGGTCTTGATTGGCCACTCTTTCTATCAACCCTTGCATTAATAATTATTGGTTTGGTTATGGTCTTTAGTGCAACAACTTCAATTGGAGTAAATGGTGAAGTAACAGACCCAGTAGGACATTTTCAAACACAATTAATTTCTGTTACATTAGGGATTATTGTTGGATTAGCAATGTTTTTTATACCAAGGCAAGTATTTAGAGACTTTAAAACGATAATGTATGGTTTGGTTATAATTTTATTATTCTTAATTTATGTTTTTTTCTTTGGTATAGAAGCTGGAGGAGCTAAGAGTTGGATGGCAATTGGATCCATTTCTTTTCAACCAAGTGAATTCTTAAAACTAGCTATTATATTTGTTGTCTCTTGGATTTTAGTTCAAACAGAACGAATTCCAAATTTAACCAAAGATAAGTATAAATCAACTGATAAAAATTGGCTGTTAGGATTGCTGTTCGTCTGTTTATTATTAATAATTGAACAATCTGATTTCGGTATGACAATTATTGTTTTTGCCACAGGTATCCTTATGGTATCTTTATCTATTTGGTCAATCAAATGGAATTTAATTGGTTTCATAGGTGTATTAGTTTTAATTGTTTCAGTGAGTGTGTTTGTCCAATTTTTCCTAGGTGACGCAGGCGATGAGCGTTTTTATATTTTAAATCGTTTGATTTCTTATGTTGATCCGTTTAAATATGCAGATAGTTTTGGTTTTCAATTAATTCAAGGTTATCAAGCAATTGTCAACGGTGGATTATTCGGCCGTGGATTAGGGCAATCACTTATGAAACATGACGGGCGATTACCAGCCGCTGAAAATGACTTTATATTAGCGATACTAATCGAAGAATTTGGTATTGTAGGTGGAATCGCTGTATTAAGTTTATTCTTTTTCATTATATTCCGTTTAATTTGGTGGTCGACCAATAGTACTGATTCATATCGAAGTAAAGTATTATTAGGTATTGGTATTTTACTATTTATTCAAGTCTGTGTTAATGTAGGCGGAATGCTCGGTTTAATACCTTTATCAGGAGTAACATTACCATTTATTAGTGAAGGTGGTTCAAGTATGCTTATGTACATGATGACCTTATCAATCGCTTTACGGGCCATTATTGAAGAGAAAAATCATCAAAAGTTTTTATTAGAAGAGGTGGAACATGATGTTTGAAACAGTTGATAGACAAGCACTTATTGTTAATTTATATTCTACAAAGAATACGAGGCAACTACAACATTTTGGACATGTCCATTATGTTAGCCGTAGATTAAAATATGCCATTGTTTACGTAAATAGTGCGACGATTGAAGAAGCAAAAACTCAGATTAGTCATTTAGACTTTGTAAAATCAGTGTCCATTTCTCCTAAAAAAGAAATTAATTTTAATTTTGAAGAATCACTGGATCCAGATGACAACACTTTTGTTACAAGCTTAACAGGAAGTCATCAAGAAAGATCGCTCGATGATATTGTGGCAAGTTTTAAAACTAAGAATCGTTAAGAATACAGGAAGAGGTAAGTTATGAGAGTTATTTCAGGTGAATTCGGTAGTCGCCCTCTCAAGGCAGTACCAGGGAAAAATACTAGACCCACTACTGATAAAATTAAAGAAAGTATTTTTAATTTAATTCAACCATTTTATGAAAATAATCAATGTTTAGATTTTTATGGAGGAACTGGAGCTCTAGGCATCGAAGCTGTTTCTCGCGGTTTCGAGCATAGTGTGATTATTGAAAAAGACCGAAAAGCGATTCAAACAATTAAAGATAATATTAAAATGACTAAAGCTGAGAACCGTTTTACGCTTTTAGAAGGAAATAATCACCATAGTTTAACTACTTTTGTAAAAAAACATCCAGATATTAAATTTGACTTAATTTTTCTTGATCCACCCTATCATTTAAATAATTATGAAGCAGATATTTCATTGTTTGAACAATTAAATGTACTTCATAAAGACAGTGTGATTTTATGCGAATCGGATGATTCCGTACAATTACCTGAACGAATCGGATCATGTGTATTAAAAAAACATAAAGCTTATCGTCAAACTCATATTTGGATTTATAGTCAGGAGAAATAATGAAAAAAACAATTGGTTTATTTGCTGGTAGTTTTGATCCTATTAGTAATGGGCATATAGATTTAATTGAACGAGGTAGTCGTTTGTTTAATGAATTTATTGTATTAATCGCGATTAATTATTCAAAGAAACATATTTTTACTGAAGAAGAACGTTTAGCTTTAGTTAAAGAATCAGTCTCACATTTAGATAATGTTCGTGTAGACGTGTTACATGATGGATTAGCTGCCACTTACGCTAAAGAAAATGAAGTAACAGCAATGGTTCGTGGTATTCGAAACACGACTGATTTTGATTATGAATTTACCATCGCCTCAGCTAACCAAACGCAAAATAAAGATTTGGAAACAGTTATCCTTTATTCAACAGATGAGTATCGTTATTTAAGTTCATCAATCATTAAAGAAATCGCCCACTACAACGGTGACATCAGTACAATGGTACCACCTAATGTTGAAAAAGCGATGAAAGAAAAATATAACAAATAGTAAAAAAACACTAATCAAATAACGGTTAGTGTTATTTTTTTGAAATTTTTTACGATTTTTGACGATTTTTTTCAACTTTTGAAATATTTTGTTTATTTATATATGAGGTGAAAAAATGGAAAAAATATTATTAGCTTTAAAAAACTTTGGAATTCATAAAATTTTGTTATTTATTGTTGCGGTCGGGATTATTATTTTTACTGGATTTAATTTCTTATCCCCATCCCAACCAGAAGAGCTGGTTATTCCCATCGAATTAGACACAGAAAGCTTAAAAACGACTGATTCACATGACAGTGAAGTCGAATCAAGTATTACCGAAGAAAGTGTAAAAACACTGGTTTTTGCTGAAATTAAAGGTGAGGTCAACCATCCTGGTGTTTATCAATTAAATGAGGGTGACCGAGTTATAAATTTAATCGAACAAGCAGGAGGATTAACATATATGGCAGCAACCGATGCGATAAATCAAGCACTAGTTGTAACAGACCAAATGACCTTAATTGTACCGAATTTGGAAGAATGGGAAGCAGATGCTGTTATTAATGAAGAAACGCTCGTTCAAAATAATGAAGTTCAAACTACTGAATTAACCACCGTTAATATCAACACTGCAGATATTAATTCCTTGCAAACTTTACCAGGTATTGGTCCTAAAAAAGCTGAAGCAATCATTTTGTACCGAGAAGAACAGGGAAGTTTTCAAACAGCGGAAGAAATCATGAATATATCTGGAATTGGAACAAAAACTTATGAAAAGTTAGCACCCTATATTCGTGTAGGTGATTAAATGATTTTAGAGCACTTGAGATATTATTGGTTAATTATTTATATTCTAATTATTTTAGTTAGCCTTATATTTTTCGACTTTAGTTTTATCATTCTATTGATTTTTTTATTATGTATTGCCCGAATATTATATATCCATCCCAAAATGACTTTGGTTATCGCCGCAATTGCCATTCTTTTCGGTGGACGTCTTCATCACTTTAATCAAATGTTGAATGCCCGTCAAAATATACCTGAACAGACGGATATTTCACTCAAAATTCAAATTAATCCAGAACAAATGACCATAGAAGATAATTATATCAGTGGAGAAGGGCGAATGTTTACAGACAGCGGCACAATCCCCATAAGAATTTCTTCTTATGAAGAAGAAATTGTTGCGCACTTTACGGACTACCCACTAACCCAAGTAGAAATAATTGCAGCTGAAGGTGACTTAGCAACCATAGATGGACCAATGAATTTTCATGTTTTCGATTATCAAGATTATTTAGGAAAAAAAGGCATTTTCCATGGAGTCGAACTCCGATCTTTGAATGCTAGACAAAAAGTTAGTACAATTACAGCTCAAATAAAAAATTATATTTATAAATTAAAAGCACCACTGCGCAATCAGGACAATTTATGGGTTCAATTAAATAACAGTGTATTATTTCGGATGGATAATAAATCACTAGACGATGCGATGGATTTAATGTCAACCTGGGGAATCGTTCATTTATTTTCGATATCTGGAATGCAAGTCAATTGGATGCGCCGTAAAGGAAATTTTCTGCTTCGAAGATTGGGATTAACAGTTGAAGTGAGTTATTGGATAATAGAAGGACTATTATTATTTTATGGACTTTTAACTTATTTGCCAATAGGTATTTTAAGATCACTTCTCAGTCAATATTTAAGTAATATTTCTCGAAAATTTAAATTACCTTTTTCAAGGATAGATCAAATTGCGATTGTGGGAATAATATTACTTTGGATAAATCCCTTATATTTATGGTCTTTAGGTTATCAATTAAGTTTTGGATTGACAATAGCTATTCGATTATTTATGAACCATTATCCAAAATTTAATGTATTAGACTCATTCAAACAACAAAGTTTAATAAGCATTCTTTGTTTATTGTTAATTTGGCCAGTATTTATGAACATCAATCACACTTGGTTTCCTTTGCAAATGGTAGTCAGTATTTTATTTGCCTATTTTCTAACTGATGCTTTATTAATGAGTTTAATCACTACAACATTGTTACTCTTTTTGAAAATACCGGATATTCATTACCTATTCGATTGGTTATCAATCATCTTAGAATCAACCATAAATTTTTCGAGTGATAATAATTGGATAGCGAATTTTAGTTGGATAACTGGAGAAATTACACATGTCCAAATGGTCTTGTTAATGACATGTGGCTTAGTATACTTATATCAAATCAATAAATCGCCAATAAAAGTTATTGCTTATACAATGTTAATCTATGTGACGATGCTCTTTCTGCCGCCTATACTCAATACTCAAGCTAAAATTACTTTTTTATATGTCGGACAAGGAGACGCGATGTTAATCCAACCACCGCATAGTTATGATGCGTGGCTGATAGATACTGGGGGAAAAATGAATTGGAATGATGAGGATAATCCGATTAACCAAGAAGAAAGTAAGAGACATTTAATTCCAGCTTTAAAAGCGCTCGGTGTTAATCGATTAAAAGGTGTAATTATTACGCATCCCGACATAGACCATATGGGGAATTTAGAAGGATTAGCCCAAGAAATAAACATTGATAATCTCTATATTAATCAATTTACGTTTGATGATGAAACGTTTAAATTAATGCTAAAAAACTTAGTAATATCACAACCAAAATTGCAGATAAAAATTATACCCACTGAAAAAAGAGTGGAGTTAAAGCCTAATAAAATAGCGGTATTTACTCAACATCCAGAAAGTATTTATGACAAAGAAAGTTTATCGAATTCGACGTCAATTGTTACAGATGTAACTTTTTATAACACGACAATTTTAGGGTTAGGCGATATAGCAGTCAGCGATGAACGCCGTATGCTTTCCTATTTTGAATCATTAGCACCAAAAATTATTAAATTAGGACATCATGGCAGTGACACATCAACCTCTGAAGAGTTACTAGATTCATTGCAACCAAAGATGACCATTATATCAGCAGGAGAAAATAATCAATATGGTCATCCTCATGTGGAAGTGATTAACCGTTTGAATGAAAAAGAAATTCCAAATATTGGGACGCATGAATTTGGAGCCATTCAAATCACTTTATATCCAGATAATGCGACAGTAAAACATGTTAGGTAATGTAACATTTTTAGCGTAAAAGTAACTTTAAATGACACAAAAGAGAAATATGTGCTATTATATATTCATGTTATTAGTAACGAATTAAAATACAATGAATTAAATTAGAAAGAGGCTGTAACATGATTAAATTCGAACATGTAGATAAGTATTACGGAGATTTTAAAGCTCTATCAGATATTACATTACAAATTAAACCAGGAGAGGTTGTAACATTACTTGGCCCATCAGGATCTGGTAAAAGTACTTTGTTACGTTGTATTAATGGATTGGAAGAAATTACAAATGGTGAACTATTTGTATTTGATAAAAATATAGCGGATAAAAACACAGATATCCGCCAAATTAGAGAACAACTTGGGATGGTTTTCCAGCACTTTGAATTATACCCACATATGACAATCATAGATAATATTACGTTAGCACCGGTTAAAGTATTGGGACAAACGAAAGATGAAGCAAATTCTACTGCAGAGCGTTTATTGAAACGTGTGGGAATGTATGAACATAAAGACAAATACCCAAGCCAAATTTCTGGGGGACAAAAGCAACGTGTTGCTATTGCTCGTGGCTTAGCAATGAAACCAAAGGCGATGTTATTTGATGAGCCAACTTCAGCACTTGATCCCGAAACAATCGGTGAAGTGTTAGGTGTTATGAAACAGATTGCTTTAGAGGATAATATGACAATGGTCGTAGTAACTCATGAAATGGGATTTGCGCGGGAAGTCTCAGATAGAACCGTATTCATGGTTAAAGGTGAAATCATTGAAGACCGTACAAGCCAAGACTTCTTTGAGAATCCTCAAGATCAACGAGCCAAAGATTTCTTAGAACAAGTGATTGATAGAGTGTAGAGAAGGTGATGAGATGCGAAAATTTAAAAAAATTAAAAAGTTTAAAGCACTAATATTACTGTTCTCTGCTTTACTTTTCTTAGTTGGATGTGGCACTGGAACGGCTACAGTACCTAATATTGCTGATCGTGTTTTAACACAAGAAAAACCAGTTTTACGTTGGGGTGTTAAAGCAGATACTAAATTATTCGGGTATTACAATATTGGAAAAGGGGAAATTGAAGGATTTGACGTAGACATTGCTAAAGCTTTGACAGATGTCATGACTGATGGTCGTGGAGAAGTAGAATTAATTGAAGTAACTTCCAAAACACGTATTCCGCTATTATTGAATGGAAATATTGATGGCATAGTTGCTACAATGACAATTTCTCCTGCGCGTGAAGAGGTGGTTGATTTTACACAAGTATACTTTGATGCGGGACAATCATTACTTGTTCCAAATGATTCACACCTAAATGGCTTAGATGATCTAACTGCAGAAGACACAGTAATTGCAATTAAAGGATCAACCTCTGCTCAGAATATTCGTGATTTGGCTCAGCAAGTAACCGTATTAGAGTTAGAGAACTATAGTGAAGGATTCGTAGCCTTACAATCTGGACAAGGTGATGCATTGACTACTGATAATGCCATTCTTTTAGGGATGATTTCTGAAAATAATAATTACCGATTAGCAGGAGAGAATTTTACTGAAGAACCATATGGTATAGCGATATCACCAGAACAAACAGAATTTTTAGCTTTAGCTAATGAAGCTTTAGACACTATTCAAGAAAATGGCGTTTATGATCAAATTTATGACAAATGGTTTGGAGAAGTATTGGGAGGGGAAGAATAATGACACTGTTAGAATTATTAAATGAATTTCTACCACTACTTCTTGAAGGATTTAAAAACACTTTAATCGCAAGTAGTATTGCTTTGGTATTCAGTTTACTGATTGGAACGATTATGGCAATTTTGGAATTACATCACAATAAAATCATAGCTACTATTGCGACGGCGTATGTTGAATTTTTCCGGAATATTCCATTACTTGTAATAGTAATGTTTTTCTATGTGGTAATGCCGATGTATGGAGTGATGATTTCTGGATTTTGGTCAGGGGTTATTGCATTAACAATTTATACATCAAGTTTTGTTGCCGACAATGTACGAGCAGGTATTAAATCAATTGATAAAGGTCAAAATGAAGCAGGACTTTCTCAAGGATTTACAAGGCGTGATGTAATGCGTTATATCGTCTTACCACAAGCGATTCGTGTAGCTATTCCGCCATTAGGAAATCAAACGATTAATTTAGTGAAAAACTCTTCAATATTAGCAATGGTCGCTGGATTAGACTTAATGTATTATGGGGATTTAATCGCTTCAGAGACTTTTATTACTATTGATACTTATATCTTAGTAGGTATCTTCTATCTATTTATTACTGTACCACTGACATTCGGCACTCAGGCTGTTGAACGTCGTTTGAAAAGTAAATATTAAAAGGAGGCAAGTAAATGGATTTTATAGGAGCATTTTCATGGGAGAACATCAGTTTCCTCCTTCAGGGCTTTTTGGTTACCATTGAAGTAGCCTTTATCGTTATAGTTATTAGTATTTTAATGGGAATATTACTTGGGGTATTTCGCTATATCGAAATTCCTGGATTTTCGAAAGTTTTAGGAATCGTAATTGATACAATTCGTAATTTACCATTGTTATTAATCATCTTCTTTACTTATTTTGCCTTACCACAAATGGGAGTACGCTTGAATCTATTTTGGTCAACAGTAGCTGCTATGTCTGTATTTGAATCTGCAATGGTTTCAGAAATTATTCGAGGTGGGTTACTTGCATTGCCAAAGGGACAAAAAGAAGCTGCTTTAGCATCGGGATTGACGATGACCCAAACTATGGTACACATTTTGTTACCACAAGCGATTAGACAAACTTTACCATCAATTGTCAGTCAATTAATTGCGTTAATTAAAGATACATCCTTAGCTACAATAATCTCATTACCCGAATTAACACATAATGCCAAAATTATTTATGGACAAAATACAGCATATGTACTGCCAATGTTCTTAGCGATGGCATTATTATATTTTGTTATTTGTTATTCGCTATCTTTGTTATCAAGAAGATTATCAAGAACAACAATTTAGAAAAAGCCCACTGGGCTTTTTTTAATGCAGTAAATTTCAAGAGACATGCCGATAAGTTAAGCACTAATATTTATAGAAATGAAATGAATAAGAGGATGTATTTCATTTCAATTTATGCTATTCTTAGTTTTTAAAGTCAAATTTAATTAATATTTCGATAAAAATATGTTAGAATTAGAATTAATAATTATAAAGAAAGAGGGTCGCCTATGAATCGCCAAGATGAAGCATTAAAAGCATTCGTTGGGGTGCGTCGTACTAATGAGAAGTTAAATCAATTAGACCGCAGTACTACACAAAAACATAATTTAAATTTAAATGAGTTTGCGGTATTGGAGCTACTTTTACATAAGGGAGATACACCAATCCAACAAATTAAGGAGAAAATACTGATTGCTAGTAGTTCAACGACATATATCATTGATCAACTGACTAAAAAAGGTTTAGTTTCACGTGTACCGTGTAGTAATGACCGTCGTGTAACCTATGCCTCACTTACTCCAGCTGGACGAGAATTAATTGAAGAAATTTTCCCTATTCATGCAGATGCTATTGAAAAAGCGTTTTCGGTATTATCTGATGAAGAATTAGCAAATTTTAGAGATTATTTAAAACGAATCAGCAGTGAGTCTGATAGTATGCAAGAAGAAATAACTGAATGAATTAAATATTAAATACCCTATGTTGTATTTAAAGCCTCCATCAAATTTGTTATAATAATAATATAACAATATAGATGGGGGTTTTTGTTTGAAATTTTACCTATTGATACTAAGTGTTTTGTTGTTAGTTGGATGTCAAACCACGGAAAATAATTCGGTTGAGGAAACTCAAGCTAATGTGGAGACTGAGACAATTGTTGAAGAGTCGAACGCTGTTCAAGATACAATTTTAGAAACAGGATCTAAAGAAATACGTCCAGATGGAGTACCTGTAGCATGGACAGATTATTCTGCTTATGCAAATCCGAATGAAGAAGGCTATGCGTATGAAATACATCCTGACTCGGATATTTCATCAGAAATACTACCAATAACAGAATCCAGCTCCGATGTAGTGTTATTTACTTTCGATGATGCGCCACAAACTCCCGGATCTCATGCAATTGAGATGGCTGAGTTGATGAAATCTAAGGATGTAAATGCCATCTTTTTAGTTAATGGCATGTATCTAGAAAGTGAAGAGAACATACAAATTGTAAAGACAATTCATGACATGGGATTTGAAATCGGTAATCATACAGAAACTCATGAAAATTTACGAGAATTAACTTATGAAGAACAGTATTATCAATTGAAAACAACAAATGATAAAATTTTAGAAATAACGGGAGAACCAGTGCGATGGTTTAGACCGCCATTTGGATTATATAATTCCGAAACTGTAAGTATTTGTAATGAATTAGGCTTACAATTAATGACTTGGTCGTTTGGTTATGACTGGATGGATGAATATTTAGAAGCAGAACCTCTTGCTCAAGTGTCTTTAGATAATAAATATTTAAGAGGTGGCGCTAATATCTTAATGCATGATCGTTCGTGGACATATGGAGCATTAGAAAAAATGATCGATGGTTATAGAGAAATGGGCTATCACATTGTTGATCCATATTTAATCAAACATCAACGTAATGTAGAATATTAAACTGTAGAATAGAATAATATTTCGGGGGCAGAAAATGAAACAATGGATAAAAAGTGCAAGCTTAGTTGCTAGTGGATTGACACTGGGCAGTTTTGTCTTTGATCGTTATTACCGAAAAAAGTATTCTTATGTGCGATTAGATGAAGTGGAAGTAGCGATTGAACCAGATAAAATCATGTTACCACCTATTCATTGGATTCAAGAAAATCATTATAATCAAGATATGGCGAAATATGTTATACCTATGATTTATCAACAAATGAAGCAATATACTTATATGAGTAATGATATAGAGTTTAAAATCAATCATTTTACACCAATAAATTCTGAACCAAATGCAACGGTGTTATTATTACATGGTTTTAGAGAATTTAAAGAAGTTTATTCTGAAATTATATACTATTTACTACAATTAAAGTTTGAAGTATTTATTTATGATCACCGTGGGCATGGCGAGGCAAGGGTGCCGTTAGATTCACAGATTGAAATTGAAGATTTCGAATTATATGCAGATGATGCAGTAAATATAACAAAAAATGTTGTCATACCTAATAAAAATACTGACCATTTGGTAATGTTCGCTCATTCAATGGGGGGGCTGATAGGGTTAAATTTATTAGAAAAGCATACTGAATTATTTGACGGTGCCATATTAAACTCCCCTGAATTACTTTTAAACTCAGGTGAGCTACCGCCATTATTTGCCTTTTTTTTAATCGAATTTGTTAGTAAATTTGATACGAAGAATGAACTCATACTATCAGAGGCGATATTAGAAGATAGCCGGTTTAAATATTTAGTGAAAGACATTATTCTGAGTAGGTCAAATATACGCCGAGAGTTTATTTATAATCTAGGTGTAGAATTATACGGAAATGCTTCGCAAGCAGGTAGTATAAAATGGGTAAGTAATTCATTTAAAACGATGGCAGATGTGGTTACACCGACCAGTTTAGATAAAGCAGATTTACCTATCATGTTAATACGATCTGAGCAAGATGATTTAATTCATTCGGCTGGTATTTATACAGCAGCACACTATTTACCTGAATCAAAACTATATTATGTTCCAGAAGGTCGTCATGAAAATTTATTAGACAAAGATCGACCGCTTTATGCATTAATAGCAAAGGTTTATCAAAATATTCAAATGATGATAAAATAAAAGCACTCATTCGCCTGAAATTATTAGGGTGAATGAGTGCTTTTTATTAATTTGTTTCGAAACCTACCATAATACCTTTTTCTTCTGCATAATATTCTGTTAAACCACCCATTTCTGCAATAGTGATATTTGCCATTGGGTATTTTTCTATAATCGCTTTTCGAATATTTTCTGCGTAATTCGGATTATTTGCGTGTGCTATTTCCATGCGTTGACCATTGAATTTATGTTCTTTTAATTCATCTATTAAAGTTTTCAATGCACGTTTTGAACCACGGGCTTTCTTAGCTAGTTCGATAGTGCCTTCTGGTGTACGTTTTCCAATTAAGAAAATATTTAATAAACCTACCATTTGACCTAATAGTTTACTTACACGACCAGCCTTTACAAGATTGTCGATACTTTCTAAAATGAAAAGAATGGAAGTTTTGTTATTATATGAATCAATATCCTGAGTCATTTCTTCAAAAGAAACCCCTTTATTAGCTAGGTCCACTGCACGTTGAACGATGATGTTAATTTCTGCCCCCGCAGTAGCTGTATTTATAATATGGATATTAACATCCGGATTTTCTTCTAATGCGATTTCTTTACCTAAAACTGCACTATTATAACTACCAGATAAATTTTTAGAAACACAAAAAACGATTACATTTTTTGCTCCTTTATAAGCTTCAGCATAGTGACTAGGACCAGGACATGCTGATGATGTACTAACCTTCGAATTTTTAAGGGCTTGACGTAATGCAACTAAATCAATATTTTCATCATCAATAAAAGTTTCGTCATCGACATTGATAATTAGCGGAACTGACTCGAAATCTACATGCTCATCTAAATTGTCTATTTTACGAATATCACAGAGCGAATCTGCTACAATTTTCCATTCTTTCATGAGTTTGCCTCCCATATCTTTATTATATCAAGTATACCTGACATAATGACGACGTTCAATTATTAAAATTAAAGTCGAAAACGAATAATTATTAAGAGATAGGTATCTGTAATAAAATTTGTTATAATATTATTCGTTAAGTGTAAAATGAAAATTATTTCAATTAGAAAGGAACGGTGTATCATGTTTAAAATCATTCATACCAATGATATCCACAGTCATCTAGAAAATTGGTCAGGGATTGAAAGATTTGTTCATGAACGCCGTCATCTATATAAAGAACAAGGATTAGAATCATTGCTTCTAGATGTAGGAGATGCTATCGACAGTCACCACCCCGTAATTGAGGCAACAAAAGGGCAAAAGATGATTGAACTCTTTAATGGACTTAGTTATGATTGTGTGACGATTGGTAATAATGAAGGAATTAATATTACACCTGAAGTACTTAATGAATTATACGACGAGGCTGAATATGACGTAGTAATTGCAAATGTATTAGATGGCAATTTACATAATATACCGAATTTTGCAAATGAGTATAAAATTTACGAAGTAGATAATCAACGAATTTTAATTCTAGGACTTACAGCCCCATACTATACTTATAATTACAATGGCTATCATATACTTAATCCGATGGATGTATTAAGAAATCTTTTAAATAAAATAGAACAAGAATCTCCTGATTTCATAATTTTACTTTCTCATTTAGGATTAAGTGAAGATCGATATATTGCTCAAACTTTTCCGCAAATAAATTTAATTTTAGGTGCACACACACATCATTTGTTGACCGAAGGAGAATGGGTTAATGATACTTTATTAACGGGTTGTGGACGGTATGGTCAATATATTGGGGAAGTTACGGTCGAATTTTCAGAAGGTGAATTTATTTTAAAAGCAGAAACTTTTTCAATTGAAGCAACAAAAGATTTTTTTATTGATGAAGGTGAAGCTTTGTTACAAGAAATGAAATATCCAATGTTTCGGTATGATCTTCTCGCAGATGATTTGACCAGCAAAAAGAGCTTTATCCAATTTGCGCTATCAGCAGTCCAAAACTTTGCAGATGCGGATGTAACTGTTTTAAATAGTGGCTTATTTTTAGATAATTTAACAGCATTAGAGACGAATCATTCAGAACTACAAAAAGCCTTACCCCATCCTATGCATATTGCTAAAGCCACATTCAGTGGCGAACAGTTGATAGAAGTATTAAACCAATTTGTAGAAAAAGGACCTGATTTGATTTCACGCCCTATTAAAGGACTGGGATTTAGAGGAAAGATATTTGGTGAATTAGTTTTAAAAAATGCTATCCATGATAATCAGAATAATAAATGGAAGGTAAGTGGAAAATATATCCAATTAGAGAAAAAATATACTTTAGCCACTGTTGATCATCTTGTTTTTTTACCATTTTTTAATCAACTACAAGATGCAGAAACAGAATTACTATTTCCAGAATTATTAAGAGATGTTGTTGGAAGACAATTGCAACAAATAGGAAGGACTGGTGACAATGACTGACACAAACATATCAGATGAAATTTCGAGTTTATTAAAAGATATAACACAAGGAGAAGGAGAACATTCACTTATTTCTCAGATAGATAGTGAAACAATACTCATTGAAGAAGAAACATACTTTATCGTTAAAGATTACAGAGAAGGATTCGAATTAGAAGCATTTAAGAATAGATATCAAACTTTTTTTGAAAAATTTGACTTCATTGTAGGGGACTGGGGTCATGAGCAATTACGTCTGAGAGGTTTTTACCAAGTAAATACACCAGGTGCTCCGTATGATCAAACGATTGATTTATTAGAAGATTATATTACTGAGTATTGTAATTTTGGAGCACGATACTTTGTCTTAGGAAAAGAAGCGGCTGTGAGTAATTATCATAAATTATATCCTGAGATAATTGACAAAGCTCCTCGAAAAAAGCGTAAGTCAAAAAATGATTCAAAATCAAATAAAAAGAGAAATACCAATCCGAAATCTCGCAAGACCCAAAAGGTAGCCAAACAAAGTAGAACGCCTTTTAAAATTAAACAGACGAATACAAATAAAGAGTCAAATTCAAAGAAAACCACTCAGAAACAATCTAGATTTGTGATTCGGAAGAAAGATGAATAATAATAGAGGGGTGTAAAAGTGAAAAAATATAAAGGCTATTTAATTGATTTAGATGGAACAACTTATTTTGGGAAAAAACGCATCCCTACAGCAGAAAAATTTATTAATGAATTAATTGAAGCAAAGCAACCATTACAATTTGTGACAAATAATGCAACGAAGACAGTTGACCAAGTTGTAGAGAATTTAAATAAAAATTATGACATCAAAGCAACTAGTGACATGGTGTATACGTCGACGCTTGCTTTAATCGATTATTTAATTCAAAATCATAAAGGACAAACAGTTTATTGCGTTGGTGAGGAAGCTTTAAAAGGGCAATTAAAAGAAGCGGGCATTACATTAGTTAATAACGCAAATGCAGAAGTTGTAGTTCAAGCTTTAAATCGTCAAGTTGACTATGACGATTTAACGATTGCTATTCAAGCGATTTTAAAAGGCGCTAATTTTATCGTTACTAATACGGATCGTGTAATACCAACAGAAGATGGATTTAAACCAAGTTCTGGAGCGCTCACAGCTTTCATTCAATATGCAACTCGAGTTGAACCTGTCGTTATGGGGAAACCATTTGCACCAATTATTGAAGGGGCAGTGAAAAAAATTAATTTACCAAAAGAATCGCTTCTTTTAATTGGAGATAATTATGATACAGATATCCAATCTGGTATTAAGGCTGGGATAGATACGTTGCTTGTATTAACAGGTGTTACAAAATCTCAAGATGTGTCTAATTTACCCGTGGCACCTACCTATGTTGTGACAAATTTAGCGGAGTGGGAAATATGATGATTCAAATAAAACAAGGAGCTATATTCACATTGATTGCGATTGCGTCGCTTTCTCTAAGTATTACATTAACAGCCATTGTATCAATACCTATTTATGATATATACTCTCAATTAAATAGCTTAGCTGAATTTGTTGGTTTGACACATGATCAATTACAGATTTCTTATCGTACGATAATTGAATACTTATTTCATCCATTTTCTAGTGATATTCAAATACCTTACTTCAGCAGTTCACCTCAAGGTGTGCACCATTTCAGAGATGTAAAACTGTTGATTCAAGTTAATGCTCTTTTTAGTTTAGTGTCTCTCGTTATTATTCCGAAGTTAATTGGTGTATTGAAGAAAGCACGTCGTAATATCGTTATGGATAATGGTTTTACTATTCTTTACGGCTTACCTTTATTGTTATTATTCATTATTTTTATTAGTTTCGATCGTTTATTTATACTTTTTCATCAAATACTATTTACCAATGACTATTGGTTATTTGATCCACAGTTAGACCCGATTATAAATGTACTGCCAGAAAGTTACTTTATGATTTTGTTTGTTGTGGCGATATTAATTTATGAAGGAATTATTGTTCTTATTAATTTTATATATAAAAATGCAAAAAAATAGGAAGGCCGATTAGGGCTTTCCTATTTTTATTAATGTGAACTTTTATATGATGTTTCTGGGTTAGGGTTAGTGTTGATGGTATCTCTTGCAGGTTGTGAATGAGCGATACGACTTGCAGCTGCCGCAGCGAGTGCGCCTACAATATCATCGATAAATGTATTACAAGATTCTGACTTCTCATCATTTAATTTACCAACAATTCCTGGTTTTAACTTATCAACATAACCAAAATTAGTCAATCCAATAGAACCGTAAACATTAACAATCGATAATACTAATACTTCATCAATACCGTATAGACCTTCGTCTCGCATTAGTAGATCAGATAAAACATCAGAGAAAGCTCCATTTTCTGCAGCAATATCAATCTCGATACCTGTGATAACTGCGTTTTGAACTTCACGTTTTTTAAGCACTTTTTTAACACTTCTGATACATTCTTCCATAGTTAAATCATCAATGTATACCTTTTGTAAATCAAAGACAATTTCCGCAATATCTTCAACTTTGACACCACGCTGTTTTAATAAATTAGTAGCGTGGTCTTTTAAAATGCTATCTTTAATAAATACTTGTTCAGCTGTCATGATAATCTCCTATCTTATATCTATAACTTTGTACTATGAATCGGGGCAACATTAGCATCGGGATTGATATGGAGTAGAGCGCCATTTACTGCCTGAGGTGCTTCACCGAAACCACTAGCAATCAGTTTTATTTTTCCTTCGTAGTAACAACTATCACCAATTGCGAAAATACCTGGTCGATTAGTTTCAAAATAGCGATGGTCAACTTCAAATGCGCCTCGAGCCATATTCAAATCCCAGTGTCGCATCTGACCATAACTTGAAGTAAATCCATAACTAACAATAATATCGTCCACTTCTAATTCTTTAAATTCATCTGTTCGATTTTTGTTAATGACTAATCTCGAAACCTTTGTGCCTACACCTTCAATAGCAGAAGGGACATAAGGCGTTAAAATTTCAATCGAGGAGTCTTTAACACTTTTTATTGAACTTTCATGAGCTCTAAAATTTGGACGACGATGGATTAAATAGACTTTTTTAGCAATTGATTCAAGCATTAATGCCCAGTCAATTGCAGAATCACCACCACCACAAATAGCTACTGTCTTATTATTAAATTTCTGCAATTCTGGGATGAAATAATGAAGTGTATGATTTTCATATTCTTTAGCTTCGGGTAAATTTAATTGTCTCGGGCTAAATGCGCCATTTCCTGTAGCGATAATGATTGTTCTAGTATAATGTGTGTGTTTGTCGGTTCTTAAAATATAATATTTAGAACCATCTTGTTCGTAGGCCGCTTCAACAGTTTGAGTTTCTTCGCCTACTACAAATGTAGGCTTATGACTTTTAGATTGAAGAACCAAGTTTTGAGTTAATTGGGCGCCAGTGATTTGTGGATGACCTGGAATGTCATGAATAAGTTTTTCAGGGAAAAGATGAGCAGGTTGTCCGCCCAATTTTTTTAAGCTTTCAATGAGTTTAACTTTAGCCTCGCGTAGACTGGCGTAGTAGGCTGCGAACAAACCGGTCGGACCACCTCCGATTATCGTTATATCATAGATATTCCGTTCTGTTTGCATAATTAAATTCCTTTCGTTGTCGTTAAAAAACGACGTATTTGAAGAAAGTAGCGACTAACATACCTGTTAGTGTACCGATGATAACTTCACTCGGTTTATGACCTAGATATTTTTTTACAATCATGCGGTCATATGCTGTTAAATCAGTGTCTAAAATGACGGGATTAATTTCTTCATCATTATTTGAAACTTCGAGTTTAAGATCGCCATTGTGTAATTTAACATAATGTTTGACCAATTCGTCAAGGACGAGGCCTTGCTCACCACTCTGACGGCGAACGCCCATAGAGTCAAACATAATAATGACACCAAAAATAGTAGCGATAGCAACTAGTGGAGAATTAAATCCATATTCAAAAATTAATGATGAAATCAAACTACTTACGGCTGCTGAATGCGAACTTGGCATACCACCTGTTGATGTAATGATGTTTACTTTTGCACTTTTTCTATTGAAGAAGTATGCAATTGGAAACTTTATGACCTGAGTAAAGATAATGGCCGCAAGAGAAGTTATTAGGATTTGATTCATACAATGCTCCTTTATTAGAATAAAAAAATTATTTACATTAATAATCATAACAAAAACTACCAAGAAAGGCATTAAGTATTTGTTAAAAGGTGAATAAATGTTAGAATATAACTAATAGAATAGAAAGGGGAACACTATGACGAAATATTCACAATTAAATTTAAAAAACGAAGACATAGCTGTTATTTTACATACTAATAAAGGAGATATTAAATTAGCTCTATTTGAAGAGGAAGCACCTTTAACTGTAAAAAACTTTGTCGATTTAGCTAAAGATGGTTACTATGACGGAATTATCTTCCACCGTGTAATCAAAGACTTTATGGTTCAAGGAGGCGACCCAACAGGAACAGGTATGGGTGGCGAAAGTGTGTATGGTGGATCATTCCAAGATGAGTTTTCAACTGAATTATTTAATATTCGTGGTGCTTTATCTATGGCAAATGCGGGACCTAACACAAATGGTAGTCAGTTTTTTATCGTAACTGCTAGTACAGTTCCAGCCAATATGGTTGATCAAATGGAACCAGCTGGTTATCCCGAAGAAATTATTGAAGCATATAAACAAGAGGGCGGAACTCCATGGTTAGATCACCGTCATACTGTTTTTGGTCATGTAGTTGAAGGCATGGATACAGTAGAGGCTATTGAAGGTGTTAAAGTTAATGCAGCAGACAAACCTGAAGAAGATATCATCATTGAATCTATTACTGTGGTTGAGTAATTAAAAGTTTTGGAGGATTCGATGGCTAAGACAAGTAAATATAAAATCGGTGATATTGTAGATGGAATTGTAACAGGAGTTCAATCTTATGGAGTTTTTGTACAATTAGATGACGAGCTACAAGGACTCATTCATATCTCTGAGTGTAAACATGGTTATGTATCTAATATTGATAATTTTATCAAAGTTGGTGAAAAACTACGTGTAATTGTCATTGATGTAGATGAATATAGCCAAAAAATCAGTCTGTCTATTAGAGCTTTAGAAAGTATGAATACTCCACCTTTTCCAGCAAAAATTAGATACAAAAAACGATTTAACAAATCGAATATTGGATTTAAGACGTTAGAGAAAGCATTACCTACAATGATTGAAAATGGTCTAAAGGACATAGAATATGATGAAGATCATATTCCAACATAATGAGGAGTGAAAATATGACAAAATTAACATTTGATTATAAAAAAGCATTACCGTTTTTCCAAGAGCATGAATTAGAATATTTAGCACCATTTGTTGAATTGGCACATAATCAGTTGCATGAAGGGACAGGACCAGGTAACGATTTTACAGATTGGATTACTTGGCCAGTCGATTACGATAAAGAAGAATATGACAGAATTAAAAAAGCAGCAGAAAAAATCCGTCAAGATTCAGAAGTTTTAGTTGTTATTGGGATTGGTGGATCATATTTAGGAGCGCGTGCAGCGATTGAGTTTTTAAATGGTTCATTTTATTCACGCCAGTCAGGTGAAAAAGGCAATCCTTTAGTAGTATTTGCTGGTAATAGTATCAGTTCTACTTATTTATTTGAATTAATTGAAATGATTGGTGATCGTGATTTTTCAATTAATATGATTTCAAAATCTGGTACAACCACAGAACCAGCAATTGCCTTCAGAATACTAAAAGAAAAATTAATTGCTAAATATGGTGAAGAAGAAGCTGTAAAACGTATTTATGCTACAACAGATAAAGAAAAAGGTGCTTTAAAATCTGAAGCAAATGAGATGGGATATGAAACATTCACTATTCCAGACGGAATTGGTGGACGATTTACTGTACTAACAGCTGTAGGGCTATTGCCAATCGCTGTTGCTGGAAATGATATCGATGAGTTGATGGCTGGTGCTGCGGATGCAATGAATGCATATGGTAGCTCTAAGTTAGATGAAAACCCAGCATATCAATACGCTGCAATCCGCAATATTTTACAGCGAAAAGGAAAAGATATCGAGATATTGGTGAATTATGAACCAGCTATGGCTTATTTCTCTGAATGGTGGAAACAACTATATGGAGAATCAGAAGGTAAAGACCAAAAAGGTATTTATCCAGCTTCGGCAAACTTCTCAACAGATTTACATTCTATAGGTCAAACTATTCAAGATGGTAAACGTAATATCTTTAATACAGTTATTAAAGTTGATAAACCACGTTACAATCTAGAAATCCCTTCATTAGAAGAAGATTTAGATGGATTAAAATATCTAGAAGGTAAAACAGTTGATTTTGTTAATACTCAGGCATACAAAGGAACATTATTAGCGCATACTGATGGAAATGTACCAAATCTATTAATTGGTATTGATGCACTAAATGAACGTTCATTAGGAGAACTTATCTACTTCTTTGAAATTGCTGTAGCTGTATCTGGATATCTAAATGGTGTTAATCCATTTGATCAACCAGGTGTGGAAGCATACAAACGTAATATGTTTGCTTTGCTAGGTAAACCAGGATTTGAGGAATTATCTAAAGAACTTAACAACCGTTTAAATGATTAATATTGATCATTATAATAGTAGAAACAGTACTCAAATGAAAAATTGAGTGCTGTTTTTTATATTTTGATTGACACACAACATCAAAACATGATATATTATTCTTTGTCGTCACGAGGAGCTTCTAATTATTATATAAATAATTAAGTTGAAAACTTCTTGACAACGTGTAACGAACCATGATATATTAGTTCACGTTGCTAAATGCGACAGACGCCAAAGCGTGTCAGAAATATTTTTGAAATATTTCAATAAAGCACTTGACCAAAAGGTCAAGAGGTGATATTATATTAAATGCTGACACCCCAACGGGTTTAGCGCTTACATCGAACTGAAATGTTTTCGCAACTTTATTAAAAAGTTGTTGACAAAACAAATCGAAAGATGGTATCATTTAGAAGTTGTCATTTAAGACAACTGGCCTGATCGAAGGCGGAAAACATTTTGTTAAAAAGTGTTGACAAGCCGCAACGAACAAGGTATGATATAAAAGTTACCGCTAGAGGCAACGGCTGGTTGTAACACAGACGAAACAAATTTGTAAAACATTTTTAAAAAAGTGTTGACAAAACGTTTCAAACCAGATAAGATATAGAAGTTGTCATTTGAGGCAACGAACCAGATCTAAACAAGACGTCAAAAAGCTCCAAAAAAACTTCTTGACAGTATGTTTTGGACGTGGTAATATATAGAGGTTGCTGCTAAACAGCAACGCAGCTCATTGAAAACTGAACAAAGACAAACACCAAAATGTGTAGGGATTCATCAATACGATGAATAACACAACCCGAATTCAATAATTCGAGACAGTCAGTGTCTTCTGACTTTAAACAAAGACCATTAGCTAGTATTTAAATGAGTCACAAATGACTTATGAA
>JACBXO010000005.1 GCA_015863195.1 Aerococcaceae bacterium DSM 111022 | reverse complement strand
AACTCTCATGAAAGATTAGTTTCATGAGTCATTTGTGACTCATTTAAATACTAGCTAATGGTCTTTGTTTAAAGTCAGAAGACACTGACTGTCTCGAATTATTGAATTCGGGTTGTGTTATTCATCGTATTGATGAATCCCTACACATTTTGGTGTTTGTCTTTGTTCAGTTTTCAATGAGCTGCGTTGCTGTTTAGCAGCAACCTCTATATATTACCACGTCCAGAACATCATGTCAACAAGTTTTTTGGAGCTTTTTGACGTCTTGTTTAGATCTGGTTCGTTGTCTCAAATGACAACTTCTATATCTTATCTGGTTTGAAACATTTTGTCAACACTTTTTTAAAAATGTTTTACAAGTTTGTTTCGTTTGTGTTACAACCAGTCGTTGCCTCTAGCGGCAACTTTTATATCATACCTTGTTCGTTGCGGCTTGTCAACACTTTTTAACAAAATGTTTTCCGCCTTCGATCAGGCCAGTTGTCTTAAATGACAACTTCTAAATGATACCATCTTTCGATTTGTTTTGTCAACAACTTTTTAATAAAGTTGCGAAAACATTTCAGTTCGATGTAAGCGCTAAACCCGTTGGGGTATCAGCATTTAATATAATATCACCTCTTGACCTTTTGGTCAAGTGCTTTATTGAAATATTTCAGAAATATTTCTGACACGCTTTGGCGTCTGTCGCATTTAGCAACGTAAACTAATATATCACGGTTCGTTATACGTTGTCAAGGACATTTCAACTTAATTGTTACAACAATTAAATCAGGTGGTCCTCGTGGCGACAAAGAATAATATAACATGTTTTCAATTGTGAAGTCAACTCATTTATGTAAGAAATAATAAAAAGCCCGCAGTTTTTCTGCAGGCCTTCATAATTAGGTATATATTCTATGCAAACAATTCGTTGACAAATGTTTCTGTATCAATATCTCCGATATATTGTTTTATATTTACATCTGCTAATGCATCGATGATTGCTTGGCGATCATAACGAACACCGACTAATTTTTCTTCAACATCTGTAATTTCACCTAATCCAAAGAAGTCTCCATAGATTTTTGCTTCTTTAATTAATCCTTTTGAGACATCAAAGCGAACATCTACAAACCCGAATGGGAATTTATGACTATGATTCACATCAAAGTCAGGGGATTTCCCGTAATTCCAATCCCAATTTCCAAATCGTTCCGCTTTAAGTTGTTCCACTGCTTCCCAATCAGCATCTGTTAACTTCAACTCAGGAACATCTTCACGTTTTTCTACATTAAAGATTCTAAGTAGTAATAAATCACGGAATGCTTCAGTAGATAAGTTTTGATACCCTTCATCTACATAAGGTTTAATATTTGTTACACGAGAACGCACTGATTTAATACCTTTAGATTCGATTTTTTCTTTTCGAGGTTTTAATGCATTGTTTACTTCATCTAAGTCAGCATCAAATAAAATCGTACCGTGCGCAGTCATACGGCCGTTTTTAGAATACATTGCATTCCCACTAAATTTCTTGCCATCAATTAATAAGTCATTACGCCCTAATAATTCTGCTCCACTCGCACCCATTGTATGTAAAGCAGCGATCACTGGTTCAGTAAAGCTCTTGAAATCCCTAAATGATCCATCGTCATCTTTAATAAAACAAAATGAAAAGTTACCAAGGTCATGATAAACTGCCCCGCCACCTGACATACGTCTTACTACTTGAATTCCGTTCTCTTCTATATAAGGTTGATTTACTTCTTCAATTGTATTTTGATTACGCCCAATGATAATTGATGGCTTATTGATATAGAAAAGTAGAATTGGTTCATCTACTAATCTATTTTCTACTAAATAAGTTTCTAACGCAATGTTTGTTGCTGCATCATAATTATTTCCATTATCTACAAATATCATAATTAACTCCTTCTAACCATTAGCTAAAATCTTGTTATATGCCTCTTGATCTAAATTATCAATTAATAATTTCATTAACTTAATTGTATTTAAATAATCTTCTTCATGAATCACAGAAGTATGAGTATGTAAGTAACGAACCGGAACCGTAATCGCAATTGAAGGCACACCTTCATTTGATTGATGAATAGATCCCGCGTCTGTCCCACCACCTGGGATAAATGTTGGTTGGTATGGAATATCATTTTCTTCACAGAGATTAATCACAAAATCTCTTAAACCTTTATGTGCAATCATTGACGCATCATAAATAATCACTTGCGGTCCTTTACCTAAAAGAGAATCTGCTTCATCTGCTGTCATTCCAGGCGTGTCCCCAGCCGTTCCAGTATCTAAAGCAATCGCAATATCCGGCTTAACCATATTAGCTGCCGTCTTCGCTCCTCTTAACCCAACCTCTTCTTGAGTATTAGCTCCGATATATAATGTATTGTTGTGCGCTTGTTCTTTATAATGCTTTAATAACTCTACCGCTACAGCAACACCAATACGATTATCCCAAGCTTTCCCTAATAAGAACGGAGAATTCGGATTTATACGACGCGTTTTAATATAAGGTGTAATCATATCTCCAGGTTTAATACCCCAAGATTCGACCTCTTCTTTAGAAGTTGCGCCAATATCAATAAAGATATCCTCCATCTTCATCGGTTGTTTACGAGCATCTGCTGATAAAACATGCGGCGGTTTCGAACCAGTTACCCCATGGTAAACTTCCCCAGTGGACGTTGTCACTTCTACTTCTTGAGCAAGAACAACTTGACTCCACCAACCACCGATTGTTACAAATTTCAGAAATCCTTTTTCTGTAATTTGTTTTACCATAAAACCAACTTCATCAAAATGCGCCCCAGCCATAATTACTGGCCCTTCTTTAGTCGAAGATTCTAACTGACCGTAGACACTACCTAAACCATCCTGAACAAACCCATCAACATAATCCTCTGTTAAGTCTTTGAATAGTTCACGGACCGGACCTTCGTTCCCGGCAATCCCACGAGCCTCAGTTAATGCAATTAATAATTCTTTATCCAATAGATCATCCCTCTCTAACTACTCCATTCTATCATATTATGTTTATAATAGTCTTCACTATGATTGAAATTATCCCTTCATTATATGTAGACCTAACGCCTCATATAATTCCGGATAACTCTTCTTCACCGAAACCGGCTTACCTGTCTCTTTGTCAAGGAACCCTAACACGCTATCCCCCGTCACACATAACGCTTCTGACTCCTTATTATACACCTGGTAAGAAATAACCATCTTGACCGGCGACAACTTCGTCACCTCTAAACGAATACTCGCCACATCACCAAAACGCATCATCTCCTGGTACTTCGCATTCAACGACAAAATTGGCATCATCAACCCCATATCCTCCAACTTATGATACGACATCACTTTCTCACTCAACCACCAAGTCCGCGCCTCCTCAAACCAACGAATATAATTCGAATGATGAACAATCTGCATCGCATCCGTCTCATAATACTGCACCACATGCTCATAATTACGCCCCATAATATCTCCTCCAAACACTCAATTTAACTATAATAATAGGCCTTCTCAAACACACATTCAACTTTTTGAAAATATTGCTCCTCTTTTTGAAACAAACTCCGATTAATATTTTATAAAAAAAAGCGACTCCCTATCACAGAGAATCACTTTCTACTTATATAGATTAACTCGCTTCTTCAAGCAAACCAATATTTTGGGCCACTTGATTAATCGAATGCATAATACGATGAATGTTTTCTTGTGTATCTTCTAAAGCAAGAGCCTGATCATCAATTAATTCGCCATCTAAATAGAGTAAATAATACTGTTCTATTTCAGTTGGCAAAACAAGATGATGTAATTTTTGATTATTATATCTTACAACACCTTGCAATAATGCAACAGGTTTAGCCGCTTCTAGCTCTTCTAACGAATTTGATTGAATTAAAGCCTCTATTTCTTCCGTTTCTAATAAATCAGCAACAGGGGCATTATTATCAGACGTCAACATTGCAGAAATCAATAAATTCCCATTGAAGAATAGTGTAATCGAAACTTCTGATTCTTCTGCTGTCATTTGGTCAGTAGTTGTATAAACATATTGCCAAATTTCTTCACCTGCAAATAATTCCGGTAAGTTTTCATTTGTATATCTATCAACTGAAACAGCCGGTTCAAAGTTGGCTAAAATATCAGCCGTGACAATCTCATCAATATTATCAAACCCATTAATATATGATAGTAGTGATTCATAATCAGCATAAGCTGCATCAGCTGACTGATCCGCCATGGTTAAATCCAATGGCCGAATCTCACTTGTTTCATCTAAAGTTGCTGTCTGTGATATTTCTCCTGAACTTGATTCTGCTTGAATATTTAATGAAAAGCCATTCATTAAAGTCAGACACATGAATAGAATAATCTTTCCTGTTTTAATTGCCATACTTTCCCTCCTATTTCTTCTTATTGTGACGTCGGTTCCACCACGGGATATATAAATAGAGTATTGCAACGGCGGCGGTTAACCATACTAATAGAACGAATACTATTTCAAATCGGAATCCTGAGCCAAATAGGGCTGCTAGACTATAGAAGAGGAGTTGAATCCCTAAAATAATCATGACTGATTGTTGGAAGGCAACTAATTTCTCATCGGCACGGTTTGGATAAATAATTTGGAATGGGTGTTTATCGTAGAGATGAATCATGGGTAACAATTGAATTGCTGACATTAGAAACCCTAAAACGCCTGCTCCGGCAATCATCCAAGGTACTTCTAAGACGACGATAATGACCGTTATAAAAAGCATGACTTTTATCCAAATTGAACTATACAACGAATTTCTGAATAGTTGGCGGATATATAAATAACCATAACGATTATTGTTCAATGTCGGTATATTTTTAATTAAAATATCCAAGTACTCACGGCGTTTAATCGTTGGCGCTGATTGAGGGACGTCTGCAAATAAAGAAACTGCTCGGTAAAAATTAGCTTCCTGGTGACTATCCACTTCAATTACATAATCAAAATCAATACGACGCTCTTTGCGCTGTTTCATACCCCAGACAATATACGCTGCTACAAGGAAAAGTGCGAGCCCACATAAGATGATTGGTAATTGACCAGGTAATGCAATTAATACGGTAGTAAAAATTATAAAAGGCAAGACAAAAGGTAATCTCGACCGCATCAGTCTAGTTATATTCAGTCCTAATTGAAAGATATTTAAATACATTAATAAAGAACTTGATAGACGGGCTAATAATAAAAACACAATAAACAGCCATAACTCATTCATTGTCCACCCAGATATTAAGACTAAAAATGGATAGTACATCACCGCTGCTAGAGAAAGAGCAATCATCGGGATCACTTCTGCGAGAAATGTCCCCTTCAGCCAATAGTTATTAAACTCATGTCCTCTTGGAAATAAGTAACTTTCGTCTGCACGCCGAGTTAGCCATAATGGCTGACCTAGCAGAAAAACAGCGGACAACAGAAGAACGCCAACTAAAATAACCCAAATATAAATTTGGTCCACCGGCATCTGACTTGCTTGTTCTAAAATACTGTTATAGGCGAGCGAGCCAAAACCTAATAGCACAAAAAGAATAATCGCTAAATGGTCATTAAATATTAATCGACCATATTTTCCCACTTCTTTTAAATAATAATTAAAGCGTTTCTGCCATAAATCATTTAAAGTGTTCATTAGCCTTCAGTCCTTTCAGCCTTAGATAAAGCTTCCATTTCCGTCATGGCAATATAAATATCATCCAATGAAGCTTGTGGATCTTTAAATTGTGTTCTTAAATCTTCTAGGTCACCCTGACCTACCAGTTCACCTTTACTTAAAATTAAATAGGAGTCACATAAATCACTTGCAATCGATAACATATGCGTTGTAAATAATACTGCACAGCCATTTTCTGCGCGCTCTTTTAATAAATTCGTGAAGTCACGAATCGCTAAAGGATCTAATCCTAAAAAAGGTTCATCAATAATTAGCACTTTTGCATTTGTAATAAGCGCACACACAATCATGACTTTTTGTTTCATCCCTTTAGAGAAGTGAACCGGGAACCAATTCAAAACATCATCTAAACGGAACAATTCAAGTAAAGGCTGGGCGCGCTTCATAACCTCTTCCCGAGGAATATCATAACCAAGTCCCGTCATCTCTAAATGCTCCTGAAGTGTAAGCTCATCATAAAGAATCGGTGTTTCCGGAATATAAGCAATTTTTTTGGCATATTCAGTATGATTATCTAAAATTGATTGGTTCTCAATTGTAATATTACCCGCTTGCGGTGTTAATAATCCTAAAATGGTTTTTAATAAGGTCGATTTCCCAGCTCCATTTAATCCGATTAAACCAACAATTTCCCCATAATTAATGGAAAAATCAATTTCTTTGATAACAGGTATCCTGCGGTACCCACTATCCACATTATTTACTCTTAACGTCATGGCTGTCTCCTTCTTCTATCTATGTCAATATTTTCACACTCATCTATATGAAAGAGTGGTTTATTTTCTCTCTAAAATTATAACATAATCCCGTCACTGTTAAACAAATAAAGAGTGCCAGCTCTATTGGCCTGCACTCTTTGAATCAATATAAATTTTTATTTAATTACATGTTAATTTTACGCGAACTCAATCCTGGTCGCTGATCTAGTTCAAAACCAAAACGTAAAAATTCTAAGAAATGATTCGCCCAGGCTTGTTCAGTATGCCTTTCATTCGCCATAATACGTAACCACGATTGTTTATTTGGTAGTCCAGTTTGTTGAAGTAAATCATAATAGCGAATCGAAACATCAATATATTCTTGATTCATGTGCCCATCAATAAACTGCTGGTCAATCGCATCGCCTTCTATTGTTCCAACCTGAATATACACTTTAGTATCCTCATGCAATGGATGGTGTTCAATAAAACGCAAGAAATCAGACTCACTAAACCACGAAGCCAAACTAAAGACGCCTAAAACACCAAAAACATCCGGATATTTTGCCCCCATATAAGCAGTAATAATACCGCCCATTGAACTACCTGCCAAAATGGTATTATTTTTATCAGATAATGTCCGGTAATTCTCATCAATAAAAGGTTTAATGACATTTACCACCCATTCACCATAATCCACACCATCACCGCCAATGCCAGCAACGTCTGAATTTTTGTCCGCATCCGTTACCCAAGGTGAATATTCATTTAGACGACGGTCACCATCATTATCGATACCAACTACGATCATTTTTGGCAAGTCTTTATTATTTTTAATGGTTGGTATCACTTTCCACGAATGTCCAGAAAACGACTCTTTGGAGTAAAACACATTTTGACCATCATGCATATAAACAACTGGATAACTTGCCCAATCTTCCCGGTCATAATCCTTAGGCAATAACACACGAACCCGGCGCTTCTTTCCTGGATAATATGGCACATCAAAATAGTGTGTATCCATTTTTAAGTAAAAATAATTCATAAATTGACGTCTCATTTGCTTCCTCCCTTTTTACGTAAAGTAATTATATCACATTCATTAGAGAACTTTAATCTAATTGCCCTTTATTTCTAACCAAAAACACTGCTGATTCTTATTAAAATAAGAATATTTTTATATGACACAATACTGAAACATTATCTTAACAATGAAATCTTTTAGCTATATTATTATAACACTTCTTATCTAATTGTAATCATCTTGATGACATTTTACTGTTATTTTAGACCAGATGCGTGTATAATAGTTAAATAGACGGATAAAATTATACATATACTTGTATTAAGTAAATAGCAATACCTTTATGAGTATAGAGCTATTCTAATCCATATATCAATCACAAGGAGGAACAGACATGGCTTTATTAGATGAAAATAACGAACTCGTTCAAATTTTTAAATTGATGGGACACCCGATCCGTTTATCAATTATCAGACTTCTTAAAGACGAAGAATTTTTAAATGTTGGCTCAATTGTCGATGCACTTGAATTACCTCAAGCTACTGTATCACAACAATTAGCAAAATTAAAGGCTGGTAACATTGTAACTGCACAACGAGACGGTACGAAAGTACGCTACAGTTTAACAAATGAACACGTTGTCCATATCATTGAAACATTAAATAATGAAGATTACGAAGGTTAATCCTTTCATTATTACAAATTAAACACCACCTTGAATTCACTAATGTGAATTCAAGGTGGTGTTTTTTACTCAATCGTCCAATATGTATACTATGCCTTAAAACATGATTTACTAGCAATAAAAAAGCATTACCCTTTATTCCTTTTCCAGAATCGTTGGGCAATGCTTTTTTTGGTTAGATTAAGAGAATATTATTTCTTTTTATTTCCTGAACGAATGAGTAACACGGCTACAATCGCAATGACAATTCCTAGTACGATGTAAATCCATGATGAACGTTCACCCGTTGCTGGTAAGTTGTCATTTTCTTCAACACTTGAAGTAATTTCAACTGAAACTGAACTTGATTCCTCTTCACTACTTAAATCAGGGAAAGATGCATTTGCACCTGGAGATAATTCAGTACTTTGTCCATTTTGTGGGTCATTTCCTTGATTCTCTTCTACATCTGATCGTGTGCTTGCTGAAATCGATGGGTCAGTACTTTCCTGTGAACTTTGTTCTGAACTTACTTCAGAGCTTGTTTCAGTGCTTGCTTCTTGATTCACTTGGACATTATTATTTTCAACTAAATATTGTGTTAATACTTCGATATTCGTTTCTTCAATATTTGTCGTTTGTGTTTGATTATTCACTTCGTATACTTGCCAAATTAATGTTATATCATGTACTTGGTCTAAAGACTCAGGTGTAACATTACCTTGATTCACTAATTCTTCTCTAATTGCATCCGTTGCTGGTTGAATTAGTTCTGGATGATCTGTAACGATTTGAGTATAAACATCGGTGATACTTGTCCCCTCTGTTACAAATCCGGCATAGTATTCGTATTGTTCCGCTGTTAATTGATCTGCTTGATCACTAGTTAGCGGAGTACTAGCTAGTAATTCTTCTTTCAGGGCTGCGGGATCTGCTGCTGGTTCAGATTCTTCCTCTGTTACAATTTCTTCGCCATATTGCTCAACGAGTTGATTGGCTAAAGCTTCAAAATTTTCTGTGCCATTTTCAAGATACACTTGATATTCAGCCCATAATAATTCTTGATTCGTCATCAATTCACTTAAAGCAGTCGTATCAATACCTTCTGCTGTTAAGTTTTCTTGAAAACGTGTAATTTCTGATTGGAAACGCTCAGGGTAATTACTTACTAATTGATTGTACAACGCTTCTAAACTAACTTCAGGAGATTCTGCAGTTTGACTGGCTTGTACTAATTCTTCATCAGTAAAAGTTTCTAATTGTGCAGTGATGATTGGTGTATTCCCAATTAAATCTTGACGCCAATTATTTTCTTCAACAACTTCAGCTGCTGTTTGTTCTGATGATTCTTCACTCGATGCTGACTCATCCGTTTCAGTTGTTTCACTTTCTTCAGTTGGTGTACTTTCTTCTGAAGTTGTGTCAGATTCAGTCGTTTCTGATGATTCACTTTCATCTGAAGAAGCTACTTCTGCTGGCGCAACTTGATAGTCTTGAATTAATACTTCAGAAAGACGTTGCATATTTTCTTGGCTATCTTCTAACCATACATTGTATTCTGCCCATAATAATTCTGGTGTTGTCACATTTTCTTGTAACGACGTTGGGTCTAGTAATTGATTTGTTACTGTTAACGCTTCAACAAAACGAGCTGCTTCTGCTGCGAAAACATCTGGATAATTAGTGATTAAATCATTATATAATGTTGCTGCATCTAATTGATTCGCTTGTTCTGGTAAAACAGCTTTCAATTGTTCATCTGTAATTTGATCTAATTGCTCTTGTGTAATTGGTGTGCTACCAATTAATAAGTTACGTATTTCCTCAGATGTATAACGTAAAGTTGTATCTGTTTCTTGGATGACTTGATAGTCATTAACGATAATAGAAGCTAATTGTTCATAATTTGCTCCACCATTTTCCGTAACAACTTGGTTATTTAACCATAATAACTGACTATCACTCATTGTTTGTAATAGTGAATCAGCATTTAAATGTAAGTCATTAATTAATACATTTTTAATTTCATCTAATTGCGTTTGGAAGAGTTCCGGTTGATTCGCTACTAATGAATCAAACAAGTTAGTATATTCTTCAGGCGTTTGCGGTGTAGCTGAAATATAATTGGCTAACATTTCCGATGTTAGAGACGCTGCTTGCGTTTCAGTCATTGGTGTTCCATCGATTAAACCTTGACGAACTGTTTCAATGTCAACTGTTGGTTGACTTTCCTCGACTGAAGATTCTGAAGTTTCCTCGCCACTTGTTGTGTCCTCATTTTCAGGCGTTGACTCTGATTGTGAGCTAGTTTCTTCACCAGGTTGTGATACCGACTCAGAAATTGGTTGTGATTCTTCCGCTGTTGATTCTTCTGGTGCGGATTCATCTGTTGATGACCCTTCTGCTGGTACTTCTGCTGGTACTTCTTCTGAAACTGATTCTGATTCTTCAGATGAAGTCTCTTGTAAGCTCGCTTCGAATGCTGCTTGTCGTTCATCATAAGCTAAAATTTGCTCTTCAATCCAAGGAGTTAAAGATTCAACTGCACTGCTGACCACATCACCACTTGCTGCCATTGCACTACGATATTCTGTTAAAAGTGCGGTAGATTCTACTTTTCTTAAATCTTCTGGTGTCCATGATGTTGCCCCAGTAATCGCTTCAACTACACGGCTATATGCTTCATAATCTTCTCCAACAACTAAATTTAATTGAGGATTATCATTTGCGATTGATTCATATACAGCAGTGTAAACGGCTTGATTGTCTGCTAAAGCAGGATCAGCCATCGCTTCATTATAATAATTCAATAAAAACTCTTCTGGTACTTGTCTTAATTGCTCTTCGTTAATCGGTTGTGTTGTGATTAAACCTTCTTTAACTGTATCTAACTCTGCATTAGGTTGCGAAACAGTTTCTTGTGCTTGAACCATTTGAGTAGAGTTTATAGGTAATGATGGTGCCAATAAAGACATGCTTAATAAGGCACTACAACTTAAAATTATATATTTTTTCATCATAACTCCTCCTTCGTAATTTCAGTATACCGAATAATTATGAAGTTTTCAGGATTTTTTCTGTAATAGTGTCCACACATTATCATAATATTTCTTAATTCATTCGCTATTTTCTTCCTAGTTATGGTATGATATCCTGAGTAAAAACTACCCTTTTAAGGAGGATAACATTCATGATTAATGTCTCTAATGTTAGTCTGGTATTCCCTGACAAAAAATTATTTGACGACGTAAATATTACATTCACACCGGGCAACTGTTACGGTGTTATCGGTGCTAATGGTGCTGGTAAATCTACTTTTCTAAAAATCTTATCAGGTGAAATTTCACCTTCTACTGGTAATGTTACAATGGATCCTAACGAGCGTTTAGCTGTCTTATCACAAGACCACTATGCATTCGAGGATGAAATGGTTTTAGATACCGTTATGATGGGTCATAAAGAATTATATGACGTAATGACTGAAAAAAATGAAATCTACATGAAACCAGACTTCACTGATGAAGATGGTATTCGTGCAGGTGACTTGGAAGCACAATTTGCTGAAATGGGTGGCTGGGAAGCTGAAGCTCAAGCAGCAGATATGTTACAAGGTTTAGGTATTGATAAAGAGTTACATAGTAAAAATATGCGTGAATTAGTTGAAGCGGATAAAATCAAGGTTTTATTAGCACAAGCAATTTTTGGTAATCCTGATAACTTATTACTTGACGAGCCGACAAACGGTTTAGATGCAGCTGCGATTGACTGGTTAAGTGACTTTATTATTAACTTCCCTAACACAGTAATTGTTGTATCCCATGACCGTCACTTCTTAAATACAGTATGTACGCATATGGCTGACGTTGACTTTGGTAAAATCAAAGTTTATGTTGGAAACTATGACTTCTGGTTACAATCAAGTCAATTAGCTTCAAAATTAGCAGCTGACCAAAATGCGAAAAAAGAAGAACAAATTAAAGAGTTACAAGAATTTATTGCGCGTTTCTCTGCAAATGCTTCTAAATCAAAACAAGCTACTTCTCGTAAGAAATTATTAGATAAAATCACTTTAGATGACATTCAACCTTCATCACGTCGTTACCCTTATGTTGGATTTAGTCCTGAGCGTGAAATTGGAAATGACTTATTACGTGTCGAAGGTTTATCGAAGACAATCGACGGTGAAGTATTATTTGAAAACCTTACTTTCACATTACGTCCTGACGATAAAGTTGGATTTACAAGTCGTAATGACAATGCAATTTCTGCTTTATTCGATATTTTAATGGGCGAAATGGAACCTGATTCAGGTAAATTTGAGTGGGGTGTGACAACAAGCCAAACTTATTTACCGCGTAATTCGGCGGATGAATTTGAAGGTAATGAGTTACCAATTGTTGATTGGTTACGCCAATACGCTGACAAGGAAGAACAAGATAATACATTCTTACGTAGTTTCTTAGGACGTATGTTATTCTCTGGTGAAGACGTTATGAAACCTGTTAATGTTTTATCTGGGGGAGAAAAAGTGCGTTGTTTATTATCTAAGATGATGCTTTCTAAAGCAAATGTTTTAGTATTAGATCAACCAACAAATCACTTGGACTTAGAGTCAATTACTGCTTTAAACGATGGTTTAGTTAAATTTAAAGAATCAATGTTAATGGCCTCACATGACTACGAAGTGATGAATACTACATGTAATCGGATTATTGAAATTACACCAACTGGTGCTTATGACCGTATCGATTCAACGTATGAAGACTTCGTTAATGACCAAGATGCTCAAAAACGAATTGATGCTATGTACCCAGTAGAAGCTTAATATTTACTAATTATTCCCTGCCTTTCATGGCGGGGAGTTTTTTATTAAGATTAAGTGCAATTTTATCGCAAATTTGATCATAGGGAGTTTTCAAGTTTAGATAATAAGTTTATAATATGGACAGATTATAGAAAGAAGTGTGAGAATATGGGACGTAAATGGATGAATATCCGTGAGAAAAAAGGAAAGAAAGATCAAGATACATCTAAAGTCTATGCAAAATTTGGTATTGAAATTTATGCAGCAGCTAAATCAGGTGAACCTGATCCAGATTTAAATCAAAAATTAGCCTTTGTTATCGACCGTGCCAAGACATATAATGTTCCAAAACATATTATTGATAAAGCCGTCGAAAAAGCTAAAGGTGGCGATGATGAAAATTATCAAGAACTACGTTACGAAGGTTTCGGTCCTAATGGCGCAATGATTATCGTTGATGCTTTGAGTAATAATGTTAATCGTACTGCATCTAATGTCCGTACTCATTTCAATAAAAATGGCGGAAATATGGGAGTTGCAGGTGCTGTAAGTTATTTATTTGAAAACACCTCTGTCTTCGTTTACGAAGGTAATGACGATCCGGATGAAATTTTACTTGCGCTACTTGAAGAAGGTGTTGAAGTGCGTGATGTTCAGTCTGAGGAAGATAATATCGTAGTTTACGGTGAACCAGAGGACTTTAATGACATTCGACAAGCATTAACTAATTTGGGTGTTGAAAAATTTGAGGTTGCTGAATTAGAAATGATGGCTAAAAATGAAGTATCATTAAGCGAGGAAGATCAAGAACAATTTGAAAAATTAATCGATGCTTTAGAAGACGACGAAGATGTTCAAAATGTCTTCCACAATGTCGTTTAAATATATAATTATGACTATCCCTTGACTGTTGTCAGGGGGTATTTTTTTGGAAAGAAAACACTTCCCAGATACCTTTAGCGTTCATTTTTTATGAGTGGTCTTTGGAGTTAAATAAGGATCGGAGTTATTTCCTCTTTTCCTATTCCATACTTTTCCAAAATAAAAGAGCTCCCATTGATTGGAAGCTCTGGTTTTTTAACGATTTACAACTGTTTGGACGTCATAGCCTTTTGATGTTAATGAGGCTGTTAGTTCTGTTACGACTTCTGATTCGACGTGTAAGACGACTCTGATGGCTCCGTCTAAGTGGTAAACCATCATGTGTGTTAGGTTATGGTCGGTTTCGACGAGTGAGTCTCCGACTTCTTCAATGACACCTTGGCGGTCTTCTTCTAGTTCGATTACGAGGCTTGTGCCGCGTGAGTAGTAGCCTGAGATGTCGATAAATGCTTTGAAAATGTCTTTGTCGGTAATGATTCCCGCTACGCGGTCCTGTTCATCGACGACGACTAATACCCCGATATTTTCATTTGACATGGTTGCTGCTGCTTCGTCTAATAATGTTTCGGGTGTTTTAGTTATGACATTTTTTTGCATGATGTCTTCTACGGTTGCTTTTTCTAATAAATAGTTTAATTCGTGACGGTCTAAACTTGTTGCATCTGACGGCGAGTTTTTGACGACAATTTCGCGTGTGACTAGACCAACTAGTTGACCATCTTCAATTACGGGTAATCGGTTAATATCGTGAGCATTCATTAAATCACTTGCTTTGGCGATACTTGTATTGCGACTAATTGTAATCAATTCAGTGGTCATATAATCTTTAATATACATTTGTTAACCTCCTAGATAAGCTTTCTGTACTTCATCGCTTGATAGCAATTCTTGACCTGTACCAGATAATGTGATGTCACCTGTTTCTAATACATAACCTCTATTTGAAATTTGTAAAGCCTGTTTTGCATTTTGCTCAATTAATAATACAGTTGTTCCTTGTTTTTGGATATCAACAATAATACTAAAGATTTCTTTAATGAAAATCGGCGCTAATCCCATTGATGGTTCGTCTAATAGCAATAAGCGCGGTTTAGACATTAAAGCGCGTCCCATGGCTAACATTTGTTGTTCTCCACCTGATAATGTTGCTGCATCTTGATTTAGACGTTCTTTCAAAATTGGGAAGCGTTCATAAACCAGTTCATAATCGGATTGAATGGCACCTTTATCGTTACGTAAGAAAGCACCCATTTCTAAGTTTTCTTTCACTGTTAAGCCTTTGAAAACATGACGTCCTTCAGGTACTTGCGAAATCCCTGCTTTTACAATGTTTCTTGGAGACATTGTAATCAATTCTTTCCCTTCATACTGAATTGTACCAGCTGAAGGCTTAACTAATCCTGAAATTGTACGTAAGATCGTTGATTTACCCGCACCATTGGCACCAATTAAAGAAACAATCTCACCTTCATTTACTTCAAAATTAATTTTTCTAACGGCGTTGATCATGCCGTAATTTACTTCTAAGTCTGTAACTTTTAACATTAATCATCGCCTCCTAAATATGCTCGAATTACGTTTTCGTTACCTTGAATTTCTTCTGGTTTACCTTCTGCGATTAAGCGACCGTATTCTAATACATAGATACGTTCACAAATATCCATTACTAATGACATATCATGTTCAATTAATACAACCGTTAAACCGAACTGTTCACGAATTTGAGCGATTAATCCGGTTAATTCCGCTGTCTCAGCTGGGTTCATCCCGGCAGCCGGCTCATCTAAGAATAATACTTTTGGCTCCGTCGCTAGTGCTCGCACGATTTCTAAACGACGTTGTTGACCATAAGCTAAGTTCTTTGCTTTATCATTAGCAACTTCTCTTAGATTGAAGATATCTAGCAATTCCATCGCTTCCTCGCGCATTTTTTGTTCAGTTTGATAATGTGTTTTCGTTCTTAGGAAGGCATGCAACATCCCTGGTCCTTGCTCGCGGTGCATGGCAATCATTACATTTTCCAATACACTCAAGTCCGTAAATAAGCGGATATTTTGGAAAGTACGAGCAATACCTAAACCATTGATATAATCTGGTTTCTTACCGTTAATAGTCTCCAATTTTCCGTCATTTGCAATTTCAACGGTCCCTTCAGACGGCACATATACCCCTGTTAGTAAGTTGAAGAATGTTGTTTTACCGGCACCATTCGGTCCAATCAAACCAATTAATTCGCCTTTTTCTAATTCCATTGACACATTTGATACTGCAGTTAAACCACCGAAATGTTTGGTTAAATCTGTCACTTTTAAAATTGTTTCACTCATGACTAGACTACCTCCTTATCCGATGAACGGTCGATTAATTGACCAAACTTAAATTCTTTCGTTCCCATCAATCCACCTGGTTTGAAAATCATGATTAAGATTAAAGCAATCGCATATAGTACCATACGTAATTGACCATAATCTTGTAAAACTAAGTTGATAATTCCCAGTACAATCGCTGCGATGAATGTACCTGTAAAACTACCGATACCCCCAAATACAACGAATATTAAAATATCAATTGAGCGGTTAAAAGTATAGTCGTTAGGCGTTACAACCCCAAGCATTGTCGCTTGTAATGCTCCACCTATTGCGGCTGTAGCTGCACCAACAACAAACGCACCTACTTTATAACGTGTTACACGAACCCCCATTGCTTCAGCAGCAATTTCATTTTGTTCAATGGCACGAGTCGCGCGACCAGTACTACTATATACATAGTTTAACACAATAATTGTTGTGATCACCATGAATACATAAACGATTTGCCAATTAGTAATCGTAGGGATTTCACTAATACCGGCTGGTCCGTTTGTTACACTTCGCCAGTTATTAATCAATACACGGATAATTTCTGAAACACCTAAAGTTGCGATTGCTAAGTAGTCACCTTTTAGCCGTAAAGTTGGTATACCTACTAATAGAGCAACGACTACGGCTAGAATAACACCTACCAGCATTCCGACACCTAGACCTAAATAAGGGTTTTCGAATGCTTTCGAGAAGATTGCAGCTGCGTAAGCACCAATGGCAATAAAACCAGCATGTCCTAATGAGAATTGACCTGCTACACCAAGCACTAGGTTTAGTCCTACAGCATAAATAATATTCAACATAATCGTCATTAACGTAATACGGTAATATGAATTGATAATGCCCGTGGCATTTAAAACATATAGGGCGATGAAACCGGCAATGATTAGACCTAACCAGGCAATATTTCTTTTATGAAGTCTCTGCACAAATCCCACCTACACTTTCTCTGTTGTACTCTTACCAAATAATCCTGAAGGTAAGACAAGTAATATAACAATTAATAATCCATAAACGACGGCATCTTTATACATTGAACCACCCATAACTGTAACGATTGTTTCAAGAACACCAATTAAGTATCCTCCAACCATCGCTCCTGGGATTGATCCAACACCACCGATAACTGCGGCAATAAAGGCTTTTAGCCCCATCGTCACCCCCATCGTTGGTTGAATTGAGTTGTAGTAAATACCAACTAAAATACCAGCCATACCTGCAAGTGAAGATCCTAATGCGAATGTAAATGAAATCACACGGTCGACGTCAATTCCCATTAATTGAGCCGCTTCTGAATCAACGGCAACAGCTCGCATCGCTTTCCCCATTTTAGATTTATTAACAATCAGATGTAATAAAATCATCATAATGATCGTCACAGCTACTACTAAAATTTGTTTAGAGTTAATAACTAAGCCAAACACTCTAAATATTTGAGTTTCTAATGGCGATGGGAAGGCCCTCACTTCTGGACCTAAGAAGTAAATCATAATATTTTGTAAAAAGTATGATACTCCGATCGCAGTAATCAATCCTGCGACCCTTGAAGCATTTCTAAGCGGTTTATAAGCAATTCGCTCAATAATAACCCCTAAAATGGCCGTTGTTACCATCGTAATAATCATAGCTAGAACAAGATTCATTTCTAAGACGGTGATTAAATAAAAACCAATGAATGCTCCCATCATATAGATGTCACCGTGAGCAAAGTTAATCAGACGGATCGTACCATATACCATTGTGTAACCAAGGGCAATTAACGCATAAATACTACCTAAGGCAACACCGTTAACCATTTGTTGCATAAATAATTGCATAACTATTTTCCTTTCCAATTTCTGAGTAATGATAAAAGTATAAAGCATTCTAATTAGATTATCAACCAATTATTAAAATCTTTTAATTTAAATTTGTTATATTTTTGATTATAAAACCATTGATATCACTACATTGTTGATACATCAACCTTCTACTTAACTAAATTACCTTACTAATTTAGTTAAATATAATTAGTGAAAAATTAAAAAAGCAATCATCCCAAAGGACAATTGCTTTTTTCGTTTTATTCTGCTGAAACTGGTTGTGAAGAAACGATTTCGCCCTCTTGTAATTCAAGCATTAATGCTGGTTTTACCGGGTCATGATTTTCATCAATGGCAAATGTTCCTGTAATACCTTCAAAGTTTTCAGTTTCTGCTACTGCATCTTTAATCGCATCACGGTCTGCTTCTCCAGCACGTTCTGCTGCATCAAAGATTAAGTTAGCGGCATCATAAGCTAATGCTGCAAATGTATCTGCTTCTTGACCAAATTCTTCTTCATAAGCTGTTAAGAATTCTTGGACTTTTGGATCGTCACTATCTGTTGAGAAGTGAGATGTAAAGTAAACATCAGAAGCATTTTGTGCTTCAGCTAATTCTGTTAATGTTGGACTATGGAAGCCGTCCCCACCGATAATCGGTTGTGTAATTCCCATCTCACGTGCTTGTTTGATGAATAATCCTGCTTCCGTATAGTAAACTGGTACATATAATACATCAAAGTCTTGAGCTAATAATGAAGTTAAAACAGCTGAAAAGTCTGTTTCCCCTGCTTGAATTGATTGTGTTGCGACAACTTCGCTACCTAACTCAGTAAATTTAGATTCAAATGCCGATGTTAAACCTAGTGAGTAGTCACTCGATTGATCAGACACAATCGCTGCTTTAGATAAACCTAATTCATCTACTGCATATTGTGCTGCTGCCGTAGCTTGGTAAGAATCTTCAAAGTTAACACGGAAGAAATATTCAAATACTTCCCCTGATTCACTTAATGTAATACCGTCTAAAGTAGCTGCTGGCGCAACTGTCGTTACTCCACCTTCATTGATTACAGGGATTGCCGCTTTCACGTCACCTGAAGTTGCTGGACCAACGATTGCTAATACATCTTCGTTTACTAAACGTTGCGCTACCGAAGCAGATTCAGTTAAATCTGAACGGTTATCATATTCAACATATTCAACTTCTTGACCTAATACTCCGCCTGCTTCATTAACATGTTTAACTGCTAATTTAACACCGTTAGACATTGGCGTCCCATAAGATGCAGTTGCACCCGATAACTCAAAGTTACCCCCAATTGTAAACGCATCTTGCGCATTAATTGCTAATGGTTGCACTGCTGTCAGCAAAGCACCTGCTACTACTACCGATTTCAATAATTTTTTAAGTCCCATAACGAACCTCCTAATTTTTGTACGAAAAAAGCCCCCACTTAGAAACCAATCTAAGTGAGGGCTAACCCTTAAGATAGTCACCTATCAATGGACACTTAGATATTCATCTATGTGACCATATGGTAATCAATCATCACAAAGATACAAACATGTATATTAACGTGTTTGTACCCAAAGATACAAACACTACTCAATGATGCTAATAATAATGATTGCTTGTGATGATTGGTTTGCCATGATGGTTTCTCTCTCCTTTTCGTTGTTAACATTATATCTAGCTTTTTTTAACTTTGCAAGCCTTTTCTAACAATATTATTAAAATATGTTTAATATTATCTCATTTGAATTGCAAATTAGTTAACTATATATTTCACAAATAATTATAAAAACACTTTAACCGAAGTTAAAGTGTTGGTGAATTACAATATTATTCTTCAGCAGTTACATTTTCAGCACTTACAATTTCACCATTTTCTAACGAAATCATTACCGCAGATTTAACTGGATTGTGTAGTTCATCCATAGAAAACGTTCCTGTTACGCCTTCATAATCTGTCGTTGCTGCTAATTGTTCTGTAATCGCTTCACGATCTGTACTATCCGCACGCTCGATTGCATCCATTAGTAACATTGCCGCATCATAACCTAAAGCATTGAAAGTAGAAGCCTCTGATCCATACTTATCTTCAAAGGCAGTCATAAATTCTTGTACAATTGCTTCTTCTGAAGCCGCTGAGAAGTGGTCAGAATAGTGCACATTCGTTGCGTTCTCTGCTCCTGCTAATTCAACTAATACATCCGAAGACATACCATCCGCACCGACAATTGGTGTCTCGATCCCCATTTCGCGTGCTTGTTTAATAATTAAACCAGCTTCTGTATAGTAAGATGGGATATAAATGACATCAACATCGGATGATAAAATTGTCGTAAGTACGGCAGAAAAGTCTGTTTCTCCCGCTGTGAAGTTTTGTTCAGTTACAATTTCACCACCACGATTTGTAAACTCGTCGGCAAAAGTAGCTGCTAATCCAGTAGAATAATCTGAAGCCGTATCCACAATCATTGCTGCCTTTGTAGTACCTAAGTTTTCTGCAGCGAATTTAGCTCCGACATTTGCTTGATATGAATTCCAGAAACAGACTCGGAAAACATATTCCAATACATCTCCAGCTTCATCTAATGTATAGTTGTCATCACTTGCTGACGGTGATACTGTCGGAACGCCCTCTGCGTTAGTAATCGTCTTTTGAGCATTTGAGGTACCGGTAAGAGCTGGCCCAACAATACCAACAACATCTTCAGAGATTAAACGTTGTGCAATGGAGGCTGTCTCTGTCGTATCTGATAAGTTATCGTAAACAACCGCTTCAACTTGTTGGCCGTCCAATAAACCTCCATCAGCATTAACTTGCTCAATCGCTAAATTTAAACCATCAACCATTTGTTGACCATATGACGCAGCTTCGCCTGATAATTCATAATTCGCCCCAATTTTGATAGCATCTTGAGCTAATACAGTTGCAGGTTGTGCGAACGCCCCTACAAGTGCAGTACTAGCTAATAGTGATAAAGCAATTTTTTTCATAGACATATTTCATTCCTCCTTATAATAATGATTCTTATTATAACCGAAGGAATATGATAATACAATGATAAAAATGAGATAATTTTAATTACCTCATTTTATAGATCAATATCAAAAAATACCTCAACTTCTTTATCACGCGTTCTATCTGTTTGAGCCTTTTGATCTTTATCAAAACAAAGTGGTGTATCAAAATGATACTCAAATGACCCTGTCATCATTACCAACTCATCATTGGCATCAACAATTGTCCCTCTCGTTTTTCGGCCACTTGGATTACATACACCATCTTCTTGTGCTAAAAAACTGCCCTGATAATTGTTAAAAGTTCCTTCAAAATGCATATATCCTCTAAATTGAATAGGCGTGCTTCCTGTCTCATCAGGATCAAATTCATAGCTAATATGATGACAAAAAGCGACACCTTTTGTCCCTTCGCCTTCTACTTCATATTTAAAATGCTCGATATGTACAGGCTCATTATCGCTATACGCTAGATAATCTTGACAACTATAATTTACTTCTTTAAATTTTAATTTCAACAACAATGTCACCGCCTCCTATATTAATCTTATTCTATCATCTTTTCTCATTAAAACCTACTATCTTACTGTAAAATAGCAAAAAAATACTATCCTCACAAATGGTGAGAATAGTATTGTTCTTAATTATTAAAGTGAACTGAATCGTAGATTAATTGATAATCTTCGTCTGTTAACTCTGCATCTTCAATTCGGTAAGCAGAAATATTTTCAACAGAATCCTGAAGTGTACTACCTAATCCAACTAGCGTGAAAATACCTAAGTTTGTTTCAATATACTCAGTCACTGAACCAAGTAAATCTGGTAATTTAGATAAGATATCTTCTTTTGCCGCTGCATCTACAATTCCTTGTAAGATTTGCTCTTGACGCTCTTGGTAAGTTGTATCATTGTCATCATTTAAGTGACGACGATAAACTACAGCTGCCGGACCATCTAAAGATACTGTTTCGCCTTCATTAAATGTATAGCCATCTAATTCAAATGTTGTTGGTGGTGTTACTTCAATTGTGCCTAATGCATCAACAACTTCTTCAACACCTTCAAGGTCAACAAGCAAGTAATCTTCCATTGTTGTATCTAGCCACTCATTCATCACTTCTATAACACCTTCAGCGCCCTCTTGAGCGTATATATCCGAAACTGTCGCGTTTTCTGTAATTAAAGTATCTTGTGAGAAGTTAACAACATTAACTCCTTGATTTGATTCATCAATTGTCGCTAAAGCAACTACTTCAACAGAACCTTCGATTTCTCCGTTGCTACCCTCAACCTCAACTGCTGGATCGACTCCCATGATTAAAATTGTTTGTAAATTTTCTTGAGCACTAGCTGCTAATGGCGCAAAAGATGTTACCATTAAAAAGACACTCGTTAAAATAAGCATTAATTTCTTCATTGTTTCACCTCTATTATTCTACCTTTCAAAAGTAAAATTATCATAGCATAGAAAATTCATGTGAACAACGAAATGGGATTCATTACATAGTTTTATCACATTAAATTCAAAAACAGAGACCAAATGGTCTCTGCGTGAATTTTTTATTACATCATACCCATACCTGGGTTCATTGCTCCAGCATCCATCTCTTGAGGTTCTGGAATATTTGCTACTACTGCTTCTGTTGTCAGTAACAGAGCTGCAACCGAAGCGGCATTTTGTAATGCTGATCTAGTTACTTTTGTAGGGTCTACAATTCCAGATTCAATCATATTTTCAAATTTATCTGTTGCAGCATTATAACCAATGCCTTCTTCAGATTCTTGTAATCTATTAACGATGACAGATCCTTCTTGACCTGCATTTTCAGCAATTTGACGTACTGGTTCTTCTAAAGCACGAGCAACGATTGAAGCTCCTGTTGCTTCGTCACCTTCTAATGTTTCTACTAATTCTGCAACTGCTTTTTGAACATTTACTAATGCCGTTCCACCACCAGCTACAATACCTTCTTCTACTGCTGCACGAGTAGCATTTAATGCATCTTCGATACGTAATTTACGTTCTTTTTGTTCTGTTTCTGTTGCTGCACCTACACTAATAACTGCTACACCGCCTGCTAACTTAGCTAAGCGTTCTTGCAATTTCTCACGGTCAAAGTCTGAAGTTGTATCTTCTGCTTGAGCACGAATTAACTGAACACGGTTTTTAATTGCTTCTTTATCGCCAGCACCTTCAACGATTGTTGTTTCGTCTTTTGTTACTGTAATCTTAGTTGCTGAACCTAAATGTTCTGGTGTTGCATCTTTTAATTCAAAGCCTAATTCTTCAGAGATAACAGTTGCTCCTGTTAAAATTGCGATATCTTCTAACATCGCTTTACGGCGGTCACCAAATCCTGGTGCTTTAACTGCTACTACATTTAAAGTACCGCGTAATTTATTTAGAATTAAGTTTGGTAAAGCTTCACCATCAACATCTTCTGCAATCATTAATAATGGACGACCTGATTGCATTACATTTTCTAGTAATGGCAAGATATCTTGAATATTTGAAATTTTACGGTCTGTTACTAAAATTAATGGGCTGTCTAAATCAGCAATCATTTTTTCGTTGTCAGTTACCATGTATTGTGATAAGTATCCACGGTCAAATTGCATACCTTCAACAACCGATAAGTCTGTTTCAATTGATTGTGAATCTTCTAGAGTAATAACCCCATCTTCACCAACTTTTTCCATTGCGTCGGCGATTAATGCACCTACTTCTTCTGATCCTGATGAAACAGCAGCAACTTGAGCAATCGCTTCTTTACTTTCAACTTGTTGCGCTTGTTGACGTAAACCTTCAACAGCAGTTTGAGTTGCTTTGTCGATACCACGACGGATTCCTACTGGGTTAGCACCAGCTGATAGGTTTTTCATACCTTCACGAACTATAGCTTGTGTTAATAAAGTTGCAGTTGTCGTACCGTCACCTGCTACATCATTTGTTTTTGAAGCAGCTTCTAAAACTAACTGTGCTCCCATGTTTTCATAGCGGTCTTCTAATTGGATTTCACGAGCAATTGTAACACCGTCATTTGTAATTGTTGGTGAACCATATTCAGAATCTAAAACAACATTACGTCCTTTAGGTCCAATTGTTGTCTTTACTGTGTTTGCTAATTTATCTACACCTTTTAATAAAGATTCTCTTGCATCAGCTGAAAATTTAATATCTTTTGCCATAAATTATTGTCTCCTTTAATTCTCTTCTATATTAAGTAATCAAAAATCCTTCATAAGCTTATTAGCCGATTAGTCTAATTTTGCTAATAAGTCTTTGTGTTCAATAATTAAGTATTCTTGCCCACCATGCTCAACTTCAGTACCTGTAAAGTTTTTGAAGTAAACTTTATCTCCGACTTTTACATCGTCTTTTTCTTCAATATCGGGACCAACAGCAACAATTTCGCCGAATTGTTCTTTCTCTTGAGCTGATGTTGGTAAAATAAAGCCACTTTCAGTTACTTGTTCTACCTCAGCGATTTGAATGACAACACGTTTTCCTAATGGTTTAATCATCAATATTCCCTCCAAAAATCATTTATCGTTTATTATTTTTATTGTTTTAGCACTCATTCAACTTGAGTGCTAATTACAATTATTATATTAGTCTATATTGGTCAACATTGCAAGTATAAACACTTCAAAATCAAAAAAGAAAAAATCACCATTTCAGGACAGATGTCTATCCCTAATACAACAAGCTTTTCATATTTAAATTACCTATATAGCAGAGTTGAAATAATCACATGATCCATGAATTATTGGCATTACTTTGAAATTTCCAACCTTTCGCATGTGAGGCTGTAAGGTACCTAAGTGCCAACAGTATCAGCAGCAAAAAAAGCCTTGGTTTCCCAAGGCTTTTGATTGCTGTTGTTAATTAGTAAAACTATTGTCGATAAAATAGATTAATGTTTGTAATTCATTGGTTAAGTCAACGTTTTGTACTAAAACATCATTTGGCACATCAAAGCGAAGTGGTGTAAAGTTTAAAATCCCTTTAATGCCCGCTTCAACTAAACGATCTACAATATCATCCGCAAATTGTTCTGGTACAGTTAGAATAATCACTTCAATTTGTTGATCTTTAATTTGTTGTTCTAAGTCATCAATTGAATAGACTGGCACTCCAACGAATACTGTTCCAACTAATTCTGGATCAATATCGAATGCTGCACCTATACGAATATTGTGATTTTTTCTAAAGTTATAGTTAAGTAATGCTGCACCAAGATTTCCTACTCCTATCAAACCTACAGTTGTTAGACGGTCTTGATTTAATATTTTAGCAAAAAATTCTGTTAAATAATCAACGTCATAACCGTAACCGCGTTTACCTAATGCACCGAAGTATGAAAAATCACGACGAATTGTCGCACTATCAACTTTTACTGCTTCACTTAATTCTGTTGAAGAGATTCGTTTTTTTCCTGCATTTTGTAAAAATCTTAAATAGCGGTGGTAAATTGGCAACCTCAGTGCGGTTGCACGTGGTATTTCTGTATTCATTATATTGTCCCCTCCTGCTTATTCGACTCGGTTGTATTATACAATTATTTCACAAACTTTACTAGTGAATCGCATGAAAACATACATTTTCATTTATTTTTCACGTAAAATCTCGTTTTTAATACCTTAGCTATCATCTGTCACCCATCCAAGACTCGTGGTATAATGAACGAGAATGAACTTAGGAGGCCAAATATGATTTTACTACAATTAAATAATGTCGCACGATACTTTGCGGATGTTACACTTTTTGAAAATGTATCATTTAATATTCAAACACAAGACCGCATTGCTCTCGTCGGCCGAAATGGAACTGGAAAATCCACACTAATTAAACAAATTATCGGTCAAGAGCCCCTTTCTAATGGTGAAATAACTCGTGCTAAAGATATTAGTATTGGATATTTAGAACAACATGTCACCACAAATTCCGAGTTAACTATTTGGGAAGAGATGCTATCTGTTTTTGAAGATACACTAGCTTTACGTGAAAAGGCTGAAAATTCTGCCCAATTAATTGCTGAATTAGCTGACCAACCCGATAGCGATCAGTTCAAACAAGCTATCCAACACTATGACACGCTTCAAGAAGAATTAAACCAACGAAATGCCTACGCAATCGAATCAGATATCCGGACAGTATTACATGGCTTCCGTTTTTATGAAGAAGATTACGACTTACCTGTTAATTCATTATCTGGTGGTCAAAAGACACGACTTGCATTAGCTCAAATTTTATTAATGAAACATGATTTACTGATTCTTGATGAGCCTACAAACCACTTAGATATGGATACTCTTCGCTGGTTAGAAGGATATTTACAAAATTACCGTGGTGCTTTACTTATCGTATCTCATGACCGTTACTTCTTAAACCGTGTAGCAAATCAAGTAGTAGAACTACGTCATCATACTTCTCATATTTACAAAGGTAATTATGATTACTATATGAAAGAAAAAGAAGCTCGACTAGAACAAGAAATCCAGGCATATGAGAAACAACAAGCAGAAATCGATAAATTAGAAGACTTTGTTCAACGAAATATTGTACGCGCTTCGACAACTAAACGAGCTCAAAGTCGTAGAAAGCAATTAGAAAAGATGGACCGTATCGAACGTCCAAAACAAGATGATAAATCTCCTCGCATCAACTTTAGTTCAAATCGTCAAAGCGGGGACAGAGTTCTTGAAGCAATTCAATTAGCGATTGGATACCCCGATTCGGAAATTATTGCTAAAGATATCAACTTCGATTTACGGCGCCAAGAAGCAATTGCTGTTGTTGGTCCAAATGGTGTTGGTAAAACAACATTACTTAAAACACTTATTCATCAACTCGATTCTAAAGCAGGTGAAGTGCTAAAGGGAACAAATGTTGATATTGGTTATTATGACCAGAATATTAACCAACTTGATCCTAAACTCACGGTTTTGGAAACATTATGGCGAGCACACGACAATACTGATGAGTGGCGTGTCCGTAGTATTCTAGGTTCTTTCCTCTTTACTGGAGAAACGGTAGATAAAAAAGTGTCACTCTTGAGTGGTGGTGAAAAAGCACGTTTAAGCTTAGCATTACTTGCTACGAACCATGATAATACACTGCTTCTTGACGAACCAACAAACCACTTAGACATTGATAGTAAGGAAGTTCTAGAGAATGCATTAATCGAATTTGACGGAACTCTTTTCTTTGTGTCGCATGACCGATACTTTATTAACCGTATTGCTACCAAAGTGCTAGAAATCACTCCAGAAAAATCTACGCTATTTTACGGTGATTACGATTATTATCTAGAAAAGAAAGCAGAATTAGAAGAAGTTAAATCTTTAAATTCAAATAAAGCAGAAACTTCTTCTATAATAGTAGAAAAAGAAAAAAATGATGGGCAATTGTCTTACCAAGCACAAAAAGACTTACAACGTGAGCGTCGACAATTACAAAAAGCGGTAGAGCTTGCTGAAGAAAACAACGCTTCAATCGAAGCGAAAATCGAAAAACTTGAAGCTGATATGATCACTGCTAACGAATCAGGCGATTCTGTGAAATTAATGGATTTACATAAAGAATTCCAAGAAATCCAAGAGCAACAAAATCAAGCTCTAGATGATTGGGAATCGGCAAGTATCTCTTTAGAAGCTTTTTACGAAGATAACCCAACATTACTATAATAATAAAAATCCCTTCCTATTTTAAATCCATAAATAGGAAGGGATTTTTATATCTACTACTACATTAAATCTACCATTAAAATACTTATCCTAATGCTAATCCAGGATTAGCATTAAGTGATAATTCTGTAAAATCTTGTTGTTCATATTGATGATATGCTGCTGCACCAATCATCGCTGCATTGTCTCCACACAATCTTAGTGGCGGAATTAACAATTCAATCTCAGGATGATGTTCTGCTAAAGCTTCTGATAAACCTTTTCTTAGCCCTGAATTAGCTGCTACTCCACCTGCAAGGATAAATTGTTTTGTCTCTGGATGGGCATCTAAAGCTTTTAATACTTTAGTCACTAACACTTCCACTACCGCTTCTTGGAAACTGGTTGCTAAATTAGCATGATTAATTGTTTCACCACGCTGATTTGCATTATGCACTAAATTCATCACCGCACTCTTCATTCCTGAAAAACTGAAATCTAAATTATCTTCATGAATCATCGCTCTTGGTACATCATATTCAGCAACACCAGTATTCGCCAATTCATCCATGTGCTTTCCAGCAGGATAAGGTAAATCCAATAAGCGACCTACTTTATCATAAGCTTCACCTACTGCATCATCTTGAGTTTCACCTATAATTTCAAAATCAAGATGATCTTTCATATAAATCAATTCAGTGTGTCCACCGCTAACAATTAAACTCATAAGTGGGAAATTTAATTTATTTTCTAATTGACTAGCATAAATATGCCCCGCAAGATGATTCGTTGCAATAAGTGGTTTATCATGAATAAACGCGAGTGTTTTAGCTGCAGTCACACCAATAAGTAATGCTCCAACTAAACCTGGTCCTTCAGTTACCGCAATGGCATCAATATCATCTATCGTTGAGTCCGCTTCTTCAAAAGCTAAATCAATGACTTGAGTAATTTGTTCAACGTGATGTCTACTTGCCACTTCTGGCACAACACCACCAAAACGTACATGACTTTTTACCTGAGAGGCAATAATATTTGATAATATCTTCTGACCATTTTCAATAATTGCTACACTAGTTTCGTCACAACTTGATTCAACTGATAAAATACGTGTCATTTTTTACCTCCTCTCTTTTTTCGTAAAATACTCCATAATGATTGCATCATCAACAGGATTACTATAATAATTTTGGCGTCTAGCAATTTCTATAAATCCAATTGACTGATATAAATGGATTGCTATCTTATTTTGTGACCTAACTTCTAACATAATACGGCGAATTCGTTCTTTTGTTGCAGTTTCAAATAATGCATTCATTAAATAACGACCTAATCCTTGACCTCTGTATGTCGGATCCAAATAGACTGTATTAATTTCAAATTCATCAATAATATAATGAAGACCGATATATCCGATTAATTTATCTTTATCAGTTAGAACTAAATAATGCGATATATTCATTCGAAAATCCGCTTGACTCATTTTCGGCGTCCAATTAAAATGACGATTCATTTTTTGGATTATTTGCCGATGTTCTTCACTCAAGTCTCGTCCTTTATAAAAGACTGTGTTAAAATTTGTCATTTACTCTTCTCATCTTCCATGCATCTTCTTGATTATCATTATAATATCTTGTGAGTCTAGCTTGTTTTTTAAATCCTACCGATTCATATAAACGAATAGCCGACTCATTAGACACTCGCACCTCTAAATCACAATGAGGAATTTCTTGATTATGCATCATCTCTATCCAAACTTGTAATAGTTTGCGACCGACACCTTTTGCTTGAAATTTTGGATCAACGATTACATGACTAATATGAGCTTTTCGGGCTAAAAAACGCCCCGAAATCATACCAGCAATTACTTCCTCGTCTGTTTCTAAATCTTGCCAAGTAAGTAAGATATATATTCGGTATGGATTGGTTCGATAGTCTTTAATGAAATCTTTTAATCCCCAAGCCAAAACACCGTCATAACCTCGTTCTTCTAAATCTATATAATGGTAAATATCATCATAAACGCCTTCTCGAAAAGTAAAAGGCTTATTCGTCGATCTAACCGGCAAATAAAGCGCGGGTTGCTCTTTTAAATAAACACGGTAATGCTTCATAATTTCCGCTGGTCGGATAAGCTGTCTCTGTTCCTCAAATTGAACTTGTTGTTGATTACTGTTCACTCTAGTGAGTGATGTCAATATATTCTTCAGCAGTTCCACTGTTTTGACCTTCCTGTTTCTGTTGCCATTCTTGTTCCGCGAGTGTGAGATGAGCATAATTTGGAATTAACGTTGACACATCTGAAACTTCACTTAATAATTGTTCAAAAGCCCTGTCAAACGCTCGCTCTGCATGTGGCTTACTAGACTGCGTACTGTTAGCGACCACTTCGAGAGAAATTTCTGATTGCAACTCTTTTTGATATTCTTCTATTACAGGGTCACCTATAAAGCAAACTTTATTAATCATAAGGTTTTGATCTAGATAATCTAAAATTAAAGCTTTCAATTCTGCCCATGCTAAATGCTGATCTGAAGTAATGCGTTGATATTTATTTCCAGAACTACCAAAAAGACTTGTGTAAATTGTTTGCCTGCGTGCATCCATCATCGGAATATAAAGTGTTTCTGGTTCTAGAAATGCATTTGGCAACATTAAAGCCAAGCTGGAAATTGCTTCTACTGGGATGTTCAACGATTCAGCCCATGTCTTCGCAATTGTCACTCCGATACGTAATCCTGTATATGATCCTGGTCCAACACCTACAACGATTTTTGAAATATCTTTAGGTGTCAATGATAATTCTTTCATTGTTGTTTGAATCACAGGCAGTGCTATTTCACCGTGCTGCTTACCACCAGCATATTGATGGCTTAATAATATTTCTTTATGTTTATCATTTTTTGCTAAAGCTACACTTAAATTTTTTGTAGCTGTATCAAATGCTAATATTGTCAATTTTCTCACCTCTTTTAACGGTAATATCTTATCACAATTTAGAAAAATCGCCTAATTTTCGAATTATTCATTTTTTCTATTATACGCTAGTTTTATTGTTGTTTCTTCATTAAATGAGTTATAATATAATTAAATCTTAAGGAGGCTATCACTATGGAAAACAATCACAATTTAAAAGATTTATTTTTAGCTGTTGTTGGTGGTACTGCAATGACTTATGACCGCGCGCAAGAAGTAGTCGATCAAATGATTGAACGTGGTAAAGTATCAGTTAAAGAAGGTAAAGAATTAACGGAAGATCTAAAGCGCACAATCAAACGTGAACCAAGTGGTGTAGCAGAAGATGTCAATGCTGACACACGATTAATGGAAGAAATCATTGGACTTCGTAAAGATATCAATGACTTATCACAACGTGTCGAAGCACTTGAAGCGCAAGATCAAGATAACGTTACTTTATAATTCTAACTACTATTTAAACATTTCTAATCAATGATTAGAAATGTTTTTTCATAAGGAGTTAACTATGCCTAAAAACCGTACACGCTTTACGGAAATCGTAAATACATTTGCTCGTTATGGTTTTGGTGAAATTTATAATCGAGGACTCGGCCGTCAAACTGCCGAAGAGGGCGCAGTTTCTTTACGAAAATCTTTTGAAGATTTAGGTCCCTCTTTTATTAAAATTGGCCAAACTTTAGCAACGCGTAATGATGTACTTCCTGAAGCTTATATTAATGAACTGAAAAAACTACAAACATCTTCACCTGCCTTCTCTTTTGAAGAGGCAGATAAAGTCTTCTTTGAAGAGCATGAGATTCACTTAGAAGAAGCTTTCAATCAAGTCAGTCACGAACCTTTAGCAACAGGTTCAATTGCTCAAGTACACCATGGTTTCACCAAAGATGGCCATGAAGTTGCTATTAAAATTCAGCGCCCACACATCAAAGATGAACTGACGCGTGATTTAAATTTATTTATGCGTTTTATTGAATTAATTCCAGTTGCCTTCCAAGGTATCATTGTCGACCCCATTCAAATGGTTCGTGATTTGAGAGAGAGTACACTGAGGGAGCTAAATTTTTATGATGAAGCTCTGGCAATGGTTCATTTTGAAGAACTGAATCATGAGCGAACCGTGATTCAATCACCTGAATTATATCTAGAATATTCGAGTGAGCGTATTCTTGTTCAAGAGTTCCTTGAAGGAATCGATTTAACTGAACCACACGAATTAGAAAAAGCCGGTTATGACTTACCAGAAATTGCTGAACAATTTCTCAAAGCCACACTTTATCAAGTGTTTGAAGATGGTTATTATCACGCAGACCCACATCCCGGCAATATTATGATCCAAGATGGGAAAATATATTATATTGACTTTGGTATAATGGGAACACTCAGTCAAATACATAAAAATCTTTTATTCCAGTTACTAAAAGCGATGGTTATGAAAGATATCGATCAATTAACACAACTTGTCATGATTATTTGCCGTGTTCATGGTGATGTCAATGAAATAGAATTACACCGTGATATAGGGCAACTATATAATCGTTATTTAACTGCTGGATTTTATTCGATTGATTTACAAGAAATGTTCCAAGATTTACTGAGAACTGCTTTGAGACATCAATTAACCTTTCCAAATGAATTTATTTTATTAATCAAAACAATTATTGTCGTTCAAGGAATCGCACAAGAGTTAGATCCTTCCATGGATTTTATGGCTATTTTAAAAGAATTTGGTATTAAAACACAAAAATCTCTTTTACAAAAAGAGTTAAATGTCGACCGCTTAGCAACACATGCTAGCCGTTCAGTATATACTTATCTCGGTCTTGGACAAAAACTGGACCAAGCACTCAATGACTTAAATAATGACCGGACTACAGTAAATTTATCATTCAGAGATTCAAAAAAAATCAGCACACTCATAAATCAAATTGTTAATCGAATGACAATTGCTTTATTACTTGCGGCTATTATCATTTCTTCTGGATTATTAGCGAGTAATGAAAACACACGCACAGCCAATGTCGGACTCTTCTTCTTTGTAATCGGGATTGTCTTTGCAATTTATCTCTTACTTTCATTTATTCGGTCACGTTGGGACTAAATTTAAATATTCATCACATAAAAAGCATGAAATCAATGAACTGACAACATTGATTTCATGCTTTTTCCATTAAAAAAAACCGACCTGAATTACATCAGGCCGATTAAATATTAAGTATTATATGGCAAATCAATACTAATTTTTTCTTGGAACTCTTTGTCAGAAGCACGCTTCTCCATTCTGTCAGCTCGCCGCTTTTGATAACCTGAACAAACGTAAATTTCTTCTTCCGTCTCTGGTTTTATCACCGGCATTTCAAAGTCACGCTCAGCATTCGTCACGACAAAAGTTAAAAAGGCGGTTGCTCCTAAATAACGTTCTCCGCTAGTTAAATCCTCACCGATAACTTTGGCAAAAACTTCAACTGACTTACTTCCCACTCCTGAAACAATTGTTTCAACACAAACCGAATGATCTAAATCAAATGGTTTAATAAAATTTAATGTGTCCATTGATGCCGTTACAGGGGTCAATTTAGTATGACGTCTTAACGAAATCGCTGCGACAACATCTAGATATTCCATCAAACGCCCACCAAACAATGTCCCATGAATATTTGTATCAGGCGGCATTACCATATGCGTTTGAATAACACGTGTTTGACTACAAGTATTCATTGATGCCATAATTTATCTTTCCCCTTAATTAATATGCACGAGCAATCCAAACCGTTTCTTTAGCTGGCTTACCAGTAACAATACACGTTTCTTTTGGCGTTACTGTCCCTTCAAAAGGAAGATTACGTGTTGTAAATCCAGTTAACTCTTGAATTTTAGCTTCAGATTCCTCAGTACCATCCCAACCAACTAAAACAAAACCAGTTGGTTTATTTTCTTCTTTACAAGTTTCAATATGAGCTTCCAATTCTTCCATCGTATTAATATCATAGTAAGTATTTTCAGCATACATATTACGCGCACGCTCTAATAAACGTCCTTGCATAGCCTCCAACTCTTCAACGACATAGTTTTCAAAATCGTCGAAAGAAACATCTACTTTCTCATCTGAGTCACGTGCTTTAATCACTACTTTGTTATTTTCTAAGTCACGAGGTCCTAAATCTACACGTAAAGGCGCTCCGCGCAATTCCCACTCATTGTATTTGTTACCTGGACGTTTGTCAGAATCATCAACAACCGCACGAATCCCTTTTTCTTTTAAACCTGCAAATAATTCATCGATTTTTTCAATGATTGCTGGATTTTTTTGCCATGGTCCAACAGGAATGAAAACAACTTGTTGAGGCGCTAAAGCAGGCGGTAAAACTAAACCTTGGTCATCTGAGTGAACCATAATTAGAGCTCCAATTAAACGTGTTGATACACCAAATGATGTTGTAAAGGCATGAACATGCTCATTATCAGAATTTAAATATTTAATATCAAAAGCTTCCGCAAATTTTGTTCCCATATAATGTGAAGTACCTGCTTGAACAGCTTTACCATCTTGCATCATTGCTTCTACTGAGAAAGTACGCTCAGCTCCAGCAAAACGTTCTGACGGTGTTTTTTCACCTACAAATAATGGTACAGCTAATACTTCTTCAATGACTTCTTTATAAGTATTTAATGCCCACATTGTACGCTCTTGCGCTTCTTCCGGCGTTGCATGTGCCGTATGTCCTTCTTGCCATAAGAATTCTGACGTACGTAAAAATGGTAAAGTCCGTTTTTCCCAACGAAAAACGTTCGCCCATTGATTAATTTGCATTGGTAAGTCGCGGTAAGAATTGATCCAACGTGAAAATGCATCTCCGATGATTGTCTCTGAAGTTGGACGTAAAGCCAATCTTTCTTCTAATTTTTCTCCAGCTGCTTCCGTTACCCAAGGTAATTCTGGAGCAAAACCTTCAATATGATCCGCTTCTTTACTAAAGAAATGTTCTGGGATTAACATTGGGAAGTATGCATTACGAATACCAGCTTCTTTGAATCGAGCATCAAATGCTTCTTGGATATGTTCCCAAATTTCGTAACCATTTGGTTTGAAAATCATATTTCCACGAACAGGAGCATAATCCATTAAATCTGCTTGTTGAATCGTTTGTAGATACCATTTTGAAAAATCTTCTTTTCTAGTTACCATAATTTCCTCCAATTTATAGATAAAAAAATAGAACTGCCATCCAATTAAGGACGAAGACAGTTCTACTCCGCGGTACCACCTTATTTGCGCATTATGCGCCAGCTCAAAGCTCTAAGGTAGCCACCCAAAATGTCTTTAGTAGGTTCAGTGAACGAGTCTTTCCAATACTTCCAGCCAAGGTATTGTTCTCTATTGATGCTTCAATCACTTACTAGTCTAATCTACGTTATTATAGCGTCAATTATCAAAAAAAGCAATTTATCTTGGAACGATTGCTGTTCCATCCTCAGATAATTCCCATTTATCTAAAGCACGCATATTGCCTAAAGGCCAAAATACACCGTCCGCTTCTCCTTCAACATCTTCTAAATCAATAAAACCAAACGAACGACCATCTAATGAATTCCGACGGTTGTCTCCCATTACAAAGACTTGCCCTTCTGGGACTGCTACCTCTAATTCAAAATCACGTGTAAAGTCGCCTTCGTAACTCGCTACCATGTTCTCTAAATAAGGTTCATCCATTGCTACCCCATTTAGAATCAATTGATCGCCTTCAACAGCAATCGTATCTCCTGGTAGACCAATTACTCTTTTTACATAAAGTTCTTCTGGATTGGTTGGAGAAGGGAAAACGACCACATCGAATCGTTCAATATCTGCTAAACGCAGTAACCATAACTTCTCTTTATCTAATAAAGTATCATACATCGATTCACCGTCAACCTCTAAAGGCTGTACAATATAAGTCGTTAGTAATTTAGTTCCTGCGACGGTTAATAAAATAATTAATATATAGCTTACTAATTCTTTAAAAAAGTTTTTCATTTAATCCCTCGATTTTCTATGATTTGTAATCTTATTGTAGCACAACATTAGTTGAGAACAATGAATTTTAATTGAATATCATAGACTAGGAAAAACTATTTTGCGTCCATTAATTTCTGATACACTCACCTCACAGTGATACAAACGACTTAGATTTTCATCCGTCGCCACTGCATCAACCGCCCCTTCAAACATCACTTTACCATCTTGCATACCAACGATACGATCTGAATAACCTAAGGCAAGATTGATATCGTGAATAACAATAATAATACTCTTATTCTCTTTATGAGCTAACCTTCTTAAGTAACGCATCATATCTCGACTATATCGCATATCCAATGAAGCAATCGGTTCATCTAATAATATATACTTTGTCTCTTGGACAAGAACCATTCCTATAAAAGCACGTTGTCTTTGGCCACCTGATAGTTCATCCAGATATTCATCAGCAAATCGTGCTAAATCTAAGTGTTCCAATACTTTAGCAACCGCTCTGTAATCATCGTCATTATAACGACCATGACTATAAGGGTAACGTCCTAATAATAATAATTCAAATACTTTAAGTCTCATGGTTAATTTTTGTTCTTGTTTTAAAATCGCTAAAACTTTCGCTAGCTCATTTTGACGCCATTTATTAATGGCTTGTCCATCCACAATAATTTGACCCGTTTCAATTTCTTGTATTCGTCCAATACCACATAATAAAGTTGATTTACCAGCACCATTTGAACCGATTAAGGAAGTAATACCGGTGTCCGGGAATGTTAGATTCAAATCTTCGATAACCTTTTGTCCATGATAAGACATTGTGACATTTCGAAGCTCAATCATTTTTTTACCCCCTTTTTAATCAGCCAAAGTAATAAACAACCTCCAACTATTTCGATAACAACGGGTAAAATAGTTGCTTGGTTTAATAAATGCTCTAAAATACTTTGCCCACCAATTAATAAAATAATTCCCATTAAACTACTCGCTAAAAGATAGTATTTGAAAATATTCGATTTTAAATAATACGCTGTAATTTGAGCACTCAATAGCCCCAAAAATGTGAGTGGTCCCACTAAAGCAGTTGAACAGGCTACTAAAACGGCTGTATTAATAAGCGAAAAACGAACGATTTGTTGGTAATTTAATCCTAAATTTATCGCTTGCTCTTCTCCAAGAGAAACAATATCTAAATCATGTCTTTTAAAAAAGATAGAAATCCAAGAAATTACAGATATAATAGCTGTTAAGATTAATGACTGCTTATCTATCAAATTAAAACTCGCAGTCTTTGCATCTTGTACTGCCATAAATTGATCCGGATCCATAACCGTTGTGAGCATACTATTAAAACTGCGAAGTAATGTTCCTATGACTAATCCGGTTAAGAGTAATAAAAATAAATTATTATCTGTTTTTTTGAAAATATAAATAAATAAATTGACTGAAACTAAAACCATGATAATAAGTTGAATAATAAAGACTATCAACCGATCTGGTTGAGGCATATTAAATTTCGAAAACATCAAAATAATAATCGTTACAATCAATGAGTAAATCGCTTCAAAGCCCATAATATTTGGTGTCAAAATATTATTATGAGTTACTCCTTGAAAAAGGATGGTTGATAAACTTAAATTTACCCCAACTAATATTAGGGCAATTACACGGTTCATCCTTAGTGGCAATATAATTGATATCGCTGTATCCAATCGATAGAATAAAAAGAATAGAACGACACCCAATGCCACAAAAAATAAGAACAACAATTGTTTGTTCAAAACGATATGGTTATGATGAGCCATTTCTTTAATTTTTCTCAAGGGCATCATCTCCTGAACTCACTGGTTTTTTATTAAGATAATATAATAACAAAAGAAATAACCCTGCCCCTATGACGCCGATTACAACTCCTACAGGAATTTCAGCAGGATAAATAATACTTCTAGCTATAATATCACTCACCAAAACAAAAATTGCACCACTCATGGCAACAATTGGTAATGAATTTTTAAGATTATCACCATAGATTAACGAAATAATATTGGGAACAACAATCCCTAAGAAGGGTAATGTCCCTACCACAACTAATGATATCGCTGAAATAAAGGAAACAATGATAATCCCTAACAATGAGATTGTTTGATAATTCAAACCTAAGTTCGTTGCAATGTCTTTTCCTAATGAGACAATCGTAAATCGTTCGGCGAATAAATAGGCGACAACTAACAAAATAATTGAAAAATAAATAAGTTCATAGCGCCCTCTTAAAACTCCAGAAAAATCGCCTAATGACCATGACTGTAATGTCATCTGTAAATTAAATTGCCACGCTAAATAATCACCTATCGCCCCTACAATTCCAGAAAGAATAATTCCAAGTAGAGGTACGACAAAAATTTGCCCTTGTCCTAAATGTTGAATGATATTCATCAATATCAAAGTACCAACAATGGCAAAAATAATTGCAATTATCATTTTCATCAGTAAATCTGAATTTGGAAAGAAAATAGTTGCTATTAAAAGCCCTAAACTTGCTGATTCAGTGACACCTGTCGTTGCTGGTTCTACAAAGCGATTTTGCATTAAAGCTTGCATGATAAGTCCACCAATAGCCAGTGAAGCACCTGAAATAATAATCGTTATTGTCCGCGGTAACCGCGATACGAATAGTAAATTGATTTCATTTAATGTTGCTCGACCAGAAATAATGGCTAACAGTGAAATTTCTCCAGTTCCAATTGCCAATGAGATGATCGATAAAATTATTAGTAAAATGGCGATGACTAAATAATGATGCCATTTTATTGGTTTATCATGCATGCATAACAGCCTCATTTCTCAGTTAGAGATTAATTATTTTGGATTGCATCAGCAACTTCGTCTAAAATTAATTGATAATTATTCGCACCATTCATGATTAAATACCATTCTGTCGGGTTTAAGTAGATAATCTGATTTTCTTGATACGCAGTCGTTGATTTGACTAGATCATTATCTAACACAGCACTTGCTGGTTGAGCATTTTCATCATTAGATGTTGCTTGATCACGGTCTAAAACAAATAGCCAATCTGGATTTAATGATTGTACCGTTTCAAATGAAATTTTATCTCCTTTATGACCTTCATCCGCTTCCTCTGATAATGCCATATCTTCGAAAGCAAACACTTCAAAAATAGGAGCAAAGCGAGATTGTGGTGAGTGCATTGAGATTTCTCCACCACTACTCATTAAAGCCATCGCTTTTCCTTCACCCAGATTTTGATATGATTCTACTTTTCCATTTATAGCATCAATTTGCGTTTGGCCTTCTTCTGAATGATTAACAGCCTCACCAATCATTTGGATACTATTAGTAACGCGATTAGTATATGTATCTTCCGGGCTTAGCTCATTCCAAGAGACACTTGCGTCGATTGTTGGCCACAATTCGCTTATAGCATCGTAGTTTGAGCTTTGTCTATTACCTACAATTACTAAATCTGGTTCCAAACGAGCAATCGCTTCAATATCTGGTTCTTTGGCAGAACCTACGACTGGTAATTTACTATATTGAGTTAAATTTTCTGGTAATGTTCCTTGAATCATGCCCACTACTTTATCTCCAGCTCCGATGGAGTCTAAAGTATCAAATGCTCCATAATCAAGCACAACTATTTTTTCAGGTTCTTTTTCCAAAGTTGTGATACCTGAAGCATGTTGAACATCCATTGGATAGCTTGTTTGTGCACTAACAGACACAAAGGTGAATGCTCCATACATAACTCCCAGTACGACCAATAGGCCTTGTATCATTTTTTTCATTAAAATCGTCCCTTCTTGATTAGAATCATTCTTTTCTAATCTCTTTCTAATTTAGTATCATTAAGTATATCACAAGTTTGTGAGCAATAACTATATTTATATAATTTTTTAGTCAATTATTTATCTTTTGAAACGATGTTACACAAAAAAAGCCAACTGCTTTTATACAGTCGGCTAGGTTTATTAATATTCTAGTTGAATGAAACGTGAACGTGGTCATAATGGTTGGCTGTGTCGCTTCCACGGTCTTCCATCCAAGTCCACTCTTGGTTCCAGTCTCCATAGATTTGTTGTTGCCAGATAACATATGAAATATTGTTTTCTGCCATAGTGTCAATTGAGTATTGAGCAATTTCATCTCCAAGCGCCGCATCATCATAAACCATGAAGTCAACCGCATTACCAGTTCCATGGTCTCCTGGGTCTCCAGGGCGAACGGTACTGAAATCAGTCACGCCATATTGCGCTGCCACTTCATCTTTGTATGATGCTGCATCTTCTGTTAATCCAGCATTTCCTGGGTTCGCATATGGATCGTAATCAGCTGCCTCTTCGTAAACAGATTCCTCGTAAACTGGTTCTTCTACAGGTTCTTCATATACTGGTTCTTCATATACTGGTTCTTCTACAGGCTCTTCGTATACCGGCTCTTCATATACTGGTTCTTCAGGTACATATTCTTCTGATACTTCTTCTTCAGTTACTTCGTAATCTGTATCAACATCTGTTAAATCCTCTGCTGGAATTTCTTCAACCGTTACATTTTCTACTGGTGCAGTATCTTCAACAATTTCTTCTGTTGCTGGGATACCTTCAACTGGTACAACTTCTTCAGTTGTTGTAACTACAGTTTCTTCTGTTGCTACTGGAGTTGATTCAACTACTTCTTCAGTAGCAGGTGCTTCTACAGCTTGTGCTGCTACGGCTAATTCTGGGCTAGCTACTTCTGTGTAAGTTTCTGCTGCTGGTTCAGATGCATAAGTTTCTGCTTCGTAAGTCTCTGTTGCAACTTCTTCAGTAGTCCAGTCTTCAGCAGCTACTTCAGTAGTTTCAACTACAGTGTCTTCTACAACCCATTCTTCAACAGGTGTAACAACGGATGCAACTTCTGTTGCTACAGGTTCTACCTCTACTACTGGTTCTACCACTGGTTCAGCAGTCGCTGTTGTTTGAGCAACTGGAGCTCCTGCAGTAATTTCTACTGCATATCCAGCTGAGATATCAAAAGCAGCAACTTCACCGTCAGTTGATTCAACTTCAATTGTTTCAACTTCTTCTGCTTCATTATAAATTGCTGTTAATTCAACATCAGGTACCATTAATTCAGCATTTGTTAAAGCATCGATTTCTTCTAAAATGTCTAAATCAATTTCTAAAGCTTCAGCAATAACACTTAAAGTGTCACCGGCTTGAATTTCATAAACTGCTTCGCCATTTTCAATAACGATATCTTGTTTTACTTCATCAACTGAACGAGCTGTCCACGCTGTTGCTTCTTCTGCTTGAGCTTTTTCAATCGCAGTTGGTGCAATTAAAGCCACCACTGATGCTGCACTTAATAATAATTTTTTCTTAAACATTTAATAACCACCTTTTATTTGATGTAATTTTCAATTAAATTTATCTCTAATTAGTTCTTTTTCTCAACTGAAAACAAGTTTAACACATAATTTTTATAAAAAGCGGTGTTTAACGGCTTGTTAAATGAATTGTCTTATTCCTGTAATAATGTTACTGAAGCCACTTTTGACAACAGCCCGATAAGCTCTGTTATTACTTACTTTAATAGAAAATGATGTTTACATTTATTACTAAAAATATTAAAAAAAGAGTCCGTGCATTTAGCACCGACTCAAAAAGTATAAGTGAAAATATTATTATCAATAAAACAATTTTATAAGTAGTATAACTACGGTTACGACTGACCCCCAAGTTATACCTCCAATAATAACTGGTTTAATACCCGCTTTTTTAATTTGGTCTATATGTACCCCGAAACCAATCGATACTAAAGCGAGTGTCATTAGTAATTTACTCATACGACTAATTAAACTCGTTACCGATTCAGATAAAGGAACGACCGTTGCAAATATCACGGCAGCAACGAATAAGACAACAAAAATTGGCACTAATTTGAGTAGCTGGCGTCCATCTAGTTTGATTGATGCGTCATTGGTAACCGCTGTTTCTTTTTAATACGAACAGCTATAACTCCGATTGTAACCGGTACAAGAAATAATGTTCTTGTTAATTTAGTCACTGGCGCAATCGCACCCGCTTCGTCACTCCATTCAAAGGAAGTAGCAACGACCGAAGCTGTATCATTTACTGAAGCTCCTGCTAAAATTCCGTACATTTGATCAGTAAATCCAAGCGCTTCTCCTATAACTGGCAAGGCAAAGAGCGCCACCATCGAGTAAATTAACATCGTGGTAATCGAAACAGCCATCTCATTATCATCTGCTTCTATAATAGGCGCTGTTGCAGAGATAGCTGAACCACCACAAATCGAAGTTCCTATCCCGATTAGTGCACTTAATTTTGGCTCAATCTTGAATATTTTATTGGCTAAATGACTTATCGAGAGTGCTGTAATAACTACAGCTGTTAAAATAATCAGTACTTGACCTCCTACATCTCCTAAAATTCTTAGTGATAAAGTGAATCCTAATAAGACGATGCCTGTTTTTAAAATATATTTTGATACAAAACCTGTAATTTTTTTATCTAAATAAGTAAATAATGGCGTATGTCGAATGATTGCTCCGATGATGATGGCTGCGATAGAATTTCCTAATAATGGAAAGGCTGTTCCAATTTGCAATGCTAGCCAAGTAGATATTGCTAATACTAATACTGTAGTCAGTGATTTCATAATCTTCCTCTTCTCAAGTTAATCTTTATGTATTATACCAGAGAGTGTAATTAATCAATAAATTTTTCAACTTTTTCACAAGATGTTTTTTAAACGCTATCATTTAATGGTAAACTAATATTAATAGTAAGAAAGGATGGCCCTATATGAAGAAACTAATAAAACTTTTTTTGACTCTGACGCTTTTATTGATTAGCTTCCAAATAAATTTATCTAATGCACAGGCTAATGTCCCAGACCATGCATTCGAGGTGACACAGTATGAAAATACAAGTCTACCGATTTATGACTTTGTTTTTGATATGGAAAAAGAAGGTCAGGATGCCCAATATTATAATGTTGCTCTTCAAGAAACACTTAATGGGCAAGTTGAACATCTTCAACATGAAAGCAATCATAGTTTTGAAGGTCCGTTAGCTATTATGAATCCTTATGGCACTAACACTACTGCTCTTTATATGTACTTCAATGATGAAGAAATTACAGATATTTCTTATTCTATTCAAACTTCTGTCTATGGGGCAGACCATGCTTTTGAACGCACTATAAAAAACCAAAATGCGAATGAAAATACATTTGAATTCCAATTAATCGGACTGGTTCCTAATATCGAAAACTCGGTAACTCTAAAAGGATTGGATGAATCGGGTAATGAAGTGAAATCAATGAACTTCACTATTACACCGCCAAAATCTAATGCAAACTTTCCTAATATGATTCAAAAAATCGAAGGTAACTCGACACAAGAATTAGCTCCTGGTTTATTTGTTTTAAATGGTAATGCTACTTATCCAAATTATGGGTTTATTGTTGATAATGAAGGCGTCTTGCGTGGTGAGATTCAGACTGAAGGATACCGCTTAGACACTGTCGTCACGACTGAAGATTATCTTTTATATGCATCAAATACGAATGAGATTGCAGTTGTTAATCCTCTTGGCCAAGTGATCCGTGTAATACATCTTAAAGATTTAAATTTACATCATGACTTTATTTTAGGGGCAGAAAATGAATTATGGATTTTAGCTTCGATTAATGATGCTGCGATACCGCGCCGTGAAGATTTAATTTTAAAAGCAAATATTGAAACCGGTGAAGTAACCACGATGATTGACTTGATGGACCTCTTCCCTGAATTATATATTAATGCTCAACCAACATTGACTAGTAGCGGAAATCCAGACTTAGACTGGATTCATTTAAACTCAATTACTAAGTTTGACGACGACAGCATTATTGTTAGTGCGCGTGAAACTTCATCCATTATTAAGTTTTCTAATATTCATGAAGATCCACAAGTGGATTATATTATCGGACCAGATGAGCCTTGGATTGATACTGCATCAATGGATTACTTCTACCAGCCTACCGGTGATTTTCCACTCCATGCCGGCCAACATTCGGCTTTAATCGAACGAGACGATTCACTGCCTGAAGGGCAATACTATATTGAGTTTTTCAATAATAATTATTGGGATATGTTTTCGCGTCCTGATTTAACTGAAACACCGATTAATGATCAAGTTTATAGTTTTAATGAAGAGAGTCCTTATGCAGAATCCTATTATTATAAATATTTAGTGGATGAGAATGCAGGTACTTTTTCGTTAGAGCAGTCATACCCGACCCCTTATTCAGCGATTGTCGGAAATATTTCACCTCAAGAAAATAGTATGGTCATTAATACTGGAAGAGGCGCAAGCTTTGGTGAATATGACTTGAATGGAGAATTGATTGCACAATTCCAACATGTTACTACTAACTATGTATACCGTGTTCATAAACTCACCTTCAATAATTTTTGGTTTAAATAAACAATATTAAATAGCGCGCCATTTTCGATATGAAAATGGCGCACTTTTTATTTAGATTATGAACGGCTAGACTTTACTTTTTAATAATCAAGTCAACAGCTTTTTCTATTTTTTTATTTTGCGTTTCAACGTCGATATCAGGATTTGTTAGGCAATATTTTAAGTTTTCGGCTACTATAATGCCTTTAATACTATCAATACTTGATCTAACTGCAGTTAATTGCGTCACGATTGCTTCACATTCTTGTTGTTCGTCAATCATTTTTTGAATGCCACGAAGTTGTCCTTCAGCTCTTTTCAATCGATTAATTACATTGGTTTGATCTATATCCATTTATTCAATGTCACCCCTCCAGGTTGTCATACCCCCATTTACTGTGGTTACATTATAGCCTAAATGACTTAAATATTCACTTGCTCGCTGTGATCTGCCACCCATTGCACAAACGACATAATAATGCTCATCTTTATCTAAAGTGGGCGCTGTATTTTGTAAATTACTTAATGGTAGATTTTTAGCACTTGGAATATGTCCATTATGAAATTCGTGTACTTCACGGACATCTAAAACATTGACGCCTTCATGAACTTTACTTTCTAGTTCTTTAATTGAAATTGACTTCATTATACTATCTCCTCTTTCAGCATAATTTTTAATGTGTTAAATCCACCATTTATATTTTTTCCTTTATATCCAGCTTGCTTCAACTGGCGTTCTCCGATGTAGCTTCTTAAACCAGAAGCACACAATAAAATATATTCTTGGTCTTTGTCTAATTCATCTAAACGGTCACGTAAGTCATTAATTGGAATGTGAATTTGATTTTCATAATTGAGTTTCCCTGCGGCTACTTCATTTGCGCTACGTACATCGAGAACCCAGCCACCCTTATCCATAAATTCTTTGACTTCATGCCATTGAATTTGTTCTGTTAAGCCTTCCATCACATTTTGCGCAAAGTAACCAATCATATTGACCGGGTCTTTTGCTGAACCAAATGGCGGTGCATATGATAATTCTAATTCAGGTAAGTCATCGACTGTGAGGCCACCTTTAATCGCAGTTGCTAGGACATCAATCCGTTTATCTATTCCTTTCGCTCCTACACCTTGGGCTCCTAATATTTTTCCGTTTGTTTTATCGAAGATTAATTTTAAGTGGACGGTTGTGGCTCCTGGGTAGTATCCTGCGTGGTCGTTTGTTTGGGTGTGTACGACTTCGACATTGTCGTAAGCTTGTTTGGCTGCTTTTTCGCTTAATCCTGTGGAAGCGGCTGTTTGGTCAAAGACGCGTACAATCGCTGTCCCGATGCTGCCTTTATTTGAACGGTCTAAACCTGCGATAATATCGGCTACTTGACGGCCTTGACGGTTGGCAGGACTCGCTAGAGCGATCATTGTGTCTTCTCCTGTAATTTGCTGTTTAACAATGATCGCATCCCCGACGGCATAAATATCTTTGACGCTCGTTTCATATTTATCATCTACCAAAATACCATTACGCATACCCAATTCAATACCAGCACTTGCAGCTAAATCGGAATCAGGACGAACTCCTACTGACATAATGGTTAAGTCTGACTCTAAATTTATCCCATCATTTAAGTGAATTGTTTTACCTTTATCAGTAAATGATTGAGCTGATTGCCCTGTAATCACACGGACTTCATTACGTTCTAGTTCTAGTTCAATGCGTTTTGCCATTTCAGCGTCTAGTGTTGGTAAAACATGTGGCGCCATTTCTACGATTGTTACATCTAAGCCACGTTCTTTTAAATTTTCAGCCATCTCTAGGCCAATAAAACCAGCTCCGATGACTGTTGCCGTTTTCGGTTCTTCAGCTAAAGCTGCCATAATTTTATCTAGATCAGGCACATTACGTAAAGTATAAACATTCTCCGCCTCATCCAATCCATCCATTGTAGGCACAAAAGGTGTTGCCCCCGGTGATAAAATCAATTTATCGTATGTTTCGCTTACTTCACCTTCAGGTGTTACCGCGGTAATTGTTTTCTTTTCCGGGTCAATTGCTGTTACTTCATGTTCTACACGGACGTCTAAATCAAAACGAGCGCGCAATGATTCCGGCGTTTGTAATAGTAAATCGTCGCGGTCGCTAATTTGATTTGATACATAATAAGGCAATCCACAATTGGCAAAGGATACATAGGGCCCCTTTTCCATTACAATAATTTCGGCATCTTCCATCAATCTTCTTAAACGTGTTGCTGCTGACATCCCTCCAGCAACGCCACCTACGATAATAATTTTCTCCATCACATTTTCCTCCTATATTTTTTTGGGTCCGTAACACAATTCGACTTTTACACAATCACTCTATACCCATACCCCTAAGGGTATAATATTCAATTTAAAGCACTTTGTCAAGATATTCATTAAAGTTCTTAAATATTTTGTCAGCAACGCCTGTTTCGAAATAATATCTACCTTTACAATCTAGTCCTTTCGTGACAAAATAGTACATACTGATTTGTTACCCATAGGTAACTACATTTCGAGGAGAAAAATAATGAAAATAAATAATTTCGGAGTAGAGTCTTGGTTAAATAAATATGAGACACTTGCTAAATATGACTTAGCTCAAAGCTCTATCAATGCATTAACCATTGATGACTTATATACAATTGCAGATATCCGACCCTTGGACTTATTTCAAGAAGAACAGAATACTGCCTTAGATTATGGTTGGATTGAAGGGTCAGACCGTTTTAAATCATTAGTGGCTAAGCATTATAAAAATGTCTCACCGGATAATGTTTTGCAAATGAATGGTGCGACAGGAGCAAATTTAATTGCTATGATGGCGGTTGTCGAGCCGGGTGATCATGTTGTTTCAATGTTACCAACCTATCAACAGCTTTACGATTTGCCGCGTGCCCTTGGCGCAAATGTTGACTTTGTTCATTTATCACCGCAAAAGGACTGGTTATTTGATATTGAACAATTAGAAAATTTGGTTAACCCTAATACCAAACTGATTACATTAAATAACGCTAATAACCCTACCGGACGCATCATCAAAACTGATTTACTACAAAAGATTGTTGAAATCGCTCGGCGTGTCGGTGCGTATGTTTTAGTTGATGAAGTATATTTACCAATGGATAAAGAACTCTCCTTTACTTCGATTGCTGATATTTATGAACGAGGAATTGCAACAAATTCATTATCGAAATCATTTTCCCTACCTGCTCTTCGTACAGGGTGGATTATTGCACCGGACGAACTGATGGATAAATTACGTACTTTAAGGGATTATACAATGATTTCAAATGGTAATATTTTAGACAGGCTATCTGTTATTGCTCTGGAACATAGCGAACAAATTATGGAACGTAATCATCAAATAGTAAAAGATAATCTTCATGTATATACAAAGTGGGTTCAAAATGAACCAAATGTCTCACTCATTCAACCCGACCATGTCCCTATCTCTTTTCTTCAGATACACACGGGGGTATCCACTGAAGCTTTTTGTTTAGGCTTACTCAAAGAAAAAGGTGTATTATTAGTGCCTGGAGAAGCTTTTGAGCAACCTGGATTTGTGAGACTGGGATATTGCTGTGACAGTGATGTCTTGAAGAAAGGCTTAAGCTTAATTAGTGAATATTTAAATGAATTAACATAAAAAAATAGCCAACTCAATTTGATATGAGTTGGCTATTTTTATCTTTTTTATTAATTTTCAAATGGATTACGATTATGGAAGTCAGTTACAGCACCCTCAGAAGCTGAAGATACCATATGTGCATATTTACCTAGCACACCACGCGTTTGTAATGGTGGTAATACTAAATCTTTACGACGTTCTTCTAATTCTTCATCCGAAACAAGCATTGTGATTTCTTTTGTGTCTTGGTCGATTACAACGGTATCGTTCGTTTCTAGTAAAGCTATTGGTCCACCTACTTGTGCTTCAGGCGCAATATGACCGACAACGAATCCGTGAGAACCTCCTGAGAAACGTCCATCAGTAATTAAAGCCACTCTAATACCTTTTCCAGATATTAATGAGGATAACGAAAGCATTTCAGGCATACCAGGACCACCTTTAGGTCCAACATAACGAACTACTACAACGTCTCCGTCAATAATTTCACCGTCTAAAGTTGCTTGAATCGCTTCTTCTTCAGTATTGAATACTTTTGCCGGTCCTTCATGACGACGCGATTTCAGTCCAGAAACTTTAACTACCGCTCCTTCAGGTGCTAAATTACCTTTAAGAACGATTAATGGACCATCAGCACGTTTTGGTTTTTCTAATGGCATAATTACTTGTTGCCCTTCAGTTAAACCTGGTAGAGTTTCTAAGTTTTCAGCTAATGTTTTTCCAGTTACAGTAATACAGTCACCATGTAAATAACCATTTTCCAATAGATATTTTTGAACCGCTGGCACACCACCAACATCATATAAATCTTGGAAGACATATTGACCTGATGGTTTTAAGTCAGCCAAGTGAGGCACGCGAGCTTGAATAGTATTAAAGTCATCGATGGTTAAATCAACATCCGCAGCATGTGCAATAGCAAGTAAGTGAAGAATGGCATTCGTTGACCCACCTAATGCCATTGTTACAGTAATCGCATTTTCCATCGATTCACGTGTAATAATGTCGCGTGGTCGAATATTACGTTCAATTATTTCTGTCATTGCTGCTCCTGCATCGAAGACATCTTTTAATTTATCTCCTGTCATTGCAGGGTTAGAAGATGATCCTGGTAATGACAGCCCCATTGTTTCAATCGCTGCTGCCATCGTGTTAGCGGTATACATACCCCCGCAGGCCCCTGGCCCCGGACAGGCAGCACATTCTACCGCATAAACTTCCTCATCTGTCATTTCACCATTATTCCATTTACCAATTGCTTCAAAGACGGATACTAAATCAATATCATTACCATCTTCGTCTTGACCTGGTGAAATTGTTCCACCATAAACAAAGATTGCTGGGATATTAGCGTTAGCCATGGCAATCACAGAACCTGGCATGTTTTTATCACAGCCACCAATGGCAATAAAGCCATCAAGATTTTGCCCCCCAACCGCAATTTCCATCGAATCAGCAATGATATCACGTGAAGGTAGAGAATAACTCATCCCCGGTGTTCCCATTGCGATACCGTCAGAAACGGTTACTGTTGCAAATTGAACTCCCCATGCGTTTTTCGTTGTTAATGCCGACTTAGCAATTTTACTTAGTTCTTGCAAATGAATATTACACGGTGTATTTTCTGCCCATGTACTGATAACGCCAACCATTGGCTTTTTAAAGTCATCATCTTGCATACCAGTCGCACGTAACATTGCGCGGTTTGGCGATTTCACCATTCCATCATAAACGCTACTGTTAATTCGTAAATCTTTTCGCTCTTTTTGACTCATCTTAACGCCCTCCCTTTAAAATTTAATTGTGAATTCATCAACTAAATCGTATCATTATTTATGTTTTAAGTACAGTTAAATTCATTATATTGCATTAAACTAACAAATTGAACAAGGTTGAATTCTCATTAATTGAGATATAACTTGGATCAAATTCACTTAACCGAGCTAATAAACCTTCTAAATTTTCTAGTTTACCCAAGTCTACACCAACAACTAAAGGCCCTGAATTTTGATTACTCTTCTTAGTGTACTGGAAAACCGTAATGTCATCTCCTGGTCCTAAAATATCTGTTACAAACTCCCTTAAAGCACCTGCTCTTTGTGGGAAATTAACAACAAAGTAATGACGACGACCCTCGTAGATTAGGGCACGTTCTTCGATTTCAGCTAATCGATTAATATCATTATTCCCTCCTGATATCACACAAACAATCGTCTTACCTGAAATATCTCCTAATTTATCTAATGCTGCGACAGATAAAGCCCCTGAAGGTTCGACGATAATCGCTTGTCGTGTATACATATCTAATATTTTAGAACAGGCCAGGCCTTCTTCTACAGTCACAATGTCATTTACATTTTGTTTAACGATTTGGTAAGTCAGTTCTCCAACACGAGCTACCGCCGTCCCATCACTAAAAGTGTCCATTTCGTCTAATTTAATGATTTCACCTTTATCCAGCGACTCTTTCATCGAAGGTGCCCCAACTGATTCAACTCCGATAATTTTCACCTCAGGCATCACTTGACGAATGTATGAAGATACTCCTGAAATTAGTCCTCCTCCGCCAACGGGTGCTAAAATAATATCAGGGTTAACCCCTTCTGCTACTAGATCTTGATGAATTTCTACCGCAAGAGATCCTTGCCCTGCAATAACATCTAAGTCATCAAAGGGTTCAATGAAATGTAACTCATTTTCTGCCCCATATTCATGAGCACGTTGGCTACATTCATCAAAGTTGTCTCCCACTAAATGAACCTTTACAAATTCACCGCCAAAATATTTTACTTGTGATATTTTCTGATTCGGTGTTGTTACCGGCATAAAGATATGGGCCATACATTTTAATTGGAAAGCAGTATAAGCAACACCTTGGGCATGGTTTCCTGCTGAAGCACAAACTACACCACGGTCGAGAACTTCTTGTTCTAATTGTGTCATTGCATAGTAAGCACCACGTATTTTAAATGAGCGAACCATTTGCAAATCTTCCCGCTTTAAATAAATATTTGCATTATACTTTTCAGATAAATAATTATCTCTTTGCAATGGTGTTTGATTGACAACCGTTTTTAATACTCGGTAAGCTTTTAATACATCGTCTTTGGTCAACAATGGTTCTGTCATACTTTCTCTCCTTTATATTTGTTATTTCTTTCGTAATTTAAGTTTTGTTATGATTTTGCCTGAACTATTAATAAAAAAACCACTCGCACTTAGTGCCAGTGGCTTGATGTATCTCAGTGCTAAGACACATTTGTAGGACAATTAGTTTTCAGTATTTACCATATTTTCTTTAACGAATGGCATCATCTCACGTAATTTAGCTCCAACTTCTTCAATTTGATGTCCCTTTTGCTCTTTACGCATTTTGTTAAATTCAACAAAATTATTTTGATAATCGCCAACAAATTTATCCGCAAATTTACCTTCTTGAATATCTTTAAGAACCGCTCTCATATTATCTTTTGTCTCAGATGTCACAATACGTGGACCTGTTACATAATCCCCAAATTCAGCAGTGTTAGAGATTGATTGGCGCATATGTGCCATACCACCTTCATACATTAAATCAACGATTAATTTCAATTCGTGTAATACTTCAAAGTAAGCAATCTCTGGTTGGTATCCAGCTTCTACTAATACTTCGAATCCTGCTTGAACTAAATGAGTTGTTCCACCACATAATACGGCTTGTTCACCAAATAAATCTGTCTCTGTTTCTTCGGTAAAATCTGTTTCAATAACACCAACACGCGTTGCGCCAATACCATCAGCCCAAGATAAAGCAATATCACGTGCGTTACCTGTCGCATCTTGATGGACTGCAAATAACGAAGGAACTGCTGAACCATTTTCAAATTCACGGCGCACTAAATGGCCAGGTCCTTTAGGAGCTACCATGAAGACATCGATATCATCTTGTGGTTTAATTGTTTCAAATCGAATGTTAAATCCATGACCAAATCCAATCGCATTTCCTGCTTCTAAGTTTGGTTCAATTTGTTCTTTATAAACATCACCTTGAATTTCATCTGGAATTAAAATCATAACAATATCAGCCATTTTTGAAGCTTCGGGAACATCATAGACATCAAATCCATCTTCTTTAGCTCGTTCTGCTGAAGAACCTGGTCGGATACCTATGACAACATCATTACCATTATCACGCAAGTTTTTAGCATGCGCTCCACCTTGTGAACCATAACCTAAAACCGCAATTTTTTTACCTTCAAGTGCGTTTGTTTGAATATCTTGTTCATAATATACTTTTGCTGACATTATTTTTCCTCCTAGGATTGACTCATAGTGACATGTTTTATTAACTTTTAAGATTACTCCGATAAAGCAGTTAAATCGATCGCTCGTACAACATCTACTTGTTTTGCTAATTGGCGTGCTAAAAATCGTGCTGCTTGAGCAGGATCATCATCCGTAAATTGAATACCAAGAGTAATAATTGAAATTTTTGGGTCCTCTGTTGCGATAAGTGACAGTGTTTCAATATTATATTTCGGCCGTAATGCAACCTGAGTGATACGGTGTAAAGCCCCAGGTCGGTTAGCAACCCGTACTTGGATTAATCTGTACATGTGTATACCCCTCTCATTTGATCATTAGACTGACCAGCTGCAATCATTGGTAAGACTAAGTCATCTGGACTAATACGTACTTCTAATACATATGAACCATCATGAGCAAAGGCAGCATCCACGGCCGCTTCTAAATCAGCCGGATCTGTTACTCTTGCCGCTTCGACTCCTAAAGCTTTTGATAACATAACAAAATCAGGTGCATTATCTTGTAATAAACTATGTGAGAACCGACTATCATAGAATATTTCTTGCCATTGCTTAACCATACCTAAAGCCGCATTATTAATGATAAAGTATTTTACATTAAGCCCATTTGTCTTCAAAATATTCAGTTCCTGATTTGTCATTTGGAAACCGCCGTCACCGACGAAACAAACAACATCACGGTCAAGGTTCCCAGTCTTAGCTCCAATAGCTGCCGGAACACCGTACCCCATCGTACCCGCACCGCCTGAAGATAATAATTGTTTCCCAAATGTATATGGGTAAAATTGTGCCGCCCACATTTGGTGTTGCCCGACATCAGTAACCACATAAGCTTCACCTTTTGTTACTTCACCAACATATTCGATTAATCGTTCTGCACGAATCATTTCGCCTTGTTCATAATGAAGTGGATGTTTTTTCTTTGATGCAAAAACTGTATCCAGCCAGTCTTGATTTGGCTCATAATCTTCCATTGGATAATCTAAAAGAGCCTTTAATGCATTTGTTGCAGATGTTTCATATTGGAAATCCGTTTGAATTACTTTTTCAATTTCAGAAATATCAATATCAAAATGGGCAATTTTTGCATGTGGCGCAAAATTCGTTGGATCACTCGCCACACGGTCGTCAAAACGCGACCCAATATTAATTAATAAATCACAGTTAACCAATGCCATATTTGCAGTATAAGTTCCATGCATTCCTGCCATCCCTAAGTTCAATTTGCCTTTTGATGGATAGGCACCTAAACCTAGTAATGTTGATGTTGCTGGTATTTGATATTTTTCAATAAACTCAGTTAATAATTCATCAGCATTATCTAGTGCTACACCATGTCCCCATAATATAAGTGGTTTCTTGGCTGCTTTGAATGCTTCCATCAATTCAGAAACATCAGGAATTTGTTCCTCAACACGTTCTGGCATATAACCGGGTAAATCAATGGGAACTTGTGCATAAGGAATCTCTTCTGCACTTTGCACCCCAACATCTTTTGGAAAATCAATAACGACGGGACCTTTCCGCCCAGTATTAGCGATATAGAATGCTTCGCGTACTGTTTGTTGTATCTCACTTGCATCTCTGACCTGGAAAACATATTTAGTAATGGGTGTCATGACGCCTTGGACGTCAACCTCTTGAAAAGCATCTTTACCAATCCCAGCAGCAGCAACTTGTCCTGTAATCACAACCAAAGGAACTGAATCCATCATAGCGGTAGTAATGGCTGTTACAGTATTTGTTGCACCAGGACCACTTGTGGCAATACAGACACCTGTTTTACCCGTTGAACGCGCGTAACCATCCGCTGCATGACCCGCACCTTGCTCGTGGCGAGTCAAAATATGGTTTGTATCTGAACGGTAGAACTCGTCAAAAATATGTAGTACAGCGCCACCTGGATAGCCAAATAGTACTTCTACACCTTCATCGAGTAGTGCTTTAACTAATAATTCTGTGCCGCGCTTCATGTTCGGTGAGAAAGTATCGTCCATTATTAACACTCCAATCTTTAAATTTTAAAATAAAAAGCATCCTAATCCTTAAACAGATTAGGATGCTGAAATCCTGATCTGCTAACAACAAATAGGATTCAAACGTGTATATTTTACGTTTCAATCCTATGATATAATGACAATAATTAATAAACTTTTCGGTGTTAGCATAATTAGAAATCTCCTTGTTTTATTTTTGTAATTTCATTTTATGAGTTATAATCTCATTTGTCAATGATATTTTTAGAAAATGATTAGGATAATCTCATTTAGGAGGAAGATATGATTAAATTAACGAACGTTTCCATGGTTAGAGACTCCAAACAAATACTGAGCGACATTAACTGGCGAGTGGAACAGGGCCAACATTGGGTTTTAATGGGGTTAAATGGTTCTGGAAAATCAAGCTTACTTAATATTATTAGTGGACAACAATGGCCGACTACCGGTAACGTTGAAGTGTTGGGTGAACGTTTTGGAAAAACTAAGATTCCCGATTTAAGAAAGAGAATTGGCTGGGTAGGCTCTGTATTAAACGCCAAAATCAATCAATTCGACACCACAGACCGAATTATCTTGAGTGGTATTTTCAATTCAATTGGTATTTATCAAGATTATGGTCAAGAAGAATTAGACCGGGTAGATAAAGTGATGAAACAATTGAATATCTCGCATTTAAAAGGACGGAAATATTTGACCTGTTCCCAAGGCCAACAACAATTGGTACTCATTGCGCGTAGTTTAATTTCTAATCCTGAATTATTAATTTTAGACGAACCTTGTAATGGACTAGATATTTTTGCTACTGAACAAATTTTAGATCAAGTAGCTCATTTGATTAATCAAAAAAATGCGCCAACAGTCCTTTATGTCACCCATCAAGCAAGTGAAATTACTCCGATGTTTGATCACACTCTTTTACTAAAAGACGGTCTTATATTTGATCAAGGCGAAACAAATCGTGTATTAACAACCGAAAATTTAACAAAATTTTACGGACACTCTGTTAAGGTTGATAAATACGGTAATCGTTATCTCGTATACTTAGATCGTTCTAATGGTTGAAAATCACATTCTTTTGGATTAGAATACAATTAAAACAGTATTAATTTATTATAAGTACGAACAAAGGAGTAAACCAAATGTTAAACCAAGGTGTAGAATATAAAGGCCACGCAAAAAATTACATTCAAGCGTTGGAAGAACGTTTAACAACCGTCTTTGATCCCGATATTGGCATAGATGTTGTTAACTTAGGCTTAATTTATGAGGTTCATCTCAATGACGAAGGAGTTTGTGATATTGATATGACCTTTACCAGTCCTGGCTGTGATTGCCAAGACATCATTTTTAAAGAAATCCATGAAAAATTTGCTGATCTAGACTTTGTTAAAGATTTAAATCTTAATATTGTTTGGACGCCTACTTGGAACATGACTCGTATTACACGTTTTGGTCGCATTGCTTTAGGCATTAATCCAAACTAAACAAAAACCGCTCACTAATTTGCACGTGAGCGGTTTTTATATTTTAAATAATTGTGACTCTTTTACCTAAACTAAATCCATTTTATATGAGAATAATTAGTATTAATATTTCGCCAATCTTCAGCATCAAATGAATTTAAAGCATTAGGTATTAATGACGCGATATCTACTTCTGAGAAAGAGATTATTTTATCATGTGTAAACCAATGATAGTCACCGCCCCCAACTGCTCGGTACTGTGAAATAGCTAATGTATATTCTTTATCTCTTTCAATCGACTTACCCGTTCTCTCATCCACTAAAGCCATTAATCGTTTATCTTCTACAGCATACATATCAACAAATGCCTTCAGGCCCGAATACATATCCCAATTATAATGTTTTGGTTTAGGGTCCAAATAGTTAGGGTTGACGATGATTTTCCCTCTAGCATCTTGAGTGACATATTTAAGATTGTAATTCATAATTTCAAACAATTCTTGTCCTGTCACTTTTACTTTAGCGATTAAATTATAGTAAGGATAAGTGCTTAGTAAAGATTCTCGAGTAATCTCACCTGTAAATTCGCTAAAATTATCATTAATTAATGTAGTTGCACTAAAGTCAGCTCCTGTTTCTTCAAGCTGAATTTGATTAATCATTTCAATAAATGGCGTTCCCTGAATACGTGCTTTAAAAGTGTCTTCGGTAGGAACTACGATCGGTGCATTACCTAAAACATTACCTAACCATTTTGATGCATTGCTAAATTCACGTTGCATTACTTCGATTAAACTTCTGTCTGCTTCAAAGTCATTTGTATCGATTAATTGACTCGTCATCGCAGTTAATTTATTATCCGTAATTTCTAAACTAACATGTCCTATAAAAGCGCCGGCAAATCCTGGCTGCATTGTGATTGTATGCTTAGAATTTTGATTGATTAAGCGATGTTGATGCCCAGTTAATAAGACATCAATCCCTTCAATTTCTGATAACATGCGGTACGCTTGGTTTTCTCCTGTTTGAGCTTCTAATGGCGTCCCAGTATCAATGTCGCTTTCAAATCCTCCATGATACCCTACGATTAAAATATCGACCTGAGGTCTTAACATTTCTGCTGCTTTTTTAGTTTCTTCGAAAGCATCTAAAAAAGTTAATCCAGCATAATTTTCTTCACGCTCCCAATTCGGGATATAATGCGTCGTTGTACCAATAATTCCTACTTTTAATTCATCAATTTCATGAATTGCATACGGAACGCCTAAGGCTGGTTTTCCTGAATCTATGTCAATGATATTATTTGTTAATATCTCCGCTTTTAGATTATTCAAAATTGGTTTAAGATAATCTAAACCAAAATTAAACTCATGATTTCCTAGCATTTGATAATCATAACCAATGTGATTCATGGCACGTGCAAATACCGTCCCATCTCCATTCTCTTGATTTAAATAGGTCGCAAAGCTTGAGCCTTGAATAAAATCTCCCAAATCAATCGTAATATAAGGTTCTCCAATTGCCTTGAAATGAGTTTTTAAGTTCTTAATGGCTCCCGCGGTATTTAATAAAGAGTGTTCATGGTCATCTTGACGTTTTTGCCAAAAGCCATGTGTATCACTGGTGTATATTATATTAATACGATAGTCCAAAAAATCCCTCCTTCATTAAATTTCCCTATACCATTCTAACACTTTTTAACGTAAAAAAAAAACTACCCTAAAGCATTCGCTTTAAAGTAGTTTTTGAATGTTTTTAATACCAACCTTGGCTATTATGTGCTGCTAAAGCAGCTTCCCAAGATCCGTAACGCTCTAAAACATAGCCATTTGATGCTGCTTCTTGACTACTTACTGAAGTAGTTCCATCTCCATAAGTTGTGAAGTATGAATCTAGCATTTGGTATGCTCCATAGTGGTTACCTGATACTGAATAAACGTCATAGTTATGAGTTGACTCACGGCGACGAATTTCGTATTTAGCTTCTAATGCCGCTGTAGATAACCCAGCATTTTCTGGATATGAAGCTAATTCTTGTAAATGAGATGGGATTGAAGTATCAACCGCAGGTTCTTCATAAACTGGTTCTTCAACCACAGGCTCTTCATATACTGGTTCTTCTACTACAGGTTCTTCGTATACTGGTTCCTCGATTATAGGCTCCTCTACGATTGGTGTTTCTTCAACTACAGGCTGTTCTTCGATTTCCTCTTCAACAACAGGTGTTTCTTCAACTACAGGCTCTTCTACGATTTCCTCTTCAACAACAGGAGTTTCTTCGATTACAGGCTCTTCTACGATTTCCTCTTCAACAACCGGTGTTTCTTCAACTACAGTTTCAGTTTCTTCGTAAACAACCTCTTCAGTTGTAGGTTCGACAGCTTCTGTTGTTTCTTCGAATGTAACCCATTCGCCAACTTCTTCGACAACTTCTACTGATGCAGTTTCTGCTGTAGCAACCATCGTATCTTCAACTGATGCCACTTCTTCTGCTGCAACAACAGTTTCTTCAACTGGTGCTACTTCTTCTGTTGCAACAACCGTTTCTTCAACTTCTGGTGTTACCCACTCTGCAACTTCTTCAACAACCGCAACTTCTGTTACAGGTGCTGGTGTTGCTTCAGCTGTAACTTCAACAGACTCGCTACCTTCGTTTTCAATAACGACTGTTTGTTCTGTTTCGTTAAATACTAAAGTTGATCCTGCATGAATTAAATCTGGATTTTCAATGTTATTTAATGCTGCTAATAATTCTGTAGACATTTGTAATGCTTCAGCAATGGCTGATAAAGTATCACCTGGTTGGATTTCATAACGAATTGATCCGTCTTCTAAAATATCCATAACGTGTGCATTCACTTCATCTTGTGAGCGACGTGCCCAGTTAGAAATTCCCTCTCCAGCTGTTTGAGCATATGTTGTTATATTCATAAAATTCATAGCTGCTGCTGACATAACTGCAGCTGCTGTTAATTTTAAAGTCTTCTTCATAAGTAAGATAAATCTCCTTTTTGATTCACAGAGAAACCCCTCTGTTTTGTATGACATTAATAATAGCAGATTTTTATTCTGTGTGAACCCTTGAAGGCGTCTTGTTAATAACGCTTAATAAACCTATGTAAGTTTGTAACTCAAATGCCCCCTTTGTAACAAAAATGTAACAATAATGACCGGAAAACTCTTCAAAAACAACTAATAACACTGTTATTACAGTATTAATGAAGTAAAAAACTAGACCTATTGAAAGTACAATAAGTCTAGTTTTAAATAGTTAGTCAGATTATTTTAAATTAATGATTTAAATTCAGCTAATCGATCTTTGAATAATTCTAATGTTGCATCGATATAATCTCGTTGCGTCATATCTAATCCAGCTTTTTTCATTGTCTCGATTGGATAATCACTCGAACCAGATTTAAGGAAAGTTAAATACTTGTCCGTAACATCTTGGTCTCTTTGATAAATTTTTGAAGCAAAATAAGTCGCTGCTGCAAATCCAGTTGCATATTGATAAACATAATATCCCAAGTAGAAATGTGGAATACGTGCCCACTCATACGCAATTTCAGAGTCTGAATTAATTGCTTTACCGTAATAACGAGCATTTAGTTCACGGTAAGCGTTTGTTAAGAATTCTGCTGTTAATGGTTGACCTTCCTGGTCTTGAACATGCATAAAATGCTCAAATTCTGCAAATTGTGTTTGACGATAAACAGTTGATTTAATTGAATCTAAGAAATGATTAATGATGTATAGTTGGATATTCTTATCTGAATAAGTATCCAATAAATAGCTAGTCAATAAATTTTCATTTGTAGTTGACGCAATTTCAGCAACAAAGATTGAGTACCCGCTATAAACATATTCTTGATTTTGACGTGATAAATAACTATGAACACTATGCCCTAATTCATGTACGAGAGTGTAAAGTGTATTTAGTGTATTTTGCCAGTTCATTAAAATATAGGGCTTACTATCATATGTCCCTGATGAGTAAGCGCCACCACGTTTACCTTTATTTTCATAAACATCAATCCAACGCTCATCGAAAGCTTTCTCAATAATTTCTAAATAATCTTCACCTAATGGTGCCAATGCTTTTAAGACAATCTCTTTCGATTCATCATAAGTAAAAGATAGAGGAGCTTCTCCTAATAGCGGAGTATAAATATCATAAAATTCTAATTGATCTACACCCAATAAATCCCGGCGCATTGCAGTATATTCATGTAATAAATTAGCATTATCATTAATTGCTTCAACTAATGTATCATATACTGATTCAGGTATATTATTATTTGCTAAAGCAGCTTGTCTTGCAGAATCGTACTTATGCACTTTTGCATTAAAGTTAGCAACTTTCATTTGACCGCCTAAGGTAGAAGCAATTGTGTTGGCATACTGCTTATAAACACTGTAATATTTCTCGAAAGCTTCTTTCCGCACACTACGGTCAGTTGATTCCAAGAAACGAATATATGAACCATCCGTTAATGGAACCTGCTGGCCTTCTTCATTCTTAGTTGTTGGGAAAGAAAAGTCTGCATTTGTTAATAAACTAAATGTTTTCTGTGGGTTACCAAAGATTTCAGAAGCTTGTGCGATTAAACCTTCTTCTTCCGCTGTAAGAACATGGTCACGTCCACGAACCATATCTTCGATATATTGTTTGTAAAAGGACAATTCTTCATTGTCATTAATATATTGTTCTAATTTCTCTGGTTCAATCGCCATTAATTCAGGTTCAAAGAAAGCAATTGTCTGTCCAAACTGCGAGTATAATTGTAAACTACGCGCTTCCATTGTTTGATAAGTATCATTAGATTGATCTTGGTCATTTTTTAAATGCGCATATCCATAAACGTTACTTACTTTTCGAGCAACCGCTAAAATGTTTTCAAGTGCTTTTAATAATTGATTCGAGCTCTCACCTAAAGTTCCTTGATAATTAGCTAATCCTTTAATTTCTTCGGCAGCTTCTTTGAACGCTGCCTCATGTGCTTCGTCAGAAGCAAAAAAAGTTGTTAAATCCCATTGATAATCTGGGTTCATTTTATCACGTTGTTGTAATTCTGTTTGGCTCATACTTACACTCCTCTAATTGTTCTATTCATCTATTCTAACACAGGGAATCGTTTCCAAGTAACTATTTGCGCTCCCCGCCTTAAATTTCTGTATAATTAATATTGTAAATTATTATACAAGGCGGTGAAAAATAATGATATTCATTTGTTATAGTAAATGTTCAACTTGTAAGGGAATTGAGAAAACAATGAAGGAAAAGGGACTGAAATTTGATAAACGAGACATTAAAGAAAATAACCCCCAAAAAGATGAGATAAAAGAATGGCATATTCAATCTAAATTGCCCTTAAAACGCTTCTTTAATACTAGCGGACTCTTATACCGTGAGTTGAATTTAAAAGATAAAATCAATAATATGTCAGATGAAGAACAATATGAATTACTCCAAACTGACGGTATGTTAATGAAACGACCAATTCTACTATTTGATGATCAAGTGTTACTAGGACCTGATGTTAAAAAATATGTCGAATCATTATAATTAATTTGTTTTTTATCACTAAACAGTTGATTTTCTAATTCATTTCTAATACAATAAACTCATCAAAAGAAAGGAGCCACTAAAAATGATTCAATTCAATCACTTACAAATGAATAGCTGGCAAGGCTGGCATAGTTAGGTTGTAGACTTGGATCAAATACAAGGATACAGCCCAGTTTATCATTAACTGAACTGTATCTATGTGGCTTACAAGTTTACCGCATAGATGTGAAAACATTTTATGCGGTATTTTTTATGGACCGGTGCATAAAATGTATGCTGCGGTCCATTTTTATTTGAAAGGAAAAATCAATGAAAAAATTAATTAAAGTAATGAGTTTACTGGTAACCCTATTAACCCTATTCCCTATCAATTCAGCTAAAGCCCAAGATGACATCACAGTCGCAATCGTCACCATGATGAGTCATCCTTCACTTGATTTGATTAAAGACGGTGTTTATGAAGGTTTAGAAGCTGGTGGATATGTCGAAGGAGAAAATATGGATGTTTTATATCATAATGTCGAAGGTGACATAAATATGCTGGGCATGGTGACAGAAGAAGTAGTAAGCCAAGAGCCTGATATTATCTTCGCAATTTCTACACCGGTGGCACAAGCTTTCCAAAATACCACTGAAGACATTCCGGTTGTATTAACCGGTGTACGCGACCCTGAAGATGCTGGTCTAGTAGCTACTTATGAAGAACCTGGCGGAAATATGACTGGGGTTTCTCATATGACACCACATAATGTCCAATTCGAATTAATCCAACAATTTAATCCTGAAGCTAAAACGATTGGTATGATTTATACTACTTCAGAAGATAACTCTGTTGCTGAAGTTGAACAAGCAGAAGCTACAGCAAAGGAAATGGGTTTCGAATTCGTTAGCCAAGGTATTTCTAGTACGAATGATATGCAAATGGTCGCACAGTCCCTTGTGGGAGATGTTGATGTTATCTTTGCCGGAAATGATAATACAATCGCTTCTGCTTTTAATACTTTAGCAGAAGTAGCTGATAATGCCGGTGTACCAATCATTACAACTGTAGAAGAGATGGTTGAACAAGGCGCATTGGCTGGTTTAGTATTATCACAAAAAGATATCGGTATTCAAAATGCTGAGTACGGTATCCAAATTTTAGAAGGTGCTGATCCAGCTACTTTACCGGTCAAATTTATGGATGATTATCTATTTGTCTATAATGGTAATACCGCTGAAAATCTAGAAATCACCCTTCCTGAAAATTTAACCTCAGAAGGTATAGACTTAAGTAAATAACAAAAAGCCTTGAACGATAACCGTTCAAGGCTTCTTTTTTACCATTCATCGTAACTAGATGTCTCTTCAGTATAAGTTTCTTCATAACTTACTTCTTGAGCATCATCCGTTACTTCTGTTTCATCAACCGTTATCCAAAGTTGAGAACGAATTTCATTAAAGACATCATAAACTCTAGCAGACAAACTACCAACTTGATTACCAATAGCATCATAATTCCATGGTTCCGCTGTGTAAACCGCGATAGAGTAAGACCCATAATCTGTAACAAAGGTCGCTACATCATTTTGTTCTGTTCCACCTAATCCTGATTTATTCCAACCATTAGCCCCCCATAAATAACTTCTCAAGAAAGTATGGGAATTCATATAGAATTTGTTGATCAGCATCTCGTCATATGGTTCACCATTTAATTGATTATTATAGAGTAAAGCAAAATAACGCGCCGCATCTTCTGGCGTGGTCGTAAAGTAAGCATCATGGTAATACTTACCATTTACATAAGTATCATATAATCCAAGTTGATGGACGTGAGGATTAATTGTTTCACTACCTCCAACCGCATCAATAAGTAAGTTTGCTGCTGTATTATCACTATAAACAACAACTAAATTCACTAACTCATCCAATGTAAATACTGTACCTTCAGGGTAACCTGCAATAATTCCTGCTCCAGGCACTTTATCAGAATTATATAAAGTCATTGTTGATTCATACGGATCTAATTCTCCTGTAGAATACTGATGATATAGTTCTCCAAGGACATAGATTTTTTGTGTACTTGCCGGGAAGAATACTTGGTTATTCACTGATATTTGACTCATTGTTTCATTATTAACAAATGAAGCCCCCACTCGAGCATTAATATAACTTAATTCTTCTGCTAAAACTGCTTCAATAGTATCTAGTAGTTCACGTTCACTATAATAAGTAGACACATAGTCTGTACCGGTGTCATCTTTCTTAATCCACCCTAGCTCATCATAACCAATATAAACATGTAGCCACTCACCATCAAAAGTAGTCGCTTCTTCAACTACTTCCATAGGAATATCTTCAAAGTCTGCGGTCGTTGTTAGTAGTCTTGAACCTCTTGTTCCTGGTGGTGAAGTTAATATTAAGTTTTCAGTGTTTTTATATAAAATTGGATAAGATACTGGTTTAACTTCTAGTAACTGAGAAAAATTCCCTAACGGCTCAACAAATACCAGATTTGGACGTACGACAGGTACTAAGTCATTAATAATTTTACGGTTTAAGAGCATACGATTTGTCTCTAAATTTGGTATATGAAAATCTTGCATCACACCATCAATGAAGTAATACCAGCCATCAAATAAGGTTGAATGGAATCCTGTATAAAGCTCATCATACTGATATAATAAAACGTCACCAGAGACTTCTCGCCAAGAAAAACCATTAACAGACTCTTCACGGACTAAAGTAGCCTTGCGCGCATTCGAGTATTGAGCTACCGGCTCGACATTAGGGCTTCCATAAAACCATGGCATAACCTCCATATCAAGCACTGGACTATCTTCATTCACTTCATAATCATTCGCAGATATTTGCGTTAACATAGGTTCTTCTGAACGATTTGACACTCCAATTTCAACATAGTCATTCACCATTGAATCAACTAAAATAGTTTCCTCAGGTAGTAAATTAACATTACGTGGTGCTACCGAAATAACTTGTGATTCTCTTGATGTTAGTTTAAATGGATTTTCTGAGAAATAATTGATTCCAAAGACGATTAAAACAACAGCTACGGCTACACCTAAAACCGCTAGCCAAATTTTAGAATTAAACTTCTTCAAATTATCCCTCCTTGTTATTATTGATTAAATTGTAATGGTGCTTCAGGATTAATCTCAAATTTAATTTGTGGGAAGTAATAATCATAAATTTCTTGAGATAAATGCATTTCTGGCATCATTATTTTAAAGACATCATAAGGCAATCTCGATTTTAATTCAATCGGATCTGCCTGGTTTTGTAAAACATTTTGTTGAATAAATTCTTCATATGCTAATTCGCCCGTTGAACCACCTATTTCTTTAAAGTGATCAACCGCAATAATTTTGAAAACAAAATCCTCTTTGGCTCTTTTATGGAACTCTGCTTCAGCATCGCCTTCAATGCCCATAACTTTCTCACCATAATCAGATAAATTCATCTCATATGATGCCGCGTAGCCTTCTACCTTTTCCATATAATCTTCGATATATTCTTCTAACTCTTCTTCATCAATAGTTACATCTGATTTTAAGCTATATTCACTTAAAATCGCTGGCAAAATTTGATTATAAAAATGGTGTTGTGCTTGGCTATTTTTATAGACTTCAATCCCCATCATTTCGAAGTCAGTTACCGTATCTACTGGAATATCTTCAACTTGTTGTAAAATATCATCCGTTAATTCTTTAACGACTTGACCACTTTGTCTTTGATATTGTGCTAAAGCATACTCTTTTAACGGCTGAGTAACTGCACCCCATGATGGCACTTCAATAATAAATAATTCTGGATTCAAATCCATTGTTTTAAATTCGATTGTTTCTATTAATTTACTTTTCAATTGGTTCACTCCCTCACTTCATTGTATGTTAATTTGTTTTTTTTAACAAGCTATTTTGCTTGTATATCAAGCTATATTCTACTTTTTCACCAGCATTCTTTTGTAAGCTGTTTCAATTTTTTTATTTTTAAAAGTATGTTAGATAATCGTATGACTTCAATCCACTGGATACCTTTTGTTATAATAAAATCAAAGGAGGTTATGTCATGTTAGAAGTGCAAAATTTAAGAAAAACATTTGGAAAGAACGTAGCTGTTAACGATATTTCCTTTAAAGTCGAAAAAGGTTCTATTTTAGGGATTATTGGACAAAACGGCTCAGGTAAAACAACACTTTTCCGTCTCATTTTAGATTTTCTTACCCCAGAAGGCAATGGCCAAGTACTATGGAACAACCAAGAAATTGGACGTAATTTAGAAAATTCAATTGGCTATTTACCTGAAGAACGCGGTCTTTATGAAGATATGACGGTTGAAAGTCAAATTCTCTTATTTAGTGAATTGAGAGGACTTGACCCTAAAGTGACTTTAGACAAAATTGATGAATGGATGAAACGATTTAATGTTAAGGGTTCCAGAAAAGATAAAGTGAATACATTGTCAAAAGGAAATCAACAAAAAGTTCAAGTAATATCAACTCTCATCCATGAACCACAATTAATCATTCTTGATGAACCTTTTAGTGGACTTGATCCAGTAAATGCAGATTTATTGAAACAAGGAATTCTTCATTTAAAAGAAAATGGTTCTTGTATCATCTTTTCCAGTCATAATATGGCCAATGTCGAAGAAATTTGTGACACGATGTTAATGATTCATAATGGAGAACCGGTACTTTCCGGTCCGGTTCAAGAGGTCCGAAATACTTTCGGTCGTATTCATTTATATATTGAAACTGATCAGTGGACTACGGAGTCGCTCAGCCAGTTAGATGGCGTTAAAAGCGTTCATCAAGAGGATTTAAACCAATTTAAATTTGTGTTAGAGGACGAAGCTTACGGCCCTCCTTTATTCAATACAATTACACAAGGTAAGTATATTTCTAATTTCAATCAAACACCTCCTACCCTCGACGAGATTTTCAAATTGAAAGCAGGTGAATCCCTTGAATAAAATGTGGATTATCGCTAAACATATTTATAAAAAACAAGTTAAATCAGCAGGATTTGTAACACTCGTATTGGCACCGATACTTTTTATCGGCATCATCCTTGTGATTGGTTATTTTACTGCCACTTCTCAAGGTACATCAAACAATAATATTATGATCGTAACAGACTCTAGTGAGGTAGTTGAGACACTCAGAGCAACGGATACAAATAATTCCTTAGAATATACTACTAACCTCAATCAAGCACAGGAAGCTTTAAGAAATCAAGTTATCGATGGTTATGCTACCGTCGAACTGGAGAATGCTAGTATTGAAGCGGAAATCTATGTGCCGACTACTAATGATGACCTTGATTTAACATCAGAAGAAAATGCATTGAATATGCTACGGCAATCAAAATCCGCCGCTGAAATGGGCATTGATGCGGGGGCCATTCAAGATTTACTATTAAATAATGTTACTTTCCAAAGAAATAATGTCACCATTTCTGATAGTGGAGAAATAGCTTCCGAATCAACGGATATAACGGGACGCATCATCAAAACAGCTATCGCCTACGGTATTGTATTCATGTTATTTATGGTTATGATTTTTTATATCCAAATCATTGCTGAGGAATTAGCAAAAGAAAAAGGGACTCGTGTGATGGAAATTATACTTTCTAGCATGTCGGCAAGCAGTCATTTCTATGGAAAGATTTTAGGCATTCTCATGATGTTATTAACACATGTATCTATTTATGCCATTCTAATTTTAATCGCTATTTTATTGAATAATCAATTCAATTGGATAGATTTAAGCATGCTCGATCAGTTCGGTATCAATATAGGTTCATTAGTTCAAGACCAGTTACCAATGATTGCTTGGACTTTAGCCTTTGCAGTAGCTGGTTTATTAATCTATTTAGCTTTAACTGGTTTCTTTGCTTCATTGGCTACTAAAAGTGAAGATGCTCAAAAACTAAATACACCAATGACATTAACCATGGTCATCGGTTTATATATTGGAATGTTTGCCTTAAACAGTCCTTATAATAGCGTAGTTAAAATCACGTCCTATATTCCTTTTTGGACACCTTTTATTATGCCATTTAGAATTGCTGCAGATAGCGTGACACAAACGCAATTAATTATCTCTTTAGTGGTTGCCTTTGTTTTTGCTCTTCTATGCTTCAGATTCGCCACAGTTTTTTATAAGAGTAATGTTTTAACTTATTCTGACAAAGGTATCATGGGCCGTATCCGTCAATCATACAACTTACTTAAATCAGAAAGATTAGCTAACAAAGAATAACTATTCGGAATTTTATCAGCATTACCAAAAAGCGGCTCATCATCTCAACCGAGAAAATGAGCCGCTTTTTATTGTGTCATCCTAATTCATTTATCCACCACACTGAATCGATTCATTAATTAATCTTTCTGGATCGAATAATATTTCGATAGTAATATGCGAAATGTCATATTCTAACACTACTCTTCTAATATTTTGCTTAATTTCTTCTTGTTCAATATTTGATTCAATATCCGTTGTAACAGTCATCGACATCATATGTTGTTGACCATCTGTAGACCAAATATGAAAATGCGAAATTTCTTGAACATGATTTAATTCTAAAATACGTTCACGTAATGATTGAACATTAACTTGATCGGGTACAGCTTGTAGAAATAACTTACTGATTCGAACAAACTCAGGTAGTGTCATTCGTAAAATCCAAATAGCAATAATAATTGATAATATTGGGTCTAAAATATACCAATCGGTGAAATTCAGGACAATACTCATTGCCAGCACTGCTACCCAACCAACAAGATCTTCTAAAAGGTGAATGTTTAAAATCTTTTCATTCGCTGACTGTCCACGACTCATTAACCAAACTGATACACCATTGATTAGAATCGCAGCGATTGCTACCCAGAAAACACCTTGATGATTAATTGGTTGCGGATTTAATACAACAGGGATGGATGAGATAATAATCATTACTGCTCCTACAATGAGGACAATACTCGTAACGAAAGCACCAAGTAACGAAAAGCGGCGGTAGCCAAATGAAAATTGTTCGTCTGACCCTCGGTTCGATACTTTCTCAAAAAAGTAGGCTAATCCAATTGATAATGCATCTCCGAAATCATGTACTGCATCGGAAATAAGTGCCTGACTGTTGAATAGTAAACCAAATACAATTTCTCCAAATGAGAAAAAGAGATTAAGGAAGAAGACAATTAACATATTGCGTTGCGCTTTTGTCCCTTCTCCCAATGCATGTTCGTGATGATGATGGTGGCCATGATCATGATGTTCATGATTATCATGGTGGTTATCTTCCATTTCATGAAAAAGTGCCTCTGGTATAATCGTTACCTGTTCAAAGGAACTGATTAATGAGATGGTATATGGTTTAATCGATGGCGGTAATTGAATCGTAGCGTGTTCAAGGTCGAATGCAATACTTTCAGAGTTTCCTAATATATCACTGAATCTGCTATGGATGCGTCGCATCTGCGCTTCGTTTCTTAATCCTATTAAATGGTATTTTTGCATTATTCAAGACCCTTTCCTTGTTTTAAATCTGGTATTGTTAAACTTTATTGTACCAAATTTTTATAGAAAGATAAATATAAAGAAAAACGCATAAACCCAATGAGTTAATGAGTTTATGCGTTTATTCATTTAATTTTTAACACTTTTAAAATGAGGTTTAATATCTGAGTCTCGCTACTATATTGAATTCTTCTGGCATTAAATCGTCCGAGATTATTTCAACTTGCCCTTTGGATTGTAGCGTTTTGTAAATCAATTCTTCTACAAAGTCAACATCCGCCGTCTCATCTACTTGACCTGACTCACTGATGCGACCTTTGGTTTGATACCCTTTTTTGATTGCTAATTCTTCGATACGACCTTGAATTGCAGAAACTGCTAAATCTTCTTTAATATTTTCGATTCTGAATTCAGGTGACGTTTCTCTGAATCGTTTAACTAAAGCAGATTGTTCATCTTGTCTTATTTTCATTAATAACTCAAGCACTTCTGATTCAATTTCTTGCTTACTAATACCTGAACCACTTTTTTCAATTTGGTAGTCACTTAAATATTTATTATTTGTCAATTCTCTAAATAAAGACGCGTTTTCTGTTAATGCATAAACAATTAACGGTAAGTTTTCTTCTTTAGAATAGTGGTCATTTACATAACGACTTACTTGGCGGAAATAATTCCTGCGGTCAATTTCTTTTTCCTGGCTTGTTTCATTATGTCCATGGAATGATTGACCTCCACTTGATCCTCGAGGGCCACCAAATGTACCGTGATTTAATTCACCGCCATCAAGCTCATCACCTAAGGCATTTTCAAGTGTCGTTGGTGCATCTTCGTCTTCTATTTCAATCTTATCAATACCTGACGAATTACCTCGGTAAATTTCAAAGTTCTCACCATTTAAAACTAACACATGGAAGTCACTGGTAAATTGGAATGCCTCAATAAGTGGGTGAACATTAGGGTATGCTCCCAAAACAACATTTGAGGGGGTTGGTAAACCTAAATGATAGTAATAAACTTCATCCGTTGAAACATATATAGCTAATCCTCCACGATGTGATACTAACTCACGTTCATGTTGATAAATAGTATCTAACTGCGTTTCTAATGCAGAGGCTAACGAAGAATCCGTTAATTCTTGGACCCTTTTTCGGGCATCTTCCACCGCATTTTTTAACTTGAGTGTCCCTTTGTCAGAGGATGTATTCTCTGCGTCCAAAGGTACAGTAAGACTAAGTATAACTGAAAACTCTCTTTCTAATTCTTGGCTTGGGAAATGATTTAATTTTTTCATACTTACACCTTCCTTATACTTTGTTATTTAATTATAACAAATGTATACGGTTACATAAAATGATACCCCTTACTCCGGATTTTATTGTACTGTCAATTTCGGCAATTTTTTCATTTCTCAAAAAGGTAACTTAATAAAAAACAACCAGAAACCTGTTGAGAATCTGGTTGTTAAAGTATTTTTAAAAAGTTATTTTAATAAATATATTTTTTCTCAATATTACCAGACAAACGTGTTAGAAGTGTAATAATCAAGATATACATTACCCCAACGATTAGCCACATCGCCCCTGATTGGTAAGTTCGTGCGATAATAATCCGACCTGTTTGGGTTAACTCAACCAATCCAATGACCGAAAGAATGGAAGTATCTTTCATTGTAATCACAAATTGATTAATAAATGATGGAATCATTATTTTAAAAGCTTGTGGTAAAATAATATGACGCATCGTTTGGCTTCTTGATAAACCTAAACTGCGTGAAGCTTCTGATTGCCCTGTATTTACCGCTTGAATTCCACCACGAACGATTTCAGCGATATAAGCTGCGGCATTTAAACTCAAAGTAATAATCCCTGCAATAACGGCAGAAAATTGTAGTCCGGTTATTTGTGGTATGCCAAAATAAACGAAAAAAGCCAATACTATCATAGGTACACCACGCATAATATCGATATAAATTTGCGCGAGTCCTTCTAATAATCGATTATCACTCGTACGTAGTAAGCCTAAAGTAATACCTAGAATCATTGCGATAACGATAGAAACCACAGAAATCCAAATGGTTGTCCATAATCCGCTTAATAGTGTTGTTCCATTTTCTTGAATTAAAGAAATAACACCTGTCGTGGCACTAGCCCCTGAGTCTTCACCAAGATAATTACTTACAATCTCATCATACTCACCAGAAAGTCTGATATTGTTTAGGCCATCATTAAACATTGTAATTAATTCAGCATTTTGACCTTTTTGAACGGCTACCCCAAAATCTGAAACAGCCATTTGTTCGCCAATAAAACGTAAATCGATGCCGCCTGTTTGAGCTGCATAGGCCATAACTGGATAATCCTCAATCACTGCTTGAGCATTGCCGACTTGAAGATCCTCATACATATTTACTGAATCTTCAAATTGAGTGACATCAAAATTATATTCTTCTTTTAAGCTATTTGCTGTATCCGCTCCACTTGTCCCTGTCTTAACAGCGACAGTATTACCTGATAATCCTTCTAAGTCAGCGATTTCTGAATTTTCTAAAACAGCAAATTGTACTCCTGCACTAAAGTAAGCATCAGAGAAATCGAAAACTTGTTTACGTTCATCAGTAATTGACATCCCTGCAATAACAGCGTCTACTTGTCCACTTTCCAATGCTTGAACTGCTGCATTAAATCCTAATGGTCGCATCTCATAATCGAACCCTTGGTCCTTTGCAATAGCATCTAATAAGTCCATATCAATACCGACAAAATTACCTTCGGCATCTTGGAACTCGAATGGGGCAAATGTTGTATCTGTCGCAAAGACATATGTTTTGTCTGTTTGATCTTGTGCTGACAGTTCTGCAAATGGTAATAATACACCAACAACCATCATTAAAACAGTCAATATTGATGTCAATCTAAATTTATCTTTCATCATCATCGTTTTTCTCCATCTATATTTAATTATAATACTTTATCTAAAAAGTCTTTTGTTCGAGCATTTTGTGGGGCTGTAAAAATTTGTTTCGGGTCGCCTTCTTCCACAATATACCCACCATCCATGAAAATAACACGGTCTCCCATTCCACGAGCAAAGCCCATTTCATGTGTAACAACGATCATCGTCATTCCTAGGGAAGCTAATTCCTTCATAACATTTAACACATCCCCAACCATTTCTGGGTCAAGTGCACTTATCGGTTCATCGAACAACATAATGTTAGGGTTCATTGCCAAAGCACGGGCGATAGCTACACGTTGTTTTTGTCCACCCGATAGTGAGTTAGGATACGCATCTGCTTTATCCGATAAGCCAACTTGGGATAATAATTCGAAGGCTTTAACATGAGCTTCTTCTTGGGTGTATTTATTTAACAGTGTTGGTGCTAAAGTAATATTTTCTAAAACGCTTAGATGTGGAAACAAGTTGAAATGTTGAAATACCATACCAATATTTTCACGCACTTTATTTATATCGACATCTGTACTAGTGATATCATGGTCATTTATGATAATATTCCCGCCGTTAATTTCTTCAAGACGGTTTAAACAACGAAGTAATGTCGATTTTCCTGATCCTGATGGACCGATAATACACACCACTTCTCCCGAATTAACGGTCAAATCGATCCCTTTTAAGACTTCATTTTTACCAAAACTTTTCTTTAAATCTTTTACTACTACTGAACTCATCAATTCACACTTCATCATCTTTGTTGTTTGTTATATAATGTTACACATCTAATTATTATGTTCCATAAAATTACAATGTAACTATTATACTGTTGCAATTATACAAAATCAAGTTGTATTTCATCACAGTCATTTCTTTTTATCTATGAACGTTATGTTACTTGACACAAAACGATTACATTTCAATCCTTATCAATATACCGTTTGTCGAATGTTATATCTTGTGAGATACACAGAAATAGAGAACAAAAAGCGCATAAAACCATGGTGTTAACAAATGGTTCTATGCGTTTTTAAACACAAACAAAATTGTGACCTTTTATTACAATCCTTAAACATCTTAAATATCTACTTCTCGAGAGGGACAATGACACTGTTCACAGTAATAAAATGTCAATTCCTTTCAATTTCTCAAACAATAAATGGATATAAATACCACTTTTTAAAAATAATGTGTATGATTGTAGATTATCTGGTTTCATTATTTCTTATTATCCCAAAAATTTGTTATACTAATAGAAACAATAACTAAAGAGGTGACGAGCTTGTTCACTATGAAAAAAGCCCATCAGAGACAATTAGATATCATTCAAATATTATATCATGATGCAAGCTGGCATCATTTCAATGACATCGCAAAAGCTGTTGACGCATCTGTTTATAGTATCCGTGAGGATATTACAACAATTGCCACAACATTCAATGATTATATAAAGATTTCAGAAAATAAACAGACCGTACGTGCTGAATTTCGTCAAGATGCGAATTTAGAAACATTCAGACGTTACTTTTTAAAAGAAACGGTGCCTTTACAATTTATCGAAGCTTTATTCTTTAATCCATTTTTGGAACTTGAAGATTTAGCGGATCAAATTTTAACTAGCCGCTCTACTGTTTACCGCTTTATTCCTGATCTCAATGATACTTTGCAGGAGAATTTTGGTTTAGAATTAACAACTAAGCCCTTAAAAATCGTTGGTGAAGAACGTCAAATCCGTAATTTCTTCACTCTATTCTTTAATACGCGCTACCATCCTTTATCTTGGCCATTTGACGACTTAGATGAATCAGCTATTCATAAGGTGATTCAATTAATTTGTGATGTATTGCAATTATCGGTAGCACCGGCACAATTACACCAATTAAAATTTATGGTCGCAATAAGTATTGTTAGATATCAAAAACGCCAATATCTTTCACCTCAATACTTAACAAAAGAAGTTTCAACGACCATTTCTCGTATACATCCTTATTTAGACGAGAGTCCATATGCGAGTTATTTCAGCAGTATTATTCACCAAAATATCGACCAAGGCACATTATATGACATTTTCTATCCCGTATTAATAACCGCCGTCGATGCTGATGCTGTTGATAGTTCTCAAGACCATCAAAGTTTAACTGAATCATTCTTATCACTAAGCACATCATTAAATATTGATATTTCAAATATTGATCGCTTTATTCACGGATTACTCAATGTCTTCAATAACGAAACCGTAGCGCTGGTATATCAGTCGACTAAAGCAATTCGCGCAAATACTTTCGTTGAAAAAATTGAACAAACATATCCCGAATTATATAAAGGGCTAACGCAAATTTTCTATCAATTTGCTGTAAAAAAAAACACGAATATTTCCGAAGCTACTTTAAACCAATTAGTTTTCTACTCTGTAACTCACTGGCCTAATCTAATCAATCAACTTCATGTCGAAAAAACACCGATTAAAGTTGTTGTCATCAGTGACCTCAGTTACGAACACGCGAGACTGATTGCCGAAAACCTAAAAGGGTATTTCGAAGATGCTTTAACAATCGACACGATTGAAAATGGCTCATATGACTCAGTTATTAGCGAAGACTCGCCTTATGAAATCATTGTTACGTCCTTTGATCTAACTCCGATTACAGGTAAGTATATCGTCAACGCTGACCCTTTCCCAGACGCTGATACATATACATATATTCAACAAATTATGAATACTATTTATGAAGCATAATAAAGCAAAAAGCCGACATTTTTGTCGGCTTTTTCTTATTCTCTTATTTGGCCATCGCCTTGTACTGTATATTTGTAACTGGTTAATGCTTCTAGACCCATCGGTCCTCGAGCATGAAGTTTTTGAGTACTTATCCCCATTTCTCCACCAAATCCAAACATTTCACCATCTGTAAAGCGTGTTGAGGCATTAACATATACTACCGCTGAATCAATATCGTTCAAGAAATTTTGAGCAACAGTATAGTTTTCTGTTACAATCGCGTCGGAATGATGGGTCGAATAACCACTAATATGATCGACTGCTTCTTGATAGTTATCCACTAATTTAACCGCAATAATATCAGCTAAGAACTCTGTTTCGAAGTCTTCGTCTGTTGCTAATAACGCTCCTTCGATTTGCTCCACGACACGCTCATCCCCACGAATTTCTACACCCGAATCAATAAGTGGTTGTAAAATTTGAGGTAATTGTGAAACTAATTCTTGATCAACTAACAAGTTTTCTAACGCATTACAGACCGAGTTACGTTGCGTTTTTCCATTATGAAGAATGGCCGCTGCTTTTTCTAAGTCTGCATTCTTTTCAATATAAAGATGTGTATTACCAGCTCCTGTTTCAATTACTGGAACCGTTGCTTGAGCAACAACGCGGTTAATTAAACCTTGTCCTCCGCGCGGAATTAAACAATCAACATAATCATTTAGACGCATAAATTGTCCAGCCACTTCATATGACGGATTAGTCAATAACTGAACACTATGTGGATTTAAACCTAGACTTGTTAAAGCGTCTTGAACAATTTGAACCAATGCGATATTACTATTCATCGCACTACGGCTGCCTCTTAAAATAACAGCATTCCCTGCTTTAAGACAGAGACCGCTGGCATCAATCGTTACATTGGGACGTGATTCATAAATAATCCCAATGACCCCTAAAGGAACACGGCGTTGCGTTATTCGTAATCCATCATCAGAAATCCATTCACGGTCTACCTTATTTAAAGGATCTTCCAAACGTGCCATTTTACGCAAGCCATTTGCCATCCCTTTAATACGACTTGGGTTAAGTGTTAATCGTTCTTGTAATGGCAACTCCATGTCGACTTCTTTCGCTTTTTGTAAATCCTTTTGGTTAGCTTCTAAAATCTCTGCTTCTTTTGACTCGATTGCATCCGCAATCACATTTAGCGCTTCATTTTTCTTAGTTGCTGATAAATGAGCCATTTCTTTTGAAGCAACTTTTGCCTGCTTACCTAACTTTAATAATTCTGCATCAAATTTTGTCATTTGGTAAATGCTCCTTTCTATCAACAACACGACTAAATAATGTGCCGCGGTCATAGCCATTTAAAATTTGGAAAATAACAACAGGATCCTCACTATCTGCAATAACCATGCTGGCATCGTTATTAATCATTCGCTCAGCAGCATTAATTTTTGTTGCCATACCGCCTTTAGCAAATTCAGATCCAACACCTGTTGCCATCGAACGAACGTCATCATTAATCTCAGTAACTTGAGATAAACGTTTGGCATCTGGATTGTTTTTAGGATTGCTATCATAAAAGCCATCAACATCTGACAAAATAATCAATAAGTCAGCATCGATACTTTCTGCTACAATCGCAGCTAAAGTGTCATTTTCTCCAAATTTAGTAACATGCTCTAACTCTTCAAGAGAAACAGCGTCATTTTCATTCATAATTGGAACAACACCACGTGCAATCAAATTAAAAATTGTATTTTTGAAATTTCCATATGATTTTCCAAAATCAAAAACATCTTTTGTTAACAAGATTTGTGCTACATTTCGATTATAATAATTAAAGAAGCGACTATAATGTCCCATCAAAGCACTTTGACCGATGGATGATAATGCTTGTTGTTCATTAATATCTGTGGGGTAGACATCAATTCCCATAATACTTGCTCCGACCCCTACAGATCCTGAACTGACAATACTAACTTCATAACCTTCAGAAACTAATGTGCTGCATACAAAAGCCAGACGGTCTAACTTTTTAAAGTCTACTTGTGCTACATCTTTCATTATTGAATTAGTACCTATTTTAATGACGATACGTCGCCAATCTTTAACTGTTTGTAATTCCATAATCACCCATCCAATGCTGTTTATATTGTATTTTGTTTTATATGTTCAACTAATTTATTATATTGCATTCCTTCACGGATCTCAGCTGAATCCACACCCAATTCATCTAATAATTGATAAGAGAATTCTAAAGCAGTCGCTGGACCACGACTCGTAACCACATCTCCATCAACTACTACAATACCATCTGGGTGATGTGTACCATTTGTTATTTCCTCTTCAAAGCCAGGGAAATTCGTAAATTGTTTACTTTCTAATAGCCCTGCCTTTTCAAGAACAATGGGTCCTGCACAAATCGCCGCTGTTTTTTTACCAGTATTAGCAACCTCTTTCAGCCCTTTAATAACTAAATCATTATCTCTTAAATTAGTAGCCCCGGGGAGCCCACCAGGAATCACGATTAAATCATACTTTGAAAAGTCCGCTTCTTCGATTGTTATATTCGTTTTTACGGTGATATCATGACCGCCCATAACCTCTTGTGAAAAACCAATCATGTCAACTTCTAATTCTGCTCGACGAAAAACATCCACGGGTGTCAATGCTTCAATTTCCTCAAAACCAGGCGCAAAAATGACAGCTATTTTTTTCATAATGATCCCCTTCTTTATATCGTTTTGTCTATTTTACCATAATAACAAATAGATTAGATTAATTTCAACTATATCATAATTATCGTCTCAGATGAATCTTACGGCTCAGTGTTTTTCTTGATTGTTTAATTACAAAAAGGTATAATAAAGACACAAGGTTTACAGATGTAAACTTATCACACACAAGGAGGTACTTTTATGAAAAACAACTATTCTAATGAGCACTCGGATCATGGACATTCTCATCACGAGCACAATCATCATGAGCATACTAGTCATGAACACCATAACCACGAACATCACGAGCACGAACATCACGACCATAGTGGCGGACATCATCACCACCACCATGGAAATTTTAAGGAAATTTTCTTTAAGTCATTACCTATTGGTCTTTTAATTATGCTAATGTCGCCTCTGATGGGATTAACTGAGACTGGGTTAATAGAATTTCCATATTCTGACATCGTAGTTGTAATTTTATCAACTATACTATTATTTTACGGAGGAAAGCCTTTCTTCCAGGGTGCGCTCCATGAGTTTAAACAAAAAGAGCCTGGGATGATGGCGCTTGTTTCTATGGGGGTTGGCGTTTCCTATTTATATAGTGTTTATGCTGTCATTTCGCGTTATGTAACTGGAGCTCACATCATGGACTTTTTCTTTGAATTTGCTTCGCTGATTTTAATTATGTTACTTGGCCATTGGTTAGAGATGAAGGCGCTTGGTAATGCGAGTGATGCGAGACAGTCATTGGCCGAGTTACTTCCTAAGGAAGCGACGTTGATGGATGAAAATGACGAAGCTATCACCAAACCAATTAGCGAGTTAGAAATCGGGGACATTATCCGCGTTCAAGCAGGGGAAAATATTCCTGCGGACGGAGTGATTCAGCGCGGTGAATCACGGGTGAATGAAGCACTTTTAACAGGTGAATCAAAACCTGTATTACGTTCACAAGGGGACGAAGTGATTGGTGGTTCGACTAACGGAAGCAATCAATTGTTAATTGAAGTGACGGAAGTTGGAGAATCTTCATTTATTCAACAAGTTCAACATTTAGTAACACAAGCTCAAGGGCAACCTTCTAGAGCTGAGGATATGGCAAGTAAAATTGCCTCTTATCTATTTTATATTGCGCTAGGTGCGGCAATCATCGCATTCTTCGCTTGGTTATTTATTGCGGATTTACAAACAGCAATTACTTATACCGTAACGACATTAGTTATTGCCTGTCCGCACGCATTAGGTTTAGCAATTCCATTAGTTGTGTCTCGTTCAACGAGTTTAGGAGCTAATCGTGGTTTATTAATTAAAGACCGCGAAGTGTATGAACTAACGAGCAAAGCAGATTATATAGTTTTAGATAAAACCGGAACATTAACAACGGGTGAATTTAATGTTTTAGATACAGAGATTATCGATGGGGCTCTATCAAACGAAGAATTTCTTGGACTACTTGCCGGTATTGAATCGGGTTCAAGTCACCCAATTGCGCAGTCAATTGTGAGTTTTGTTGAATCCCAAGATATTAAACCTTTTAACTTCGATGATACAAGTGTTATTTCCGGAGAAGGTGTTAAAGGAAATTACCAAGGGAAAGAATATCAATTGATTAGTCAAAAAGCTTTCGACCAAAATCTAGAAATCAATTCCCCTGCTGGTGCAACCGTTTCGATATTAACTTTAGATGGTAAAGCTTTAGGAAGTGTCGCGTTAGGTGATGAGTTAAAACCATCCAGCAAAGAATTAATGCAAATTTTAAAAGATAATAACATTACACCTATTATGGCAACTGGAGATAATGAGTCCGCTGCTAAAGAAGTTGCTGAGGAATTAGGAATTGAATATCACGCCAATATGACACCTCAAGCTAAATATGATTTAGTTGAATCTTATAAAAATGACAATAAAACTGTTATTATGGTGGGTGATGGTGTTAATGATGCACCTTCGCTTGCATTAGCAGATGTAGGGGTTGCGATTGGTGCTGGTACACAAGTAGCCATTGATTCAGCAGATGTTATCTTGACACAGTCTGATCCTGGTGACATTGAAGACTTTATCGAATTATCAATTAAAACGCACCGTAAAATGAATCAAAACTTAGCATGGGGTGCTGGATATAACTTCTTTGCTATACCTTTGGCTGCTGGAATCTTAGCTCCGATTGGCTTTTCACTGAGCCCGGCTGTTGGTGCTATACTAATGTCTGCTTCAACTGTTATTGTAGCATTCAATGCATTGACACTAAATTTAGATGAAAAATAAATGATTCCATATTAAAAGACCAATCGAAAAAATTCGTTTGGTCTTTTTTGTTGTTTCATTTTATGAGGCTATAATGTCTAATTTTCACCTTGAGAGAAATCAATTGTGAATCTTTTTTAATTCCTTCTAGTTTTCACTTTATTTAAAGGGATATTCAGCCAAGTGAATATATTAATCGGCTTTCGCTTCAATTTTTCCTACTTCCATTGCTATAAACTCAGGAAGATAATTCGGTGTACAGCCTTTGGGAACTTTGTCTCCTTTATAAAGACCCGTCTTTTCACCTAATTGTTTGCATCTTGCACGGTATCTTTCATCATATACACCAATCCAACCTGCAGTAAAGTTCATCGCCCATTGCACCTCTGGCTCTTCAGCCATTAAAGAGTCATCCAGAGCATCTAATAATAATTCTGTATTTTCCGGTAAGTTTTTCCCAGTCCAACGCAAGCGGCCTTGATAATTCCAAAATGTTCTGCGTTGTAATGATAAAGGACTATTTTGCCAACTTTCAACAAGTGCAATTTTTTTCTTATCTTTCGTTAATTGATTTGATAGCAACCAATCCATTAAATTATTCTTTTCATCATAACTATGGATATCCATACTCTTGACCAATTGATTAATATCTTCTTCAGTTAATTGATTTTTATCTAAAATTAAAATCGCCAATAGTCGAGCTTTAAATTCTTTTGACGCCCATAAATCCATGGCTAATTCATGATCTTTTTTAATCAATTTGGCAATTTTTCTTAAATCACCTAATTTAGTCTGATCATTAATTTCAGCTAAAATACTTTCTTTAGTTAAAGTTTCTTTTAGTTTGTTAACCATTTTATCGCTCCTTTAATTTTGAATCGTTTGAGTTTACTATTCTATTTTACCATAGTGAGATTTACTGTTTAATCATTTAGTTTTTTAACTTAAGTCTTATGATTGAAATAAAGAGATATCACCTTAAGTTAACATTGTTGATAAAATTTTTTCTAATTCTTCCAAACAACTTTTGATGATGTACACCCAAATATATAAAAAAGACCAAACGATTTTTTCGCTTGGTCTTGATATTTATTCTATTTATATAATCGTGAATGCATTCATTATACATTACGCATTGTTGGGAATAATAGTACATCACGGATTGATTGAGCGTCTGTTAATAGCATCACTAAACGATCAATACCGATTCCTAAACCACCTGTTGGAGGCATACCATATTCTAATGACTCTAGGAAATCATCATCTACCGGATGTGCTTCATCATTACCAGCATCTTTTTCTTCCATTTGTGCTTCAAAACGCTCGCGTTGGTCAATTGGATCTGTTAACTCTGTAAAAGCATTCCCGTATTCATGACCACAAATGAATAACTCAAAACGGTCAGTGAAGCGTGGATCTTCTTCATTTTTACGTGCTAAAGGCGAAATTTCAACTGGGTGACCAAAAACAAATGTCGGTTGAACAATTGTATCTTCACATTTATCTTCAAAGAAATTATTGATAATATGTCCCACTGAATTATCATGATCTTCAACAGATACATGATGTTCTTTCGCTAAAGCTTTCGCTTCTTCAAAAGTCATTTCATTCCAGAAATCAACACCCGTTACTTCTTTGATAATATCCACCATATGAACACGACGCCACTCAGTATCTAGATCTACTTCTTTTCCGTCATATGTAATTAATCCTGTACCTAAAACTTTATTAGCTACCGTTTTAATTAAGTCTTCTGTTAAATCCATAACATCCGTGAAAATTGAGTAAGCTGTATACACTTCAAGCATAGTAAACTCTGGGTTATGCGTAGTATCAATACCTTCATTACGGAAGACACGTCCTATTTCATAAACACGCTCGAATCCACCTACAACTAAACGTTTCAAGTGTAATTCCAATGCAATACGTAAATATAATTCCATATCTAATGCATTGTGATGTGTAATAAATGGGCGCGCATTCGCTCCACCTGCTAAGTTGTGTAATACTGGTGTTTCAACTTCCATATAATCATGGCCATCTAAGTAACGACGAATTTCTGAAATAATAGCTGAACGTTTTTTGAAACGGTCACGACTTTCATCATTAGAAATTAAGTCTAAATAACGTTGACGGTATTTTTGTTCGACATTTGTTAAACCATGGAATTTATCAGGTAATGGGCGTAATGCTTTTGTTAAGGGTTGGAAAGTCTCTGCACGAACAGATAATTCTCCTGTATTTGTTTTGAATAAATAACCTTTAACACCAACGATATCCCCTAAATCCGCTTGAGTATACCAAGCGTATAACTCTTCACCAATCATGTCTTGACGTACATAAATTTGGATACGTCCTTTAACGTCTTGAATATGGGCAAATCCTGCTTTTCCTTTACCACGTTTTGATACTAAACGCCCCGCTACAGCAACATTTATGTGCTCACCTTCAGCTAAAGCTTCTTTATCTAAGTGGTCAAATTCATCAATGATATCTAGGGATTCGTGAGTTCTTTCAAATCCTGCATCAAATGGTTGAACAGTCTCATCTTCAAACATCGAAGCCATCTTCTCGCGACGAACCTGTAATTGGTCATTTAGTTCTTCAAAAGTTGGTTGTTGATTGTCAGTCATGTTTTTCCTCCTGTTCATTCTATCTATATGATTTAATCATATTTTGAGCATTAACTCAACTAAGTTTTATTGTTTTATACGATTTATGCTTTGCTTGCTAGAATTGCGACAAGCTCTTCTTCTGAATAATGATACTTTTCATTACAATAATGACAAATAATTTCAGCACCATGATCCTCTTCAATCATGGCAGTTAAATCTTCAGCCTGAATACGTGTTAACTGCTCACCGTAGTATTCGTGACTACAATGACAATTGAATTGGATGTCATTTTGGGCTAATATTTTATAATTATCTTCGCCAACTAATTTAGATAACAATTCTTCAGGGGTCAATCCTAAATCGATTAAATCAGAAAAACGACCTAAACTTGCTAATTGATTTTCAACCGCTACAATTGTTTCTTCTGTTGCATCTGGTAACATTTGAATCATGAAACCTCCAGCTGCCTTAACGCTTTCATCTGGATTAATTAACACACTTAATCCAATAGCAGAAGGCGTTTGTTCAGACACCGCCATATAATAAGTGAAATCTTCACCTAATTCACCACTTATCAAAGCAACTTGACCAGAAAATGGTTCACCACCGTGAATATGTTTACGAACCGAAAGTGTCCCAGGTAAACCAACAGCACCACTAACGTCTAATTTTCCAGCCTCATTTAATTCCAATGCTAAATGAGGATTTCCTACAAAACCACGAATATAACCATTAGGACTTCCGTCAGCATGAATACTTCCGATTGGTCCATTCCCCTTAACTTCTACTGAGAGTGTATCCTCACCTTTTAAATTCGCTGAAAGTAGAGCCGTAGCAACAAGAGTACGGCCTAATGCAGCCGTTGCTGTATGCCATGTGTCATGACGGCGACGTGCTTCTTCTATAGTGTCTGTCGCTGTAATAACAAAGACACGAACTTGATTATCAAAGGCTAATGCTTTCATTAATGTATCTGACATGATATCACATCCTTATTTTATCATTCTTTTGTTTTCATTATATACTAAAGTTTTAACTCATAATAATAGCCCGCAGCGGAAACGCCTACGGGCCATAATAACCATTAATTAGTCACGGTCTTGATTGATATGAGCATTGCGCTCGGGTTCTTCATCCGTTGAATCGTTCGAATCATCTGAATATGTCGACTCTTCTTCATATTCACCGAGACGTTTTTTATCTTCGATTTCTGCTTTTTGTTTAGCATCTTCAAAGCTATCTGCTTCAACTTCTTCTTCATGCGTCTCTTCTACACCATAACCAGATAATACTTCTTTTGGCATTTCTCCAGTTTCAAATAATGCTTTGATTTCGCGAGCATCTAAAGTTTCAACTTCTAATAATTTTTCAGCAATGATATTTAATTGCTCACGGTGTTCATTAAGAATACGGTGTGCTTCTTCCATCGCTAAATTCATCATACGACGAATCTCTTCATCAATACCTGCTGCAGTTGCTTCAGAGTAACCTCCGCCATTACCATAGCCATATTGACGACCAGCGAATGGTTGACCACCTTCACCATATTGAATTGTTCCAAGTGACTCAGACATACCGTACTGTGTTACCATCGCACGGATAATCTTCGTTGCTTGTTCAAAGTCATTTGATGCGCCTGTTGATTGGTGATCGAAGACAATTTCTTCAGCCGCACGTCCACCTAATAAACCAATTACTTGTTCAAATAATTCTTTCTCTGTCACAATAAATTGATCTTCTTTAGGTAACATAATTGCATATCCACCTGCACGTCCACGAGGTACGATTGTTACCTTATGAACTGTACGTGCTTCACTAAGAACCATACCAATAACTGTATGTCCTGCCTCATGATAAGCAACTGTACGACGTTGTTTTTCAGACATTTGTGAATCAGTTTTTGCAGGTCCAGCAATAACACGGTCATGCGCTTCATCCACATCTGCTGTTGTAATTTCAGTACGGTCAAAACGAGCAGCAACTAAAGCCGCCTCATTTAATAAGTTTTCTAAGTCTGCCCCAGAAAAACCTGGTGTTTGTTGAGCAATCACTTGTAAGTTTACGTCTGAAGCTAATTTCTTATTACGAGAGTGAACTTTAAGAATTGCTTCACGACCTTTAACGTCAGGATTACCTACTAAAATTCGGCGGTCAAAACGTCCAGGACGAAGTAAAGCTGGGTCAAGTACATCAGCACGGTTAGTTGCTGCGATAACAATAATCCCTTCATTACCTTCGAATCCATCCATCTCTACTAATAATTGGTTAAGTGTTTGTTCACGCTCATCGTGTCCGCCACCCATACCTGCACCACGTTGACGACCAACTGCATCGATTTCATCGATAAAGATAATCGCAGGCGCATTTTTCTTAGCATTTTCAAATAAATCACGTACACGGCTTGCACCAACCCCGACAAACATCTCTACGAACTCAGAACCTGAGATACTGTAGAATGGTACCCCTGCTTCACCAGCTACCGCTTTAGCAAGCAAAGTTTTACCCGTCCCCGGAGGCCCTTCTAACAGGACACCAGCTGGAATACGTGCTCCTAAAGCTGTGAATTTCTTAGGATCTTTCAAGAATTCAACAACTTCAACTAATTCTTGTTTTTCTTCTTCAGCACCGGCTACATCACTGAAGCGTACTTTTACCTTTTCTTTAGAGACATCTTTAGATTTTGATTTACCAAAATTCATCATATTGCCTCCACCGCCACCGCCGCCTTGTCTTACCATAGCGAAAATGAGGTAGAATGTTGGTATTAATAATAACAAGAAAGGAATCATACTTAACCAAGCACCCGCGCTTGATTCAGGTATTGTTTTAATTTCCGTATCTTGTTCGACTGCTAAGTCTGTAATCATGCTTAATGTTGAGTCATTCCCCAACACTTGAGTTTCAAATTGATTTGTAGAACCAGATGTATCAAACACACTTAAAAAGTCATCTGTCTCTTCTACTTCTTCTTCACCTTCAAATGTTCCACGGACATTATATGCACCCGCTCCGATTTGAATTTCTAATTCTTCAATGTTTCCAGCTTCTAATTCATTCAGGAATTGAGTTGACGAAATCTCACTAACTTGACTATCTTGAGCTAAGTTCCCAGTGAAAAGCTGAAGCAACCCAATAATCGCTAGAAAAATAAATATATATACTATTGATCCGCGAAAGAAATTAGGACTTTGATTGCGGTTATTCATCCACTTATTGCCTCCTACTAGTTAATGTGTATTCATAAAGTATAGCATAGCGCTAATGTTTATGCTAATCTTTTGGACTATTGATAAACCTCAGGTTTAAGAACTCCGATGTATGGTAAATTACGGTATTTTTGTTGGAAATCAAGACCATAACCAACAACAAATTCGTTTGGAATTTCAATACCCACATAATCAGGCATAATATCTTTCATAATACGACGTTCTGGTTTATCCAATAATGTCGCAATTTTAATACTTGCCGCTTGACGATATTCAAATAATTCAACTAAATGTTTTAATGTACGACCTGTATCTATAATATCTTCAACAATTAAGATATGTTTGTCACGCACGTTTGTATCCAAGTCTTTAATAATCTTAACTTGACCTGTCGATTCAGTTCCATCACCGTAACTCGATACTGACATAAAATCAATATCCATATATAAGTCAATTTCACGAATAATATCTGTCATAAATACTGCTGCACCACGTAAAATTCCGATTACAACGATCTCTTTATCACCATAATCTGCAGTAATTTCTTGACCTAATTTTTTAACTGCTGTTGCAATTTCTTCTCTTGTTACGAGTACTTTCTCAATATCTTTATGTGTCATCTTCTTCTCACTTTCTGTTGTTTAATGAAGTATCAAATATTTTTACTTTAATCAGTTTTTATATCTTCTGATATAAAAACAAGAATTGCGGATAATTAGAGTTATCTATCATTCGATTATTTGCAATCATTTTCGGTAATAACGCTAATATCTCTTCTTCTTGGTTTAGCAACAACCAACATGACTCTCTCTGTCTTTGAGGTATCTTTTCATCAATCATAATCCGCGATATTTTCTTATGAAAGGCATTGTCAGGTCCAGTACCTAATCTGATTCGGTCTCCTGGCTGACGATGTCTAAGTACTAATGGTAACATGACTGTTGGTTCAATTGAAAGACCAATCGAACTCGTTACTTCTAACAGTAGACTCGATGTCATCTGATGAGAATGAAAAATCCCGACACGTTCAAATTGAGAAATTTTATACCATTTATTTAATTCATGGATTTCAATCGATTCTTTCGCTTTTTTATCTGCATTTTTATCATTTGCTTCGCTTTTTGTTATGTAAACAAAGTCATACTCACGCTTAGCAGTAAAGTTATTCCCTAAATCTAAACTAGCATGCGGTGCATGCGTTTGTTCTATTATGTGTGCTAATTGTTCAATTATATCTTTACGGTAATTCGGAATGACTTCAACTAAACGTTCTTCGAAAAATAAGGTCAGGAAAACCCATTTCTTATTCTCAGTTAACTCTTGATAATCATCAATTGATAGGACCCATTCATTGGTGCCAATCATTGTCACTACTTTTGGCTCATATTGTTGATAATGCTCTAAGTGTGCCTGATAACTAATCGTTAGATTCTTACTTAGCTGATGTAAACTATCTATTACTCTTGGGTTTTCTTCTGCCATCTGCGGTAATATTTGATGACGAACACGATTTCTAAAGTATGTCATTTGACTATTAGTCTCATCTTCAAAAAAGATCAATGAATGTTTGTTAGCATAATCATATAATTCTTCTTTAGTCGCTTCAATTAATGGACGTAATATTGTGGCACGTACATTATCACCTTGACTTGTTTTTAAATAGCGCTCACTTCTTGCGGTAATACCTTGCATTCCCTTTATAGAAGTTCCTCGGATGATACGCATCAGCATTGTCTCAGCATTGTCATCTTTATGATGAGCAGTTAGTAAATAATCGGCGCGAGTCATTTTTAAAACATCAGCAAAAAATTCATAACGCGCAGTACGTGCAGCATTCTCTGAGCGACTCTGATGATTTTCCCAATGGCTAATAAAATAGGTTAGACCCATTTTTTTAGCATACTGCTCTATATAATCAGCTTCTTGGTCACTTGTCGAACGTAATTGATGGTTAAAATGAGCAATAATCAGGTTTTCGAGTAGATAATTTTTTTCCTGAGCAATTTCGATGACCATATTTAATAAACAAATCGAATCTACTCCACCAGAAACAGCAATAACGATTGGTTTATCTGTTTCAGAAAGTTCTTTTCTTAATTGTTCTTCAACATGTTTATCTACATTCATTTTATACACCTAATATTCCTTAAATTTAGAAAATCTCGACGAAATTCTATGAAGAATATCATCGAGATTAAAATGTGTTGATATTACTTGCGGCGACCACCGCGGCCACCACGTTTACCTTCGGTATTACGACGTAATGACGATAAGTTATCTTCGCTGTCTTTTAAGAAGCGTGACATCATTTTGTCAAAATCGTCTGTGTCATTTGATTCTTTTGCAGCTGGTTTATATGCTGGCTTAGATTGTTGTTTAAACGCTGGTTTCTTTTGGAAAGAAGGTTTCTCTTGTGTTTGATGTTTTGTTTCTTTCGGCGTAGCACTTTCGTTTGCTTGACGTAAGGATAAGTTAATTTTACCATCATCCGTGATTTTGATGACTTTAACTGTTACTGTATCACCAGCAGTTAAATAATCATTGATGTCTTTAATGAATCCATCAGAAACTTCACTAATATGGATCATCCCTGATTGATTATTTTCTAAATTAACAAACGCTCCAAAGTTCTTAACACTTGAAACTGTACCTTCTACTTTTTGTCCAACTTCGATAGACATGTATTGCTTAATCCTCCTTAGTGATTACTGTGAATCACTTTCTATATTAAATATAATTTCACCCGGTTTAGAATAATAATAGTCTCTTCGAGCCACCTGTGCTAAATAATCCGGATCTTCTAATATTTGTTTCCGTTCATTTAATTCAGCTAATGACTCTTGAGCTTGTTGATAATCTAATTGAGCTACTTCTAACTGTGCTTGATTTGCTTGATAGCGTTGAAACGTCGAAATAAAGCTATAAGTTGCAAAGCCTAAGGCTATCACAATTACTAGCATAATTCCTCTAAATCGCCAGTTTGCTGACGTCTCTTCGAAATGGGCCGAATGTTGACCTTCGTTATTTGAACTATAGTTCAAATTATTTTTTGTATCAATTTTTTTGTTTTTTGCCACTATAGTCCCTCCATTTCCCTACTTGAGTATAACAATTTATACCTTAAAATGCTATCATTTATTCATTTTTTTAGAAGAGTTCACTTTGATCTGATTCTTTATAAATTGTGTCTAAAATAGTATACATTTCTGCAGCATCATCTTTTTTTGTTGAATCTTGTAACTTTTCAACACGGGTTACAACTGTACGATTCCCATAATGAATCGTAACCGTATCACCTACAGCTACTTTGCTACTTGATTTAGCTGTTTTATCATTAATATCAATTCGCCCTTGATCTGCTACTTCTTTAGCTACACTACGGCGTTTAATGAGTCTAGAGACTTTCAAAAATTTATCTAAGCGCATCTTAATCCTCCTTATTTAGTAAACGATAAGCATCTTCTGTTAAATGAATTAATGCCCCGAGCCACTCATATGTTTCTTTACGCATTATATTTAAGGTTACAGTTAACTGTCCTTTTTCTAATTGTATTTCAGCTTTGAGCGGCACCTTTTGTAATACTTCAAATATATTAGGTCCTGATAGTTTTGGTGTTACCTGTGCACTAAACTTCACAATCAATTCATTCTTACGTTGAGTAATTGTTTCAATGCCTGACTGACTACCATAATACCTGATTAGCCCAACATCTAATAAATCAGAAACTTCATCTGGGAATTCTCCAAATCGGTCAATTAAAGTATCTTGAAGCGCTTGATAACTCTCTTTTGAATCAATTTGCTGAATGCGTTTATAAATATTAATCTTCTGTTTAGAATCCCCAATATAACTTTCTGGAAGATAAGCGTTAATATTTACATTCCAAGAAAGTGGTGTCACTTTATGCTTTCTCTTCGATTTTTTATTACGGCGTTCGTCTACAGCCTCTTGTAACATTTGAGTATACATATCGTAACCAACTGAATCAATAAATCCAGATTGCTGCTGACCCAGTAAATTACCAGCCCCACGAATGGATAAATCACGCATCGCAATTTTAAAACCTGATCCTAATTCAGTAAATTCTCGAATCGCATTTAAACGCTTCTCACTTACTTCGGACAATTGCTTCATCGGATCATACATTAAATACGCGTAAGCCACACGGTGGGTACGTCCAACGCGTCCCCTTAATTGATATAATGTTGATAGTCCCATTTTATCTGCGTTATCAATGAATAGCGTATTCGCATTGGGTATATCAACCCCTGTTTCAATAATAGTAGTGGTCACCAAGACGTCATACTCCCCTTGGATAAAATCAATTAATACCTGCTCTAACTCGCGTTCTGATAATCGCCCATGTGCAACTGCAATTCGTGCATCCGGCACTAAGTCTGATAGCTCATCCGCCTTTTGATAAATAGTATCTACCCGGTTATAGAGATAAAAGACTTGTCCTCCTCTTAAGAGTTCGCGCTCAATACCAGTTTTAATGGCTCCCTCATTACGTTCAATTACGTATGTCTGAACAGGGAATCGATTATTCGGCGGTGTCTCCAACACTGAAAGATCTCGTATTCCAATCATTGACATATGTAATGTACGCGGAATCGGAGTTGCTGTTAAAGTTAAAACATCTACTTCAGATTTTAACGCTTTAAGACGTTCTTTATGTTTCACTCCAAAACGTTGTTCCTCATCCACAATTAACAACCCTAAATCCTGGAAAGTAATATCTTTAGATAGCACACGGTGCGTACCGATAACGATATTTACTGCACCTGTTTCTAATTCTTGCATCGTTTTCTTTTGAGCAGTAGGCGTTACAAAGCGACTGAGCATTCGAATTTCAAATGGCCAATTTTCAAAACGTTCGCGCAAGGAATTATAATGTTGCTGCGCTAGAATCGTAGTTGGTACTAGGAAAGCTACTTGTTTTCCATCCATTACCGCTTTAAATATGGCCCGCATTGCCACTTCAGTCTTACCATAACCAACGTCTCCGACTAATAGGCGGTCCATAGGACGCACCTGCTCCATGTCTTCTTTTATTTCAGCACTTGCACGCAATTGGTCTGGTGTTTCAACATATGGAAAGGCATCTTCAAATTCCTTTTGCTCTGGTGTATCGGGAGAAAAAGCATACCCTTTTTCTTGCTCACGTTTGGCATAAAGCTCAATCAATTCATCAGCAATATCCTCAACGGTTGACTGAACTTTTTGCTTTGTTTTCGCCCATTCAGTCCCACCCATTTTATTCAAAGTAGGAGTCTTACCTTCTGAAGCGACATACTTCTGAATAAGATTAATTTTTTCAACTGGAATTAAAACGCGTGCCTGATCACGGTAAATAACCGTCAAGAAGTCTTTATGTACTCCTCCAACTTCAACCGTTTCAATACCGGTATACTGACCAATACCATGGTCTGTATGGACTACATAATCACCTTTTTTAAGTTCATTATAACTTTTAATACGTTCAGCATTCGATAAATTAGTTTGACGTCGGCGTGGTGATACTTTGCGCATTTTGTCAAAAATTTCATGATCTGTTAAGACCGCCCATTTTTCTTGCGGTAATTCAAAACCTTGTGTCAAACTTCCTTTAACGATATTAATGGCACCTTCAACTGGCTCACCTTTATCTTGAATAACAACTGGCTTCACATCATGCTCTTCCATAGTTTCCAAGAGTAATTCAATTTCTTTATCTGTCGAAACAAAAACTTGAGTCATAATTTTCCGACTGAGATATTGTCTTAATTCTTCTGCCACCAATGGCATTTGATTGAAAAACTTTGTCATACTACGGTATTGGAAATTATGAAGACTTTTAAATTGTCTATTTTGTAATCCTCTTTGAATAACGGCAAAATAAATCATTTTTTGATTAATATCACCCACAATTTCTTCCATTGAGCGATAAGTTTGAATCTTTGGTAGAAGCAATCCTTTACCAATTTCTTGTTCAATCCAAAATTGATTTTCTTCAGCTAATTGCAATTGTCTTTGAATAATCGTTGCAAATTCGCTAATTATTACCGTCCCATCAGATGATAAATAATTAAATAAAGTTGTTTCCTGTTCATCATATACACATAAAAAAGCAGATGCGTATTTTAAAGGTTCACCTGACTCTAATAACTCCAACTGATCAGTAAAACCTTTTTCAATTTGTGATGCTGTAGTTTCATCTTTCATCGCATTAACCGCTGATTTTAAACGTTTTTCCAATTCTACTAGCATCGTTTGTTGTTGTTTGACTGGGAAAATAATATCTTGAGCTGAAGTAATGGTAACTTCTTCAATATTTTCAATAGAGTCTTGCGTTTCAGGATTAAAATATCGGATGGAATCTAATTCTGTATCAAAAAAATCTAAACGAACCGGATGGTCACTGGTTAGTGGATAAATATCAAAAATACTACCCCGTAAACTAAACTCGCCTGGTGTCATTACAGTTGATTCATATCGATATCCTAAATCAATTAGAAATTGTTGTAATTCGTCCCGTTCAAAGTCATCTCCTAAAGATAAAGTTAATTTCGCTTTCGACCACTGATCATAAGGCGTTAAACGTTGTATCATTCCTGCTACAGACGTTAAAACAATTCCTGGTTGTCCTGATGCTAAAAAATCAAGAACTTGAATACGGTCCGCCATTTGATCAAATGAACTAACTGAATAACGAATTGCTAAAGACTCCTCGGCGGGAAATGCCATGACTGGAATGTCTGAAAGTAGATTATCTAAATCCTGTTGTAACTCAGCTTGAGCCTTCGCATCTGATTCTACAATTAACATTGGTCGTGGTTGGTCTAAATATAACTGGGCAATCATAATAGCTTTTGCTGAGCTGTCTAAACCTGTTACTAGGTGTGTATCAATTGTTTCTTTTGTTTGATTCATCGTTTGAATCGCATTACTAAATGGTTTCGTAAAAATTTGATTAGTCACTGCATCACCTCCATTTGATTAAATGAAATTAGGGGCGTCAGTAAGCCGACCCCCAGTTAATTAATTATATTTATTCATTGTCTTGATAAAGTCATCAGCCTCTATCCAATCGCGTATAGCATCTGATGCTTCTTTAACCGTCACATTAACTAGTTCACGGTCTTCTTTATTAAAAGGCGCTAGAACATGGTCTACTACTTTCCATCCTCCTGTAGGACGTCCAATGCCTACACGTATACGATTGAATTCTTGGCTTCCTAACATTTGGATGATACTCTTCATACCATTATGTCCGCCTGCTGATCCTTTTTGGCGTAGACGAATTTGACCTGGTTTCAAGTCTAAATCATCATACACAATACAAATATCGTCTTGGCCAATGCCATAATATGACATCAATGGTAAAACGGCTTCGCCTGATAAATTCATATAAGTGTATGGCTTAACAAGTAAAATCCGTTCACCTTTGTGACGCCAAATTGTGTAATCAGCACGAAACTTTTCTTCATCCATGGTTAGATTTTGTTGTCTTAAAATTTCATCAATCACTTCAAAACCAATATTGTGTTTTGTGCCATCATACTTATTGCCTGGATTCCCCAGGCCAACAATCATTTTCATTACTTTATTATCACCTTTATTTAAATTTTTAAATATTTTACTTCGTTGCAATATTATATCATTTATCTAGTTATAGGTTAACCTATAATGACTTGTCCTAGAAATTAGCAAATAACTTTTTTCTAAGTTAGTCTATCTGGGTACACTTTTCTCAAGTAGTTGCTAATATAAATATACACAAAAAAATACTGGAGCTAGGCTCCAGTTCTTTTATTCGAATTCAACGGCAACTGTATCTGTCAAAATGTCACGATAAGAAAATGAAGCACGTTCAAAGTTATTCTCGTCTTGGTCTAAATTGACTACAAAGACTGAACGATAAGTTTCTTGTAAAATACCACGACGCTCTTTCTTTTTCTTACGTCCCATCTGAACGGTTACTTTAATTTCCGTCCCCACACGTTCATCAAGTAAACTTCTGATATCTGAAATATTATCTGGCATGCGATTCACCTCACACCATATATGGTACCACAATTATTTCGAATTGTCAATTTTATCACAGTGGGTATTTATTGACAAGAACTTTATGCAATTTAATTGTTTTTTAATGAATGATATAATTCCGCATATTCATCAATCGTCAACGTCTCCCCACGACGGCTACCTTCAATTCCAGCACTATCTAAAGCAACTTGCAACTCTTGATCACTATACTCTTCTACCCACGTGTTTTTAGCATTACGAAAATTGTTCCATAAAGTTTTACGTCTCTGGGTAAAAGCAGTTTGAACCAGTTCTTCAAATGCATCGGGAGAATCCACCTCAACTAGGGGTTGTTCACGTTTTGTCAAATTTAATACCGCTGAATCGACATTTGGTCTTGGAATGAAAACTGTTTTAGGCACAATCATCGCAATATCGCTTTCCATATAGTTTTGAATCGCAATAGTCAATGAACTATACTGTTTAGTTCCAACTTTAGCCGTCATTCTTTCCGCAACTTCTTTTTGCATCATCATCGTTAAACGTTCGAAAGGCAAACGACTCTTCATTAGATTCATAATAATCGGCGTCGTAATATAATAAGGTAAATTAGCTACCACTACTAAACGTTCTTCCTCTTGCAACCAAGCTAAATTATCACTTGTGAAATCTACATCTAAAATATCTTGATGAATCACTTCAACATTATCATAAGGCGATAATGTATCTTTCAATATTTCAATAAATCGTTGGTCAATTTCAAAAGCTAATACGCGTTTGGCGTTTAAGGCTAAAACCTCTGTTAAAGCTCCGATTCCTGGTCCGATTTCTATAACCGTCGTTTTATCATCAATTTCTGCTGCTTGGATCATTTTATCTAAAATTTGTGGCTCAACTAAAAAGTTCTGCCCTAAAGATTTTTTCATTTTTATATCATATTTTTTCATAATTGCAGCTGTTCTTGTAGGAGTTGAAATTAGTTTATGATTCATTAGACGCTCCTTTCCAGTTCTTTAATTGTTCAATAATATCAGTTTCACTGATTTTATACAAACTTAGTTTCTTTTTTAATTGTTTGGCATTAACATGTCCCAGTTGAAATTTTTGAGCTATGAAAGCGCGCCGTTCTTTCGCTTCAGGATGTCCTACTAATTTTAACTTAATCAATGTCGACTGCGGAATCTCTTCAAACTTTCCACTAACAGCTGGTGTTGCAACATTCTTAAGTGCTTTAATAATTGATTCCTGACTAGCATGCTCAACACCTAAACTAGCTTTTTTATGCTGATTTTTTGCCTCTTCCGGTCTCAGATAAGCTTGTTTAGCACTTGGTACCATTTCTGTTACAATTCGTCGAATCCGTTCCCCTTGAAAATCAGGATCAGTGAATATTATAATACCAAATTGTTCGGCAGCTTTTTGTATTTGCGGTACAAGTGAACGACTTACCGCCGAGCCATTTGTTTCAATTGTTTTGACATTGGGCCCGAATGTTTCAATCAACCGCTTCGTATCATCACGACCTTCAACAATAATCACTTCTTCAGGTAACCATTTATTTTCCACGGGGTGTATACCTAAATAAATCAAATGCATTTTGCGTCGTTAATTCAGCAATCTCTTCGATCGTCGCGCCGCGGACGGTCGCTAATGTATCAGCAACGTGATAGACATATCCCGGTTCATTTCGCTTACCACGAAATGGCACTGGAGCCAAATAAGGAGCATCCGTTTCGATTAATAATTTGTCATGTGGCACGATTTTTGCAGCCTCACGCACATCATCTGTCTTTTTAAAAGTGACAACTCCACTAAAACTGATATGACAACCTAATTCTAAAAACTTCTCAGCCCATGCTCTATTTTCACCAAAACTATGCATGATACATCCTTTAGAAGGAATACCTTCCTCTTTTAGTACGCGGTATACATCTTCTGTCGCATCGCGGTTATGAATAGTGATTGGTAAATCAAACTGCTTTGCTATATCAATTTGACGTCTAAATGCAGCATCCTGTGCTTTAGGTGATGCCGTATCCCAATAATAGTCAAGACCAATTTCACCTAGCATATAAACATTCGGTAATGTGAGGCGTTCTACTAAATATTTTTCAAACTCATCATTATAATGTTCTGATTCAGTAGGATGAAGACCAATGACACTGACAATATTAGAATATTGATCACTAAGTGCCAATGATTTCTCAATAGTCGGTTTATCAAATCCAACCACAGCCATATAATGCACATGATTTTCCAATGCATTCTTGATGATTTTATCTTCAATGCCATCAAATTGCTCAGCATTTAAATGAGTATGTGTATCAAATAACTTCATCTTTTCTCCTTCAATGTAAAATAGGAGCCTAAAGTAAGGCTCCTTGAATATTCTTTACTAACTAACCAACAAATGATCCATTTTCTGAAGCTTCATCAACAAATAATAATCTCAATCCTTCTGGTGTTTCAGTAGATAAAATCATTCCTTGTGATAAATACCCCATCATTTTACGTGGTTTTAAGTTCGATGCAATAGTAATTTTCTTGCCAATCAACTCTTCATAATTAGGGTATGATTTAGCAATACCTGATAAGATTTGACGGTGCCCTTTGTCACCTGCATCTAATCTAAAGCGTAATAATTTATTACTTCCTTTAACAGGTGCGACATCAATAACTTCCGCTACTTTTAATTCAGTTTGAATAAATTGATCAAATTCAATTGCTTCTGTCTCGTCAAAAGTTAATTCTGTTTCCGCCGGGTCCCAATTTTCATCATCGACTGTCAAATTCTCTGAACTTCCAGCTCCACCTGTCATTTGTTCTTTAATATAAGCAATTTCTTCTTCCACATCTAAACGTGGGAAGATAGGAACCCCTTTTTTAATAACAGTCGCTTCTGTTGGGAACTCGCCATAAACTAAACTATCTAACCCTCGCTCAATTTCTGTATTAATACCTAATTGATCGAAAATCTGTTCCGGAGCATTCGTTAAGAAAGGACGTAAAATATGAGCAACTACACGTAAAGACTCAGCTAAATGATACATAACAGACGCTAATTTCGGCTTATCTGCTTCACCCTTAGCCAATACCCATGGTTCTGTTTCATCTATATATTTATTTGTACGTGAAACAATCTTCATCGCATGGTCTAATGCAACGTCAAAACTTACTTCTTCCATCGCTTGGAAATAAGCTGTTAACTCTTCATTAATTGTTTCTTCATATTCAGCATCCACAGCATTCGCTTCAAATGCTGAAGAATCTGTCGGGACATTACCTTCAAAGTATTTATTCATCATCGCAATAGTACGATTTAATAAGTTCCCTAAATCATTTGCTAATTCAAAGTTAACCCGGTTAACAAAATCTTCCGGTGTAAAGACTGTATCATTACCTTTAGACATCTCACGCAATAAATAGAAACGCGTTGCGTCTAAACCATAACGATCAATCAATGTCTCAGGATAAATCACGTTCCCTCTAGACTTAGACATCTTACCATCTTTCATGACAATCCAACCATGAGCATAAATTGTCTTAGGTATTGGTAATTCCAATGCCATTAGGAAAATTGGCCAATAAATTGTATGGAATCTTGAAATATCTTTACCAATGACTTGGACATTTGCCGGCCAGTATTTTTCTAACATTGATGTATCATCTGACCCATAACCTAAATGTGTCACATAGTTCATTAATGCATCCAACCATACATAAACCACATGTTTAGGGTTTGAAGGCACCTGAATTCCCCATGTAAATGAAGTACGAGAAACAGCCAAGTCCTCAAGTCCAGGCTTAATAAAATTATTAATCATTTCTGTTTTACGGAATTCAGGAACGATAAAATCATGTGAATTGTAGTAATCAAGTAAACGGTCTGAATAATTACTTAGTTTGAAGAAGTAAGATTCCTCTTTAACTAATTCAACTTCGTTACCCGTTGGTGCAATACCACCAATAACTTTCCCGTCTGCATCTTTATAAACTTCCGTTAATTGAGTTTCAGTAAAATATTCTTCATCGCTGACAGAATACCAACCTTCATATTCACCGAGATAAATATCCCCTTGTTCTAATAATTTTTCAAAGGTTACTTGTACAGCTTTCTTATGGTAATCATCCGTTGTACGAATAAATCCATCATTTGAAATCTCTAACGTCTTCCATAAAGCTTTAATACTATCAGCCATCTCATCAACATAAGCCTGAGGATCCATGTTTAATTCTTCCGCTTTTTGTTCAATTTTTTGCCCATGCTCATCAGTTCCTGTTAGGAAATAGACATCTTTCCCCATTAAACGTTGATATCTTGCACTAGCATCAGCTACTAATGTTGAGTAAGTATTACCGATATGTAATTTACCTGAAGGGTAATAAATAGGTGTTGTAATATAAAAAGTTTCTTTTTCTTTGGTCACGAATGAGTGCCCCCTTTATCTATTCTTTCCATCCATTATAACTCACAAGCCAACTCTAATCTAGTGCACGACAAGAATTGCCCTTTGATAATGATTTCAAGCTTTTTGAAAAGTATGGCACAGATTTTCTTGAAGTTCTAGCAAATATCAAAACCACGATAATTAATGGCTCTTAAAACTCCAAAGCAAATACCACTTTATTAATATAAGATCCATAAATATTACTAATGAAGAACATTAATCTATTTTATCGTTTCTTATAACGGAACAAAATTATCACCCATAAAGATTGAATGTATCATATTTTAATATACTGTTCCTTATATAAGAACAACTAACCATTGCTCAGATATAAATGTAAGCGTTTTCGTGTATAATTTATTTAACAAAAAAAAGTAAGGAGGATTAATCAAACACACAGTCGCATTAAATAAAAATATCTAAGGAGAAAATTATGGAACAAATTTTACCATATTTATTAGCGTTTTTTGGTGGGGTATTTGGAGCAGCAATCGGCGGGGCAACATCATTTATTTTATTTGGTTTAATGGGGATTATAGGAATTGGGTTAATCGTCGCAACCGGATCAGACGTCTTCTTGAATAGCGTCGCATTAAGTCCAATTATCGGACCTCATGTTGCCTTTGCTGGCGGTGTAGCCGCAGCAGCGTATATGGGCAAATTATCCAGAGAAGGAAAATTACAGACCGAAACTGGCGAAGTAATAGAATTTGCTGGGAGCAATATCTTTGCACCACTTCACTCTTTTGGAAATACCACATCTTTAGTAATCGGTGGTGTCTTTGGAGTAATAGGATTTGCAATTTTAGATATCCTTGACAATGTCATTGCATTAAAAGCTGATAATATCGCTATCGTGGTTGTTGTAACAAATATCATCGCTCGTTTAGCTTTTGGTGACGGACAATTACTCAGCGACCTTCCAAAAGAAGTAAATAAAGTCGGTCTCATAACAAACAATTTATTATTTAATATCCTTTGGAGTTTCTCACTATCAATTGTCATGGCAGGTATTATCGACGTCATTCAAATTCCGTTATTCGGATTTGTTCTCGGTGCCTTTTTCTTAGTCTTCATTGCAGCAGGTGTTAACGTTCCAATGATTCACCATGTGGCTTTAATCGCTGGAATGGCTATGCAAGTATTTGGTAATATCTGGTTAGCTGGATTACTTGGGGTTATATCAATGATTCTATGCGAAGCTATTGGTGTTACATTCAATGCCAATGCGAAATCACATATAGACCCGCCGGCAGCAGCGATTACTATTCTAAGCCTTATCTTATTAAATTTCTTCTAAAATTACTTATTTAAAATTCAATATCAAAGGCACTTACATTTAATGTAGGTGTCTTATTTATATTTAAATGGATTTAACTGGACCTCTGACACGAATTAATTCATGAAATTTAGTTTCTTCAAATGAGAACCAAATAAAAAAGCCTAGCAGAAATTCTGCTAGGTCTTTATATTCATATAATAATTATTTAGCAACACGTACCGCAAATTGTGGTGTATACCATTGGATGTTTGAGTATCCTAATGGCGAACCTGGTTGTGATGCATGGATATAGTCTCCGCCACCAGTTGCAATCGCAACGTGTGAAGTTGATCCACCTGGTGTACCCCAGAAGTATAAGTCTCCAGCTTGAGCTTCACCAACTGAAATTACGTCACCAGCATATTGTTGCTCACCTGTCCAGTTACCTACGTTAATTCCGTAAGTTTCTTGGAATACATATTGAACGAATCCTGAACAGTCAAATCCTGCAGGAGTTTTTCCGCCCCATACATATGGAGTTCCAATATATTGTGAAGCATTTGCTAATAATGTTGAAACATTCGCTTGTGATGCTGCATTCGCTTCTGCCGCCGCTGCCGCTGCTTCTTCTGCTGCTGCTGCTTCAGCTGCCGCCGCTGCTGCTGCTGCTTCTGCTGCTGCGATTTCTGCAGAGTTATCAACCGGTACAGTTTCATAAACTGGTTCAGTGTATTCTACTACAGGTTCTGTAACTACAACTTCTTCTTCAACATATACTGGTTCTTCAGTGTAAACTTCTTCTTCGTAAGTAGGTTCTACGTATGCTTCTTCTCCAGTAGCTTCTTCATAAACAGGTGCTTCTTCTACAACCTCTTCATAAACTACTTCTTCAACTGGCGCTTCAACTACAACTTCTTCGTAAACTACTTCTTCAACCGGTGCTTCAACTAAAACTTCTTCATAAACTACTTCTGAAGCAACTGATTCTGCAAATGCTGCCGCTTCTTGAGCTGCAATTGCTGCTTGTTCTGCGTAAGCTGCTGCTTCAGCTTCTGCTGCCGCTGCTGCGTCTGCTTCTGCTTGCGCTGCTGCAATCGCTGCATCTTGTGCTTCAGCTTCTGCTAATGCTTGTTCATAAGCTGCTTGTAATTCTGCATCTGATTCTGCTTGAGCTGCAGCTGCTACTGAAGCTTCCATTTCAGCTTGTTGAGCTTGTGCAAGTGCTGCTTGTTCTGCAGCAATACGTTGTTGCTCTTCAAATGCCGCTTTTTCAGCAACTAAAGCATCACGTTGTTCTGCAGCTAAATTAATATCTGCAGATAATTGATCATAAGCTGCTTCTTGGTTTGCTGTTTGAGTTGCTAATTCAGCTTTGATATTTTCTAATTCTGTCATTTTAGCTAAACGAGCTTCTTTTGTTGCTTCTGCTTCAGCTTGTTTAGTTTCAACATCTTCTTTATCTGCTTTTTGAACAGTAATAGCGTCTTTGTTTGCTGAAACCATTTTACTTACAACATCAGCACGCCCAACTAAGTCAGTTACTGACTCTGCTGAAGCTACATAGTTTAAGTAGTTTGCTGATCCAGCTTGTACTTGAACTTTACGAGCTTGATCTGCCAATAAAGCTTCACGTTTTTCGATAATTTCTTGTAATTGAGAAATCTCTTCTTGTAAAGTTGCAATTGCTTCATCATCTGCTTCTAAACTTGATAATAATGCATTTGATTCTGCTTCTAATGCTTCGATTTGAGCGTAAGCGTTCGTTAATTCAGTATAGATAGCTGATTGCTCAGCTGATAAATTATTGATTGATGCCTCTGAGTCACCAATTAATACATCATAATCTTGTGCGTTTGCTGCAATCGGTGCAACTGTTGAAATAAATGCTACCGCTGATACGAAAGCTTTTTTGAATAAATTATTAGAAATAGATTTCTTCATTCGTAGTTGTCTCCTCTTCGTCTAGAAATTATTATATTTATTTAAATTTTTGATTTTAATATTGAATATTTATCGAATATTCAATGATTTTTTTAATAACCGCCTTTTGCGACTGATAAGATAATATCACATTTTGACTAGTAAAAGGCCGTTTTATTCATTTCGTATACACTTTGTAACATTATTGTAACTTTGTCTGATGTCCCACTGTTTTTTGTAATAAAAGGCGATAAATATAGCATTCTCCATTGCGAAAAGATGTTACAATCCATATAATAATGACAATAGAATATTTTAGGAGTGATACTGCAGTGTCTATTATTACAGACTTAGAATGGCGCGGTGCCATTAACCAACAAACAGACGCCGAAGGCTTAGAAAAATTAACAGAAGATAAGTCGATTGCACTTTATTGTGGCGTAGACCCTACGGGAGACTCAATGCATATTGGGCATTTAATCCCATTCATGATTTTAAAAAGATTCCAACTAGCAGGCCACAAACCTGTTGTAATTATTGGCGGTGCCACTGGATCAATTGGTGACCCTTCTGGTCGTTCTAGTGAACGTTCATTACAAACAATGGATGTAGTAAATGAGAATGCACGAAAATTAACCGAACAAATGTCTAAAATATTTAATAAAGATGGTGAACAATCATTCGAAATTGTTAACAATTACGAATGGCTAAGTCAATTATCTTTATTAGACTTTTTACGTGACTATGGTAAACACTTCAATGTTAACGTAATGTTAGCTAAAGATGTTGTTGCTAGTCGTTTAGATTCTGGTATTTCATTTACAGAATTCACTTACCAAATTTTACAATCAGTTGACTTCCATTACTTATTTAAACATCACGATGTTCAATTACAAGTTGGTGGAGCGGACCAATGGGGAAATATCACAGCCGGTTTAGACTTTATTCGTCGTATGGAAGGTCCTGAAGCTGAAGCTTATGGTTTAACCATTCCTCTGATGACTAAATCAGACGGAACTAAATTCGGTAAATCAGCAGGTAATGCTATCTGGTTAGCCCCAGAAAAAACAACACCTTATGAATTTTACCAATTTTGGATTAACCAACAAGATGGTGACGTGGTTAAATTCTTGAAATACTTTACATTCTTATCAAAAGAAGAAATAGAAGAAATTGGTAAAGAAGTAGAAGAAAATCCACATTTACGCCAAGGTCAAAAACGATTAGCGGAAGAAATTACTCGTTTCGTGCATGGCCAAGATGCTTTAGAAGATGCTCAAAAAATTACTGAAGCATTATTTACAGGGAATGTGAGTGATTTATCAGTTAAACAAATTGAACAAGGCTTCCAAAATATGCCTCAATTTACATCGTCTAGAGAAAACCACAACCTTCCAGTATGGTTAGTTGATACAGGTATCGTTAACTCACGCCGTCAAGCACGTGAATTTGTAACAAACGGTGCTATTTCAATTAATGGTGAAAAAGTAACTGATGTTGATTATGAAATTTCAGTAGCCGATGCGATCGGTGACAAATATATTATTGTCCGCCGTGGTAAAAAGAATTATTACTTAGTTACATTTGAAGGCTAGTTTTTAGCAGTGAATCCATTGGGTTCGCTGCTTTTTTCATATAAAAAGAGTGAACCTTAAAAAGTTCACTCAATACAATAGTTTATTAATCTTCGCGGCGCCAAATACCACCATCTAATTTTAATTTCTGCGCTTCAATGCGAGCTGCTTGTTGTTCGCTTAATTTCTGAGCTACCAATAACAATGCTTTCGTTGGATAGTTTTGCGCTTTTTGTTGCCATTTTTCACTATGTTCTTTCGACCAATTTGTCATTCTACCACTTCTTCGTAATATTTATTAATTCATCAAATTCATCTAACTGTTCTTCAAAAGTTGAAACAAATAAATCAAAGACTATTTGCTCTTCCATTTCCAATGGCAAATCATCTTCACTAATTGCTTCTAGTTTTGCTAAGATATATTGTTGATACTTATGCTCACTTGTTTTGTTTCCCGTCTCAATATAACACGCATAGCGCATCATAATATCCATCTTTTCTTCTTCTGTCATAAACTCAAATTGATGGATATTAAATACAGGTAAATATTTCCAATCCATTGCATTAGCTAACATTTCATAAGGAACTAACATTTCAGAAATAGTTCGTCCTTCTCTAGCTCCCACTTGGAAATGGTCCTCTTTAATACCTACAGAAACAATTAACCCTAATTCCTTAAAGCGAATGGCTTTTAAAAACGCTTGTCCATTAGCATCCATTGTAAACATATCATCTAACCAGCGCTTTAGAATCGCAGGGGCTTGATACCAATACAAAGGAAATTGAAAGAATAAACGATCATATGACAAGATACGTTCTCTTTCACGAACCAAATCAAACTCTTCTGTTTCATAAAGACTATTCAAATCTAAATAATCTGCCTCAGTCCAAAATTCGCCACTCTCAATTAGAAACTGTTGACTTGAAGATTCACCTAGTTCAGGATGTGCAACGATAATTAAAGTTTTATCCATTTGTTTCATCCTTTCCTTTATTTGGTAATATTACTGTGAAGGTAGAACCTTCGCCTTCTTCACTTTGAACTGAAATTTTGCCACCATGTGCCTCGACTAAAGAATGTACCACAGCTAAACCAATACCCGATTCACCGTATTTAGTATTTTTACGTGAAATATCCGCTTTATAGAATCGTTCCCATATCTTTTTAATATCATCCGCAGCAATCCCAATACCATGGTCAATGATATCAATTCGGACACCATTCTCGGTATATTGTCCTTTAATAATCACTTCACTATCATAAGCAAACTGGATGGCATTATTAATCAAATTAATTAAAATTTGACGGATACGGTCATAATCAGCCCAAATCGTTAAATTATCAACAGCATCTACGGCAATCCAAATATTTTTCTCTTTGGCTTTCACCATCATTTGTTGTTGTATTTCAGCAAACAATTTGTTTCCGTCAATTTCTCGTTTGGTCAAAGTATACTCGTTTGTTCTAATTTTCTCATAATCCAGATTTTCGTTCACTAAACGCGTTAAACGATCGGTCTCTTTTGCAATTAATTCCAGACTACGTTCTTTGTAGTTTTCAGGAATCATATTATTTTGTAGTCCTTCAATCAGACCTTTCATCGTAGTTAAAGGTGTCCGCATTTCATGAGCGGCATCCATCATAAATTGACGCCGTAAATCCTCATGACGACGGATTTCTTCTTGCGAGTCCCGCAATGAGTGCGTCATTATCTCAAAGTCCCTCGCTAAGTCACCCAATTCATCTTTTGAATCTAAGTCAACCGTTACATCATAATTCCCTTGAGCTACTTCACGCGTTGCTAATTGTAATCTTTTAATTTTTCGCGTTTGTAAGAATGCATATAATGCTGCTAAGACAATCCCAGCAATCACTGCGATGATAAAGGCAGTATAAATACTTTCACGCACAGCTGCTAATCTAGATTCTAATGCATCAAGTGGCGCACCTAAACTGATAAAGCCATCCGGAAACTCACCGACATCGTGATGAGGTAAATAAACGGTTAAATAAGGTTCCTCAGTACCATCAATTTTAGTACGATTATCAATTCGAAAACCGATAATTTCGTCTTGGTTTAGTCGAATTAGATCCTCTTGGGATAATTTGGCATTATACTGCTGATCATAAGTAGGATAAATCGTTCGTCCATTCGGTAAATAAACTTGGATAATAATATTTTCACTCGCTAATAACTGAGATGTCATTACTAAATCTTCACGAGAAAAATTATTCCCTACAATATTTTGGCCATAATTGATTAATTGCGCCTGACGATTTTCAGTAATTTCTTCGGTAACTGATTGTTCGATTTGGACAGCTATAATCATCAACGTTGTGATTAATACTAGCAACATTCCGATAATCTGTTGCCAGACTATTTTCATTCTGCCTCACCAGGTTCTTCGTATTTATAGCCCACACCCCATACGGTTTGAATTAATTGTGGACCAACTGTTTCAATTTTTTGACGTAATTTCTTAATATGTGCATCGACTGTCCGCTCATCCCCATAAAATGGGTCTTCCCATAAACTAGTTAGTAAGTCTTCACGGGTAAATACACGTTTTGGAGAACCCGCAAAAGTCATTAATAAATCAAATTCTTTTGGTGTTAAATTCTCAATTAAAACATCTTTATAGTAAGCTTCACGGGTTGAAGTATTTATTTTTAAAACGTCTGTTTTAATATCAAATTCGTCATCATTTTCCTCAGAAGTCTCCGAAGGAACGATTTGAGCACGGCGGTGTAGTGCCTTAATACGTGCTAACAGTGTAATTGGACTAAATGGTTTCGTAACATAATCATCTGCTCCCATTTCCAACCCAATTACTTGATCACTTTCAGAATCTCTTGCTGTCAACATAATAATCGGAATTCCTTTAGAAATCTTGCGCATTTCACGGCAAATTTGAATTCCATCCATACTTGGTAAGTTTAAATCTAAAATGGCAATGTCCCATTCATTCGGTGCCGCTTCAAAAGCATCATAACCTTCTTTACCATCATGGTAAAAAGCAGCATCATAGTTCTCATTCTCAAAGAACATACTCATCATTTCAGTGACTGACTCATTATCTTCGATCATTAAAATTTTCATCTTGTTCACCTCTTTAGCCTATTATACATAAATTCGCGTCATTTAGTCACCTACTCTAGACTGAATTCTCCTAAATTGCAAAATAAAAGAACTCTGGGTTACCCAGAGTTCAATTTAATCTTATTTAATCTTGTACTTGGTGATCCAATGCGTTCGCGACTTTTTCTTTATTAAAATCTTCTTTCTGAGGCGGATTTTGATGCGTTGCGTTTTGATGAGATGGATTTTGATGTGACTGATTTTGAGACGCTTCTTGGTTAGCTGACTCTTGATAAGCCTCACCTTGATTTCCATTACCTTGATTAGCTGGTCTTCCGCCACTCAACAATGTAATATCTTCGATAACACATTCAACCACATACTTTTTCACTCCGCTCTTATCGTCATAAGTGCGACTTTGCATCCGACCATTAACAGCGATTTGTTGTCCTTTTTGACAATACTTAGCCATTAGGTCAGCTAATCCTCCCCAAGCATTAATAGGAATAAAATCCGTCATAAATTCACCTTTTTGATTACGACGGAATCTTTGCACAGCTAAAATATTGTTAACCACGCGCGCATTCCCATCAAATTGGGTTACCACAACATCCTTCGTTAAACGCCCAACAAACATTGCCTGATTCATAATAATTCTCCTCACTTTATTTACACAACTCCACTGTGTAAACAACGGTTATTTAGTACAAATAAATGCACTACTTATAAATAACCCTTTTATTGCGATTTTAGAAAATTATCGGAAATCCCTATATTTTTTACACTATTAATCAGACTCTTGATGTCATACTAACGATGAATATCTAATTGGCTGACTACTTCTTCCGCTTCTTGAACAATACCCTCAATTATTTCTTTAACAGACTTAGATTTTTCAATTAACCCTGCAATTTGTCCATACGTTACAATCTCATCAGTGATATTACCATCTTTAGCTGCACGAACCAGGGATGGCAAAGTATAACTTTCCAATTCATGAGAGGTCATTCCCAGCTGTTGATCTAGTTCAATATGTTTCAGCGCAGCTTCATTCTTTTCTATTCGAATAGGCACACCCGCCTGTTTACCTGAAATAAAAGTCGACGTATCTGTTGCATTAATAATCGCTTGTTTGTAATTTTCATGAATAGGCGCTTCTTTTGACGCAGCAAAGACTGTACCTAATTGGACTCCAGCAGCTCCTAAAGCATACGCTGCTACAAGACCATGACCATCTGCAATTCCACCTGCGGCAATAACTGGTATATCATTAACCGCTTTAGCCGCCAAACGCGTTAAAGTCATCGTAGTCGCTTCCCCAACATGTCCACCAGCTTCCGTTCCTTCAACGATAACACCATCTGCACCATGGTCTTCCATTTTTTTAGCCACACGTGCAGAAGGGACAACCGGAAATACAATACCTCCTCGGTCATGAATGGGTTGAAATAAAGGAATCGGATTTCCAGCACCGGTTGTAAAGAAACGGACACCTTCATCTAATAAAATTTGAAGGACTTCTTCATAATTCGGCGACATTAGCATAATATTGGCACCGAAAGGTTTATCTGTCTCTGCCTTGATACGTTGGACATCTTCTAGGACACGCTCCGGCTTTGATCCTGCTGTTGCTAAAATCCCCATACCACCTGCTTGAGCCACTGCAATAACAAGATCTGGTCGGGAAACTCCGCCCATTGCGCCACAAAGTATTGGATATTCTATCCCTAACATTTCAGTTACTTTTCCCATAATTTTCTCCTTAATAGTTTCAACCACACAACTTAAATATCTTCAGCAATTTGTACAATTTTCCTTAAACGATGATTGACACCAGATTTTGAAATAGGTCCACCAGGTAACATTTCTCCTAATTCTTTTAAGGTCATATCGGGATTCTCTAAGCGAAATTCAGCCGTAACTCGAAGTTTCTCTGGTAATATTTCTAGTCCTTTTTCCTCATCAATGAGACGAATCGCTTCTAATTGTTTTTGTGAAGCGTCGATAGTTTTGTTCATATTCGCATTTTCCATATTTACTAAACGGTTCACTGAATTACGCATATCCCGCACAATACGAATATCTTCAAATTGCAACATCGAACTCGTTGCACCAATGATTTGTAAAAAGTCCGAAATCTTTTCTGCTTCTTTAAGATAAGTTATATAACCATTACGACGAACAACTGTTTTAGCATTTAAGTCAAAGTTGTTCATCATGCTACATAATTGCGTATTATGATCTTCATAAGTTGAATAAATTTCTAAATGATAGTTGTTAGATTCCGGATTATTAACTGAACCACTGGCCAAGAAAGCACCTCTTAGATATGACCGTTGCTTCTGCTCACTTTGAAGAATATCATCGGTAATTGTGCGCACCATTAAACCGTCTTCATAAATATTCAACTCAGTCAAAAGCTCATGAACGTGGTGACGACAGCGCACGATATAGACATTGTTCTTTTTTAATTTCATCTTACGGCGAACAATTAATTCCCCTTCAATGTTAAATTGATCTTTTAAAAGAGAATAAATGCGCCTCGCTATTGCCGCATTTTCACTTTGAATATTTAATATAAATTGTTGTTGATAGAGAGAAACTGCACCATTAATTCGAACTAAAGCTGCAAGTTCTGCTTTGGCATGTTCACGGTGTACTTCTAGTAAGGTACATTCTTTTTTCACTTGGGCCGCAAAAGTCATACCATCCACTCCTTTTTCTGTTTTATCCCCATAAAAATAAGGGGTGATTGCACCCCTTATTTTACCATAATTAGAATTATCAATGTTACACTATTTCAGTTTATTCAAGCTCATTTATTTTCCGGTTACGTAAAATATGACCTAATTCATGCACTACTGTTTCTGTGTCATGATACGCTCCGCCTTTTTTCATATTTAAGAAATTATTTGAAATGATTCTAAGTCCTTCTTTTTTCAGCCCATTGAAATCATGTTTTACTTGCAGTAAATACTCTTCATTTGGTTGAGTACGAATATATTCATCAGGCACTGTTGCAATATTTACTAAAATTGTATCAATGAATTTTTTACCTAGATGTTCATGGAGTGCTTCCACATGATCTGCGTCTGTAAAGTTTTCCGTCTCGCCTAATTGAGTCATAATATTACAGATATAAACCACTTCACCTGGCGTACGATTAATAGCGTCACCTATTTCTTTAATCATCAGGTTTGGAAGAATACTTGTATATAAACTACCAGGACCAATAACAATTAAATCCGCATCCATAATTGCATCAACTACCCGAGGTGATGCTTGTATAGCTGGAATACCTTCCATTGTCGTAACGTCAACTTGTTTAATTTTTTTGCGGTGTTTAGCAATTTGCGATTCACCGACAGCAATTGAGCCATCTTCAAACAAGGCATTTAAAACTAATGGCTCTTCTGCAGCTGGTAATACATTCCCTGTTAAATTCATCCATTTTGATAAAATATCAATTGAATCAATCATCGAACCATTCATCTCACGAAGTGCTGCGATAATCAAATTTCCAATCGCATGCCCTGCCAAGAAATCATCTTCCGTATCAAAACGATATTGAAAAAGCTTTAGCATGTCGTCATCTAAACCAGACAATGCCGCCATACAATTTCGAATATCTCCTGGTGGAACTACGTTAACATAATTTCGCAGTGACCCACTACTTCCGCCATCATCGGCAACAGTAACAACAGCTGTGATATTAACATCAAGCGCTTTTAACCCTTTTAGAATAACAGGTAGCCCTGTACCACCACCGATAACCGTTACATTATATTTTCCATTATTTTCGTCCATAACTATGCCTCATTTTTCTTATTAATAAAATGAGTATCACGGTGTGAGATATTAACGACATAATCATCATTACGTAACCTTGCGCCAACACGTTCTGCAAGTGCAACCGAACGGTGTTGACCACCTGTACAGCCGATAGCTACAATAACGCTATTTTTACCTTCCTTCTTATATCCTGGTAAACAGAAAGATAGTAAATCCATAAATTTATTGTAGAAAGTCTGGGTTTCTGGTTGCTTCATAACATAATCATATACTGGAGCATCTTTTCCTGACAGCGGGCGTAACTCATCAATATAATGTGGATTTGGTAAGAACCGTACATCAATTAAGACGTCAGCGTCAATTGGATTGCCGTGTTTAAAACCAAATGACATGACTTCTACGTGAAATTGAACATAATCTTCACTCGAGAAATTATTAACAATTACCTTACGCAACTCACGTGGAGTAATATCTGATGTATCTAAGACTAGTTGCGCACGTGTTCTAATATCCGATAACATTTCACGTTCTTGTTTAATGCCTTCAATTAAACGACCATCCATTGCAAGCGGGTGGTTACGGCGTGTTTCTTTATATCTTGAAACGAGTGATTCATCACTTGCTTCTAAGAATAAAATCTTTGTCGTTATATATTGTGTATTATCCATTTGAGCGATCACATTTTCAAGCTCCTGGAAAAATTCACGCGTTCTTAAATCAATAACTAAAGCAATCTTTGTGATTTTACCTGACTCTTTCATTAATTCCCAAAAAGTCGGTAATAATGTCGGTGGCATATTATCAATACAATAATAGCCTAAGTCCTCAAAGCTTTGAACAGCGACCGTCTTCCCTGCGCCACTCATACCTGTTATTATTACTAATTCTAATGTATCCGACATGTTTTCCCCTCCTGCCTTAAACTTTATTTTATATTAGTGTTATTATATCATAATTACTCTCTGTCTGTAACGAAGCAGCTATTTTCGAACGGTACCATTCCGTGTAATTTAATTTGCTCAATAATTATCAATTACATCTTTAGACCTTTGCACCCTTTATAGATAGGCGTATAATCGATGGTACAAACGAATGCTTAAGGAGGCAGATAAATACCATGTTTAATAATAAATTTGCTTTAACTGCTTTTCAGTTAAAAATAATCGGAATCACACTCATGGTTGTTGATCATCTATATCAAATGTTCTATTTCGCGGGCGTGCCTAATTGGTTCACTATGTTAGGACGCATTGTTGCTCCTATTTTCCTATTCCTATCCGCAGAAGGTTTCCATTATACCCGTAGTCGCAAACGGTATATGATGACACTATTAACTGGTTTTTGGATTTGCCAAATTTTATTTATGGGCGCCTCTTATTTCTTTCCAAATGAAAATGTTGTTTTAATGAATTCAATTTTTGGAACAATATTCCTCGGCACACTACTCATGTGGACATATGATCAATTTAAAAGCCGTCATATCTGGAAAGGTCTTTCGGGAATCCTGATTTTTACCGCTTTAACTATCATCCCTCTATTCGCAGTTAGCTATACTATGGCAAATACAACAGGAAATCCTTGGTTAGTTCGTCTAATATTTATGATTCCCTCTCCATTAACCGTTGAGGGTGGATTATTATTTATTGCTATGGCGTTGTTTTTATATATTGCACGGAACAAAAGATGGATTCAAGCTGTTATTATCGCTCTAGTTGCCGCTGTCACTTTTGCTTTCAATCCAGCAGGCATCCAGTGGTTAATGGTATTCTCGATCATTCCTATTTTATTATATAACGGGCAAGAAGGTCGTAAAGAGAAATAGTTCTTTTATATTTTCTACCCTGCCCACATTCTGATTCTGTATATCATCTCATCAACATTATTCATCTAAAAAAAGACTGCCACCCTCGAGGGCAGCAGTCTAGAGTTAAGGAACGAGTGAGTGCTCGTTCTTTTTTTAATTAATTAATTAGTTAAGTCACGGATCGCAGCTTCTAATTTCTCAGCTTTTGCATCTACTTCCTCTTGTGACTGTCCTTCCACACCTAAATAAAGTTTAATTTTCGGCTCTGTACCTGATGGACGGAAAGCGACCCAACTCTTATCTTCTAATTGATATTTCAATGCATCTGAAGACGGGTAGTCTAATTTAGATTCTACACCTTCTGCATCTTTTTGGATAGCATTTTTATAGTCAGCTGAGTGAACAACTTTAATTCCAGCTAATTCAGAAATACCTTCCTCACGAATTGATTTCATAATTTCAGCCATTTTCTCTTTACCTGATAATCCAGGGAAATCAATTGAGATTGTTTTCTCTTTGAAATAACCATACTTTTCATACATATCAATTAATGCATCACCTAAAGTACGTCCAGCTTTTTTATTATATGCTGCTAATTCTGCAAGAATAACTAAAGCTTGGATTGCATCTTTATCACGTGCAAACGGCTCTTTCAGATAACCATAAGATTCTTCGAATCCCATTAAGAATGTATGGTTGCCAGTTTCTTCATATTCTTTAATCTTTTCAGCAATAAATTTAAACCCTGTTAATACCTCTACCATTTCAAGGCCATTCGCCTCTAGGATAGCGTCTGCTAAATTCGTTGATACAATTGATTTTACTGCTACAGAGTTTGCTGGTAAATCATCTTGTGCTTTACGTGCGTTGACAATGTAGTCTAACATAACAGAGGCAATTTGGTTCCCTGTTAATAATTGATAAGTACCATCTGCTTGTCGAATCATCGCTCCTAGACGGTCTGCATCTGGGTCTGTCGCTAGAATGATATCTGCCTCTTCAGCAATTGCTTGTTTTTGTGCAATCGCGAATGCCTCAGGTGACTCTGGGTTAGGTGAAGTAACTGTTGGGAAATCTCCATCTGCCTCTGCCTGTTCTTTCACTACAGAAACATTCGTAAATCCAGCTTGTTCTAACGCCTTCATTCCAATGTAGTAACCAGTACCATGTAATGGTGAGAAGACAATTTTTACTTCATCATTCATCTCTTTAATTAAATCGTAATCAATGTTAACTGATTTCATCTCTTCCAAGTATGCTTGGTCAACATTGTCACCAATCATTTCGATTGTTCCATTACCTAATAAGTCTTTTTTGTCTCCAACTTTAACTTCTAGTGGATTTTCAACGGCACGCACATAAGTTGTTAATTTATCTGCATTCTCTGGTGGCATTTGCCCACCATCTTCACCATAAACTTTATATCCATTGTAAGCAGCCGGGTTGTGACTTGCTGTGATCATAATACCTGCGTAAGCATTCAAATATCTTACTGCAAATGATAAAACTGGAGTAGGTCTTAAGCTCTCATAAACATAACTCTTAATACCATGCTCGCCTAACACACGTGCTGATTCCATCGCAAATTCCGGTGACATATGGCGACTGTCATATGCAATTGCCACACCGCGGTCTTTTGCTTGTTGTCCAGCATCTTCAATTAATTTTGCTAAACCTTCTGTTGCTTGTCGAACTGTATAGATGTTCATTCTATTAGGACCAGGCCCTAAAATCCCACGCATGCCAGCCGTTCCAAAACTTAACACACCACCAAAAGATTCCTCAAGCTCTTCCTCAGATAATTCATCTAACTGTGCCTTTAAATCTGCATCTAGATTCTCAGCTTCTGCCCATTGTTTGTAAGTGTCTTGCCAACTCATGGTGTAGCCTCCTTTAAATTATTAATTCGCTTACATTATAACATGAAATGTAGACTTTTTTGCATGTTTTCTCATTATTTATTCACAATTTCCTAACAATGTGACTGAATCACTGAAATTTATTGTTATAACAAAAAAAGACAATGAAGTTTCTCGCTTCATTGTCTTTAAACTTTACTTTATTTTAATAATTCAGGATCTAAAGTTTGTAAATAGTCATATGCTCGTTGTCCAGCAATACTCCCATCTCCAACCGCTGTAGCTACTTGTCGTAGGTGTTTCAAACGAACGTCCCCAATCGCAAATAAGCCCGGCACTTCCGTTTCCATAAAATCATTGGTCTTAATCCAACCATCCGGCGTTGTCACATTTAAATCAGCAACAATTTCTGAGTTTGGTAAGATTCCCACATAAATGAAAACACCTTCTGCAGAAAAATCTGATACAGCGTCTGTTTTAACATTACGAACGGTGACTGATTCAACACCCATCTCACCATTAATTGATTCAACTACAGTATCCCATAAAAAGTCTACCTTAGGATTTGCAAAAGCACGATCTTGTAATATTTTTTGCGCACGCAGTTCATCACGTCGGTGAATAATCGTGACCTTATCTGCAAATTGTGTTAAATAAGTCCCTTCTTCAACAGCCGAATCGCCTCCACCAATAACCACTAATTCACGGTTTCTAAAGAAGAAACCATCACATACCGCACAAAACGATACACCTTGCCCAGATAATTGCTCTTCACCAGGCACTCCTAACTTACGGTTATAGGCTCCAGTTGCGATAATAACAACAGGTGCTTGATAAACTTTATTACCTGTATCAACAAATTTATAAAGCCCATCAACAGTGACTGATTCAACGTCTCCATAAACATGTTCTGCACCAAATGCCATCGCAGATTGATAAAAATTATCTGCTAATTCTGGCCCTGAAATTTTAGTGAATCCTGGGTAATTTTCAACATCTGCAGTGTTGAGCAATTCCCCTCCAGGTGCCCCTTTTTCAATAATAATTGTTTTTAAATTAGATCTTGATGCATATAATGCAGCTGTCATCCCGCCAGGACCAGCTCCAATAATGATCACATCTGCTTTAATCATTGTTTTCTCTGACACTACTTTCCTCCTCAATTATTCACCTAGATTTAATAGGTGATCAATTGTACTTGCTTCTGCCTTACCTTGGCGTCCCATTAAATTTTTAATGCCTGTATCTAATTCGGCATCTTGATAAATTAAATGGTACAATCCTTCAGTAATAGGCATCTCAATCTGATGTTCCTTCGCTAATTGATATGCTGCTTTACAGGTCATAATCCCTTCAACAACCATACCAATTTCTTGTTCAATATAATCCTTATTGTGGCCTTGGGCAAATAATTTGCCTGCGCGGTTGTTTCTAGAGTGTTCGCTACTACATGTTACAATCAAATCGCCCATACCACTTAAGCCACTAAAAGTCATTGGGTCAGCACCTAGTTCAACACCTAAACGTGTTATTTCTGCGAGTCCTCTGGTAATTAGTGCTGCTTTAACATTATCGCCAAAGCCTAAACCGTCTAAGATACCTGCTCCAATGGCAATAATATTTTTCAAAGCCCCGCCTAATTCAACGCCTAGGACATCTTGATTCGTATATACTCTAAAGTAATTATTCATAAAGGCATCTTGAACAATTTTTGCAGTCGATTTACTTTTACTGGCTGCTGTGATTGTTGTGATCTCACGTAATATCACTTCTTCAGCGTGACTTGGGCCAGATAAAACTACCACATCTTGGTAATCTTGCCCTTCTAATTCTTGATTAATCATTTCGCTTACACGTAGATGCGTTTCAGGCTCAATCCCTTTGGTTGCGTGTGTAATAATCGGATTGGGACTGAGTACATCAAAGACTTCAACCAATCTTTTCATCACTGAACGAACCCCTTTAGTAGGGATAACTACTAAAACCATTTCGGCATCTGTCGCTGCTTCACGTATATCTGCTGTTGCAAGTACATTTTCTGGCATTGGAACATTTGGCAAATAATTTGTGTTTGTATGTTTTTGATTCCATTCATTAACCTGTTCTTGTTCGCGGCTCCAAATAACAACGTCATGTTCATTATCTGCGAGAACTTGCGCTAGTGCACTTCCCCATGATCCCATTCCTAGAACTGTAATTTTCAACTTAATCTCTCCTTTGGTGACGATTGTCCGTATAGTAAGGAACTAACCCTTCTTTTCTACGGCGTTTGACGACAAACCAAACACCTAAAATAACTAATACCATCGAAACCCACTGTGAAATACGTAACGGCCCAAAATACAAGCTATCCGTTCGCATCCCCTCAATCCACATACGACCTAGACCATACCAAATTGCATAGCCAGCTATAATTTCACCCTCTAAAGCCAATTTCGGCTTTTGACGAATAAATAACAAGCCTAAAACGCCGATTAAAGACCACACTGATTCATAAAGAAATGTTGGGTGATAGTAAGTACCTTGAATATTCATTTGCTCAATAATAAATTCTGGCAACATCAGGTCTTCTAAAAAACTACGAGCAACCGGTCCACCATGTGCTTCTTGATTCATAAAATTAGCCCAACGACCAATGGACTGAGCCATTAATAAAGCTGGCGCCATAATATCAAACAATTCAAGTGTATTCATATTTCGTTTACGACTTAAATAATAAATGGTTAGAAATCCGACGATGACAAAACCATATATCGCCATTCCACCATTCCAAATCGCAATAATCTGATCTGGATGCGCTAAATAATAATCAAGTCTAAACAAAACATAATATAACCTAGCCCCTACACCACCAAATAAAATAGCCGGAAAGAGCAAATCAAATAAATCATCCTCATTATACCCTTTGCGCTCACCTTCACGGCGAATCATAAAATCCGCAACAATAATACCGAGTACGATAATGATCGCATACCAACGTATTTCAATTGGACCAAGTTCAAAAGCTACCGGATCGATCGCCGCTGTATATACCGGCAAATTCATCATAATTTTTTCTCCGAATTTTGTTGGATAAGTGCTGCTAAACGCTCATGGAAAGTTGTTTTCGCATCATATCCCATTTGCAGTGCACGATGATTCATAGCAGCTGATTCAATAATTGTCGATAAGTTACGCCCAATCTTAACTGGAATGCGTACTTTAGGTACCTTAACATCAAATATTTGTTGTGTTTCTTGTTCAAAACCTAAACGATCATACTCAATCGTTCCATCATCCACAACCAAATCAATAATTAACTCCAAACGTTTCGACAAACGAACAGCCGACACCCCGTATAAGTGCATCACATCGATGATACCTAGACCACGAATTTCAATTAAATTACGCAAAATAGTTGGCGCTTCACCTATAATTGTACGCTCATCCGTTTGATGAAACTCAACACGGTCATCCGCTACTAAACGATGCCCTCGCTGGATTAATTCAAGCCCCGTCTCAGACTTACCAACACCACTTGCACCCGTTAACAAGACCCCCATACCAAAGACTTCAACAAAAACCCCATGCTTTGATAAACGCTCCGCTAACTTACTCTCTAACACATTAGTAATATTTGATAAAACACGACTTGTCTTTGAACGACTCGTTAAAATCGGAATATGAAAATGATCTGCCACCTGCTCCAATTCAACCGGAACATCCATCTCGCGCGCAATTACAATCGCCGGAGTATCTTCCGTACACATCATATTAAAAATATCTAAACGCTCTTCACTTGTTTTAGTTTCTAAATAACTCATCTCCGTACGCCCAATTAATTGGACACGCTCGTGAGGAAAATAATCTTTATATCCCGTTAAAACTAAACCTGGACGCGAAACCTCACTTGAATAAATTAAACGATCTGTATATTCTACCCCATTTGCTACATGAAGTTCTAATTGTTCTACTAATTCAGCAACGCTAACTGATTCCATCTGATATCCTCATTTCTCTCTTTGTGGTTTTTATTATAGCATGACAACCAACCATATCTCCACCTTCCAAGCCCTAAGAATTTGCCCCCATCTTTTTGGAAAAGTAATGCTCTACCGTCGTAATATGAAAATAATAGATCATCAATTTAGTTAGAGTCACATATTTACGGATACTATTATTAAACAACGATTTTCATTTGTAGCCATCAATCAGATACAAAAAAATCAGACTTACCCGAAGATAAGCCTGAATTTCTAATTACTTGTGTTTAATTGTATTAAAAGTCACTCCAGTCACTTTCTGATGGTTCTTTATCAGGTGTGACATCTTTACGTGTTTGAGCGTTCTTTGACTCATTAAATGATTTGAATGGGTCAAAACTATCACGATTTTTATGGCGGCTCACCTCATAATCATTAGGTAAAACAATCGCTAAGATAATGTAAATCCATAACCCAGCACTGCCCCCTAAGAATAATAAAGCAAAGATAATACGGAAAATAGCAGGGTCTACTTTAAAGTATTCTCCTAATCCTCCACACACTCCTGCTAAAAATCGATCTGTTGTTGAACGGTATAATCTTTTTTCCATAATAAATCTCTCCTTGTCTTATTTATCAGTATCTTTCACAAATATGTCACCATTAGTAATAGACACTTTAACTGTTGCGGGAACGTCACCCTCACGGTGAATATGATGCGCATTATCTTTACTTACAATTTCTGCATTTGATAAGCGTGAAAATACTTCACCAATCGATGTTTTAATTTCACCTTGAACAGCCAGTGTTACTGGTAAAGCAATCTTAATATTACCAGATAATGATTTTACTGCAATATCACTCGCATCTGCATTCGTTTTTGTAATAAAGATATCGGAATTTGCAGAATGAACGGCTAATTGATTAATCGTATCTTTATAACGAATGTCTCCATTCACATTTTGAATTTTAACTTCTTCAATATGGCTTGCCGCAATCTCGATATCACTGTTAATTGTATCAACAGATAATATTGATGCTTTAACATTTTCTAAATCAATGTCGCCATTTTTGTTTTTAATATTCATTGACTGACCTTCGATATTTTTCACTTCCAAGTCGCCATTAAATAAATTCAATGTAATCTCGTTAATTACTTTTGCTGGAATATATAATTCCATTTCAGTTGCATATTTTGGTGATTTTAAGTCAACAATCATTGCGCCCTCTTGATAAGCAATCTTATTAAGCTCTTCAAAGGCTTCAACAGAAATTTCGCCATCATTACCGAATTCACGAATTTCTAACGACATAAAGACGGTATCTTTTTCATGAGCATAAACACTCACCGAACCATTTAAAACCCCTACAGTAATTGAATTTAAGCCGTGTACGTCATATTCATAGGTCTTTTCAATCACACTTGATTTTAACCAAGGCACTTTCACACCCATGTTAATATCTTTCATTTGGAAGCTATTAGAAATATCTTTAACTACTGACTTTAGTGACTGACCTAACGATTTCGTTTCATCAGCAACAGTTTTGCCCACTCGTTTAGCGGAAGCAGCACCACCATTGATGAATTGCTTAACATCCTCTGAATATTGGTTGAATTTTTCAGCATTAATACGTTCTAATTCTACCTGCGTTTCTTCTAACTCTAACTTCGTATTTGCAATTTTTTGCTCTAATTGTACTTTTTGTGCTGTCAATTCTTCTAATTGCTTATTCATTTCTGGTGTTAAGTCATCAATTTCTTGGAAGATTTCTAATTCGCGGTAACGTTGACTAACAATCGTTAAAGCTTCTTCTTGTTTCTTCAGTTGTTCAGACAACTCTTTTACCCTTGCCGATAAATCCGCTTGCTCTTTTTTATCTTTAGCTGTGACTGTTTCGTCTTCCATCGCTTCTTGATATTCTTTACTAAAGTGATCAACATCTTCTTTATTTAATTCTGCTTGAAATTCTTTCGACGATTCTTTTTCTCCAGCCGCTTCTAATAATTCTAAAGCTTCTTCCATCGAAAGGACCCCTTGTTTGACTAGTTCTATGATTCTTTCTTTTTCCATGAATAATCCCTCCTGTATAATGGATCAATTTGCTTTTCTTACCTTACAATACTATTATGCCAAGAATTTCAGCTTTTATCATAGGTCTTGAGGCCTATCTTTCGAATTATACATGGTATTACGCCAATTCAGACTTAGGTCTGAGTATTCTTATATTCCTTAAATTGAAAAACCTCCCGGAAGGGAGGTCAAGGGAATTATTTATCTCTTTTTAAAATCTTCTTTAAATACTGGCCTGTGTAGCTCTCTTCAACTTCAGCAATCTCTTCAGGTGTTCCTTTGGCAATAATTTGGCCACCACCATCTCCACCTTCAGGACCCATATCAATGATATAGTCTGCTGTTTTAATGACATCCAAGTTATGCTCAATGACAACGACCGTATTTCCTGCTTCAACCAGACGGTCAAGTACAATCAGTAGACGTTTAATATCATCTGGATGTAACCCCGTTGTCGGTTCATCTAAAATATAGAAAGTATCCCCTGTCGATACTCGTTGCAGTTCCGAAGCCAACTTCATACGTTGTGCTTCACCACCAGATAAAGTAGTTGCTGATTGTCCAAGACGAATATAGCCCAGCCCAACATCCACTAGTGTTTGTAATTTGCGTTTAATTTTCGGAATATTTTCGAAAAACTCTACCGCATCATCAATCGTCATATTTAAAACATCCGATATGTTTTTGTCTTTATAACGAATTTCTAATGTTTCTGAATTATAACGCGTACCATGACACACTTCACATGGCACATAAACGTCTGGTAAGAAGTGCATTTCAATTTGTTTTACACCAGCACCTTTACAAGCTTCACAACGACCACCTTTAGTGTTAAAACTAAATCTTCCTTTTTGATAACCACGTAATTTTGCATCATTGGTTTGAGCAAATAAATCACGAATATCATCAAAAACACTGGTATAAGTCGCTGGGTTACTACGTGGAGTACGGCCGATTGGGCTTTGGTCGATATCGATTACTTTCTCTAAACCTTCCCAACCAGTGATCTCGTCAAAGTCTCCAGGACGTTCTTTAGTACTCGTTAAACGCTTAGTTAAAGCAACCTTAATAATTCGATTTACCAAACTACTCTTACCTGACCCAGATACGCCTGTGACCGCAGTAAAGCGACCAATCGGAAACTCTGCATCAATATTACGTAAATTATTTTCTCGGGCACCAGTTACTTTCACCCAACCATGATCTTCCATCCGGCGTGTTTCTGGTACATTAATTTTTTCTTTCCCTGATAAATAACGACCAGTAATAGAATCTGGATTCGCCATCACTTCTTGAGGTGTACCCTCCGCAATGATTTTTCCACCTTGCTCACCAGCACCAGGGCCAATATCAACAATATAATCTGCTTCAAGCATCGTTTCATCATCATGTTCAACAACAACTAACGTATTTCCTAAGTCACGCATATCCTTTAGTGAGTTGATTAAACGTGCATTATCACGTTGGTGTAGACCAATTGACGGCTCATCGAGTATATAAAGCACGCCCGATAAGTTTGATCCAATTTGTGTTGCTAAACGAATGCGTTGTGCTTCACCACCAGAAAGCGAACCAGCTACACGGTCTAACGTTAAATATTCTAACCCTACGTTATTCAAGAAACTCAAACGATCATTAATTTCTTTAAAAATAGGTGCTGAAATTTGTTCATTTTCTGTTGAGAAATTTAATTCTGAAATATATTCAAGCGCTGTTCCAATTGACTGTTCAGTAAATTCTGCAATATTTTTATCACCCACATATACTGATAATGCTTCAGTATTTAATCGTTGTCCATGGCATGTTGGGCAAGTTAACTCAAACATATACTCTCGCATCTGATCACGAACAGAGTCAGAATTAGAATCACGGTAACGTCTTTCGATATTGTTTAAAACACCTTCAAAAGAATCCATCATCGAAGTTTTCATACCACTACGAATTCCTTGATAAGTAAATTTAAAATTCGCTTGATCAGTTCCATATTTAATTAATGTTTGTTGTTCATTCGTTAAATCTTGGTAAGGCACATCCATAGGGATACCTTCACTCTTACAAAAAGCTTCTAGCATTGAATGGTAGAAATAGGTTGAATTGTTCTTCCAAGGCGCAATCGCACCATCATCTAAACTGAGTGATTTATCGGGAATAACAAGCTCTTCGTCAACTGTTAAACGCGAACCAATCCCATCACAAGACGGACAAGCACCAAATGGCGCATTAAATGAAAATAAGCGCGGTTGCAATTCATCCACTGTAAAATCACAAAATGGACAAGCATAATGCTCATTGAAATACATTTCTTTTTCACCAATGACATCCACAACTAAATAACCTTCAGAAAATCGTAGTGCTTGTTCGACAGAATCGAATAAACGTGAACGAATACCTTCTTTAATCACCAAACGGTCTATCACCACTTCGATTGTATGAGGTTTATTTTTTTCTAATTCCGGCACTTCGGTAATGTCATAAATTTCTCCATCTACTCGAACTCGAACATAGCCATCTTTTTTAATTTTTTCAATTAACTTTTTATGCTGACCACGCTTTTCTCGAACGGCTGGTGTCATCAACTGAATCCGTGTACGTTCAGGCAATTCTTCAATTTTATCCACAATTTGTTCTGGCGATTGACGTTCAATCGGTATATTGTGATTCGGACAATATGGTGTTCCGACACGGGCATATAAGAGACGCAAATAGTCATTAATTTCTGTGGCTGTCCCTACAGTGGACCTTGGGTTATGGCTAGTCGTTTTTTGATCAATCGAAATCGCTGGACTTAATCCTTCAATTGAATCAACATCTGGTTTATCCATTTGCCCCAAAAATTGTCTTGCATAAGCGGATAAACTTTCAACATAGCGTCTTTGCCCTTCAGCATATAATGTATCAAATGCTAAAGAACTCTTACCTGATCCAGATAAACCAGTCATTACAATTAATTCATTACGCGGTAGTTCAATATCTATATTTTTTAAGTTATGGGTACGTGCCCCTTTTACTTTAATGGTATCTCGAGCCATTTATTTTCGCTCCTTTATCAGACTTTTACTGTCTCATTATATCATAATCATAAAAAGATGACGAAACATTTGTTCGCATACTTTAAAGTTGTTACTCAAAACTATATTCCTTATAATAATAGTAACAATATAAAATCAACAAAGAAAGCGAGCTTATTATGAATAATCGAATATTAACTATCTTTGAACGCGTTAAAGGATTTTTATGGGCCATACTTTGGCTAATATTAGATCAAGGTCTTGTTTTACTCGCCGTTGAAGGTTTAATTTTTGAAAGCTATGCCCAAAATAATTTGGCAATCGCCTTTCATATTGCAACTATTATTCTAGTTTTTCTTATCTCTTGGCTAGCGTGGAAATTTTACCGAAAAAGCCCTTATGCAGAAGAAAAAGTAACATATAGTGCTAAAGACGGACTCAAAACAATCGGCTTTTATTTCGTATTATTAATCTTTACGGCAATTATTAGTAGTCTCATGATGTCACAGGGAATTGATGATACTGCTAATCAAGCTTTACTAGAATCATTCATGAATAAAGATACAAGTAATTTAGGCTTAATTGCTTATGGAGCTGTCATTGTTATCTTAGCACCGGTTGTTGAAGAAGTGATTTTTAGAGGGATTATGGTCACGCGTTTTCTACCCGAGTCACCTTGGTTAGCAGGGGCACTATCAAGCGTTTTATTTGCTTTAATGCATAGCCCAACAGATATTTGGTCCTTTGCACTCTACTTTGGTATGAGTTTAATTATGCATGCTGCATATGTACGCCGCGGGCAATTAGTGGATAGTATCGCTTTACACTTTGCTAATAATGCTGTTTCTTATCTAATGATGGTTTTAATGGTGAAGGAAGTAATGGTCTAATTAGACGGACAAAAAAATAGACTCTCGAGAGTTCAATTCAATCGAGGGCCTTTTTTATTTTCTTACAAAACAAAAAAGAGAGCCGAAGCTCTCTTTAAAGTGATTAGATTTTTATTATTAGAAGATTATTCAGCTGATTCTTCTTCAGTTGTTTCTTCTGTAGCTTCTTCTTCAGTAGCTGACTCTTCTTCTGTAGATTCTTCTTCAGTTGCTTCTTCTTCAGCTGGAGCTGCTGGTTCGATTGCAATTGCATCTTCCCAAGTTGTAACTTCTCCTAAGAAGATTTGTTTAACAGCTTCTAAAGCTAAACCTTCAGCTGGGTTTTCGTTGTTAACGATTACTGCGATACCGTCTAAAGCGATAGCATCGAAATCTAATGATTCAGCTTCTTCTTCAGAAACTTCACGTGAAGCCATACCTAAGTCAGCAGTACCGTTCATAGCAGCTTCCATACCAGCTGATGAACCGTTTGAAGTAATGTTAACTGTAACACCTTCGTTTAATGCTGAGTATTCTTCAGCTAATTTTTCCATAACTGGAGTTACTGAAGTTGAACCTACAACTTCAACAGTCCCTTCAACACCTGCAGCTTCATATGCAGCAGCGTCGTCTTTAGATGCAATGTATCCTTCAGCTTCTACAACTGCTTGACCTTCAGCTGAGTCGATGAAAGCTTTGAAGTCTGCAGCAACTTCTGATAAACCTGCTTCTTTGTCCCAAGCTACGTTAAATGGACGAGCGATTGGGTAGTCACCAGCTTTAATGTTTTCTGCAGTAGCATCAACACCGTCGATTTGTACAGCTTTAACTGAGTCATCTAATGAACCTAATGAGATGTAACCAATTCCTTGTGCATCACCAGCAACAGTTTGCATAACACCGTTTGTTGAGTTTTGAACAACAGCGTTAGGAGTTGTTAAATCGTCATCGTTTTCGTCAACAACACCAACGATTTCAACGAATGCTGAACGAGTTCCTGATCCGTCCTCACGTGAAATTACGTTAATATCTCCTGTTTGAGCAAAAGCTGGAACAACAGATGCTAATACTAAACCTGCTGACGCTAAAAATGGCATAACTTTAATTGATTTTTTCATTAAATAAACGCTCCTTTATTTTTTGTCAAAATTGACTGCAATAATGTCTCGGACTGATTCATATCAGTACAGTATAAATGTAACATAGCTTTGTAAATTTATGGTAAATTCAATGTAAATTTTATGTAAATTCTTTGTAAATCCACTTGTTTAGCCTAATTATTCGCTATTCACACTCTCTCAATGATTATTTAAGTAAAAGGAATAAAGTAAAATATAATAATGAAGCTATTCATAAATTTATTTATTAAAAAACCGCATAAAATCACTATCTTTAAGACAATGATTTTACGCGGTTAATAATGTAATTTTTTTACAAAACACTATTCTTTATATTATTTTTCTTCTACTACTGCTTCATTTTTTGGATTTAATAGCCATACTAATAACAATGCACCGACTAATCCTCCAATTAACCATGATACTAAGAACATGATTGGATTTGTCACTCCATTAGCTAAAACAGCGAATACACCACCGTGTGGTACATAACTGACACTACCAAAGAACATACTTAGCGCTCCTGCTACACCAGATCCAATCGCAAGTGATGGGATAACTTTTAATGGGTTAATTGCTGCAAAAGGAATCGCTCCTTCAGTAATAAATGCTGCACCTAATACATAGTTAACCATTGCTGAACTATGTTGAGCTTTAGGGTAAAGATTCTTGTTAATTGTTGCTGATAATGCGATAGCTAAAGGTGGAACCATACCACCAATCATTACCGCCGCCATAACATCTGATCCAGCACCCCCGGCTTCAGTAACTAATGCTGTACCTGTAACATAGGCTGCTTTATTAATTGGACCTCCCATGTCAATCGACATCATTGCTGCAACAACAAAACCAAGTAATACTGACGCTTCCCGCGGGATACTATCAATCAGGTTCACTAATCCAGTCATGACTGCACTCATCGGACCATTAATGACAAATAACATCAATAATCCCATAATAGCTACACCTAAAACTGGGAATAAGAAGATTGTTTTCATTCCCTCAAGAGATTTTGGCATCCAGCTGAACGCTTTACGCAGTAACCATACAACTCCACCTGCTAGGAAACCAGCTACTAAGGCACCTAAAAAGCCTGATGATGATGCCCCTTCAAAGACACCTAATTCTGTATTAAACGCTGTTAAAATACTTGGATTGGCGAATAATCCCCCAACAATACCTAGAACTAGCCCCATTCTGTCAGCGAGTGATTGACCAATGTATCCAGCTAACATCGGTAACATCATTGCAAATGAAATGCTACCCATTGTGTTTAAAGCTTGTGCGATTGGACTATATTCTGGACTACTTGGGTCTGCCGAATTAATTCCCCAGAAGAAAGAAATAGCGATTAAAATCCCACCTGCAACAACAAATGGCAACATGTGAGAAACACCGTTCATTAAGTGTTTATAAATTTGACGACCTAATGACTCGCCTTCACCATCATCGGCTAATTCCGCATTTTCGTCCGCATTTGCTGCACGATAAATTGGTGCGTCTGCTTTAGTTGCTCGTGTTACTAATTCATCGGCTTTATTAATTCCGTCAGCCACTTTAGTGATGATAACTGGTTTACCATTAAAACGAGCCATCTCTACTTGCTTGTCAGCGGCTACAATAATTGCCGTCGCACGATTAATGTCATCCCTTGTTAAACGATTGCCAATTCCCGATTGGCCATTTGTTTCAACTTTGATATTAACGCCTTGTGCCTTTGCAGCTTGAATTAATTTTTCCTCTGCCATATATGTATGAGCAATACCAGTAGGACAAGCAGTTACTGCTAAAACATACTCATCTTCGTTTGATTCAACTGAGGCTACTGTTTCTTCTGCATCTGCTTCTTGTTCATTTTTATCAAATTGACGAATAATATCAATCACTTCTGACGGTGTTTGAGCGGATAATAGCCCTGACTTAGCATCCGGGTTCATCAATACTGAAGATAACGAAGCAAGAGCTTGTAAATGTTCACCACCGCCACCTTCTGGTGCTGCAATCATGAAAATTAATTTAGCGGGTTGTTCATCAAATGACTCCCATTCAATTCCTGAGTTTGAACGCCCAAAAACAATAGCTGCTTCTTGAATTGATTCATGTTGTGCATGAGGGATAGCAATCTCATCTCCAACTCCTGTTGTAGATTGAGCCTCTCGCGCTTGTAATCGTTCAACATAACCAACCACATCACTCACTCCACCAGATAAATTGAATCGTGATGCTAAGTGATTTAACGTTTCGTCTTTTGTCATTTCTGGAAGCGATAAGTCCATCGCCTCTGTGACAAATAAATCTGCTAATTTCATCAAATATTCCTCCTATTTCACTGCTTCTACTTTTATTTCTTTAATTAATGTCTCAACTAGTTCCTTAGTTCCTATCCCCACAGAATAAGCTGTTGCACTTCCGGACGCTGCTCCTTGACGTAAACTTTCTTTATAGTCTCCTGTGGTATTAAATGCAGCCATGAATCCAGCTACCATTGAGTCCCCTGCTCCAACCGAATTTACTAATTCGCCGTCTGGCACATTCGCTCTATAAACTTCACCGTTTTCGGTCACTAATAATGATCCATCACCACCGCGTGATACGATTACATTTCGTGCGCCTCTATCTTGTAACTCTTGCACATAATGAACAATGTCCGCTTCCGAATTAATTTCAACTTCGAAAATCTCTGCAAGCTCTTGTTCATTTGGCTTAATCAAGAATGGTTGAAATGGTAAACAAGAGGTCAATAATACTTTATTTGTATCTAACACAAATTTTGCTCCGATATCTTTTGCCAATTTAGCGATTGATTGATAATGTCTGGCATCTAAACCAGGTGCTGCATTACCTGCTAAAAAGATAGTATCTTCAGCCGTTACGTTCGCGGCTAATTTAGATAGTAGTAAATCAAACTGTTCACTCGTTACAGTTGGCCCATTTGCATTTATTTCTGTTTCCAATTGAGATTTTAATTTGACATTAATTCTCGTCACTCCATCTACTTCAACAAAATCTGGTTGAATTCCTTCATTACTTAATTCATTTTTAATGAACTCTCCACTGAAACCTCCAATAAACCCAGTTGCTACAGATGCTTGTCCTAGTCGCTTTAACAGGACAGACATATTTATTCCTTTACCTCCAGCAACATATTCCTCCGTAGTTGACCTGTTTAGATCTCCTAAATTTACTTCAGGTACTCTAATTACTAAATCAATTGCTGGGTTAAAAGTTATTGTGTAATTCATTCACTCGCCTCCTCTATTTCCGCGTCCGCTTCAAACTTTTCAGCATTTTCTGGTGATAAATAATCAGTAAAGATAATCGCATGATTTATATCAGCCACTTTTGCAAAACTTGTTTTATTGAATTTCGATGAATCAACTAAAACATATGCCTGACGGCTTTGGTGTATTGCTGTTTGCTTGATGATTGCTTCTTGAATATCTGGTGTAGTTAATCCAGCGGATACTTCCACACCATTCATACCTAGAAAAACGCGGTCAAAATAAAACTGCTCTAATTGACGTACTGCCTGTGTACCGACTACGGCTAATGTACCTGTTTTAATTTGACCTCCAAGAATAGAAACATCAAGCCCCATCTCACCAAAAACATCCGATTGACGTAAGCCATTGGTTACAATCTTAAGCCCTTTTTTATCTTTCAAAAAAGGCGCCATAGCTAACGTTGTTGTGCCTGCATCGATGAATATGGCCTCATTGTCATGAATCACTTGTGATGCATAAGCTGCAATACTTCTTTTTCCTTCAACATTTTCGACTAATTTGTCCTGAAAAAGCGGTTCAGTCGTCGTTTCAAAACGACTCTCAGCTCCACCATGAACTCTGACTAATTGCTCTTGCTTTTCCAATTCTGACAAATCTCGTCTAATCGTCGATTCAGAAACATTCAATTCCGCCACTAATTCTGTCACTTGCACCGTCCCATGCCGTTCAATCTTATCTAAAATATGTCTCCAACGTTCTGCCGTCAGCATATTTATCACCTCACAATGCAATTATACCATGAAAACGTTTTTAATCAATCATTTCCGTTCATTTTATTTCAAAATCACTCACATGCAGTCAAAAACAATCAAAGAAAGGCATCTAGCAATAATTACTAGATGCCTTAATTCAATTATTCAATTGGAATCATTCGAAAGATTTCAATACGCTCTCTTTCATCGAAGTCACGATTAATATTTACGGTGTCCAACCACAAAAACGGCGTCTCTTCCCTGAGATAGTTAATGTATTCAGGATGTGGATAGTACATGATGATGTCCACTTCTCGGGGATATTGATTAATTGATTGTATTAAATGCTCAATCACTTCTTTGAAAATTTTTATTGAAAAAGGATTAAAGAAATACACCACCGATTGGTCAGGTTTAAATCGAAAAGTTTCTGCCGCTTGCTGAACAATGTGAATATTAGCTACTTCTTGATGTTCTTGACCAAAACTTTTTAAATTATTATATAAGTGATCGTAAACATGCTCATTATATTCAACACCTGTTGCTAGACAGCCTGTCTGCTTTGCTAAATAAAATAAGGCTCGTCCCTTACCACAACCAATGTCAACGATATGATCATCTGAATTTAATGAATATCTATGTAGCAACAAATCTAATACTGGATATTCTGTCGGCTCATTGCGGTGATATTCTAGGGAATGACGAGAACTGTCTGTCCATTCATTCCAACCACTTGTATCAATATTTAATAACCTATCCAACCAATTCACTCCTTATGCGACTCACATTATAACCATTACCATTTACAATAACACGACGATTGAAAGCGAGACCGCCACTAAGCCATTCCTTTATCGTTAGTCATCATCATCATCCCAGTCGTCATCATCATATTCATAATAATCATCCCAGTCATCATCATCGTAATCATCCCAATCGCCGTCATCGTCCCAATCATCATCATAGTCATCCCAGTCGTCATCATCCCAATCATCGTCGTCCCAGTCATCTTCAGGAACAATACTTTCGTATGATTCGATTACAGGTGTTTCTTCTTTCAGTTCGGCATTGGCAATACGGTAATACGCTTGCCATGGGTAGTAACGAGCGAAAGTCAACCATTGATTAAATATTTCTGATTGTGGCTCAGGTCTTACTTGATAATACTCGCCAGCTTCTCCTAAACCTTGTTCTTTTTGACTGGCTGGAAGTGTATCACTTTTATCCGATTGCCATAAATTAACATTTTGAGTTTCAAGATGCGTTTGGTTTGCTGATTGATTTGCTTGAATTGAAGATGCATATTCTTCCATATCTCCTCGTAAGACAATCAAGTTTGTACTTTCCTGATCAGCAACGAGTCGACTTACTAGGTCATCCATACTTAGTAACCACTCACCATTGTCACTATAGAAGCCAATAGCTGTATCTGGATCTGGTGAATTGGCAACAAATTCTAAAATATCTCCTGAAATATCATTCACAGATAATCCAATCCATTCATGGTTATCTATTAAATTACCGTTAGCATCACGAACTGAAGTAATTTTTCCTGATTCATCTAATTCAATTTGTTGCCCCTGATCGATACCTACACTTATCGCAGCATAAATTTCATGAGTAGGTGTGAAATATTGCACTCCTCCCCCAACGATTAATAACAATGCAGCAACCATTAATAAAGGCCTCCACCAATTTCTATCATGTTTTCGCCCTGGGAAAGCTGTAACCTTTTGATTCGTTGGCTTAATGTATAAATCTTCTTCTAAATAATAGATAGAATCGCCAATTTTCATATCCTTTTTTAATTTGACGCGAGAAATCGATCCGCCCTCATTCATGACAATGGCATATTCTTCATCCGCTTCAACCACAAGTGCTTTGTAATAATTATACTGAGTCATTTCGATCCCCCTTTCGTCCAATCAATTAATTCACGGAGACCTCTAAAAAAGATTATAATGCCAGAAATGATAAAGTTTTTGCTGCCTTTAATAACTTTTTCAGAAACATCATTATAATTAGCGGTCACTTTTATTGGTAGACGCTTTTTTGCAAACATCGGATCCGTTATCGGAGGATGTTCGCTTGATTTTTCTGAGATACTTAGCGCTCGGTCACGCGTATCCGTATGGACTGGTGATTCATCTGCTAATTGCTCAAGCGTGATTTTGAATTGACTCAATTCATCGCGCCACACCATTATTTCTTCCTGCAGCCCAGAATCATTTGAGTGGCGAGCATCTTCGACTTGATAGTTTTCTTCATCAACTAAATAGTCTAAAGAGCTGGAACTATGTCTTGCTTCCTTGCGTTGATGGTCAATGATGCGACTTTGCATCACTAATTTAGCAAAGCTGATAAAAGGCCCTTTCTCTGGATTATATTTATCATATGCTTCTTTAAAAGCAATTAAAGCCACTGAAAAGATATCATCATTTTCAACATGTACATAGCGCCCTACTTGATCGCTGGCAGTTTTAATGATTAACCCATAATGTTCTTGAATTAAGTCTTCCAGTTCTTGATGATGCACTAAGTCCCCTCCTTTTTAATTTTCAAAATTTCCTTGCATTATAATATACGTAATAAGTAGTGATTTTAGGGCCTATTTTACTAAAAAATACTTTGCTGAAATTTCTACTCATATTCGGTCAGTTTCTAAACTATATATTAACATAATAATAAAAAAACAATGATAGGAAACCCCATCATTGTTTTAGTAAATTATGCAAATTGTGCATTATATAGATCAGCGTAGAATCCTTGTTCTTCAAGCAATTCATCATGCGTTCCTTGCTCAATAACATCACCGTGATTCATTACAACAATTTTATCTGCGTCACGAATCGTGGATAAACGGTGAGCGACTACAAAACTTGTTCGGTTTTCTAGCAACTTGTTCATCGCACGCTGAATCATAACCTCTGTACGTGTATCAACACTTGAGGTAGCCTCATCAAGAATTAAAATTTCAGGATCTTGTAAGAAGGCACGTGCAATCGTAATTAATTGACGTTGTCCTTGTGAAAGATTCGTTCCATCTTCATCAAGAATCGTTTCATAACCATCAGGTAATGTCATCACAAAATCATGCACATGCGCTGCTTTGGCTGCTTCTAGCACATCTTCGTCAGAAGCATCCCAAACACCATAACGAATATTATCCCAAATTGTTCCATTAAATAACCAAGTATCTTGCAGAACCATGGATATTTTACTACGTAATTCTTCACGTTCAATATTACGTAAATCCACTCCACCTAATCGAACCGCTCCACCTTTAACATCATAGAAACGTTCAAGTAAGTTGATTAATGTTGTTTTACCAGCTCCTGTAGGCCCAACAATAGCAACCATTTGACCCTCTGTTACTTCAAGATTAAAATCAGTCATTAATAAATTATCAGTTCCTTGACCATAACCAAATTGAACCCCGTCAAATTCAACAAGATAAGGTGTTTCCTTATCCGCTAAACCTTCTGGATGTTCCATATTCGGCTCATCAATTACTTCAAATACACGTTCCACTGCTGCAACCGTAATATTGATTGTGTTAGCAACATTGGCTAGCATTCTAAATGGACCAGCAAATTGGTTCGTATATTGTAAGAAAGACTGAACTACCCCAATTTGAATTTGACCTTGTAAAACTCCGATCCCTCCGACCGTAGCTACTGCTAAGTAAATAAAGTCCTTCACTGTTCCAACAACTGGATTCATTAAACCAGAGTAAAACTCTGCTTTAAAGGCTGCTTCATTCACTTTGTCACTACGCTCATCAAATATTTCTTGAGCAACCTCTTCTTGGTTATACATTCGTAAAATAGTATGACCAGAATAAGCTTCTTCCGTGTAATCATTTAGATGACCTAAATTTTGTTGACGTTTATTGAATTGCTCTTGTGATTTTGGTGTAATAAAACGAATAACCAAAAAATTCAAAGGAATCATCAAAATAACGATTAAAGCTAGAGGCCCACTCATCGTTAACATTGTAAAGAACACAGTAATCATTTGTACTAAACTTGTAGTCACTTGTGACAATGTCTGGCTTAATGAGTTGGAAACTTGGTCCATATCATTAATTGCACGAGACATTATATCTCCATGCGAATGCGTATCAAAATACTCAATAGGTAATTTCCCCATTTTGGACTTAATATTTTTACGCAGATCATAAACGGTTTGTTGAGAAATACGCGCTGTAAGTACTTGTTGAGCATATCTAGCAAGTCCAGAGAAAACATAAAGTGAAGCTAAAAGAATAATTGTTTGTCTAATCGCATCAAAATCAATGGGATAACGACCTAAATCTTCATTAAAACCTTGAGTGAGTCCTTCATAAACTATCGTTGTAATCTGTCCCATCACGCGTGGTAATTGAGCAGCTAAAAATGCTGAAAACGCTGATAGGATAAGTACAACTAACATCCACCAGGCATTATTGGACATATAGCGAATTAGACGACCAATCGTTCCCCAAAAGTTTTTAGCTTTTGCGTTTTTTTGTGCCACTATGCGTCCTCCCCTTTCACTTGTGAGTCATAAATATCACGGTATACTTCATTTGATGCAAGCAACTCATCGTGAGAACCTGATCCTACAATTTCACCATTTTCGATAACTAAGATTCGGTCAGCATTAATTACTGTATTAATACGTTGTGCAATAATAACAGTAACCGCATCTTTAGTTACCGGTTTTAGTGCCGCTCTAAGTTTAGCATCTGTTTTAAAATCTAATGCCGAAAAAGTATCGTCAAAGACATAAATATCTGGTTGACCAATAATTGCACGAGCAATACTTAGACGTTGTTTCTGTCCTCCGGAGAAATTGTTTCCACCTCGTTCAACACGAGAATCCAAACCATTTGGCAACTCTTTGACAAAGTCCCCTTGAGCTATTTCTAAAGCTTGCCACATTTCTTCATCTGTAGCATCTGGATTACCGGTTGCTAAGTTTGAGCGAATCGTTCCAGAGAATAAAACTGCTTTTTGTGCCGCAAAACCAATGCGAGATCTTAAGTCATGTTGTTTTACATGACGAACATCCACACCATTTACTTCAACCGCACCCGAAGTTACTTCGTATAATCTAGGAATTAAGTTAGAGATTGTTGTCTTACCTGCACCCGTACCTCCAATAATCGCAATTGTGTCACCAGCATTCGCTTCAAAAGTAACACCTGAAACCGCTGGACGCTCCGCTCCAGGGAATCCAAATGATACATCTTTGAATTCTAATTTTACTTGGTTACCCGAAAGCTCCACTGGGTTTTCTGGATCACTAATTGCCACATCTACATCTAGTACTTCAAAAATACGCTCAGCAGCAACTTCAGCTCGAGGTAACATAAAGAAAATCATGGCAACTTGCAAGACACTCATTAGAATTTGGAAGACATACTGCACAAATGCAATTAAATTTCCGATTTCCATTAAGTCCAAACTAATTAATTGCGTCCCATGCAAGAACACCAATATATTAGTAACCCCAATTGAAATTAATAATGCCGGCATCATAAATGCCATAAAAGTATTGGCACGAATTGAAGTATCTCTAAAATCGCTATTTGCTTCATCAAATCTATCTGCTTCATAATCTGTTGTATTAAAAGCACGAATAACTCGCACACCTGTCAGACCTTCACGGAACACTTTGTTCAGACGGTCAGTCTTACCTTGTAGCGAACGAAATATCGGGTTAACCTTTTTAAGGATCAACGACATAATCACGATAATCAAAGGTATCCCTACTGCAAATACCCATGCTAATCTTGATTCTCTCATAACCGCAAAGACAAAAGCCACAACAATAACAATTGGAGACATAATTAAGAGTCTTAAAACAAACATAACAATTAATTGAATAAACATTACGTCGTTTGTTGTTCTAGTTAATAAAGTTGAGGTGTTAAAACCAGTTAACTCTTGTTGAGAGAAAGATAAAACTTTATTAAATAAGTTTTTTCGTAGTTTATTACCAATGCCTTGACTCTCTTCGGCAGTTAATCGTACACTGAAAAAACCAATAATAATTGTTAAAACGTTAATGGCAAACATTACGCCACCTATTAGGTAAATCTCGGATTCTGATCCTCCCACAGCACTTCTGTTTAATATTTCAGATGCTAATGTAGGTAATAATAAGAATCCCGCGGCTTCTAAAACTACTAAGAAGATAATGAGAGCCAATCTTTTACGATCCAACATTTTAAATACTCGGTTCATATCATTTTCCTTTCATGCAAAATTTTTCGTTCACGAAAAAAAAACAGCCCACGTAACAAAGTTACTAGAACCGAATTTTCGCAGCAAATAAATTTTGTTATTTATTCATACTATAGAAGTATAGCCCTATCAAAAAACAAAGTCAAAGTATTAGACTACCTTTTATCCTCTTCTTTTAAACAGTTGGCATCAAACAGATTCCTTTACTCTTTTGGGCAGTATGCGAAGCAACAACTGGTCCTAAAATAGAGATATGGAATCCATTTTGATATTCTGGTACGTCTTTTTTTACTAACTCAATAAAATCTTCTATCCCTTCAAGATCATCTGCATGAGCAAATCCTATCACAAAGCCGTCAGGGTATTTCTCAAAACCTTCCTGAATCAATTTAATCCAACGTTGATGGACGCGTTTTTTAGTACGAATTTTTTCAAAGAGAACAATTTTACCTTCTTCATTGAAATATAATAATGGGATGACCTTTAACATATTACCAATCATCGCTAAACTACGGCTCAAACGACCACTTTTCACTAAGTTTTCTGTTGTCTCTACCATTAAGTAGATTCGTCCATCATCGGCACATTGTTGTAATTTTTTTTCGATCAATTCAGGGGCTACATTTTCTTCAATTAGTTTTAAACAATGACGCGTTAGTATTTCTTCAACAATTGAAGCACCTTTCGAATCAATGACATAACTCTTAATCTGGTCAGCATATTGTTCTTTTAACATTAAAGCTGTTTGGTATGTCCCACTAATACCAGATGATAGATGGATACAATAAACTATTTCGTATCCTTCTTGGATAAGTTTTTGATATAACGCATCATATTCTCCAACAAGTGGTTGGGATGTTTGAGGAAATGACTCATATTTTTTCATTAATTCTATATAATCCCTTAAATCATCAAGCTGATTGCTATCCGACCTTGTAGTGCCATCTTCAAATAGCACCTGTAAGTTAACTTGGTAAATATTAGGTAAATTGGCTAACTCATCCGATAAATAAGCCGTGCTATCTACAATAATTGCTTGTTTCAAAGTATTCACTCCATTCATTCCAGTATCGTTATTATTTAAATATTCTAATATAATTTGTAATTAGGTAACATTCGAATTATAATAAATTATAAAGGAATCGTCGCATTTGACAATAGATTGAAACAATTATACACAGACAGCGTCAACATGCGACACACTTGTGTCATAAATGAAAGGAGCGATACAGTGTCTCTAAATAAAGGAAATTCAAAATCTCAACATTCGAAAGAACAAATGCGGAATGCTTTACTCGAATTGTTGAAAGAGAAAGACTTTGATAGTATTACAATTCAAGAAATTACGGATAAAGCGGAATTGTCTAGACGTACATACTATCGTAACTATCGATCAAAGGTAGATATTGTCACTGATATTTTACATTATACGTGGCAAGATTATTTAGCTGCTCTAAAAAAATTAGAGCCGAGTTCAATATCAGAAATTACAGAAATTCTTTATGGTATCACCATACACCATAAAGAGGACATTCTGTTATTACATCAGCAGAATTTATTAATTCATCTGATTCCAATTGCTACTAATGATTTACCAGATATTATGGCAACCCGGTATCCAGGTATGTCTATTGATCCAAAAGCTTTAAGATATATGTCAACATTTATTGTTAGTGGTTTCTTCCAAGTAATTCCTACTTGGCTAACGGAGAACCCTGAAATTTCTTCTAAAGAAATGGGCCATTACTTAGAGCAAATGCTTCTAATCTATGCACCTCAACAAATAGATAACTAATAAAAAATCCAGCGGGCTAAGGCTCGCTGGATTTTTTTAATTTTGATAAGAAGCAATAACTTCAATTTCGATTTTAGCACCAGAAGGTAAATCTTTTACTGCAAAAGCACTACGTGCTGGATATGGTTCTGTAAACTGTTCAGCGTATAAACCATTAACTGTTTGGAAATCCTCAATATCTGCTAATAAGACTAAAACTTTGACGATATCTTTCATTTTTAAGCCAGCCTCTTCTAATACATAAGAGATATTTTTAAATGCTTGTTTCGTTTGCGCTTCAATCCCCTCTTCAAGTACACCCGTCTCACGGTTCATACCTAATTGACCTGAACAAAATAAAATATCTCCTGTACGTACCGCTTGTGAATAAGGTCCTAGTGCCTGAGGTGCCTTATTTGATTCAAATGTTTGCATAATAATCCCCCTAAATTCTTTTTTATATTATATCAAAAATCACTCTTTCTGTTCGATCATTTTACCTTCTAAATATTTTATTAAATTTTTTATTAAAAATTATATTTTTTTGAAGTTAATTTAGAGATAACGAAAATGAGTTCTTTTCAATATGGTTACAAACGCGACAGTTATTCCCGACAAAGTTATTCTTCAGAATATTGCTCTATCAATGTTTCCATAATCGAAAATAAGTCTTAATTTATTCAAACCACTTTGTTTGTAACAGACCTGTAATATGTTATACTTGAGATAGTAAACGCTATCAAATTCACAGGAGGTATTATCATGGCTACAAAAAAAACACTCATGTCAAACAAAGCACTTGCAGCACTCATTCTTTCTGCAGCTGCCGTCCAACTTTCTCAAGTCACCGCTGAGGCTCAATCAGTTCACACGGTAAGTACTGGGGAAACGCTATATAGTATCGCGCAACAATATAATGTGTCAGCCGACGATATTAAAGCCTGGAATGGATTAACTTCTGATACGATTAATATCAATCAACAATTAACAATTGATACGGATGAAGATTCATCAGAATCCGTTGCTCAAAATACAGACTCGACAAGTGAAGCTGATGTTCCTGAAAACTCTGACTCGTCTAACGAAACAGAAAATAATTCGACAGAAACTGATACAACTGATGTCGAATCGACATCTAATGACGCACAAGAATCTGAAACAACGACTACCGAAACTGAATCTACTGATACGGAAAATACTGAGTCTTCTACAGAAACAGAATCAGAAACAGCTGACACAACAAATGATGAGACCGCAGCTACTACCGATACTGATTCAGATTATTACACTATTAAAACAGGTGATACCCTTTACGGTATTGCTGCAAACCATGGGGTAACCGTTGCAGTTTTAAAAGAATGGAACAATTTATCGTCTGATTATATACGTATTGGCGATCAGTTAGTCGTTACTGCACCAAGTGAGGAAGAACCAACTAATCCGACACCTGATCCTGAACCCTCTGAAACAACTTATACTGTTAAAGCAGGAGATAATTTATGGGCGATTGCCAATGCTTATGGGGTATCCGTTAATAACTTAAGAGATTGGAATAATCTAAGCTCTGATTTCTTACAAATCGGCGATGTATTAGTTATTCAAGAACCGGATGACGCTGAGCCTACACCTGATCCTGATCCTTCTGAAACAACTTATACTGTTCGAGCAGGAGATAATTTATGGGCGATTGCGAATGCTTACGGTGTATCCGTTAATAACTTAAGAGATTGGAACAATCTAAGCTCTGATGTGTTACAAATTGGGGACGTATTAGTTATTCAAGAACCGGATGACACTGAACCGACACCTGATCCTGATCCTTCTGAAACAACTTATACTGTTAAAGCGGGAGATAATTTATGGGCCATTGCGAATGCTTATGGGGTGTCAGTGAATAACTTAAGAGATTGGAACAATCTAAGCTCTGATGTGTTACAAATTGGGGACGTATTAGTAATTCAAGAACCGGATGATACTGAGCCTACTCCTGATCCTTCTGAAACAACTTACACTGTTCGAGCGGGAGATAGTTTATGGGCGATTGCGAATGCACACGGTGTATCCGTTAATAACTTAAGAGATTGGAATAATCTAAGCTCTGATGTGTTACAAATTGGCGATGTATTAGTTATTCAAGAATCGGATGACACTGAACCTACACCTGATCCTGATCCTTCTGAAACAACTTATACTGTTCGAGCGGGAGATAGTTTATGGTTAATCGCGAACACTTATGGAGTGACTGTTAATGAGTTAAGAGATTGGAACAATCTAAGCTCTGATGTGTTACAAATTGGGGACGTATTAGTTATTCAAGAACCAGATGACACCGAACCTACACCTGATCCTGATCCTTCTGAAACAACTTATACTGTTCGAGCGGGAGATAGTTTATGGTTAATCGCGAACACTTATGGAGTGACTGTTAACGAGTTAAAAGCATGGAACAATTTAACTTCTAATATCTTACAAATTGGGGATGTGCTAGTGATTGAAGACCCTGGTACAACTAACCCTGACCCTTCTGAAACGACTTATACAGTCAGAGCGGGAGATAGTTTATGGTTAATTGCAAATGCTTATGGTGTGACTGTCAATGAGTTAAAAGCATGGAACAATTTAACTTCTAATATTTTACAGATTGGAGATGTACTAGTGGTTAGAGGTGGTTCATCTGGAGGTACGCCTACAGATTACTACTATACAGTTGCAAGCGGCGATTCACTTTGGTTAATTGCGAATAGATACGGTGTAACTGTGGGGCAATTAGAAGCTTGGAATAACTTATCAAGTGACATTATCCAACCGGGTCAAAGACTTAAAGTAGCATCTGTATTAAACTAAATTTGAACTGAACTAAGTCAAACCTCTGCTTCGGCAGAGGTTTTTTAATACAATAACCTCTTATCCAGAGTATCCCAGATAAGAGGTTAGATTATTTTAAATGTTTAAAATAGTAAATCGCTAATTGTGTACGGTCTCTTAAATTTAATTTATCTAAAATAATAGATAAATAATTACGGATAGTACCTTCACTAAAATGCATTTTTTCTGCAATTTCTTTCGTATTCAACCCTTCGGCTACCCAATAAATTAATTCATTTTCCTTTTCATTCAACTCTGGAAAATCATTCAATTCAGCCTGTTCTTCTGATAAGAATAAATCTGGAATACGGGCAATAATATCACTTCCAAACACTTGGTGGTTATTCATAACAGCTTCTATGGCAGGTATAATACTTTCGAAATCAGTCTTTAACAGGTAACCTTTCGCTCCTATTCTTAAGGCTTCAGTTATATAATCATCCTCTAAAAAAGTAGTTAAATAAACGATTCGGGCCTGTGGATACTCTTGAAGGATCAGCTTTCCTGCTTCAATACCATCCATCTCGGGCATTCGAATATCCATTAAGACGATATCTGGTTGCGTTTCTCTGTATAAATCGACGGCTATTCGTCCATCTCCACCAGTACCTACAACTGAAAATGGTTCTGCGCGTTGTGCAGTTGATTTTTCAATGATTGTCTTTAAACCATTGATAACTAAAGCATCATCATCAATTACCAGCACTCTCATAACTTTACCTCTTTTCTTTAGGTATTTTCATAAAAATCCGAAAGCCATTTTCGGTATTAAAGTGAACAATCCCCTGCAATTGGTTAATGCGTTCTTCGATGTTAATTAATCCTACTCCGGTAGTGGTTGTTGAATATTCTACATTTGTTCCATTGTCGGCAATTAAATATACCCACTGATCTTCCATCTCAGTTAATCTTACTGTTACAGATGTTGCATTAGAGTGTTTGTTTATGTTTGTTAGTGCTTCTTTTAAAATATTAATCATTGAATGCGAGATGTTATTTGGTAAAGTTGTGCGTCCATTATATGAGACATTCACTTTCGCTTTCGTAAACTCAGCTGCAATATCTTTCATTTCTTGATAAACATCAATACTGGTCTCTCTTTCGCGGTGTATAATCTCGCGGACATTATTCATACTCGAATTCAACACTTCCTGAACTTCTGAGAGGCTCGATTTTACTTCTTCATCATCTACAATATATTTCAAAGCTCCAACTTGTATTACGGCACTCGATATTTGATGGCCTAAAATATCATGTATTTCTCCAACAATTCGTTTTCGTTCTGACAAAATAGAGGTGTGAATCCGTTCATCTTGTATTTTTAATAATTGTACTTGTTCAGTTTTGAATCGTTCATTTAAAGCTCTTAAAGTATCAATCTCTTCATACGTTTTTTCTGTAAATGATCGGCGCTCTTTGATGGTGGTACTTATCAATACTGCCAATAAACACAACACCATGACCATCAGCACATGATAAATACTAAAATTTAAATATAATCCAGTGATTAAAACTGCAACTTCCCAAAATAATATATGAGATACTTTCCATTTTAAACCAAAGAAAAACACTGGTGACATGAAAAATAACAAGGGTACAAAATACATCGCCACAGCTATTAAACAGGTGTAAATCAGGGTAAATAAAAGCTGTTTTTTTGTACTCATCCATCCTATTTGTTTTTTCCAATATTGATATAAACGGAAAGTACATATAAATATAATAATTAAAGTCAATTCAACAATCGGAATCCGGTCAGGATCCCCTGATAGAAAATATAAAATGGTGATCACTATCATCATTAATTGAATGGTTAATTCATTATTTCGCATCATGCCACCTCCTACTATTAATACTAGCATATTTTCATATCAAGAATGATGACAATTGTCATTGAAGTTACTGACATTTCTCAATATAATTCAGTCGATATTATTGAGATAATAGATATAAAGAAAGAGGGTGGGAGAAATGATTGTCCAATTAAATGAAATCGTTAAACGCTATGGTGATTTAGTTGCTCTAGATCACTTTAGCATGTCTGTAAACAAAGGTGAAATTTATGGATTACTCGGCCCAAATGGGAGTGGTAAAACAACTGCTATTAACTGTATGTTAGCCCTACTCAATTATGAAAGTGGCGACGTCACCATTTTCGGTGATAAGATGCACCCGAGAAATTATGAAGCAAAAAAACGTATCGGCTTAGTTATGCAAGATATTGGTGTTTTTGAAGAATTAACTGTTTATGAAAATATTGATTACTTTTGTGGATTATATATCACTGATAAATCTACTCGTAAACAATATGTTGAAGAGGCGATTGAATTTGTTGGTATTAATGAATTCGAAAAATTCAGACCTAGTCAATTATCCGGCGGGCTACTACGTCGTTTAAACTTAGCCTGTGGTATTGCCCATAAACCTGATTTAATTATTTTAGATGAGCCTACTGTGGCTGTTGACCCACAATCTAGAAATAAAATTTTGGAGAATATTAAAAACTTAGCCAAAGATGGTAAAACAATTATCTATACTACACACTATATGGAAGAGGTTGAATATTTATGTGACCGTTTGACCATTCTAGATAGAGGAAAGGAAATCGTAACTGGAACAAGTGAAGAAATCAAAGCAATGTCTAGCCATGGTGAAATCATGACAATCGAGGCTTTTGAGTTAGTTCCCGAAATCCAAAAAGCCATCCAAGAAATGCCTGAAGTTTTACAATTCGACTATGAAGCAAATCAAGCTGTGATCCACTTTGATAAAGGTGACCATCACCTCCTGAAACTACTAACGTTCTTAGAACACAATGAAGTTGATGTCTTAAATTTATCAATTAAACAGCCAACATTAAATGATGTTTTCCTTGAAATTACTGGTAAGGAGTTGAGAGACAATGCTTAAACATCTACTAGCATATACGCCAAAACTAGCCTACCGTAATCGTGATGGCTTTCTATACGGCATTCTCTTCCCATTAGCTTTAGCTTTAATTTATTTAGCTGTCTTTTCAGGGCCGATTAATTCTAATTCTTTTGATCCCATTCATGTCGCCATGATTTTTGAAGGGAGTCAGGAAGAAATTCAATTAGCTGAGGATTCCTTTTCAAGTATTGCTTTAATAGGTGAAGTTGATTCCTCAGAAAATCTTATTCCTAAAGAGTCCAACGATACCGAACCATTAATTATCTATTTGCCCGTTGAAAGTCTAGAGGAAGGACAAACTGCTTCTGAAGATTATAATTTAACAGGAACGGTCCTTATCAATAACGAAAATAATGCCTTTGATATTACAATGGACATCGCACCCAGTAAAGTAAATGACATGGGGACAACTGTTTTACATACTATTTTATCGAGTTTCACAACTATCTCAAGAGGGGCCAATATTGCGACACAACAAGCTGGTCCCAACCCTCTTGTCATCCAACAAATTACAGATACTATCCAAGAAGATCAAGAGGCACATTTTTTTGCATCTGAACAAACAACTACACAGACATCTAATATTAGTATTTATATCTACGCTGCACTCTCTTATGTCTGTATTTTCTTTATGTCAACGAGCGCTATGTGGATAACTGAAAATGAAGCGAGTACATCCCCACAAGCCTTAAGAAAAGTTGTTTCTCCTGTGAGTAAAGCAAAATTATTTTTAGCCAATTTCATTACTGGTACGATTCCTAGTTTACTCGTTGTTTATACTATTCTTGGTATATATATTGCGGCAGACATGCCTATTGGTCAAGAATATGGACGTCTTTTCTTATTACTCACTTTAGGAACACTTGTTGGTCTATCTTTAGGAACTGCAATGGCCAGTTTACTCAAGTCACGCCCCAATACATTAGTAGCCATCGGTATTGCATTACCCCTCGTATTCGGAGCTTCCTCCGGGATGATGAATGCCAGTCTCAAATTTTTTATTAATGAAAATATGGCTTGGTTCAACAAAATCAATCCCGTTTCTTTGATCAATGATGGTCTTTATTATTTAAATAACTATCCATCTTTTGAACAATACAATCAAAATATCTTTATATTATTCATCATGTTCATCATTTTAATGATAACTACCATAGTCGGACTAAGGAGGGATCGTTATGCCAGTCTTTAGACTTTTTTATAAAATTGTAAAGAGTAATCTCACTGCTATTTTATTTTCGTTTGTATTGTTATTAGTCGTTACCATACCCTTAACACTTATATCTCGCAATCAATATAGTGACGTTTACGAAAAAGAAACAGTATCTATCGCGGTTTTTAATCATGATACAGAAAATCCCCTCTCTAGTCACCTAATTGACTATTTAGATCATGAAACTAATATTGTTCCCCTCGATGAAACGCCTGAAGCGATCGCAGATGCTTTATTTAGTGACCAAATCAGTTATGCTTTAACTATCCCTGAGGATTTTGGGCAAGCAATACTAGAGCAAAAAACTCCTATTCCTCTTGAAAGGAGAACGTCAAATGTTCCTGAAAGTGTTGTTACAGTCAATTCGATTTTAACTTCTTATTTGACCAATGCCCAAATGTTAAGTGTCAATTTAGGTGACAATCCGAGCGCTGAAGATATTGATATTGTCATCGATCAGTTAACAGCAAGCCTGGATAACGATATTAAGGTCGAAACTCAAGGAGATACTGAAGGTTTAACAGAAATTTATGCTTTTGGTAGTATCTATACAACCGTAGCTGGATATGGTTTAATCGCTACTTTTATAACCGTTTTTGGATATGCGATAGTTGCTCTTCGAAAGCGAGAAGTTATGAAAAGAAATCGCCTGGGCCAATTAACACAAAGCAAGCAGTTAACTCAATTATTGCTTGCAAGCTTCAGCTTCAGTCTCATAGATTGGTTACTAATCATGATCATTGGTATATTCTTATTTGGTCCTGACGTTGTCTTTAGTGATACCGGCCTTTTAATTGTATTGTCTAGTTTTTTATCGATGTTAGGTATCCAATCGTTCGCATATTTCGTAAGTACGATTGCACCAAACAAAGGCACGATACAATTTTTAGCAAATTTTTTAAGTTTATTCTTGTCCTTCGCGAGCGGAATTTTTGTACCAAGGAGCTTTTTACCAACCTTTATGCAACATATCGCGTCTGTTGTTACGCCGATTTGGCAAGTTCGAGCTAATGAGTTAATTTTATCATCTAATGACTATACCACTGCTACTTGGCAAACTATTTGGCAGTATTTTGGTATCATGTTACTCATTACTATTGCTCATTATGCGATGAGCTTTGTAATTCAAAGCTACCGTCATAGACAAAATGTTTATTTATAAGTTGACCGTCATAAGTTGAAAATAAATAAGTGACTACATGAAATCATTGGTTTAAACCTCTGATTTCATGTATTTTTTTAATTTTAATCCAACTAATCAATTTTTTATTGTCTCTATTACTAGATGTAAATAGTTAAAGGATTTGGTATAATGGCTCTAATTCAATAATCATTCAAAGAAAGGCTTCAAATATATGGCAAATAGAAGATCAAGACATAGCTCTAGCAGAAAACGTCGTGGTAAAAAGAAATTCAGTCCTTTAGGTTGTTTTTTCCAGATACTCCTAGTGCTTATTTTAGCAGGCGCATTATATGTAGGGTACACTTATTACACGCTTCGTCAATCTGTTCAACAAATTAATGATTCTGCTTTACAATTACATGAGAGTGGTCCTGAAAAGGAAACAGTTCGTGAAGAAAGCGTGGAGGTCGGAGAAGATTCAATTAGTATTTTAATCATGGGTATTGATACGGGCGGCGAACGAACAGATGTTGGTCGTTCAGATATTATGATTGTCGCAACCCTCAACCCAAATACTGATCAGGCTACAATCACTTCTATTCCACGTGACTCATACGTTGATATTGCTGGGGTTCCAAGCAAAGACAAAATCAACCATGCTTATGCTTTTGGTGGACCAAATATGGCTGCCAATACAGTACAAAACTTATTAGGCATTCCAATTGACTATACTTTCAGTATGGATATGGCAGGTTTTGTACGCGCTATCGACTCCTTAGGGGGGTTAACAATTACACCCGTCATGACTTTTGAACAAGAAGGGCATCAATTTGTTGAAGGTCAAACAGAACACATGGATGGTACTACTGTTCTCAAATATGTGCGTAATCGTTATACGGCAGGTGGTGACTATGGTAGACAACAAAGAGCACGTCAAGTAGCTGAAGCATTATTTGGTAAAATCCAAAACTTCAACACTTTAACAAATGTAAACGAGTTAATCACGGTATTTAGTGAAACTGTCGCTACCAATTTAACAATCGATGATTTACAAGACATCGCTCTTGATTCTAATAAAATTTTCAATAATCTAGAGACACTTAATCTTGAAGGTGAAGGTCAAATGATTGATGGTGTTTACTATGAAATCTTAAATGAGTCTGTCGTTGAAGAAGTAAGTCAAAAACTTCAAGAAAATCTAGGTATAGAATAACCTACTTTTCTTTAGATAACTGTCAACACATTTTTAAATTTATATAAACAATAAAATCCCTCTCAAGCTTTCTATGACGAAAGTTTGGAAGGGATTTTTGGTTTAATAGCGGTATTACGTTGTGTAAAAAACACTTAAGAATATAAATATTACTAAACAATATATTTTTAAATTTTAATCATTAAAAAAGACAAATCACTCTTTGAGCGATTTGCCTTTTTGATTTAATATTGTTGAAAATTATTTAGCAACTTTAGAGTCAAGACCTTCAGCTTTTAGGAATTCACTGAATGGTACTAATTCTTCTGCTTCATATTTTTCTTTATAAGCATTGATTTCTTCTTCACTATATAATGAAGGGTCTAATTTCAGTGTTTCAACTGGAATTGGACGATCTTTAGTAATTTTAGCATCGATAACAACTGTGTTACCTTCTTTGTATGCTTTAACAGCATCTTGCATTACTTGATCAATGTCTTCAATACGGCTAACAGTGAAACCAACTGCACCTTGTGCGTCAGCAACTTTAGCGTAATCTACATCAGTAAATTCTGTACCGAATGTGTTTGTGTTTGTATCTTCGTATTTGTTTTTAATGAAACCATACTCAGTATTTGTGAACACAACGTTAATTACTGGCATGTTGTAACGTACGTTTGTAACAACATCAGGATAAACCATTGAGAATGCTCCGTCTCCCATTAAGTTCCATGCTTGACGATCTGGGTGAACGTTCTTAGCCGCAATACCACCTGGTAATGCAATACCCATAGAAGCAAATAATGGTGAAGTTCTCCACATATTTTTAGGAGTTAAATGTAAATGACGGATTGATGTTTGAGTTGAGTTACCAACATCAATTGAATAGATAGCATCTTCATCTGCATATTTGTTAATCGCATTGTATACTTGATAAAGTTGTAGAGCACCAGATTCTTTTTGCTCTAACTTGTTCATGTAGTCGCGCCAGTTTTGTACGTTTTTAACGTTAGCATTCCACCAAGCTGATTCTTCAACAGCAGTTACTTTTTCAAGTAATTTATTAACAGCTTCTCCTGCATCACCAAGAATTGCCACATCAGCATTGTGACGTTTTCCTAACATTGCTGGGTTGTTATCAATTTGGATGAATTTCTCAACATTTTCAAATGTGCTTTCTACTTCAGCAAATGGGAAGTTAGATCCTACAAAAAGAACAGTATCTGCTTCTTTAACAGCTTCGTTAGCTGGTTTCCAACCTACACGGTAAGTAGATCCAGTTAAACCTTCAAAGTCCCATTCGAATGTTTCGAAGTTTTTACCTGTAGTAATAACTGGTGCTTTAAGTTTACGAGATAATTCTTGAACAGCTGGACCATGTCCCATTGTTCCTACACCTGCATAGATTACAGTACGTTTTGAGTTATCTAAAACTTCAACTGCTGCATCGATGTCTGCTTCATTAATTGGTGATGAAACATAATCACGGAAGCTATGACCAGATGAGTAGAATGCATCGTTATCAATTTCTTGGAAACCAAAGTCAGCTGGTACTTCTAATACAGCAACTCCACGTTTTGCTTTAGCAGTACGGATAGCTTCGTCAACAAGTTTTGGTAATTGCTCTGCATAAGCTACACGACGGTTATATACAGCAATGTTAGCAAACATTGGGTTTTGGTTTAATTCTTGGAAAGCATCCATATTTAATTCTTTTAATGGACGAGAACCTAAAATTGCTAATACTGGCGTGTTATCCATTGCAGCATCATAAAGACCGTTGATTAAGTGAGATGCACCTGGTCCACCTGACCCAACACACACTCCGATGTTACCGTTATATTTTGATTGCATAACAGCAGCTTTCGCGCCAACTTCTTCATGTTTTACTTGAAGAAATTTGATGTTTGTTTCTTCCTGTTCTCCTAATGCTTCCATTAGTGAACTTAAAGTACCTGAAGGAATACCGTAAATTGTATCAATTCCCCATCCATCTAACACTTTAAGCATAGCTGTACTAATTTTAGTTTTTCCGTTTGTCATGTTCAAAATCTCCTTAAATAATATTTCATAAAAACAACTCATGTATGATATTATCATTTTAATTTGAAAACACAAGAGAATGTTGATACATTAAGGTTTATTTATTATTTTTATTCGACACAAGTTTGTTTTATCATTCACAATAGATGCTTATAGGCATTTAGCATTAGAAAATAATGAATTCTGTTCTGTTTCATTTAACTCCTCAAACTGTATCACCTGTTTATTCATTAAGCACAATCTGATTAATTTAATAACAAAACATAATAATCAATTAAAATTTGGTGAGTTTATTTATCTTTATGGATGGCTCTTTGTTAAGCATAAATTTATTACTTTCTTCAGAAAAAATTAGAATAGCGCAACTGATATTTTATAGCTTCACTTACTAATGAGATTTCTTCACTAAGAAGTAATTATATTATTTACTCTCCATTAGAGCTTCTGCTTTCTATAGTTATTATTCAATTAGTTGATTAATGAGCTAAAATGGATAAATAAAAAACGTAACAACAACGATTATTTTGATTTAATCGTTGTTGTTACGTTTACGGTTTTACTAAACTATTCATCACTATTTATGTGTATAAATTGTACAGTTATTCTTTGAATATTGGATATCTTGAAAAAGTAATGCCAACAATCTTAATCTTTGAACTACAATTGAAACTTATAGCCACATGTACGACAACGCCCAGAAAGAAATTGCGGACATGCTAAATAATTTAGAACCAAAGTAGAACCACTAGGTTACAAGAATGTCATTCCATCAACGATTAAAGGTCTTTTCATTTTACTCCCACTCACAGCCAATTCCTGCCAATCATGGCGTCGCTCGCGCTCCTTATTCTTGGGGAATTCGTGCAGAGGGGCTACCGCTACTCTGCCGGCGCTGCCGCTTGGCAGTCGTTGGGTAGACGTTAAATTTAGGATAAATTCTAAATTTTACTCCCATTCAATTGTAGACGCTTGCTTAAAAACATTAATTTACCAACCTTTCTTTAAGCCTCAATTGTTTTTGGTGGGGTGTTTGGTGGGGTTATTACCAATTCTGATTTTAATGATTGATTACCATTAAAATTAATCAGGCTTTTCTCACTCAAATTAATTTCTATATTACCAGCCATTTCTGACACTATAGCCTCATCAGCTCCTGTGTACATATGACTATAATATTTTAGTGTGATATCTGCTCCAGAGTGTCCTAATCTTCGAGACAAAATTAAAACCGAAACATTAAACTCATTTATCAAATAAGATGCATGAGAATGCCGTAGCCCTTTAGCCTGGATTGGTTTCACGCCTGCTAATTTGGCATAACGTTTTATTATTCTTGAAATAGTTGATTTAATCATAGGTAATCCATCATATGAAAAAATAAAATCATTATCATTACCTAGTCCTATTCCACTTTGTACTTCACGCCAGTTCTTAAGAATTTGAATTGTATCTTTATCAATACTAATCATACGTTTCCCATCTTCGGTTTTTGTATAAGGATTTCTTGTCCATTCTGTTTTAGTTTTAATAACAAGCATATGATGTATTCTTAATCGAGCATTTTTAAAATCTATGTCAGACCATTGTAATGCACACCCCTCATTGACTCGGATTCCAGTCATAAAATATATCCATAGCATTACAAAACACAGATGTTCATATGTATCTCCTAAAAAAATAGTTGATATTACTGCTTCGAATTCTGATTTCGTCCAATAAGGTATTATTGATTTTCCTTTTGGAATTGCTTTAGACCTTTTAGAAATATTATGGTCTATATAGCCCATTTGTAAAGCATAGTCTAACGACTTACGAAACATGCCAAATACTAAGCTAGCATAAGACTGCGAATATCCAGCACCACCATCAGAGCTATCCGTTAATAGCCAAGTTCTAAAATTCTGAACTTGTTCTATGCTTATAGAACGTAGAACAGTATCTGAAAATCTATCACGAATCTTCATTAAATTCTTTTCACGTACGTCATATGTACTTTCCTTAACAGTAGTTTTATAGAATGGAATATAGTAAGTATCCATAAACTGTTTGTAAGTAATCCTATAATTAGAAAAGCCTTGTGCTTTATGATATTCTCGTTTTATCCGCGTTAATTCTTTATATGCTTCATTTGCGGAAGAAAATTCTTTTCCTTGTTGGTCTTTTCTTCCTTTCTTCCTAACCCTTTTTCCAGTAATTTTATCTACTCCCAGTTCGGTTTGATAAAAGAATTTACCTTTATCATCGATATAAACTCCAGTATATTTAGTAGTCTTTTGACCCATAGGTTATTCCTCCTCATCTATATTATTGAGAAGTGAAGTACCAAGGATTGATTCCACTATATTTACAGGAACTCTTCCTAAACGGCGATTATTATAAAAAGCATACCCTTTTTGTACCATAATCTCCTTTGCTTGTCTAATTATACATGTAGCTGTGTGTTCTCGATAGCCTAAATTAACTAGATCTTCTTTTGTTAACGTAGATTTTTTCATGATATTACCTCTTGTTTCTTTCATTTTATTTTGAGATAATAGCAATAACAGAAGTGGTTCTTGCTATTTTTGTTCTGATATAGAGTTATCAATGTTAGTTTGGTCGCTGGCATTGTTAACTCTTTTTTGTTTATTCCAGTTCATGTTTCTAATAACTTGTTTAACAAGTCTATTGGTCGCTTCATCTTTTTTAAATTGTCCAATTTCTTGGAACTTAAAAGTTGACTGATTAGATTCAAAATAAAGCTCATCATTTAAGTTTTGTGGCAGAATATTCTTTGTTGCAACAGACAAATGAAACTTATCATCTATCTCAATTAGATAATCAAATCTTCTTACGAATTGTCCAAAATCTTCTCCAAAGTTTCCTTTGGCTTGTTCGAAAAATTGAACCGGGGATAAAGTATTGGTCATTATTATTACTTTTGCCGACCCCATTTTATTACGATAACGCGCAGAAATTGGACTTATCATAAAGGGGTCTAATAATTTCAACCAATCTGACACCGTAAAACTTCCACCTTTTATATCGTCAAGAAATAGAATTTCTTGGCCATTATATTCATCAAATGCATTAGTCGAAGCTGTAACACACCAATCCCAATTTTGCCCTTTTCTATTTGCAATTTCCTGTAACAAGGAAATTAGTTCTTTACAATATTTTGTTTTACCTACACCGCTCTCAGCTTGAAAATAAAAAATCGTTTTTTTAAATTTCCCTGAATCTAAATCAGCTATTGCTTGATGACTTTTTCGTTCTCCTGCTGTGTCGAGCGCTTCATTAATCTTTCGCTTATGTTGTCCATAAATATCATAATATTCATTGGTCAACATGATATTACTTTTGGTGACTTCACCAGCTAATATCTTTTCAATAAGCCAATCAACACTTAGGGAGGTTTCTTTTGCTTTCTTAGTTGCCCTTCCTCGTGTCCACGTTTCCATGTTTCGGTGATATATACTTATAAATTCTTCACCTCTAATACCCATAACTTCTTCTGGTCTATATTGATACTTTGATTCATCCTTAGCATGAACTAGATATGCAAGGCAATTATCATAACCATACCTCCCTGATTTAAGCTTTTCCAGATACTGAGGTTTAACCTTAATAGCGATAGCAATCTTATTTAATGAAGCTCCTTTTTCGAATTTAAATAATGCATGAATATGCTCCGCTTTCACGTCAATAGTATTTTTCATCTCTTTTGGATTCCAAGTTGACACTTTGTCTTTATCATGCTTGATAATATAAGCCTCTTTAACTAGAATTTCTTGATTTTCAAGATTTTCAACTATTTTTTCAAGCAACGGTAGACAATTTCCTGCTTTTGCTTCCTGAAGAGGTTTATGATACTCAGAAGAAAGCCAAAACTCTTCCTCTAATTGTTGAACAAGCATTATTGCAGTTAGATTTGATTCTTTTCTTGCCATAATTATCATCCTTCCTTTAAATTATTCTTCTAATTATTCCCAAGATATACCAAGGTTTTGAATTTTCAAAAACTGTTCAAATCCCTTAGTATATCTACTTTTTAATTTGCCCGGCACTTGACAAGCCCAGTGCCGGGCAGGCGTTGAGAATAGTTAGAATTTTTTCTTTGCTTATATTTCTGTAGCCAATTGGTCAAGCACTAATCTATTTGTTGATCAATATAATATTATTGATAAAAATAAATGAACTGGTTCTCACTCTTCAAACCATGGAGTTTCATAAAAATGCGGTACTTCCCATTTTTTTCCAGACCCCATAATCCGAGCAACCCCTTGACCTTTGCCATAACTTCTTTTTGGCATATCGGCAAATCCGCTCATTAGATATCTTCGTTCATCTGGAGAATCAGCAGCACCGCCAAGCATAATTACGGCATCCGAGCAGTTCACTCTTGCTAGTGAGGGAAGAAATCCCTCTTTGGTCGCAAATTGAGAAATCGCTATTATGTGTATTCCTGCGGAAGCACCTGTGGCAGATAAACGATTTATCGCATTAATCCATTTAGAAGTAATTTTTAAATTTTTATCTGTCTTATCCAAAGATTCAAGTGAGGCATTCAAATTCCCAAGCTCGTCAAAAAACAAACCAATATCAGGCATATTATTCATCTCAAGGTATTTTTCTTTGCCAGCTTGATTAATTTCAACTAATCGCTTCTCCATAACAGAACACCAATACTCTGCTCGCTCTACAATTTTTATAGGGTCTGATTGACCAGAATACTCTTGTACATATCTATCAAACTTAGCTGAATTGTACTCTACATGCCAACCTTGTAATAACATCATTTGAGCTAAGTAACGACCAGCGAAAACCGATTTACCAGCGCGTGTCCTTGCAATTATAGAGAGGTGAGCAGTAATGTCAGAATACCAAATTAGATTTTTTGACAATCTAATAGCATGCTTGTTACGATTGATAAACTTTTTTAAAACAATTCCCTTTTTATCAATCCGTAGACGTTGAGAAGTAAAAGTATCTTCAAAATAGAAAATAATAAAACTATCTCCATAAGCTAATTCTGAGCTAACTACAGCAAACCTTTGATATTTTCCACTAAAGATTCCCGAGACTCTTTGCTCAAATTTTTCCCGGTCGGCTCGTTCCCAATTAGCAATATTTTCTATCGCTATATAACCTTCATTCAATTCTTCATTAATCCAAGTATAAATCTCTGGCATTTCGTCTCCATATCTTGTTAAATTGGAAAGCTTCAATACATCGATTATTTGTTTGTCATTGAATAAATTTCTTATTTGTCTAGCTAATCTATTTGTTTTTTTTGACATTTGAGGAACTTTAATAAACGAAACTTCCTCCCTTTGAATCCACAAAAACACAGTTATTACTAAAAGCAACATAGCTAGTAACGAAATATAAAATAATGCTTGGGATATGTATGGGGCTAATCTGTTAACCTTAAAACTAATGAACAATATCAACCCAAACAATCCAATTACAAACACCAAGGCTATCAAAGAAAGCTGATAGCCCTGTGGTTTACAATTTAAAGTCGGCTTAATTCTTCTGTATCTGCGTTTAAGCATTTCGAGGAACCACCGATACTGATTCAGCTGCAAACCATCCATTTCCGTTTGCTAACGAACCACCACGAACGTTTTTAAATTGAAGTATAGTTCCGAATTTTACATCTACTCTATTAGGAGCTTTGATAGAATAGTCAAGGTTGTTATTTGTATCTACAACAGAGTATTTGAACTTTCCATCTATTTCTTCTAATGATCCTATCGAAACTACTTTTAAAACAGGAATAATATCAGTAGTATATTCGTTACCTGTTTTTTCACTTACCATTACAATAGGCTGTGTATTATGCATTAATACTTCTGACAACGTTCTGTTCCAATTTGGTTTACTCATTTAATTTTCCTCCATTTCATATAATAAGCTTGAAAAAATTTTCTCTACTTGACTGATAAGATGTCTTTCTTTTTCAATAAGACAAATCAATTCATCATTAGACATATATTTAATGTCAGATTGATTTTTTGAAAGAGTTATAAACGAATCTTTATCGGGACTATACCATAATTCCCAAAGTTCATCAGGAACATTTTCAAAATACCAATCATTGCTCAGACGCTGATATGCTAAATTTCCGTAATGCCTCAGACGAATAGTCCTTAAATCAAGAAATTTTTGTTTCAAATCCATATAAAATTCTCCTTTATAAATTATTTGTAATCCAGCAGAAGCTTTCTTACAGTTTCATTTAACACCAAAACGGTAATTTTTGCAACAATTTTAAGTTGACTAAATAAACTCTTCGTGTTACAATAAACGTAAAATACAGTTACAAAACAATGTTTTTCTGGTACGTCGTTATTTGATAATTTTGAATCAAGGAGGATTAATACTATGACTATACGTGAATTTATAGAATTACAGATGGCAATCTACAATCTCAGAGTGGATGAAAAAACTTTTAACAAAATAAAGGTTAAAGTTACCCGTGAATTAAAAAAAATAGAAAGCTGGTTTGAATTAAAGGAAAAGCAAACAGTCGGTAAAACTACCGCTTATATCTTAGATGAACAAACTAAAAATTCATTAGAAATCGTTTTAAAGCCATATTTAATGAAATTAGCCAACATAAACCCTAATGAATTCGAAAAAGAAAAGCAGATAAATCTAGTAAAAGCAAAAAATATTGATAGCAAATATGATTTAGCTTCAGATTTTGAAGATAGTTACAGTTTTTCGGTTCCAATGCTCGAAAAGATTGGAGTAATGATTGAAGCTCTGTTTAATGAAAAATATATTTTGGATGAAAAAGCTTGGAATGAAGACTATACTAACTATCGTTTATTCCTAACTGACACAGAAGCTTTATCGTCTGATAGTTTAGCAATTTCTAATCTACGATTGCGAAATCCCTTAAAGTACTACGTCAAAGAAAAATAAATAATAGCGACTCTCTAGAAATAAATACAAACTTAAAAGCCATCTTCTTCACAATTTAGTGAAGAAGATGGCTTTTGTTTTAATAATTTTCCATGATATAATAAAAGATAAAAAGTAATAATCTAAATAGGAGACTTTCACAATGGCAAGAACAATAATTCAATCAGTTGAGCCAATGGTTGCAGATTTAGTCAATGGATGGCTAAAATCATATGGCTTGGATTACAGACTGGAACAAGAAAGCTTAAATTCAGAAATTGATAAGGCATTATCTGAATATGCTTCAAAAAATGGTGGAAAAGGTGGAAATAGACCTGATGTAAAATTACTACTTCAAGATAAGCATACTGACTACTGGCCTGTTTTAATTGAATATAAAGGATATAAAGATAAGCTAGAAAAATTAGATAAAGATGGTCAAATTGCTAACCGAAAAGCAAAAAATGAACCTAATTATACAAATATCAATTCATACGCGGTCAACGGTGCAGTTCACTATGCTAATGCCCTTTTGCACTATACTAGTTATACTAAAATAATTGCAATAGGAGTAACTGGATATAAAGACGAATTTGGAATACTGCAAACAAAAATCGGAGTGTATTATGTATCTAAAGAAAATTTTGGTATCGGTCAAAAAGTAGCTGAATACTCTGATTTATCCTTTTTAAAAGAATCTAATTTTGATATTTTCATCGATAAGATAAAGAGCTTAGAATTATCGATTGATGAAGCTGAAAGATTAAAAGAACAACGCGAAAAAGAAATCGACGCCAGTCTTACTAAACTAAATAATGACATTTATCAGAATGAAAAAGGTTTAGGAGAAAGTGACCGAGTATATCTAGTAGCTGCTTCTATTATTGCAACCTTAGGAGTACCAGGTAAAGTAAAACCTCTAGATAAAGAAGATTTAAAATCATCCATTGAAGAAGATAACAGAGATGGAGATATATTAATTAGAAAAGTAAATTCTTTTTTGCTTGAAAAAAATATTCCAAAAGCAAAAAAAGACTTAATCATTCGCACGTTAAAAAACACCCTTACTACTGACAACATCAACACCCCTGTTAATGGAGAAAGTCAACTTAAACGAGTCTTTAGTAAAATTGTTGATGATTTAGGTATTTATTACAAAATTGGACTCAATACCGATTTTACTGGAAAATTATTTAACGAAATGTATTCTTGGCTTGGATTTACGCAAGATAAATTAAATGATGTAGTCTTGACTCCATCTTATGTTGCAACTTTATTAGTTAAACTTGCCAGAGTTGATAAAGATTCTTATGTCTGGGACTTTGCAACGGGTTCAGCGGGATTATTAGTTTCAGCAATGAACGAAATGTTAAATGATGCCAGAGATAAAATCAATTCTCCAGATGAATTATATAAAAAAGAGGCAGAAATTAAAGCGAACCAATTGCTTGGATTAGAAATTCTTTCATCAGTTTATATGTTGGCAGTGCTAAATATGATTATGATGGGGGATGGCTCATCTAATATCATTAATGAAGATTCACTCTCTCAATTCGATGGTAAATACGGTTATGGAAAAACAAATGAAAGGTTCCCAGCAACGGCATTTGTATTAAATCCACCATATTCAGCTGAAGGAAATGGCATGATATTTGTTAAAAAGGCTCTTTCAATGATGGATAAAGGTTATGCTTCTGTAATCATTCAAGGCTCAGCTGGCAGTGGTAAAGCATCTAAATTAAATAAGGAAATCTTGAAATCTAACAGATTACTAGCAAGTATAAAAATGCCACTAGATTTATTCGTTGGAAAATCAAGTGTTCAAACTTATATTTACGTATTCCGTGTTGGGGAGCCTCACGAAAATGATTATACTGTGCAATTTATTGATTTTAGTAACGATGGTTACACAAGATCCAATCGCAAAAAATCAACTAATAATTTAAAGGATACAGACCACGCTAAAGAAAGATACCAAGAAATAGTTGATTTAGTTAAATACGGAAAGAGTAAACTACACTATTTATCTGAATCTGAGTATTATGAAGGACATATTGACGTTAATAAAGGTGATGATTGGAATCAAACAGCACCTATTGAATTAAAACCCAGTTTGGAAGATTTTAAGAAAACAATTGGAAACTATTTATCTTGGGAGGTTTCTAGTCTTTTAAAAAAACAATCAATTGAGGATAAATCGCTGGAAAAGTAGATACCTCACTGGAAAAAAAACTGGCTGATGTCCAGTGGGGCGAATATAGATTAGGTGATTTGTTTGATGTAAAATCAAGCAAAAAAATTTACCATGCAAACCAAGTGATTGTATATGAAGAACAAATAAATAAAAGCCATCCCTATGTTGTACGCGCGACAACCAACAATGGTGTTAAAGGATATATAGTTGCTGAGGAAGATAATTTAAATCCAGAAAGTACTTTATCGTTTGCGCAAGACACATTTACGGTTTTTTTTCAAAAAGAAAAATATTATACAGGTAATAAAGTCAAAATACTAATACCTAAAATATCAATTAGTGATGAATCGATAAAGTTTATGTCAACATTGGTACAGTATGCTATAAATAAATATGGGTGGGGCGATGGTTCAACGGTTGAAAGTATTTCAAACATAAAAATATTTGTGCCTTTGTTTAATGAAAAAATTGACTTTGAATTCATGGAATCTTTTGTAGCGGAACTAGAAGCGAAGCATATAGCAGAACTAGAGGGTTATTTAAAAACTAGTAATTTAGACAATTTTATTTTAACTGTAGACGAATTAGATTCTCTCAAAAAATTTGAATCTATTGAATGGATGAAATTTACTATTGGTAGTTTATTTAGTCGGGTTAAAACGAAGAAATTGCCCTATAAAGCTAAAAATTTACCAACTGAAGCCAATAATGAGTACAATTTACCTTGTTTAACTTCAAGTTTCAGAAATCAAGGTTTGAATTACTATGTTCCAAGAAACAATGCTACAGTATTAAAAAACGTTATCTCAATTCCGTCTAACAGTGATGTATATAGAGCTTACTTTCAATCCAACGAATTTACAGTTCTTTCTGATGCTTATGCCATACAATGGAAGGATAAAGAAAATGAACTTACAAAATACCAATACCTATTTATGGTAAGAGCTATTAACAAAGTAACCGACTTACCAATATACTCGTACAAGATGAAATTAGGTGGTTGGAATGTAGTCAAAAATAAAGAAATTGCTTTACCAGTGAAAAATGGAGTTATAGATTTTGAATTTATGGAAACTTTTGTAAGTGCTGTTTCCAAGTTAGCTATTAAAGATGTTGTTCAATACAAAGATAAACGCATTGAAAAGGCAAAAACAGTAATAAAAAGAAATCAAATTTTCCCTAATTAATTTAATAAATATAATATACCCCACCAGATTATTTTTCTGGTGGGGTATTTGGTGGGGAACCAATAAATTTTATTGTGTTTTTAGCTTTTTATAATACTCATAAATACTGTGAAATCAACCATTTCACTTCAAGTTAATTTAATATTTTATTCCCATTCAATCGTTGAAGGTGGTTTTCCTGTTACGTCATACACTACACGGTTAACGTGTGGTACTTCATTTACAATACGTGTTGAGATTGTTTGTAATACATCCCATGGTAAGCGTGCAAATTCGGATGTCATACCATCGATAGATGTTACCGCACGGATCCCAATCATATGGTCATAGGTACGCTCGTCTCCCATAACACCAACTGAACGAACATTTGGTAATACAGTAAAGTATTGCCATACGTCACGGTCTAGACCATGTTTTGCAATCTCTTCACGTAAGATTGCATCCGATTCACGGACGATTTCTACTTTTTCATCTGTAATTTCACCTAGCACACGGATACCTAATCCTGGACCTGGGAATGGTTGACGCCATACAATACTTTCAGGCATTCCTAATGCAGTTCCTAAAGCACGCACTTCGTCTTTAAATAATGTATTCAATGGTTCGATTAATTCGAATTCCATATCATCTGGTAATCCCCCCACATTGTGGTGAGATTTAATTGTTTGAGCAGTATCTGTACCTGATTCAATGATATCAGTATACAGTGTACCTTGCGCTAAGAAGTCGATACCATCTAGTTTAGCAGCTTCTTCATCAAATACATAAATAAATTCATTACCGATAATTTTACGTTTTCTCTCTGGGTCTGCGACACCAGCTAATTTACTGAAGAAACGGTCTTTAGCGTCTACTTTGATAATATTTAAGCCAAATGATCCCAGTGATTCCATCACTAAGTTAGCTTCATTTTTACGCAATAAACCATGGTCTACAAAGATACATACTAATTGGTCACCAATCGCTTTTTGTAATAAAACACCAACAACCGATGAGTCAACTCCACCTGAAAGGCCTAATAATACTTTTCTGTCACCAACTTGTTCGCGAATATTTGCGATAGCTAAATCAATATAATTTTCCATTGACCAGTCACCTTTAGCGCCACAAATTTCAAAAGCAAAATTTTTCAGCATTTCAACACCATTTACTGATGCACGCACTTCTGGATGGAATTGCACTCCATAAATTTGACGTGCTGTGTCTTCGAATGCTGCAACTGGGCAAGTTTCTGTTGATGCTGTTACAGTAAATCCATCCGGTACTTCAGTGATTAAGTCCCCGTGGCTCATTAACACTGTTTCTTCTTCAGAAAGTCCAGTAAATAATCCTGTTTCGTTATTAGAAACATTTAAAGGTGATTTACCAAATTCACGTACGTCACCACGGACAACAGTCCCATCAAATAACTGAGTTACTAATTGCATACCGTAACAAACACCTAAAACTGGAATGCCCATGTTAAAGATTTCTGGGTCAACAGTAAATGCGTCTTCAGCATATACGCTACGTGGTCCACCCGATAAAATAATCCCTTTGACATTACCTTCTGCTTTAATTTCAGCAGCAGTTTTTTTATTTGATAATAATTCACTATATACGCCTAAATCTCTTAAGCGACGTGTAATTAATTGGTTGTACTGGCTACCATAGTCTAAGACAATAATTTTTTCGATTTCTGTGATTGTTTCCATTATTTTGTCTTCCTGCTTTCTAATATTTGCGTACTGAGATACGATCAATCTCATGATTTGCTGCTTTATTTAATATAACATTCGCCCTCTCTTTGGTAGGTTCGATATGTTGTACTAAATTTGTTAGATTGATAGTATACCAGACTCGATTAACATATTCTTCTTTTTTTTCCATCGACCACTTCGACATATCATGGAAGTAATTTCCTGGTTGTTCTTTAGCTAAATCCATCAACATAAAATAGCGTTCCATATACCATCTTTTTATATCCAATGGATCAGCATCCACATAGACAGAAAAATCATAAAATCCGCTGACATATAGTGGCTGACTAGAATTTAATTGGAATACATTAATTCCTTCCATAATTAAAATATCTGGTTTGTCTAACACACCTACTTCGTCTGACAATACATCATAAATTTCATGTGAATAAAGAGGATATTCCAGCTTATCTTCGCCAACTTTAACACGTTTCATAAAATCTAACAATGCAGGCATATCATAACTTTCTGGAAATCCTTTACGGTGCATTATCCCCCGCTTTTTCAATTCTTTATTTGGATACAAAAAGCCATCTGTCGTTAATAAAGCTACCTTTTTTTCAGGATAAACAGTGCTAAGCAATTCTTGAAACACACGTGCCACTGTACTCTTGCCGACAGCCACACTCCCTGAAATCCCAATCACAAAAGGTCGATTAATTATTTGGTCGACACGTAAAAACTCTTCTCTCTCTTCTCGCTCTGACAATTTACTTTCGTAAAAAATATCAATATATTGAAGCAATGGACGATAAACCTCATTGATTTCTGAATGCGTCAATCGGTCATTTAAAGATACTAAGTCATCTAAATCAGCCAAATTAACGATGGGATGATTATCATGGTATAACTTACTCCACTCATCTCGGGTATATCGATAAAAAACACCGTCTCGAATCATTTTTATCCCCTATCTAGTCACTATTTCTCATATTTTATCATAACCCCTTGATATACAACAGTTTTAATTAAATTAAAACAATCATTTTTTTCTCATCTTTTTTAGCTAAATGATATCTGGGATAGACACTGATTACACTCATTATATTAAACCTTGTCTATATAATAAAGCTTTTATGGGTTTTATTCTTAATCTCTTCTGCTTAACATTTTTTGCTTAATATTGAGTAACATTGTAAAATAAAGAAGACAAAGTAAATAGAAAGGAGCTGCTTATGAACGAAAATGAAATAACAAATATAAACTCCGACAATGAACCTAGACAAGCGTCTATTCTAGGACAAGGAAAAGCTCATAGTAAAATCATTCTTATGGGAGAACATGCTGTTGTATACGGTGTTCCCGCTATTGCAATGCCATTTAAAGCAGCCTCTGTTTCAGTTAAGATATCACCTTCTAAAACAAATCGCAGTTGGATAGAGAGTGACTATTATAACGGCCCGATTAGCTTAATGCCAAATGATATGGCTAATCTAAAAAAAGTAATGGAACTGATGCTGGATAGTTTTAATCTTCCTCAAAAAGGCCTCCACTATCGAATAGAAAGTAATATTCCTATTGGTCGAGGTATGGGATCATCAGCTGCGGTGTCAGTTGCGATTGCCCGTGCGATTGCGGACTATTATGATGTCGAATTATCGGACTATCAATTACAGTTAATTGTTAATCAAGGGGAAGTAATTGCTCATGAATCGACCAGTGGACTAGACACTTTAATGTCTAGTACAAATGACCCTGTGATGTATCAAAAGAGCGAGCAACCGGTCCCTTTTTCTTTAAATTTAAAAGCTTTTCTTATTTTGGCAGATAGTGGTATCGAAGGTCAAACAAAGAAAGCTGTCGCTTCAGTGCGTCAATTATTTGAAGAACGACCTAAATTTGTTAAAGAGGCCCTTAACTCGATTGAACGATTTGTAAAATTGGGTTATCAAGCTATTCAAAATAGAGACGTAACTGAGTTAGGTCGTTTATTAACTTATAATCATTATTATTTAAATCAGCTTGGCGTTTCTCATCCATCATTAGACCGTATCATTCAAGCAGCTTGGTATGCTGGTGCACTTGGTGCCAAATTAACCGGAGGAGGTTTAGGCGGGTGTGCCATTGCTTTAGCAAAAACTGCCAAAGATGCCGAATTGATTGCTGAAGCAATGCAATTAGCTGGTGCTAAACAAACTTGGATTCTTAATTTAGAATCTGAATAGGAGATTTGTATGAAAAATAAGACTTATGAAGCAATTTATCGTGCCCACACGAATATTGCCTTAATTAAATACTGGGGTAAACGTAATCAAGAACTCTATTTACCAATGACAAGTAGCTTATCATTAACATTAGAGTCTCTTTACACAGATACGGCTATAAAATTCGACGCTAATTTAGCACACGACACTTTTAGTCTAGATGGTAAGTTACAAGATGACAAAGAAACAGAGAAAGTATCAAAATTCGTTGATTTATTTCGTGAATATAGTGATATTAAATTACCCGTTGCAATTGAAAGTGTGAATCATGTTCCTACCGCAGCTGGTTTAGCTTCATCGGCATCTGCTTTTGCTGCTTTAGCTTCTGCCATTAACGCTGCTTTAGGCTTAGAACTTTCACCTGAAGTATTATCAACATTTGCTCGTCAAGGTTCAGGCAGTTCGACACGTAGTTTATTCGGTGGTTTAGCAATTTGGCACAAAGGAGATGGCGACGACTCTGCATCAAGTTATGCTGAACAAATTGATGACGCTACTTTTGATATCGGGATGTTAATTGTCGTTGTCAATAATCAAAAGAAAAAAATATCCAGCCGTATTGGCATGCAACATACCATTGAAACTTCACCCTTTTATAAATTCTGGCCAGAAGAAGTTGAAAAAGACTTAGCATTAATGTTGCCTGCAATCGAAGAAAGAAATATTGATAAAATCGGTGAAATTGCTGAACATAATGCCATGAAAATGCACTCAACCATGATTGCGTCAAACCCTAGCTTTAATTATTTTGAAGCAAAATCATTACGTGCGATTGAACTCGTGCAACAAATGCGCGCCGATGGGTTATCCGCATACTATACAATGGATGCTGGACCAAATGTTAAAATCATTTGTCCTTATAGCCAAATTGATCAAATCAAAACTTATCTAAAAGATGATTTCAGCGATGACCAATTGATTGCCAGTCGCCCTGGTACCGCGCCTTATGCTATCAATAAATTAAATCAACCATTGGAGATGCCTTATGAATAAAACAGTTGCCCAAATCCCTGGGAAATTATACTTGGCCGGAGAATATGCTATTTTGACAGCAAATCAACCGGCTCTTATTATGGCCGTTGACCGTTATATCACAGCAACAGCTACAGTATCGGACACAAAAGACCAAGGCACTCTTTTTTCCGGAGAACATACTTGGAATTATCAACGAATAAATGATTCACTAGATTTTGATGCACTATCAGAAGATGACCAACTTTTCTGGCGCTACACTCATACAGCTATCTCTTTAGTAGAACAGTATGTCAGAGAATCAGGAAAGACACTGGTTGATTATGACTTACAAATTAATAGCGATTTAATCGATGTTGACGGCCAAAAATTAGGCTTTGGATCAAGTGGCGCAGTGACTGTCGCAGTGATTCTAAGCTTACTTCGTTTATACGATTTAGATCCAAATTCATCACTGACCCTTTATAAATTAGCTGCCATTGCACAAACACGTTTAAATGCCACGGGTAGCTTTGGAGACCTTGCTGCAAGTAGTTATGGTGGTATGGTCTACTATAAATCTTTAGACCGCGATTGGTTAAAAAATGAGCTAAGCAAGAACTTTTCAGTGAAAGATTTACTCGATATAGAGTGGCCGAATCTTGAAATTGAACCTTTATTAGATGAGTTGCCTATTCGTCTCTATTTCGGATGGACCGGCTCTCCTGCTTCCACAGATAACTTGGTTGAGTATTTAAAAAAACAATTATCAAACAATGACGATGCTTATCAAGATTTTGTCACAGAAGCAAGCCGAACAGTGACAGATTTATACGAGGCATTAGCACTTGAAGAAAGCTCAAAAGTAATTGAACTGATCGATTTATATGACTCACTACTCAGAGCATTAGCAGAAGATTATGATTTAGATATTATTACACCAAAATTAGATTTTCTAATTAGTACTGCACATAGCCTAGACATGGGAGCCAAATCTTCCGGCGCTGGCGGTGGTGATTGCGGCTTGGCGATTGATTCAATTGATGACCCTAACGATAAAGAAACTCAATTATTCGAGTTATGGCGCGAAGGTAAAGTGACGCCATTAGAACTTCACTTAGCACCGAAATTATATAAGTAATAGGAGATAAACGATGACAAAATCACAAGAACCTGAATTAGCTAGAGGTCGCAAAGATGACCATGCTAGACTAGCATTGGAACAACAACAAGAAACTAAACGCTCACCTTTCGATGATGTAAGATTTATTCATCATTCTTTTAATGAAACAAATTATAATAATATCGATATTTCCACCACTTGGGCTGGGACAAAGCACGTTGCTCCTTTTTATATCAACGGAATGACGGGCGGATCAACTTTTACAAAACAATATAACGAAAAATTATCGCAAGTTGCTGCAGCAACTGGATTACCGATTGCCACTGGGTCAATGAGTATCGCGTTAAAAGATCCAGATATTATTGATACCTTTACAATTATGCGTGAAAATAACCCTAATGGCTTCGTTATGACGAATTTAGGGGCTCACCATCCACTAGAAAATGCTAAGCGTGTCGTTGACTTAATGCAAGCAAATGCAATCCAAATTCATGTTAATATCCCCCAAGAAGTGGTGATGCCTGAAGGTGACCGTGATTATTCAATGTGGTTACGTAATATTGAAGCACTGGTTAAAGGGTTAGACATTCCTGTAGTTGTTAAAGAAGTTGGGTTTGGTATGAGCCAAAAAACAATCCAACAACTAACTGACATCGGAGTTACAAATATTGATGTCAGTGGTCGCGGTGGAACGAACTTTGTAACGATTGAAAATGACCGTCGTACCCAATTTGATATGTCAGCACTCGCGAACTGGGGACAGACAACGCCTGAATCTTTAATCGCAGCTCAACCTTTCAAAGGAAAAGCAAATATTTTAGCAAGTGGAGGTATTACTGACTACACTCACATTGTTAAAGCAGTCGCTATGGGGGCTCAAGCTGCTGGAATGTCTGGACGTATGTTACATTTTGTAAATGAGTTAGGCATTGAGAAAACAATTGAACTTGTAGAAAATTGGAAGGAAGCAATTCGCTTAATGATGCTATTATTAGGCGTTGAAACCATCGAAGAATTACAACAAGTTGATTGGTTTGTTACAGGAGATTTAAAAAAATTTCAAACTCTTTATAAAAAATAAGTTTTTTTTGCTGAAAATTGATATACTTATATTATACATAATTTTATTTTATATTAAGGAGTGATACTTGATGGGACAGGGAATTCAAACGGCACTAATCAACCAATCTACAGTGAAGAAATATGTTGATATGGATAAAGCAATCGAACTTATCCGCAAGACATATACGGGGATGGGTGATGGTACGACAAAGAATCCACGTAAAATAACCCTCGACTTAGGAGAAATGGATCCTTATCCAACTCATGACGGCTTCCTGAATGCAATGCCAGCTTATATTGGCAGTGATACAGTTGCTGGATTGAAATGGGTTGGTGGAATCGCAGGAGAACGCCGTGCGGCGGATTTACCATTCATCTTTGGTGTCATTGTATTAGCTGATCCACGTTTTGGTGGTTTCAAAGCGATACTTGACGGTCAATATATTACGAATGTCCGAACAGGTGCTCAAACAGCTGTGGCAATTGATTATTTATTTGATCAACCCTCTATATCTATCGGTATGTTTGGTACAGGTGAACAAGCACGTCAAAATCTAGATGCTATTTCACGTGTAATTGACATCAACCATTTAAAGATATGGAACCACCGTACTGAATCAGCTGAAAAATTAAAAGAAGATGCCAAACATGTCATTAAAGGGGATATTGAAATTGTAGATCCCTCTCGCCCACAAGATGCTTGTGACGTGGATGTGGTCATCACATTAACTTTAGCTAAAGATCCTATCATTGAGCCAGAAATGCTAACACCTGGTACAGTAGTTTTCCCAATGGGATCTTATCAAGAAATTTCTGATGCCTCAATTCTTCGCGCTGACCGCATCATTGTCGATCATAAAGATCAAGCATTACACCGTGGTGCTTTAAAACCATTATTTACAGCTGGTGAGTTATCAGAAGATGATATTCAACAGACATTACCTGAAATTGCCCTAAATGGCTTAGAAAAACCAATAGGTGACGATATAGTCTTATGTATCCCAATTGGGGTTGGTGCAACAGATGTTGTTATCGCCAACTATGTTTACGAGCAAGCTTTGGCCAATGGTGATATTGATCATTCATTTGACTTAGAAGCATAAATAATAAAAAATCCCCAGCTTAATCGGTTGGGGATTTTTTTATCGTCACATTTACTTAACTATTGACACAAAAATTAAATTTCTTTATGCTTAACTAATATTTCAAAGTAAAGGAGCACAAAATGAAACAAATTCAAAAAAGACTGCAGCAATTTCAAGAGGTTGATTTTCATAATCACCAGGAATTATTTGAACAGTTAAGTACAAAACAAGAACCACACACACTATTCATTGGTTGTTCCGATTCACGCGTGAATGCCGAATTGTTATTTCAAGCATTACCTGGGGAGATTTTCCAGCTAAGAAATATTGCTAATATCGTTCCCCATGTTACTAACTCTGACCGTCAATCATCTACTTTATCAGTTATTGAATATGCGGTAACTGTCCTAGAAGTAGATACAATCATTATTTGTGGCCACTCTAATTGTGGTGGATGTCGTGCACTATTGGGTGACGCCCCCACTCAACACGTTCCTCATACCTTACATTGGTTAGATCAAATGACCGCTTTAAGTGAAGATGTACAAGCACGTTATAATCCTGAAGAAACTGATGAGTCTCTTAATACAATTTTTGAAAAATTAAATGTATTAGAACAAGTCAAAAATTTAATGAGTCATGAATTTATTCAAAAGGCCGTACAAGAACGCTCACTAGAAATTATCGCTAGTTACTATGACATTGGTTCTGGTCATGTTTTCACCAACGAACAAAAACACGAAGAATTAATGGGTTTAATTCCATAAAAAAAGGAGTGCCCGGTCTGGCACTCCTTTGTTATTTGGCTAATTATTCCGCATCACTATCAATTTGAACACTAAAGAATCCATGTTTTTTAACAGGCACAAAATATTTTAAATCATACATCTTTTTACCAGCTGTTAAAGCTTCTGCTGCTTCTTGAGCTTCTTTATAAGCATCTTCTGATTCTTTATACCAAGCTAAGTCGACATTACGCGGTTTAAAGATACCGCCTGTTTTTGCTGGTATACCTTGTAAAACGGCATTTGGCTTATAATCAATATCAAAATACGCCGGTTTTTCTACAACTTCAAAAGCCACAAAACGTGACTCTTCGTCCGGATTCAATAAACTGACTACTTCAATCGTTGGCTCAAGCACTTCTTTTTCAGTTTTCTCCTTCGGAGTCGCTGCTACTTTTTCAACTGCTTTTTTCACTGGCTCCTCTTTTTCAACCAATGTGTCCGCAGCCAATAAATCATCATAGCTAACGCCAAAATAACCAACTAAAATCGCCAATTTATCAAAACTTGGCTCAGCAGTGCCATTTTCATATTTAGAAATCGATTGACGAGTAACCCCTAACACATCTGCTAAATCTTCTTGGGACATATCATGTTCTAATCGTAATTGTTTAATCTTCTTTTGGAACATTGTTATCCTCCTTTCAGACTTATTCAATCATATCAATAATTAATGATGATTGAATTTGCTGCTTATCTACTGTTACTGCCTCTTCCATGCGTGAAATTTCTGCGGTGTTATCCTCTTGATTACTATGAATAATTGCAATTGTATCGCCGGCTTCTACAAAGTCGCCCACTTTTTTCGATAAAATGATACCTACTGCTGGATCAATTTCATCTGTTAAACTTAATCGGCCTGCACCTAGCATACGAGCTACTTCTCCCACTTCATGCGCTACCCATTTTGAAACATAGCCACTCTGTGAAGCAACGATAGGTATTTGATAACGCGCTTTTGAGAATTTTGAAATATCACGGATATAGTCACCGTCTCCGCCTTGTAATTCGATAAATTCGACAAATTTTTCAAAAGCTTCTCCATTATGTAATTGCGCCTCTAATTCAGCTTTTGCTTGTTCATAGTCATCTGTATACCCATTTGCAATAAGCATATTTGCACCTAGTACTAGACATAATTCGGTTAAATCTTCAGGCCCTTGTCCTTTAAGGGTCTCAATTGCTTCAATTACTTCTAAGTTATTCCCCACAGCAAAACCTAATGGTTGATCCATCGCTGATAATACTGCTAGTGTTTTACGTCCTACTTGATTACCAATACGAACCATTGTTTGAGCTAAATCACGCGCATCATCCACTGTTTTCATGAATGCACCGTCTCCAGCTTTAACATCAAGTACAATCGCATCCGCTCCTGATGCAATTTTTTTACTCATAATTGAACTCGCAATTAATGGAATCGATTGGACAGACCCTGATACATCTCTAAGTGCATATATTTTTTTATCAGCAGGTGTTAAATTCCCTGTTTGTCCTACCACAGATAATTTATTCTGATTTACTAGTTCAATAAATTTATCTTGAGCAATTTCTGTATCAAAGCCTGGAATACTTTCTAACTTATCAATCGTACCACCTGTATGACCCAACCCTCGACCACTCATCTTAGCTACTGGTACACCTAAACTCGCTACTAAAGGACCTAAAATTAAAGTTGTTGTATCACCTACACCACCTGTGGAATGTTTGTCTACTTTAATTCCTTCAATGGCAGATAGATCTAACATATCGCCACTTTGTGCCATGGCCATCGTCATATGACCCGCTTCTTTTTCTGTCATTCCTTGAAAATAAACAGCCATCAAGAAGGCACTCATTTGATAATCTGGAATATTGTCTTTTGTGTAGTTCTCAATTAACCATTCAATTTCTTTCTGGGTTAATTCGATATGTTGTTGTTTCTTTTCAATTAAATCTAGCATTTTCATATGTTAATCACTCCTGACCACAATGATGAATGTGTGTTTCGCCATTTTCATAACCTACTATAATTAAATCTGTCAGATCTAAAAATAAACCATGTTCAATCACTCCGACCATACGGTCCAATTCTAAAGCTAATTGATGTGGCGCTGGAATTTCTTGTAAATGTAAATCAAAAATATAATTCCCCGCATCTGTTACAAAAATAGAATCATTTTCAAGCTTTCTAAAGGTAGGGTTCAGTCCCATTTGACGTAAGTTGTCAAATAAACGCAAACTTCCAAAAGGAATAACTTCAATTGGTAAAGGAAATGCTCCTAATGTTTCAACCATTTTATCTGGAGTGATAATCCAAATGTTTTTCTTAGAAGCCATCGCAACAATTTTTTCATAAAGTAGTGCACCGCCACCACCTTTAATACCATGTCCTTGATAAGTTGTCTCATCCGCTCCATCAACTAGAACGTCGATATATTCCACCATATCAAGACTAACCACATTAATACCTAAAGATTCTGCTTGCTCTTGGGAACGTTTAGAGGTAGCTACTGCTTGAATATTTTCTAGTTGCCCCGTTCTAATACGGCGCCCTAATTCATCAATGAAGTAATAGGCTGTAGACCCGGTCCCTAACCCCACTGTCATTCCACTTGTTATATAGTCGACAGCTTTTCTTCCTGCCACCATTTTCGCTTGATCAATCATTTTCCTACCTCCATATAACTTCGTCGAAAGTTGATAACACTTTCACTATAACTTTCATTATAGATTATTATTACTGTAATTGCATCGTTTTTCAGCCAAAGTTTTGTTACAATAAAGATATCCTATGTCAAGAAAAGGAGCATTTATATGTCAACCATTAATTTAAGCTGTCCTGTATGTCAACACAAATCACAAAAAGACATGATTACTTATATCGATACCTCTAAAAATCCAGAATTAGTTGGAAAACTATTAATGAATGAATTGTACTTTTTTGAATGTTCTAATTGTGGTGCTAAACGTCAATTAGAAGTTCAAATGGTCTTCCATGATCCTGAAGAAAAAGTTTTACTAATTAATTTAGCTAACCAAGACTATACAGAAAAACTAAAAGACAACCTAATGAAATATATCCCGTCAAATTTTGATTTATCGGATTACGATTTACGTCTAGTTCGCAACATTCCGGAATTGGTTGAAAAAATTCAGATTTTACAATTTGGCAAAGCATCTGACTCAATTATCGAAATTGTTAAATTATTAACAGATGGCTTATTCATGAAACAAAAACCTGACGCACAAATACTTAACCGCTTCTTCACTATAGCGAAAGGCGCGCCAAAAATTTATTATATTTTAGAAGATGAGCAATTTTTTGTCGATTACAATGATAGTCTCCAAGAATTTGCTGAAGAAAAATACAAAAAAGCTGCCAAAGAAACGCCAAAAGGTGAATTCATTACCGTAAACCAAAAATGGGCAGTTAATTTGCTAGAAGGTAAATAAAAATTAAAAACACTCAAATCAGAACTAAATCTGATTCGAGTGTTTTCTTTTACTCTTTTTCATTATCTTCTTTGACTGTTTGTCGGCTCTCTTTAACAATATAAATTGGACGACCTTTACTTTCGATAAAAATTTTACCAATGTAGCGACCAACGATACCTAAACAGAGTAATTGTAATCCACCCATTCCTAAAATCAAGACTGCTAATGAAGCCCAACCCGGCGTTGTAGGCCCTTGTATGAGTGTTTGGAGAATAATAATCACACCATAAACAACTGCTATAACAAAACTAATCAAACCAACAAAACTAGCAATATTCAATGGCATCTCAGAAAAGCTCATTAAACCTTCAATCGCATAATTGAATAAATTCGAAAACGACCATGAGGTCTCCCCAGCTCCCCTTTCGATATTAGGGTATTCTAGATAAGCAACATCATAACCTACCCAAGAAAAGAGTCCTTTTGAAAAACGATTTCTTTCTTGTAATCGCAAGATTGAATCGACCACTTCCCGATTCATTAGTCGGTAATCTCTGGCACCTTCTTCAATATGTACATCTGAAATATGATTATTAATTTTATAGTAAAGATTCGCAAAAAATGATCTAACTGGCGGTTCTCCCTCACGACTAACACGACGTGTTGCAGCGACATCATAACCTTCTTCAGTAATTAAGCGATGCATTTCAATCAATAATTCCGGTGGATCTTGTAAATCAGCATCAATTAAGCCAACCCACTCACCTTCAGCATGCTCCAACCCAGCCATAATAGCCGCTTCCTTACCAAAATTACGTGAAAAAGAAAGATAATTAATTCGGTCTGGATATCGATTAGCTAAATTTTGAAATTTCGCTAATGTACCGTCTTTTGAACCATCATTAATTAGAAGTAATTCAATAAATACATGAGGTATTTTAGCTTGTGTTTCTAGAACGGCATCCATAAATAAATCAAGTACTTCTTCTTCATTATAACAAGGTACAATTAATGTAATTGTATTAGACTTTAACATAATTTCCTCTTTCCCAATTAATCACGGCCCTCGATAAACAACTTCCGAGTAACAAAGTTAAAAACCATGACAACTCCTGTTACTAGAATTTTTGCGATATTAGGATGGATTAGAAGGTAATCAACTGTTACTTTCATTAAAAGTGCTGTGAGTACTAATCCTGAGATGCTCAAGGTAACAAAAATCATAAATTCACGCATTTTCTCATTATCTTCAAAACGACTCGAAAATACATAACGCATACTTGCCCAATAGTTAAACACAGTAGAAACGATAAAAGCTGCTACTGTAGCGATTAAATAATTTATCTTTAAACCATTGAATAGTAAAGCGAACACTAGATAATCAATTAAAGTTGCTAATACACCAACAAGTGCAAAATTCATTAATTGTTGAAATATGCGTTTCATCCGACACCTCTATCACAAATTTTATAAATATATTGTAACATAATTCATGTATATAAATGTCATATTCATCTTAAAGTCATATTAATCTCTGGGTTCAATTTTCACTTCTAAATATAAATCATTATAACGAACTAACGTTTCTTGATCTAAACTTTGGTAAGCTTCTAAACCTTCAATCACATCAGAAGATGGATAATTAGCCTCATCATTTGTAATTTCTTTATCTAACATACCAAAAGCTGTTTTGTTTGGTGTAGCATAACCAACATATTCAGCGTTTCGAACGGAAATATCTGGACGCGTTAAAAAATCAATTAGCGCATGAGCTCCTTCGACATTATCGGAATTATAAGGAATCGCAAAATTATCCGTCCATATATTTGACCCTTGTTCCGGTACTACATAGACTAAATCTTCATTACCTTCCATCGCTGCCATTGCTTCACCTGAGAAAGTTACCGCAATATTTGACTCCCCATTTACTAAATGCATTTTTATCTCATCAGTGATTAAAGCCATAATATTTGGCATCAAGCTCTTCATTTTCTGAGCTGCTTCAACTAAATGAGCATCATCCTTTTCATTCAGTGAATAGCCCATACTTTGCAGCCCAATCCCTAGGACTTCTCGAGCACCATCAATCATTAAAATTTCATTTTGGTATGCTGGATTCCATAACTCATCCCAGCTGCTAAAATTTGCATCTTCTAATTCAGCAGCATTATAAATAATGCCTAGTGTACCCCAGAAATAAGGGAGAGAGTATTTATTTTCTGGATCAAATACCATATTTAAAAATTGACTATCTAAGTGTTCCATATTTGGCAATTTCTCATGATCTAAAGGTATCAGTAGCCCTTCACTCGCCATCGACTCAACCATATATTCACTTGGAACGATTACATCATAAGCGGTTCCACCTTGCTGCACTTTTGTAAGCATTGCTTCGTTTGAATCAAAGGTTTCATAGACAACACTATAGCCCGTTTCTTCTTCAAACTCTGCAATCACCTCGGGATCGATATAGTCTCCCCAATTATAGAAATTAACTACTTTATCAGCACTTGAATTCGATGATTGATTAATAAAATAACGAATACCAAATAATAGGAGAACAATGAGTAAAATCCCTACAAATATACGTTGTAATACGCGCATTAATTCCCACCTCTTTGATTATTACTTTCATTTTCATCTTGCTCTTTGACTTGAATCATATAATAACCCCATACTAAGAAAATCGAAATGATAAACATCAAAGTACTTAGTGCATTAATTTCTAGACTAATTCCAGTTCTTGCTCTGGAATAAACTTCAACAGCAATCGTTGAAAATCCATTTCCTGTCACAAAGAAAGTTACTGCGAAATCATCTAATGAATAAGTAAATGCCATAAAGAAACCAGAGATAATCCCTCTTGTTAAATTCGGCAAAAGAATACGCGTTAATATTTGTATTGGACTCGCTCCTAAATCTTCGGCAGCTATAATCATATTTTGATTTAATTCAGCTAACTGTGGTAGTACCATCAACACAACAATCGGGATACTAAATGCCACATGTGAAAGTAACACCGTCCAAAAACCTAGTTTCACTGGTAAAATTGTCGTAAATAATATTAAGAAACTTGCACCAATCATGACATCTGGAGTAACCATTAAAATATTATTTAAATTAAGAAGAACTTGTTTACGGCCATATTGACGCGTAAAGAAAATTAAAATCGCACCAAACGTACCTATAATAGTTGCTATAAGAGCTGATAACAAGGCCACTATAAAAGTATCCAATACAATGGTCATCAAACGTTGATCCGAAAATAGACTAGCATAGTGTTCAAGGGTAAATCCTGTAAATTCCGTCATATCACCGCCAGCGTTAAATGAATAGTAAATTAAATACGCGATGGGTAGATACATCACGATGAAAACTGCCACGAGATAAAGTGAAGAAAATTTAAACTTTTTAGTCATTAACCTCACCTCCATAATTACGCTCACGCGTTAAGTACATTACAAACACCATAGTTATCATCAAAATAACACCAATCGTTGCTCCCATTCCCCAATTTTGTGTCACCAAGAAATGCTGTTCAACTGCTGTACCTAAAGTAATCACACGGTTTCCGCCAATCAAACGAGTAATCATAAATAAAGAAAGTGATGGGATAAAAACAGTTTGCACCCCACTTCGAATACCCGGTAATGATAATGGAAAGATCACTTTACGTATTGTTTGCGCATTTGATGCACCTAAGTCTTTACTCGCTTCAACTAAGGAATGTGGTATTTCATCGATTGAGTTAAAAATTGGTAAAATCATAAATGGTAATTCAATATACACAGCCACTAAAATAAAAGCTAAATTAGTAAATAATAGTTGTGGCTCATTAAAACCTACCGCATTTAACCAAGAAACAATTGGCCCATTTTGACTTAAAATACCAATAAATGCATACACTTTTAAGAGTAAATTAATCCAAGTTGGCAAAATGATTAACATACTCCAAAATAATTTATGTTTTGTTTGACTCAATAAATAAGCCGTTGGATAAGCAAGCAATAATGTAATGATGGTAATTAAAGCCGCTGACACGAATGACGAAACCGTCATAATTAAATAATTTGTTGATGTCAGATAATCAAGATAATTACTTAAAGTTAATTGACCTTGAATATCAAAAAATGATTGATAAACAAGCAGCCCTAATGGAGCAAGAACAAAAATTAAAATCCAGAAAATATATGGCGAGCCAAAAATTCGATTCGTTAATTGTTTCATCTATCCTTGTACCTCTTCATCATATTGCTCAAGACGGGCATCAAAATCTTCTTCCGTTTCATTAAATCGCATAACATGAATATCTGAAGGTCCAATATCTAAACCAATCGTTGTATTGATTTCTATTTTCTTTGTCGTATGAATCATCCACTCATTACCATCTTCGTCATAAGCGATAACTTCATTAAAAACACCTCTAAACAAAGTAGTATCAACAACCGCATTGATTTGTCCTGTATCTTTTTGAACAATATTAATATCCTCAGGCCGCACAACCACTTCAACCTTTTCACCACTTGGAATTCCACCATCTTCACAGGCAAAGGTATGGCCCACAAATTCTACTCTGTAATCTTCGATCATTGTTGCTGGAATAATATTTGACTCCCCTATAAAATCTGCAACATAATGATTAATCGGTTCATCATAAATATCAACCGGCGTACCGGATTGAACCACCTCGCCATTATTTAAAACAAAAATCCAATCGGACATTGCTAAAGCTTCTTCTTGATCATGAGTGACAAAAACAAATGTAATACCTAATCGTTGCTGGAGCTCACGCAACTCATATTGCATATTTGTTCTCAATTTTAAATCTAGTGCTGATAATGGTTCATCCAATAAAAGTACTTCTGGTTCATTCACCAAGGCTCTTGCAATGGCAACTCTTTGCTTTTGCCCTCCAGACATCGCTTGAATACGGCGTTTCTCATAACCAGATAATTGTACTAATTTTAAAGCCTCTTCAACTTTTGTTTTAATTGTTGCTTTATCTAACCCTTTAATCGTTAAACCAAAGGCAACGTTATCGAACACATTCATATGAGGAAATAATGCATAGTCTTGGAATACTGTATTCACTTTACGCTTATTAGCAGGTATTGAAGTAATCGATTGATTGTTTAAATAAATTTCTCCAGTTGTTGGCTCACTAAAACCAGCAATGAGTCTCAAAATAGTCGTTTTACCACACCCTGAGGGACCTAAAAGTGTATAAAACTTACCTTTTTCTAACTCCATATCAATTTTCTTTAGAACTTGTGTGTCTCCAAAATTTTTTGTTACACCTTCTAATTTAACGCTTATTTCTGTCATGTCACAGTCTCCTATTCAGTCATTATTGACCCCTTTATTTTTTTATTTGCAAGAAGATTATACGTGAAAGTTTTTGGATAAGCTATCATTATTTAGTAAATTAAATAAAAAAATAAGGCTTCATTACAAAGCCTTATCTTATCTCATTTATTTAACTTCACGACCGAGTATTCTAACCTCTGTTTCAAGTCTAACTTGGTCTTTTTCCCACACTGTTTTTTGAATATGACGGATAACCGAAACATAATCCGTCGCTGTTGCATTATCAATATTAACAATAAATCCAGCATGTTTCTTAGAAACCTCAGCTCCACCAATGCGGTGCCCTTGAAGTCCAGCATCTTGAATTAATTTACCAGCAAAGTAGCCTTCTGGTCGTTTAAATACACTACCACACGATGGATACTCTAATGGTTGTTTACTTACACGCAAATCCGTTACCCGGTCCATCTCTGATTGAATAAGATTAATATCCCCTTTTTCTAACCATAGACGCGTTGTTAAGATAATATCTCCGTTATCTTGGAAGACACTGTGGCGATATGCAAATTCACACTCTTCAAGTTTATATGTTTTTAATTCACCACCTAGTGTAATCGTATCTACTTCTAGTTGGATATCACGCATTTCTCCGCCATATGCCCCGGCATTCATAAAAATAGCGCCACCCATGCTACCAGGTATACCACATGCAAATTCTAAACCAGTTAAATGATAGTCACGAGCATAGTGAGTTACCTCAATTAAAGTTGCTCCGCTATCAGCGATAATACAATTATCACTTACTGCTACAGAATTCATATCGGTTAGGATAACAACAATCCCATCCATTCCACCATCTCGGACAATTAAATTACTTAAGTTTCCTAAAACAGTAATTGGTGAATCATTTTCTTTTGCCCAATTAACAATTTCTTTTACTTCAGAAACAGATTTTGGAAAGGCAATAACATCTGCTGGGCCACCGGTTTTTGTATAACTATATTTTGAAAGTGGTTCATTATATTTTAAGTTTAATTGAGGGTAAGTTTCTTTTAATAATTCGTATTTCATTCTCTACTTCCTTTTTAGCACAATTTCATTAGAATTATTCCGGCTCCACGATACGTTCCATTAAAACCGCATCATAAGTCAGATGTTTGTATTTAAGATAATTTGAAAAACGGCCAACTTCATTAAATTTATATTTTTTGTATAAGTTAATTGCTTTTATATTTTCACTAACAACTTCAAGTGTAATCATTTCAATATTCGAATGTGCCGCAAAATCAAGCAATTCTTCAACAAGTAAACTTCCAATACCGTAGCCCCAATAATCTTCCAAAAGGGCAATACCTAAAGTGGCACGGTGAGATTGTAATGGATGTTGGCTACCTGCAAGCGTAGCTATACCTACAAATTGATCATCTGATTCAATGACCAAATAAATACTATTCATTGATTGGTCATATTGATTGATTAATGCTTTTTGTTGTTCGACATCCATATATCGATCGATTACTAAATATTCCGTCTCTTGTTCAAGCTCTAGTAATAAGTAAATAAGTGCACGGCTATCCGATATTTCTGCTGGTCTAACGATTAATTCAAGGTTACCATCTTCACATGGTATTTCAATTGCTAATGCCACGTTAATTACTCTCCTTTAAATCTTTGGCTAGACGATTTAACCAGGCCAAATCTTCTTCTTGACCATTAATTACCTCTAAAGTTATACGACGATTTTGAAATTCATCTTGCAATTCAAAAGTAATAAGCAAATATTTTTCTGGCAAATATTCTTCAATAAACTGCCCCCATTCAATCAACGTAACCGCTTCTGAATGAATGAACATATCAATATCCACAGTATCTGCTCCACCTTCTTCTAATCGGTAAGCATCAATATGAATAAATTCGCCTTCTTCTAGAGGATAATTCTTAACAATAGTATAAGTTGGACTCTTGATAGCACGCTGAATGCCTAACGCTTTTCCCAAACCTTGCGTGAAAGTTGTTTTGCCACTTCCTAACGGTCCTTCTAAACGTATGACTTGTCCTAATTCTAAATGCTTACTTAATCGAGCAGCAAAGTCCTTAGTTTCTTCAGGTGACTTTGTCCAAATCTCCATACTATCCCTCCTCTGTTTTCTACCTCATTATATCGAAAAATGAGTCTAAACGGTAATAATTACACTCAGTTGCTTATTCTACCACAAATTCTATTACTTGAGAACCTTGCTACATGTGAATTATTTGACATATTCTCATTATATTGCTATTCTTAAGTAAAGGTTTACAAATATAGGAGGTCTAATTATGAAAAAAGTCCTAAAAATCACTTCAATGGCAGCTCTTGCTTTATTATTAGCTGCATGTGGTAATAACGAATCAACAGAAACAGTTGAATCATCAGCAGAATCTACAGTTGAATCAGTAGAGTCTGTCGAGGAATCAAGCCAAGAAAGTACGGAATCTGCAACTGAAGATCAAGCAGACACTTCAAGTGAAGACGCTGAAAATGCTGAAACAGACGAACCAGCAGCTGACGCTGTAACATTTGAATTTTATGTAGACGGTGCTGAAGAACCATTCGAAACATACACAGTCGATAATGCTGAAGGTATGAGTGTAATGGAAGCGATGGAATCAATCGAAGGTCTAGAATTCAACTTTAATGAAGAAGAAGGCGTAATTGACCAAATCGGTGAGTACTCTAATGATTATGGTACAGAAGAAACTTGGGCATACTTATTAAATGATCAATATGCTGAGTTAGGTGTCGTATCACAAACACTAGAGGCTGGCGATACAATCTCATGGTATTATGGTACATCTGACTTAATTCCTATGAATCTGGTTCCTGCCGAAGAAGCAGCACTTGAACTAGATAACCCTGCCGCAGCTGATGCAGCTGAGGACGTAGCAAGTGAAGTAATTGAAAATGCTCAAGAAAGTTCAGTAGAATAATTATATTTAAACACTAGGCATATCGCTTAGTGTTTTTTTATTTAAAAAACCCCGCAAGACTGTAATCGTCTTGCGGGGTTCTATTAATTGATAAACTTTAATAGAATAATATCTTCTATATTAGTCCATTAATGATTGTGCTGCAGTAATGATACCGATTTTGTAAACATCTTCTTCATTACATCCACGTGATAAGTCAGAAATTGGTTGGTTCATACCTTGCAAGATTGGACCAATTGCTTGGTATCCACCTAAACGTTGAGCAATCTTATAACCAATATTACCTGATTGAATTTCTGGGAAGACGAATACGTTCGCGTGTCCAGCAACATCAGATTCTGGTGCTTTTTTAGCTGCAACAGACTCAACATAAGCTGCATCAAATTGGAATTCCCCATCAATTGCAAGTTCAGGATTTGCTTCTTTAGCAAGTTTAGTTGCTTCAACTACTTTATCAACTTCTGGTGAAGAAGCTGATCCTTTAGTTGAGAAGCTTAACATTGCTACTTTAGGATCGATATCAAATAATTCTGCTGTTCTTGCTGATTCTAAAGCAATACCTGCTAATGATTCAGCGTCTGGATTAATATTAATTGCACAGTCAGCAAAAATTAAACGCTGTCCATCTTCTTCACGAGGAAGCATGATAAATGCACCTGATGTTAATTTAACACCTGGGCGAGTTTTAATAATTTGTAATGCTGGACGAACAGTATCACTTGTTGAATAAACCGCACCACAAACCATACCTGCTGCATAACCTTGATAAACTAACATCGTACCGAAGTTTGCTGCATCACGTAATAATGCTGTAGATTTTTCTACTGTACTCTTACCATTACGACGTTCTACGTGTGCTTCAACCATCTCATCATATTTATCGTAATTATTAGGATCAATAATTTCAATATCATTTAATCTCCAGTGATTAGCGTCAGCTAATGCAGTAATTTCATCTGGATTACCTAATAAAATTGGATCTACTAAGTCATCTGCTTTCAAACGAACTGCTGCACCTAAAATACGGATATCGTTTCCTTCTGGAAAAACAATTTTAATCTTCTTCCCAGTAATCTTTGCTCCTAAATCAGTAAATAATGCCATTTCAATACCTCCATTGAATTCTAATACATCTTTATACCTATAATATATCACAAATGACAAGCTCTGTCTTGGTAGCGAATTCAAAATATTATATATTTATTTTACGAAAAACACTTGACTTATTAAGTTTACAATTGTAAACTATGTTAGAAGATTAAATTACGGAAAGGAAGACCGCCATGAGTTCAACAGAAATCACAATCACTCCCACTGAATGGGAAATTATGCGTATGGTATGGGCTGAACAAACAATTACCAGTCCAAAAATTTTAGAACTAAGTAGCAATATTTTTGACTGGAAGTCATCGACAGTTAAAACATTAATCGGTCGTCTCATTGATAAAGGATACTTAAATAAAGATACAAGTGTGAGACCAATGCTTTTAACCCCTGCTATTTCTGAAGAAGAAGCAAACTATAGTCGTATCGATGATAAAGTTTCTCAAATGTGCACCAAGGACCGTGGGTCGCTTATCACACATTTAATAGAAAAAAATGAATTATCAATCGATGAAATACAAGAAATTATCGAATTATTACAAGAGAAAAAACAAACTGCACCTACAACTGTAAAATGTCTTTGTCCTGTAGGTCAATGTTCTTGTCACATAAACTAGGAGGAAATTAAAATGGAAAAAACATATAACGTTGAAGGTTTATCTTGTGCTGGTTGTGCACGTACGGTTGAAAATACACTAAAAGATATTTCTGGTGTTGATAATGCCTCAGTCAATTTAGCAGAGAAAACAGCTGCTGTCTCTTATACTGACTCAAACATTACTTTTGAAACACTAAGCAATGCTGTTGCTGACAGTGGATATAAATTAGCTCTTTAGGAGGATATAGAATGGAAAAAACATATGCTGTTGAAGGTTTAACGTGTGCGAGTTGTGCACAAACAGTAGAGAAAACGTTAAGTAAATACCCTGGTATCGACAATGCTTCTGTTAACTTAACAACTGAAAAAGCGACTGTATCTTATTCTGACCCAAGTATTACTTTTGAAGTGCTTAGAGACGCTGTTGATAAAAGTGGTTATACATTAATTGATCAAACCGATAATTGGAGTGAAACTACAAATCATCAAAATTATAGTATTTCTGGAATGACTTGCGCTAGCTGTGCACAAACAGTAGAAAAAGCAGCTGCCAAAGTTCCCGGCATTCAAAATTCGTCTGTTAACCTAGCAACTAATACATTGACTGTTGATTGGCAAGACGAACCAAATATCCAATCAATTATTGATGCTATCGATAATTCTGGTTATGAAGCAGAATTAATTTTATCTGCTAATGACCAATATGAAGCTGAACAAGCCAAAAAATTAGAGCGTCAACAAAATTTACGCTCAAAATTGATTAATATGGCCATTTTACTTGTGCCACTATTTATTATTGCAATGGGACCTATGCTTGGTTTACCACTACCTGCTATTATTGATCCAGGAGTGAATGCAATTAATAATGCCGTTGTTCAATTAGTGTTAACAACGGGTATTATTTGGTTAGGGAGAGATATTTTCCAACGTGGTTTTAAAACTCTATTCCGCGGTCATCCAAATATGGACTCGTTAATCGCAATTGGAACTTCAGCTGCTTATATCCAAGGTATTGTCGTTACAATTGGCGCAATGCTAGGTATGGTTAGCACACATGGCCATTTAAATTTATACTTTGAATCTGCAGGTATGATTTTAGTCTTTATGACTGCTGGTTCATATATGGAAGAATTGGCTAAAGGACAAACATCAGGTGCGATTAAAGATTTAATGAATTTAACACCTGAAACAGCGCGCCGCGTTAATGCTGATGGTTCAATTGATACCGTTCCTGTTGAAGTGATCAAAGTAGGAGACGTTATCCAAGTAAGACCTGGTGAAAGCTTACCAGTTGATGGAACAGTTGTTTCTGGTCAGTCGACGATTGATGAATCAATGTTAACAGGTGAAAGTTTACCAGTTGAAAAAACAGTCGGAGACACTGTAACTGGTGCAAGTATAAATAAAACAGGTGCTTTTACATATGAAACGACACGCATCGGGTCAGATACTGCTCTAGCTCAAATCGTTCGTTTAGTACAAGACGCACAAGGTGCTAAAGCTCCGATTGCCAAATTAGCCGATAAAATTTCTGGCTACTTCGTTCCGATTGTTATCGTCTTAGCGATTGTTTCCGCATTAGCTTGGTTCTTTATCGGAAATCAACCTTTAAACTTTGCTTTACAAATTTTCATTAGTGTTTTAATTATTGCTTGTCCATGTGCCTTAGGTTTAGCTACTCCAACATCAATCATGGTTGGTACAGGTAATGGAGCTAAAAAAGGTATCTTAATTAAATCAGGTGAGATTCTTGAATCAATTCACCATGCTGATGCTGTTCTATTAGATAAAACAGGTACTATTACTGAAGGTAAACCAACAGTACAAGACTTTGAAATTTTCGATGACGCTACAATTGACCGTCAAGAATTATTAGACTTAATTTTAACTGCTGAACATGGTTCGCAACATCCACTAGGAGAAGCGATTGTCCGTTACGCTGAAGATGAAGGCGCAAACTTACAAGAAACATCATTTTTCGACAGTATTACTGGTAAAGGTATTATTTCAACAATTATTGGTCACGAAGTGGCTGTTGGTAATGCTAAATTAATGGATTCTCATGCCAATCGTTCTGAAGAAGCACGTAAAGTCGCTCAAGAATTTGCTCAAAATGGTAAAACACCGATGTATATTGCTGTTAATAATCAAATCCAAGGTATTATTACGGTAGCTGACCCTATCAAAGAATCAAGCATTAAAGCAATTAAGAAAATGCAAGATATGGGACTTGAAGTGATTATGTTAACAGGAGATAATAAGATAACTGCTGAAGCCATTGCTGCACAAGTTGGGATTACTCAAGTTGTTAGTGATATCTTGCCTGAAGATAAAGTAAATAAAGTGACCGAATTACAAGAACAAGGCCGTCATGTAATTATGGTTGGAGATGGTATTAATGATGCCCCTGCTCTTGCTCAATCTGATGTTGGGATGGCAATTGGTTCTGGGACAGATATTGCGATTGAATCGGCTGATACAGTATTAATGAATGATAATTTAGAATCTGTATCTGAAGCGATTGATTTAAGTCACGCAACGATTAATAACATTAAACAAAACTTATTCTGGGCATTTGGTTATAATACAATTGGTATTCCAATTGCTATGGGGGTTCTTTACCTCTTTGGTGGACCACTACTTAATCCAATGTTTGCCGCTTTAGCGATGAGCTTATCGTCTGTATCGGTATTACTCAATGCTTTACGTTTAAGATTTAAATAAATAAACATACAAAAGATACCCATAGGATTTAATCCATTGGGTATCTTTTTTTAGTGATGATTTAACTCACACGGTCAATATTTAATGGCATTTTAAATTGCATCAGCGATTTTTTTAAAGCAATAATTGGCGTTTGATGATCTAAATAACGTTCACTAAAACCTTGTGGTAAAATCACTGGCACTCGGTTGTGAATTTGTTGCATTTTATCATAAGAATCTTTCGTTAATACACTAAAAACAGGCTCAGCTTGCCCCTCAATATTTTGAACAAGATTGTATACACCCGCTAAAGACATGACTTTATCGTCTTGATAAATAATATGCTTCTGCTTATTTTCATCCCATTCATAAAAACCTGAAACAGGTATGATGCAACGCCTAGTTTCAAATGCTTGGGCAGATAATTGTTTCACTTCGGCCGTCTCTAGTCGGGTATTGATAATTCTTTGTTTCGTCCATGATGCACGCAATCCCCAATTCATGGGAATTATTTTCTTATTTGCTGTTAAGGTTAACAATGATTGAGTTGGAAATACTTCTTCACTCGCACTCACATCCGTTAAAAATTCTTCTTCATCCGGTAAATCATAGTAATCAATTAAATCAGACAATTCGAGCAAATATTCGATTCTTCCACACATTTTTATCACCTTACTTTCAAAGTATATTATACTATAATGAGTAAGAATAGTTTAAGGAGGCAATTATGAAATACGAAAAATCATGTGGAGCCATTGTCTATTATTTAGATGAAAAGCGTGTTCCCGAATATTTACTCATACGTCATGTCAATGGCGGACATTGGGCCTTTGCTAAAGGACATGTTGAAGAAGGCGAAACAGAAATTCAAACTGCTGAACGTGAAATTGATGAAGAAACAGGCCTAACTGTTGAAATTGATACTTCCTTTAGAGAAGTTACTACCTATTCACCTAAAGAAGGCGTCACAAAAGACGTTATTTACTTTATTGCGGAAACGAAAGACAAAACGGTTACCCGTCAAGAAATCGAAGTAACGGATACTATTTGGTTACCTTACGAAGAAGCATTAAAATACTTAACGTTTGAAAATGACGAGCGATTACTAAAAGCTGCGCATACATTTTTAAATAAATAGTTCTGTAAGTTAATTATTTACCCCATAAAAAACACGACACTCTCCTACTAAAATCGGAGAATGTCGTGTTTTTTTACTACTATTTTTTACTAAAAGGCAGAGATGATATTACGTATACCAAACACCAAGAAGTAAAATCCAGCTAAGAGTTCAATTGTAAAATAGGCTGCTAAGGGGTTAAAAATTAGCATGATACCTATGATAATACCGACGATACCAATGATTAAGTTGAACCAGAACAGACCGGTTCGGCCTAATGCTTTCAGTGCCATTGCTTGGTTGATTATACTAATTGATTCAAAAATCATCATCAACGAAACAATCATTGGGAGTGCAAGTAAACCGATCGTTTCATTAAATAGTAAAATGATCCCTAAAATAATTGAGATGATTCCGTAAATTAACAGTATCCACATTGATTGATTCGTTTTCTCATTAATGCGACTACGGAAAACGAGTAAGAAAATCCCGTTTAATATCGCTCCAGTTGCTAATAAATAAACAAAAGTTAGCGTTGCTAATCCAAAGTTATTAAACATCATGAATGCTAAAATTAGTTGAATAATTCCTAATACTAAAAACCACCAGCTAAATCTATTATTGTGCGTTTTCAAATAATCCACCCTTTCAAATTCTGTAATTATATTTTTGTGACACTTATAATGTAACACAAATGTAATATTCAGTGTTGTTTGACGGGTTATAGTAAAAGTTATTTGCTAGTGTAAAGTGGGTTAGTTATAATATTATTAAACGATTATTAAAAATTTTCGGAGGAAAATAAATGACAAAAATCTATTTCGCAGCCCCACTTTTTAGTGAAGCTGAAACTTTATACAATGACCATGTAGCCAAAAAAATTCGTCTTGCTCATCCAGATGTTGATATTTTCTTGCCTCAAGAACAAGGCGATATTAATGATAAAGAATCATATGCAGATTCAAAAATGATTGCTAAATTAGATACCGACGCCCTCCTAGAAAGTGATATTTTAATTGCATTGTTAGACGGTATCAACATTGACGCTGGAGTTGCCTCAGAAATTGGTGTCGCTTACCAAGCAGGAATTCCTATTGTGGGATTATATACCGACTCCAGACAACAAGGAGCTACCAATCAACAAAAATTAGACGCATTACAAGACTTAGCCGAGTCACAATTTAGTTATATTAATCTTTACACAATTGGGTTAATTAAATTAAACGGCCAAGTTGTTGACACTGTAGATAAATTAATCACTGCCCTTTCAGAATACAAATAGAAAAGGAAGATAGTAATGACAAATGACCGTGTTGCATTAATCGATATTGGGTCGAACACGATTCGCCTCGTTTTATACTCAATCGATGATTTATATAACTTTACCGAAACTCATAATGTAAAAACACCTGCCAGATTATCACAATATATCGACCATTCAACTGGAAAAGCAATGATGTCTCAAGAAGGTATCGATATCCTTATTGAAGCATTAACAAGTTTCTTAGCCATCACAGACCAGTTCGAAATCAAATATATATACCCAATGGCAACTGCCGCTGTCCGCCAATCAGCCAATAATCAAGACATTCTAAAGCAAGTTAAAGAAGCCACAGGCCTTGAAATTCAAATCGTCTCAGAAGAAGACGAAGCAGGCTACGGTGCTTACGCAATTATTCACTCCACAACAATTGATAGCACCGTTTCTGTCGATATCGGCGGGGGAAGTTGTGAAGTAACTCTAATCAAAGATAATGAAATTATAGATTTTCACAGTTTTCCTTTCGGCGCTGTTAGTTTATCAAAACAATTTTTTACAGGAAAAGGCCATAACGACCCTGAAGCGATTGCTCAAGTGCGTAGCTTTGTTAGAAAACAGTTCAAATCATTTAATTGGCTCAAAAAAGCAAAACTTCCAGTCACTGCGATCGGAGGTTCAGCTCGTAACGTCGCAAATGTTTACCAAAGACAAGTAAAATATCCCATGGCCGGACTTCATGGCTTTTATATGAGTGATGATTATTTACACGAAACAATGGATTTATTTATCAATACCGATTATGACCAAATGGAAAATATTGATGGGTTAAGTACAGATCGTATTGATCTTATTATTCCAGCAACCATTGTCTTTGAAGAATTGACAAATGCTGTTAAAACAGATCAATTCATTATTTCTACTCAAGGTCTTCGTGAAGGTATTATTTTAAAACATATCAATGATCATTATAACTATCCAGTAGATAGCCATTTAATTCGTACACGATCAATCCGCCATGTTATTCGCGAGTTACCTGTTAACACTTATGGCATTCAAATTAACATTGATTTAGCCATTAAACTCTATACTCAATTAACTAGGTTGGGTTGTTTAGAATATTCCTACGAGTTACAAGAATTAGTTGAATTTGGTGCGTCCTTATACCGTTTCGGAGAATTTATTAGTGGTGATGCTGACTCCCAACATACATTCTATATTTTATCCAATATGGACTTACTTGGTTTTTCTCATCACCGCCGCTTAAAATTGGCATTACTCGCGAGTTACCGAAACCGTTCTTTATATTCACAGTACCTAGAAGATTTTGCCGGTTGGTTAACTCCTGAAGAAATTGACCTATTTGAAAAAATCGGTGGGCTGTTAAAATTTGCGCATGCACTGAACGATTCAAGAACTGGCCCTATTATAAAAATTGATTTATATCGAGACGACAATGGCACTTTTGTGTTAAATGTCTATCATAGTGGCCCTATCGTCGCCGAGTATTACAAAACACAACGACATAAAAAGCATTTAGAACGAGCGTTAGATGGTGACTTAGAGATACATTATATTAATGAGCTTGCTTAATCATTATTTTCTCGGTTGTAGATAACAGTGTCATCAATACTATACAGATAGAAAAGGAGCTTTTTATGAGCATAAAACAAAACACTAAAATATCAAACAATCAATTTGAAAATCCAGAATATTACTTTAACCGCGAGTTAAGTTGGTTAGATTTCAACTACCGCGTGATTGATGAAGCTTATGATCCTAATAATCCTTTACTTGAACAATTGAACTTCTTAGCAATTGGAACGTCAAATGCGGATGAATTCTTTATGGTTCGTGTAGCAGGTGTTGTGGATCAATATCTCGCAGACATTGAAATTTCCGAAAACAAAACTCAAATGACGCCCGATGAATTATTAGAACAGATTAGTTTAAATCATCACCGGAATACTACCTATCAATATCGTCGTTACCATTCACTTGTTAACTCAAAATTACCATCTTTAAACTATCATATGTCGATGGTGGATAATTTAACACCCGATGAATTATTACAGGCTAAAGCTTATTACCACCAATTAGTATTGCCTACTTTATCGCCACTAGGAATTGATGCTTACCGTCCATTCCCAATGTTAAAAAATAACGCAATTAATATTTTCGTTCAATTATCAAAAGACGGTGAAGAACATTCAGCAATCGTTCCTATCCCAACTTTGTTAGATCGTTATATTATTGTTGATGCAAATGGCAAAAATCGTATTATTTTTATCGAAGATTTAATTATCCAAGAATTAAGCACTTTATTCGAAGGTTACGAAATACAATACGCATTCCCTTTCCGTATCACACGTAGTGCAGATTTTGATATTAAAGAAGATAATGCCTCAGATTTAATTAACTTAATCGAAGACTATATCAAAAAACGCCGTACAGGAATTGCTATCCGCTTAGAGATAGATACACGATTTGTGCCTGACTTTAATAAAAAACACTATAAACTCATTGCCAAATCCTTAGAGTTAAATAAACGTTCGATCCATTTAATCGATGGTCCAATTGATTTAACTTTTCTATTTGGTTTAGCAGATAAAATTGGTGAAACTTACCCTGAACATCGCTATCCAGATTTCAATGCCTATTTAAATCCAGAACACACTGGGGAAAGTTTATTCGAATCGATCAAACAAGGCGACCTCTTCTTTAACCATCCATACGACTCATTCAAACCAGTTGTATCTCTAGTTGAAGAAGCAGCAACTGACCCAAATACAATTGCTATTAAACAAACTCTTTACCGTGTTTCTAAGCATTCACCGATTATTCAAGCTTTAAAAACGGCCGCTGAAAATGGGAAAGAAGTGACAGTTTTAGTTGAATTGAAAGCACGTTTTGATGAAGAAAATAATGTGTTTTGGGCTAAAGAATTGGAAGAAGCTGGGTGTCATGTTATTTACGGGGTAAGTGATTTAAAAACTCATAGTAAAATTACGATGATTGTCCGCCGCGAAGGTAATGCAATTCGTCGTTATGTCCACTTAGGTACTGGTAACTACAACGATAAAACAGCTAAAACATATACAGATATGGGGCTGATGACGGCTGACATAGCTATGGGAGAAGATGCTGCTAAATTCTTTAACTTTATTAGTGGCTATACTGAACTTCCAGAGTATACACATTTACACGTTTCACCCTTTGCAATTCGCGATTCCCTCATAGATTATATCGATGAAGAAATTGAATTACATAAACAACATGGAGACGGTCGTATTGTGGCTAAAATGAACTCATTAACTGATAAGCCATTGATTCAAAAACTCTATGAAGCTAGCCAAGCTGGCGTACGTATTGACTTAATCGTTCGTGGTATTTGTTGTTTAAAACCAGGCATTCCTGGTATATCAGAAAATATCCATGTCCGGAGTATTGTTGGTCGCTTCTTAGAACATAGTCGTATTTATGCATTCAATAATCACGGTGATAGTCGTATTTTCTTATCTTCAGCTGATATGATGACAAGAAATATGACGAAACGGGTTGAAATTGAATTCCCGATTTTAGATGAAAAAATTGAGACCGAAATTGCTCACGTTCTAGAATTACAATTGGAAGATAATTTAAAAGCACGTGAATTACAAGTAACTGGGGATTATACACGTCCAGAACGCCAAGAAGGCGAAGCTTTAAATTCACAAGAACAACAAATGATTGAAGCCAACCAACGTAAAAACAACTTAATTGAAGAGAAAAAACAAATTCAAAAATCAATTCCATGGTTTGACCGTATTTGGCGACGTTTTAGAAAAAATTAAATGCTTCCAAATCGTCAACTCACTCGTTCAATAAGTCGGCTGATTTAGGATAGAATTTTTAAATTAATAAACAAAGAATCGCATAAAATCATTGTTTCTAAGACAATGATTTTATGCGATTTTGTCTTTTCAAGACTATCTACCTCTTTTTTCAGTCTTCCGTCCTATGTGTTTGATATCATAATATTGTATAATTATAAAAAAGGAGTGATGTTATGACATCTTGGTGGAATGACCTAAAAAGCATTTTAAAATGGCTTGCCATTATTCTAAGTTTCATCTTCGTAATCTTTGTCATTAATCAATTTATGCTACTCTTCCAATTATTACAATCGGTCCATCTCTATTTAGCCATTGCTGTTACATCCGTTCTGATTGTAACGCTTTTGGTTATGATTTATAAAGTATACAAACAATTTGCTTCTGCTCCTGTTGTTTTAACATTAGCACCAGACGCAACTGAGGAAGAAATTCAAAATTATCAAAATCAATTACATAAACAATTAAAACAAAACCCCTATTTAACTGATTTAACATTTGATGATGAAGAAGATATCGAAAGTCAAAATTCCGTAGCTTTAAATCAATTACAAACATTAACAAACCCGATCATTCAAGAAAATGCGAATGCCATATTTTTATCCACCGCAGTCTCTCAAAATGGTTCCTTAGATAGTTTAGTTGTTTTATACACCATCATACGCATGGTCTGGCAAATAGCTAAGATATATGGCACCAGACCAACTCTACAAAGTTTAATTAAACTTTATATGCAAGTTATTGGCGTTGTACTCATGGCGCGTGCCCTGGAAGATGTTGATTTAATTGAGTATCAAGTTGAACCTATTATTACATCTGTGCTCGGAGAAAGCGTCGTTTCAGCCGTTCCTGGTATGGTCCCTATCGCAAACTTAGTTGTGTCTTCCATTTTAGAGGGCGCTGTTAATGCTTTCTTGACTTTACGAGTGGGGATTATTACTCAAGATTATCTAACCAGCCAAGAACCAATTACAAAACAACAAGTCAGACATGACGCCACAGTGCGCGCCTTACCTCAACTTAAATTAGTCGTTAAAGATAATGCAAATGATATCGTTAAAACAATCGGCCGTGCCGCAAAGAACGTTGGTAAAAGCACAGCAAAACGTTGGTTTAATCGTGTATAATCACAAAAAAGAGAAAGAGGTAATAAAATGAAAAAAGCATTAATTGTTGTCGACTACTCAACAGATTTCGTTGCTACAGATGGCGCACTAACTGCCGGAGAACCCGCTCAAGCGCTTGATAATTATATTGCAGATTCGATTAAAACATTTATCGAAGATGGTGACTATGTAGTCATCGCGAATGATTTACATACATTAGATGACCCATATCATCCAGAAACTAAACTTTTCCCACCTCATAATATAAAAGGAACTTCTGGTCGTGAAATTTATGGGAAAACGGGGGACACTTTTAAACAATTTAAACAGCACGAAAACTTATTCTTCACTGACAAACGTCGCTATTCTGCATTTGCTGGAACAGAAGTTGATTTACGTTTGAGAGAACGGAGTATTAATGAGGTCTGGCTTGTAGGAGTAGTAACAGATATTTGTATTTTACATACAGCAATGAGTGCATATAACCTTGGTTATAATATTGTAATCCCTGAAGCTGGCGTTGCTAGCTTTAATCAAACAGGCCATGAATGGGCCCTAGACCATTTCGAGAATTCTCTAGGAGCAAAAATTATTCGAAATTAATCAAACAAAATAGCCTAGCAATCCATCAAAATGGAATGCCAGGCTATTTTTATGGAGAGATTAACCTAATTCGATAATTGTTCCAGTATTTAAGTAAACTACACGCTCACAAATATTTTTAGCATAGTCTCCCATACGTTCTAAACTACCTGCAATTTGTAGATATCCAATTCCTACATTAACAGATTCATGGTGTTCTTCCATTAATTTAGCTGCTGAACGTAAAATTGAACGGTATAGCTCATTCACTTCTTTATCACGAGCAGCAATCTCACGCGCCGCATCAGAATCATGTTTTGAAACTGCTTCTAAAGCATCATTAATCATTTGGCTAATAATTTCTGCCATCTGGTTAATATATTGATCAATTTCCTCATTAGATTCACTGTCATCGTCGCGTTTGATTGTTGAACGAGCAATCGTCACTGCATGATCTGCAATTCGCTCAATATCAGTACTCGCTTGTAAGACAGTAAACACTTTACGTAAATCACGCGCTACCGGTTGTTGTAGAACAATCACACGAAAAGCATCTTGCTCGATATCAATCGTTGCCGCATTAATTCTTAAATCATCACTAAATAGTTCATGTGCTAAATCACGATCCCGTGTATTAAATGCTTTAATCGCTTTATGTAAAGATTCATTCGCAGCATTACCTAAACGAGTTAAATCAATGAATAGTCGTTGTAATTCTTCTTCAAAAACTGTTCTCAAAACAATTCCTCCTTAATTGACTTCTAGCCAAATCGTCCAGAAACATAGTCTAGTGTTTGTTGATTTGTTGGATTAGAGAATATTTTCTCAGTATCGTCAAACTCAATTACTTCACCTTGATAGAAGAAAGCTGTCTTATCAGAAATACGAGCAGCTTGTTGCATATTATGTGTAACGATGACCACTGTATATTTCTCTTTTAATTCATGAATTAACTCTTCAATTTTATTAGTTGAAATAGGGTCTAAAGCTGAAGTCGGTTCATCCATTAATAACACTTCAGGATCATTTGCAATCGCACGAGCGATACAAATACGTTGTTGTTGTCCACCTGATAATGATGTCGCTTTTTGGTCTAATTTATCTTTAACTTCATCCCAAATTGCCGCACCACGTAAACTATCTTCAACAATATGGTCCAATTCTTTAGTATCTTTGATACCATGCGTACGTGGTCCATAAGCGATATTATCATAAATAGATTTAGGAAATGGGTTAGGATGTTGGAATACCATACCAACACGTTTTCTTAATAAGTTAACATCTGTTTCTTTACCATAAATATCGTTACCATCTAATTCCACAGTTCCATCAACTTTTGCATAAGATACTAAATCCTGCATTCTGTTTAAAATTTTTATAAAAGTCGATTTACCGCAACCTGATGGTCCAATAAATGCTGTTACTAAGTTTTCTTCGATTTCCATATTAATATTTTTTAACGCTTGGAAATCACCATAATAAAAATCTAAATCTTTAATATTGTTCGTTGTCATTATTTTCCTCCAGCTCCTAATTTATTACTTAAGTATGTTGAAAAACTGTTAATAATTAATACAATTACAATTAAAACTGTCGCTGTTGCATAAGATTCTTCTACGTGGAAACCTTCTTGAGATAACATGTACATATGTACCGCAAGTGTACGACCCGATGAAGATAATCCTGATAACATTTGAGATGATGAACCTAATGTATAAATTAAAGCCGCTGATTCACCGACAATACGACCAATTGCTAAGATAATCCCTGATAAGATACCTGGCATTGCAACAGGCAATACTACTGTAAAGATTGTTCTTAATTTACCTGCCCCTAATCCTAGACTACCCATACGTAATGAATCATCTACGGCACGTAAACCTTCCTCTGTAGAAGAGATAATAATCGGTAAAATCATAATAGTAATCGTTAAAATACCTGCCCAGTGTGAATAGCCCATTCCTAATTCAATTACGAATAGTAACATACCGAACAGACCATAAACAATCGAAGGAACTGCTGCTAATGTATCTGTTGCTAAACGGATAACATTCAAAAATCTACTTGATTGGTTTGCATACTCTACTAAATAGAAACCAGTAAACACACCAATCGGTACCGCGATAAGGAGTGAAATTCCGACTATTACAAGCGTCGAAATAATCGCTGGCATCATGGATACGTTATCTGTTGTATAATTCCAAGCAAACATATCAAAATTCATTGCTGGAATACCACGTGAAAGAATGAAGAGAACGATGGATAGCAACATCGCTAATGTAAATAAACCTGCTGTCCAAACGATCAATTTTGTCCAATTAAACTTCGATTTCATTAGCGTTTCTCTCCTTTCGATTTAATTACCATAAAGATAGAGTTTAAAATAATAATAAAGATAAATAATACAACTGCTGTTGCAATTAAAGCTTCACGGTGACGTCCTGAAGCATACCCCATCTCTAGAACGATGTTCGTAGTTAAAGTACGAACTCCGTCTGTTAAACTGTCTGGAATGATTGGTTGGTTACCAGTAACTAAGATAACAGCCATAGTTTCACCAATGGCGCGTCCAATTCCTAAAATAATACCTGAAAAAATACCTGAATTAGCGGCTGGTACAACTACACTCATTACTGAACGTTCGTGTGTGGCACCTAAACCAACACTCGCATCATAATATGAACTTGGGACCGCTCTAAGTGATGATTCTGATAATCCAATAATTGTTGGTAAAATCATAATCCCTAATAATACTGATGCCGTAATAATATTCATCCCTGTTCCACCAAATAATTCACGTGAAATAGGTACAAAAATTTGTAAAGCAAAGAAACCATAAACGATTGATGGAATTGCCGCCATTAAGTTAATCGCTGGTTTAGCAAATTTATATAACTTCGGTGGACAGAAGAACGCCATAAATATTGATGTTAAAACACCAATCGGCACACCAATAATAATTGCCCCCGCTGTAACAACTAATGAACCAACAATCATTGGTAAAATTCCAAATTGAGCGTTTGATGCTGTAGGTCTCCATACTGTACCAAAAATAAAATTACCAATTCCTTCTTCGATCATGAATGGTACTCCACCACGGAAGATAAAGAAGAAAATTAGAATAATCGAAATAATTGAGATCGATGCACAAAATATGAAGACATATTTCATAATCGATTCCATGCTATTCTTTTGCATAAATTACTCTCCTATACTCATACTTTTAAAATTAATAATAACCATTACCATTGTACCTTCTTAATGTAAATTTTGTGTAAATTTTGTGTAAATTTCAAGATTTTTTCTTTACAAACCACCATAAAGACACAAACAAAAAACAATTAGGACGATGATAGCGGAACCATCCTAATTGTCTTTTTATTTTTGTCTAAATGGTAGATAAACGATGAAGGTTGAACCTTCACCCAAAGCACTTTTGACTTTAATATCTCCACCAAATATACGAACTAAATTACGTACAATTGATAAACCTAATCCTGTTCCTCCAGAATTTCTACTCCGTCCCTTATCAACTCGGTAAAAACGCTCAAAAATACGTTCATATTCTTCCTCAGGAATCCCGATTCCATTATCACTCACTTCAATTTTCACACCTGAAGCTACGCCATAGACGCGTATCGATACCTCACTATCTTCTCCAGAATAATTAATTGCATTGTCCACTAAATTGGTCAATATCTGTTCTACTCGATGTTGATTACCTTCCAATAATAAAGGTGATGTTTGATCGATATGAGCAATTAAATTAATATTCTTCATACTTGCTTTTTTCTTGAGAGAAGTCAAGATAGTCTTTACAACATCCGCTATATCAAAAACCGCTTCAGCAGCAGTGTCTTTTTGTTTCTCAACCCGAGACAACTCTAAAATATCATTAATAATATGTTCCAGTCGATTACTCTCATTTAAAATGATTTGTACAAATTCTTTTGCTATTGCCTTATCTTCCAAAGCTCCGTCTCTTAAAGTCTCTGCAAATCCTTTAATTGATGTAACTGGCGTTCTTAGTTCATGTGAAGCATTAGCTACGAATTCAGTTCGAACCGCCTCTAAGCGTTGTATTTGCGAAATATCATATAGTAGAACTAAAACTGCACCTTGTTCTTTTTCAGTTTCTAAATAAGGAATAATATTCACATCGACAAATCGTTGATTAGGAATATACAGCTCAACCTCTTCGGTTAAATCCGTTTGACTATCTATTACTGTATCAATCATATCAACTAACTGCGTACTTCTAACTACTTCAGCATAAGATCTACCATATGAATCCTCACTTAAACCTAATATTTCTGTTGCTTCGGGATTAAATAGTTCGATTACCCCACTAGAATCTATCAAGATTACACCTAAATTCAAATGGTCTAATAATACGGTTAGACGTTGTTCACTGTTCATTAATTCTGTATAACGATGTGACAAAGTATTTTCTATATTTGTTACGGTATCCCCTAAATCATCTAGCTCCTTAAAACGTCCTCCAACATATTCAAACTGTCCAGATTCTAAGTCAGGATCTTTTAGTGAATTTAAAGCGTTCTTCATTGCCAATACAGGTTCAGAGATCATGTTCATAACACTATGATAAATAATATAAATAACTGCCACTAAAATAGCGATAATAATAAGAATGAAAAATATCAACGCTCTATTATAAAGCCCAAAATATGATTTAGAAAATTTGTATAATAAATCATAACTACGGTTACTCTCATCAACATCTATTGTTGTGAGCGCCCAATAGCCATCAATGGTTGAACCGACAGCAGGATTCCCCTCTAGTAGTAAAGGCTCTTCTCTTTGTATATCGGAGTATAAAGTAACTAAACTACGCTGTCCTTCTTCGTAAGTCGTTCCATCTTCATTATGACTCATTACTAAATATACCGCATCCTCAGGTAATACACTTAATTCTTTTTGTAAAAAAGCTGGGTCTGATTCGTCTTCAAGACGTTTTTCTGTTTGAGTCATAATTTGTGTTAATTGATTTTCAATGCTCTGATTACGTATGTAAATCATGGAAGCTGTAATAATAAGTAAAACAACGAATAGCATTACTGCTATTCGTATTAAATGTTTTTGAAAATTTTCTTTCTGCCTAAAAATCATTCTTCTGGAACCTCAAAACGATAACCAAATCCACGCTGTGTAATTATATATTTAGGATTTTTAGTGTCTTCTTCAATTTTTTCACGTAAATGACTAATATGCACATCGACAATCCGTGTTTCACCAACATAATCAAAGTTCCAAATGTTATCTAACAACTGCTCGCGACTTAAAACTCGACCTTTACGCAATGCCATATAAACTAATAATTCAAACTCTTTGGGCGTTATATCAATTGGTTCTCCTCGTACTTCTACTTCATAACGATCACGGTAAATATGAATACCACCTAAGCGAATGACTGTTTCATTTTCTAAATCAACAGTTTGGTCATTTTCACCTTGATGAGACAACTCTTCCAACTCAATATCTGTTGCTTCTTTTTGCATTTCTCGAGTTACAGATTCATCTTCTATTTGACGCGCTTCCGTTCTACGTAAAATAGCTTTCATACGAGCAATAACTTCTCTGGGGCTAAATGGTTTTGTCATGTAATCATCTGCACCAAATTCTAATCCTAATATCTTATCATACTCTTGATCTTTAGCCGTTAACATAATAATAGGCGTATCTATTCCTAATTGTCTCGTCCGACGACAAACATCCATACCATCCATTCCTGGTAACATCACATCTAAAATAATAAAATCATATGTATTTTCCTTTATCATTTTAAACGCGTCATCACCACGTTCGGCTTTATGCACCTGATATCCTGCTTGTGTTAAATTATATTCTAAAAGTGTTAAAATCGTTATTTCATCATCTACGATTAAAATTTCATTCAAGCTGTTTACCACCTTTCACCTACCGTATCTTATTGTAGATTCCATTAAATTATAGCATGATTACATACGAAAAACAGACGCCTTTCTTCACTAGTCATTTTAGAGTGACTGACGTCTTACATACCGGCCTTACCTTGTAAATATCCTCAAAAAATCCACTACCTTTAGAAGATAGTGGATTAAATTGATTAAATCGTTAAATGTTGTTTAGCTGAGCGATTTGCTCCAATTGAACCTAGGATGATACCTAGAATTAATAAACCAATACCAACTAGTAAAATTGTAGGATAAACTGGTGCAAATTTTAAAATACTCAATCCAAATATTTGGATTGTTGCTGTTTGCAGACCTTGATATAAAGCAAATACCGTTAATGTTGCAACAGCTGCTCCAATTATTCCAATAAAGGTTCCTTCAAAAATCAGTGGCGCTTTAATATAAGAATTTTTGGCCCCAACTAAACGCATAATCTCTATTTCAGTTGCTCGAGCATCGATTGTTAATCGAATCGTATTAGAAATAAGTAAAACGGCGATAACAACAAGTACAGCAGCAACCGCTGCAACTACTGCACGAGTAATGTTCAAGACATTAACAAGGTCTCCGGTTGTCTCTTCACCAAAACCAGCATCAATAACAAAAGGAAGTTCACGTATTTGATTCGCTACCTCTTCTAAATTGCCTGGTTCATTAACACTGACGATGAACACATTATAAAATGGATTACTATCACCTTCAAAAAGTTCGAACTCTTCACCATACTGCTCAACAAGCATTTGATACTCATCTTCTTTTGAAGAATATTCTATTTCTGTAACATTCTCGATTTCAGCAATTTGATTTTCTAATCGCTCTTCATCTTCTGGTTCTGCAACTAAATCGATGTGGGTACGAATTTTCACCCCTTCTTCGATATCAGTGGCAATGTTTTCCACATTAATCATTAAGAAGACTAATCCCCCAACCATCGTTAAAGTCAGAGTCATTGTAAGTACAGATGCAATTGTCATCCAGGCATTACGGAATAAATTTAGGAAGCCATTTCTAAGATGACGCCACATAGTTCGCATTGCTCTCATCCTCGGTAATCCCCCTTATACTCATCGCTAAGTACAACACCATTTTCGATACGAATGACACGGTGTTTAAATTCATCAACTAATTGATTATTATGAGTTCCCATAATAACAGTTGTACCGCTTTGATTAATTTTCTCTAGTAATTGGAAAATACCACGTGCTGTCACTGGGTCTAAGTTCCCTGTTGGCTCATCGGCAATTAATATCGCCGGGCGATTAACAATCGCTCGTGCAATTGCCACACGCTGTTGCTCTCCTCCAGATAAAGACTTAGGATATTGTTTTGCTTTTGAAGCTAAATCAACCATACTTAATACTTGATTGACACGTGTTTGGATATCTTTGTTTGCCTGACCCGTTACTTCTAAAGCAAAAGCAACATTTTCGTAGACCGTTAAATTTGGTAATAATTTAAAATCTTGGAAAACAACGCCAACATAGCGTCTTAAATACGGAACGTCTTTATCTTTAATTTTCTCAACACGATATTTACCTACTTGAATATGCCCCATAGATAGCTTTTCTTCGCGGTTTAATAATTTCATTAAAGTCGATTTACCAGAACCACTTGGCCCGATAATATAAACAAATTCACCTTGTTCAATTCTTAAACTCGTGTTATTTACAGCAACAATACCATTTGGATATTTCTTTGTCACTCGGTCTAAGACAATCATCTATTTCACCTCTTTAACTTTAGTTAGATACTTTCCATTGTAAATAAGCATCAATGAAAGGATCTAATTCTCCATCAACAACAGCCTGGGTATTACCCGTTTCATGATCAGTACGATGATCTTTAACCATCGAATAAGGATGGAAGACATATGAACGAATTTGTGACCCCCAAGCAATTTCTTTTTGCTCGCCACGTAATGCTGCTAGTTCTTTTTCTTTTTCTTCTTGCTCAAGGAGATATAACTTTGATTTCAACATTGCCATTGCTTGCTCACGGTTTTGAAGCTGTGACCGCTGTGCTTGACTTTGTACAGTAATACCTGTTGGAAGGTGCGTAATACGAACAGCTGAATCTGTTTTATTAACATGTTGCCCCCCAGCACCACTAGCACGGTAAGTATCAACGCGCAAATCGTCATCATTAATTTCGATTTCAATCGTGTCATCAATGACCGGCGTTACTTCAACTGAAGCGAAAGATGTATGACGGCGACTATTTGAATCAAAAGGAGAAATACGCACTAGACGATGAACGCCTTTTTCAGATTGTAACAATCCATAAGCTTTTGCTCCTTGAATTTCAAGTGTCACACTCTTAATTCCAGCTTCTTCGCCCGCTTGATAATCAACAACTTCCACTTTAAATTGATGTTTATCAGCAAATCGTTGATACATACGCAGTAATATACTTCCCCAATCTTGGGACTCAGTACCGCCTGCCCCAGGATGAATTTCCAATATAGCATTGTTATCATCATGTTCGCCCGATAATAAAAGCAATGTTTCATAATCGGTTAAGTCTTTGTCTAGTGTTTCAACAATCTTTTCAGCTTCTTGAATAAGTTCATCATCTTCAGTTTCATCAAATAATTCCAATGCCATCTCTAACTCTTCCATTTGATCGGTCAATTGATTAATTGAATCATATGTTGACTTCGCTTCATTCAGTGAAGAAACAATTTTTTGAGCTTTTTGATTATCATCCCAAAAATCACTGGCTAGCATTTGATGTTCATAATCAGCGATGTCTGCTTCTAGTTTCTCTAAGTCAAAGAGACCCCCTAATATTGTCTAGTCTAGTCTTCGCATCTTGACCAAACTGTTTAATCTCGTATAACTCCATTGTTATCATCCTCTTATTTAAAATCTTTTGTAATGAAGAAAACCGACAACAAACGCTGCCGGGATTCTTTTTTCATTATTACGCTTTATTTACTTGTTCACGTTTCACATTTTGGTGAATTTGAGCTTTCATTAAGTAACGTGTTATTTCATGTTCAATTTCTGTAACCATGTCTTGGAAACGGTCGTAACCTTCTGTTTGATATTCTGTTAATGGATTCGTTTGAGCATAGGCACGTAAACCTACACTTTGACGTAAATTATCCATCATATCAATGTGGTCAGTCCATTTATTATCAACAACACGTAAGATAATTACTTTTTCAAATTCATTGACTTGGTCTTGTGATAAGTTAGCAATTTTCTCATCGTAAGCTTTATCTGCTAATGCTACAAGATAATCAACTAACTCTTTACGGTTTTTACCTTCTAAATCAGACAATTGAATCTCATCAGGATGAACAAGCGCATTTCCTGCAAATTCAAGCAAACTCTCTAATGACCAGTCTTTCTTATCGCCTTCTGTTGCGTACTGAACTTGGCGTTCAATTGTACGTTTAATCATCGCTTTTACATAAGGTGTCAATGACTCTTCCATTTGGATAACTTGAAGTCTTTGGTCATACATCACCTCACGTTGCTCACGCATAACCTCATCATACTCTAAAACGTTTTTACGTGTGTCATAGTTATTACCTTCAACACGGCGTTGAGCTGACTCTACTTGACGCGTTAACATACGATTTTGAATTGCTAAATCTTCATCCGTATCACCTAATTGTTCCCATAAACCTTGAATTCGTTCTGAACCAAAGCGACGCATTAAATCATCTTCAAGTGATAAGTAGAATTGTGATGCTCCTGGATCTCCTTGACGACCTGAACGTCCACGTAACTGATCATCGATACGACGAGATTCGTGGCGCTCAGTACCAATAACACATAGGCCTCCGGCCTCTTTAACACCACTACCTAATTTAATATCCGTACCACGCCCAGCCATATTTGTCGCAATTGTAACTGCTCCGCGTTGACCCGCTTGCATAATAATCTCTGCTTCTTTAAAGTGATTTTTTGCATTCAACACTTCATGCGGTACTCCAGCTTGCGTTAATAAGTTAGATAAATATTCAGATGTTTCTACGGCTACAGTACCGACTAAAATCGGCTGACCTTTTTCATGACGTTCGATAATTTCATTAACGACCGCATTAAATTTCGTTTTCAAGTTTGGATAAAGTAAATCTGGTGAGTCAATACGTTGAATTGGACGGTTTGTTGGAATTTGAACAACGTCCATATTATAAATTTCACGGAATTCTTCTTCTTCAGTTTTAGCAGTACCTGTCATTCCACTTAATTTATCGTACATACGGAAGTAATTTTGGAAAGTAATTGTTGCCATTGTTTTTGATTCATTTTCAATATCAACATTTTCTTTCGCTTCAATCGCTTGGTGAAGTCCATCTGAGTAACGACGTCCTTCCATAATACGACCGGTAAATCCATCAACAATTTTCACTGCACCTTCATCTACAACATAATCAATATCTTTAATCATAATAAAGTTTGCACGTAATGATTGATCAATATGGTGAACTAATGCACTGTTTTCAATATCATATAAGTTTTCTAAACGGAATACACGCTCAGCTTTATCAACACCTTCATCTGTTAACGAAATTGTTTTTGAAGTTAGTTCAATTGTATAATCTTCGTCCTGCTTTAAGCCTTTAACAAAATAGTCAGCACGTGTATATAATGCAGCTGATTTACCTGCTTGACCAGAAATAATCAATGGCGTACGAGCCTCGTCAATTAAAATTGAATCGACCTCATCCACAATAGCATAATACAATGGACGTTGTACCATTTGACGCTCGTATACAACCATATTGTCACGTAAATAGTCAAATCCTAATTCGTTATTTGTACTATATGTAACATCACAATTATAAGCATCGCGTTTTTCTTGTGCATTAAGTGAATTTAGATTTAAACCTACAGTTAAGCCTAAGAAACGGTATACTTCCCCCATCTCTTGTGAGTCACGAGTTGCTAAATAATCGTTAACTGTAACTACATGAACTCCTTTGCCAGTTAGTGCATTTAAATAAACTGGCATTGTTTCAGTTAAAGTCTTACCTTCCCCAGTCTTCATCTCTGCAATATTACCTTCATGTAAGATAATACCACCTTGGATTTGAACTTTGTATGGGAACAATCCTAAAACACGTCTTGCTGCTTCACGTACTACTGCGAAAGCTTCTGGTAATAATTTATCTAATGATTCCCCGTTTGCATAACGCGTTTTAAATTCACTCGTTTGTCCGCTTAATTGCTCATCTGTCATATCACGATAAGTTGGTTCCATTGCCATAATTTGATCAGCAATTTTTCCAGTACGACGTAATGTCGCTTTGTCGTTTTCAATTAAATTTTTAATAAAGTTTGCCATTCAGCTACCCCTTTTATTTCTACTGTATTCATCATCCATTTATAATGGATGCTTAATTTTATATGTACCTTTTTAGTTTAACATGTTATCCATATAATTTGAACAACAATTTCCCTCTATTCATTATAGTAGAAAATGTTGATAATTCCATGAATTTTACACTTTTTTAACATAAAAGTAAGGCATCTGAATAACGATGAAAGTTCTTAATCACATTTGATACAAAACCATGACATTTTTATTTTAAAGTTACAATTATGCCTCTGACTTGAAGTTCATTTTCATTCACGTATAATATAGATAAGTCATTAATTAAAAGGAGGCATCTTTCATACTTTATTAATGTATGATAATTATGCGAAAATTTAAAAATATATCCAGAGATAAAGTTATCCAAATGTTTGGTTGGTCAATCGTTGTAATTTCTATTGTGACGATTGCGATGATTACTATCAATAGCTAAAAGAAAAAGTCGAGCACTCAAGTGTTCGACTTTTTTATATAATGTTAAACTGGAACAACACTTACAAAATATCCTTTTTCGTCAACATGGCACATAATAGTTGGTAACATATCAATGATACGAACGGAGACTTTAGGAAACTCCTCTTGGATTTTATTTTTAAAATCTACCATTTCTTCAAAAGCATTTGCATGTGAAATAATGATATGAATATTACCATCAAACTTTTGATAGCCTTCTTCAATCAATTCAAGCAATCGTACTTCACGGCGACGTGCTGATCGAACTTTTTCTAATAAATTCATGGTACCTTCTTCTTTAAAGTATAAGATATTCTTTGTATTATTTAAAGCTACTACTGCTTCTTCTGTTGCTTCAAATCGGCCACCCCTTTGAAGTGCTGCTAAATTTTCAGGTAAGATGTAAGTTTGAATATTATCGATTAATTGATTTATTCTATTAGTCATCACAGACATTTCTGTTTCTAATTCAACTAAACGAATCGCTTCTTCGATTAATGCATAATTAGCCGTTACAGCCGCTTTAGTATCAAAAAGATGAATATCAAGTTTGTCTTCATATTCTTCTGCTACCATATTTACACTTTGGAAAGTACCACTCATCTTTGAACCTAATATAATACCAATAACACGTTCATAACCTTGTTCGATTATCGCATCGAATGCCTCATGAATATTTCCTAAACTAGGTTGTGACGTTCGTGGTTTTTCTTCAAATTGTTGTCTTAAATTCAAAAACTTATCAGTAATGGTTTGGATATCTCTTGAATCGTGCAACGTTTCTTCATTAGGAAAAACGACACTTAGTGTGATTTCAAAAATATCATCACGCTTTGCATATTCTTGAACAAAGCCAGTAGTGCTATCAATTAAAAATGCTGTTTTCATCCCTTACTCCTCTTAAATTTTATCGTCCAAATTATTTAATCTAACCTTATCTATACTTTATGGCAATACAGGCACAACACTTAGACAATACCCTTTCTCATCTACATGACACATTAATGCTGGACGCATATCTATTAAACGCACTCTTACATCAGATAACACTTCGTTGATTTTATCGCTGAATTTTGTCATTTCTTCATCTGCGTTTGCGTGCATAATAATGACATAAGTTTCATCAAATTTCTGTCTAGCCTCTTTTATAAAATCAAGTAAACGAGTTTCCCGGATACGTCTCGTACGCACCTTATCTAATAATTCGATTGTTCCTTCATTTGTAAAATGTAATATATTTTTTGTGTTGTTTAAAGCAACAACCGCTTCTTCTGTAGCTTTAAAACGACCACCACTTTGCATACCAGAAATGTCTTCTGGCAGTATAAAGGTCTGCATTTCGTTGATTAATTGGTTCATTCTATTTTCGATTGTCTTTATATCTACTCCAGACTCAACTAAACGAATTGCTTCTTCAAGCAATGCATAATTTGCTGGTCCTAAAGCTCCACTATCAAAGATATGGGTTTCTATTTTATCTTCAAATTCTTCAGCAATCATTCTTGTGCTCTGAAGTGTTCCACTCATATTCTCTCCTAGCACGATACCAATTATGCGGTCATAACCTTGTTCGATAATTTTTTCAAATACTGCGTTAATACTACCTAAACTCGGTTGTGATGACTTTGGTTTTTCTTCAAACTGAGGACGCAATTCTAGAAAACGTTCAACATTCTCAGGTTCGCTCGTGTCATTAATTGTCTCGCCATTTGGAAAAATTGCACTCAATACTATTTCAAAAACATCTTCACGCTCTGAGTATTCTTGCGCAAAGTTTGTTGGGCTATCGATTAAAAATGCTGTTTTCATAATTATCTCCTTTTTGATTAGCTCGTTGCTTTTACAAAGTATAACAGCAAATAGTCCCATATTCTTTATTTTTGTGAATCACGCCAACCTAGGGTTACTTTGATTATCAAAGCTTCTTGTTTTATAAACACAAAAAACCAGATAGTTTATACTATCTGGCTAAAATAAGTTATGTACTTTAATTATTATTATGCTTTTCCAGTTGATCCAAAACGGTCCATTGTTTCTTTAGTTGTTTGAATAATCGCTTGAACACCTGGTTTTAATACTTTACGAGGGTCATAAACTTTGTCATCTGTCGCTAATAATTCGCGCGTTGCAGCTGTAAATTGTTGTTGTAATTCAGTGTTGACATTAATTTTAGCATGTCCGCGTTCAATTGCCATTTTAATTTGGTGTTCTGGAATACCTGAACCACCATGTAGTACTAGTGGGATTTCTGTTGCAACTGAGATAGCTTCCATTTCTTCGAAACCTAATTGAGGTTCTCCATCATATGTTCCGTGAACTGATCCTAAAGCTGCTGCTAATGCATCAATATCTGCTTCTTTAACCATACGAATACATTCAGCTAAGTCAGCATATTGTACTCCACCTACGATACCGTCTTCTTCACCACCAACAGTTCCAACTTCTGCTTCAACAGAAGCTCCTTTGATGCTTGCATACTCTACAACACGTTTAGTTAACGCAATATTATCATCAATTGGTGAATGTGAACCATCAATCATTACTGAAGTGTAACCTGCATCCATTGCATTTTTACATGATTCATATGAAGTCCCGTGGTCTAAGTGTAATGCTACTGGAACAGTGATATCCATTGATTCCATTAAAGCATTTACCATTGCTGATACTACCTCAGCACCACCCATGTATTTTGTCGCACCTTCAGAAACACCTAAAATAATTGGTGAGTTGTTTTCTTGAGCAGCTGTTAATACTGCTTGAGTCCACTCTAAATTATTAATATTGAACTGACCTACCGCATATTGCCCATCTCTTGCTTTATTTAACATATCCGTCATACTTACTAAACGACTCATGTATAAATCCCCCTTAAATTTGGTACATATTTGATACTTTCATTATAGCGAATAACTTGCACTTTCGCCAGAGAAAGCAGTTAAAATTTTAATTAAAAAAGAAGTACGTCAAAAAATTACTATCCTTTTAACGTACTTCTACAGGTGTATTAGCAAAAGTACTAAGTAATTTTGTTAATTCATCTTGTTTTTCTTCAGATAATGCACCAAAGGCTTCGTAGCCTGTGTAATATTCATTTACTTTGTCTTGGAGTAAGTGAGCGATCGGCGACTTACCGTCAATAATAACAATGACTTTATCTGAAGGAATCGTTTGCATGATAATTTGGTAACCTAATTCATCGATTGATTGTACTAATTCATTTAAATCCATCGCCATTCTCCTTCTTTTATTTATTCCTAGTCATTGTAACACTAATAATTAGAAAATGTATTAAGATTCTGTATTATTTATGTTTATTTTTTGTTAAGAATTCATTTTTTAAAAATTATCTAAATAAAAAGGTTCCTGCAAAATCGCAGAAACCCAATAAGCTTTGATTAATGTAACGCCAATTAGTCGTTTTTGAAACCGTATTTTTTGTTGAAACGATCCACACGACCATCTGCTTGCGTGAATTTTTGACGTCCTGTATAGAATGGATGTGAGTCAGAAGAAATTTCTACACGGATTAATGGGTATGTGTTACCATCTTCCCACTCTACTGTTTCATTTGATGATTTAGTAGATCCTGATAAAAATTTAAATCCTGTTGAAGTATCCATAAACACGACTGTTTGATATTCTGGATGAATTCCTTGTTTCATATTTATACTTCCTTTCTGCCGTAAACTATTTGCTAATCTACAGTTATTCAATGCACTGAGTGCAACAATAGAATAATAGCATGTTTGTTTTTTAAATGCAATGATATTTTTATTATAAATCCATTTGATTTAATGCGTCACGTAAAATACGCAATTCTTCTTCAGTAAAGGTAATTCCTTTGCCCATTTTTGAATAATCAGGGCTCCATTCACGGATGTCATATTTTGCTTCACGTTCATTCCAAGAAACACGTGTTAATTCTTTTGACCATCCTTTGGGGCTGACATTTAATTGCGCAAAATGTTCGGTAATTTCAAATTTAAAATCTGACAATTATTTCACCTCTTCATCTATCTTGATGTCTACAAACTGCACCGGAATTATTTCAGATATTTCTTTGGGGTCCATTCCAACGGAGACGCCTACTTTTCCAGCAGAAATAATCATTGTCTCATCCTCTAAAGCTGAGACATCAATAAAAGTCTTTAACTCTTTCTTCATCCCAATCGGAGAACAGCCACCATGAACATAACCAGTTAAAGGAAGCAAGTCTTTCTCTTTAATCATTTGAATGTTCTTTTCACCAGCTGCTTGCGCAGCTTTTTTTAGATCCAATCCAGAAGTAACAGGAACAACAAAAACATAATTTTCTTTAGACTTTCCGACAGTCACTAATGTTTTAAATACTGGTAATTCTGTCATCGATCTATAGCGATCTTTTTTCTCAAATTGATAAGACCGATAATCAATATTATGCTGTTCCAGGACACGCATAACATTGGTTTTAGATACTTTTGCCATACGCTCCTCCTTTTATATTGTTTCTAGATCAATCCAATAGCGACGAATATCACCATAGTCTGGATGCTCTACTATATTTTCTAACACACCACCCTGGGCCTCAATTACTTTACTAGACGCTAAATTGTCGTCATCACATGTAATTAACACACGGTTTAATCCTAATTCTCTCGCTTGAATTAAAGCCGCTTTTAACTGTGCGTGCCCGTAGCCAAATCCGCGGTAATCAGGGTGAATGGAGTAACCAATATGTCCACCGAACTGTTCTAAGTAATCATTCAAAGCAAGGCGGATATTAACAATTCCTACAATAATATTCCGTTCAGTTTCAGTATATAAATAAGTCATCGCTGGGACATAATCGCTGGGAACGGTATCTAAATTACTTAGTTGGTCTTGCAACTCTAACCAGGCATCAATTTGAGTAATATCTCCTATGTCTTCACTTATTTCCATTAACATCGATGCACCATGGATCCCATCGATTACCGACTCGGGTTCTTCTTGGGCATAGGTAAATTTAAACGCAAATAAAGCAATTTTTAAAACATCTTTTAAATTTGTATTAGCTGGTACTAATTGATATTTACTCAAATAATCACCTTCCTACTTCTGAATTAAGTTATCTAATTCCTGTAAAAACTGTTCATTGTCTTCTGTTTGACGCATTAAACGAACAAGTTGATCAGTATACGCTAGACTATTCTCTGACATCATATTACGTAATTTCCAGATTTTACTCATTGCTTCTTTGCTAAGTAACAACTCTTCCTTACGTGTACCTGATTTCTTAATGTCAATCGCTGGGAAAATACGACGTTCTGCAAGTTCTCTTGATAATTGTAATTCCATATTACCTGTACCTTTAAACTCTTCATAAATCATATCATCCATACGACTTCCTGTATCAACTAACGCTGTCGCTAAAATGGTTAAAGAACCCCCATTTTCAATATTACGAGCTGCCCCAAAGAATCGTTTAGGTAAATAAAAACTTGCTGGATCTAATCCTCCAGATAAAGTACGACCACTTGGTTTAACTGTTAGGTTGTAAGCACGTGCTAAACGAGTAATACTATCTAATAAAATAATAACATCACGGCCTTCTTCAACTAAGCGCATCGCACGTTGAATAACTAACTCAGCGATTCGTGTATGATTTTCAGGCGTTTGATCAAATGTTGATGATACTACTTCTCCTTTGACACTTCGTTCCATATCTGTCACTTCCTCAGGACGTTCATCGATTAAAAGCACAATCAACTCAGCATCTGGATGATTGTGAGCAATGCCATTTGCTATTTCTTTAAGAATTGTTGTTTTTCCTGCTTTAGGAGGTGCTACAATTAATCCACGCTGACCAAATCCAACTGGTGACGTGATATCAATCATACGGTTAATAATCGAATTTTGTGTGTATTCCAATTTTATTCGCGTATCAGGATAAAGCGGTGTTAAACTAGCAAAATGATCGCGCGATTTTGCTAACTCAGCATCACGACCATTTATTTTTGTAACTTGCATTAAACCATAATAACGCTCATTCGCTTTAGGCGGTCTAGCTGGTCCTGATATTTTATCTCCATTACGCATGCCAAAACGGCGAATCTGCGAATTTGAAACATAAACATCTTCATTGCTTGGAGCATAGTTAATAGGACGCAAGAACCCCATTGTCCCGTCATTAACAATATCAAGGACTCCTTCAACAGTGAAGAAGCCCTGTTTTTCCTCTTGCGTTCGCATAATAGCAAGTGCCAATTCTTTTTTACTAAGACCTGAATAATCTGGAATATTTAGTTCATTAGCAAAAGCATACAATTCTTTCGCGTCTTTGGTTAATAAATTATCAAGTGAAAATTCATCTGCCATTTTATTCTCCTTATTCAGTTTCAGTTCCCTCCGAATCATCGATCATTTCGATATCGGCACCAATATTTCTTAATTTAGAAACGATATTAGAATAACCACGTAAAATATTCTCTATGCCTGTAATTTCAGTTTCTCCCTCAGCGATTAATCCAGCAATTACTAAACATGCACCCGCACGTAAGTCACTTGCTTTAACTGGAGCTCCAGTTAATTTACTTGGGCCTTTAATACGGATAATATCGCCATCCACTTTCACATTTGCACCCATACGAATTAACTCAGGGAGATGTTTCACACGTTGTGGATAAATAGTATCAATAATCGTTCCTTCACCATGCGTTGTTAACATTAGCGGGGTAAATGGTTGTTGTAAGTCTGTTGCAAAACCTGGGTAAGGTAGGGTTTTAACGTCTACCATTCTTAAGTTTTCTGATTTATGAACGATAATGTAATCTTCACCGATTTCCATTTTCGCACCCATTTCATCTAACTTCGCAATAAAACTTTCAATATGCTCATAAATAACATTATTAATACGTATTTTTTCACCCATCGCAACGGCTGCACTAATATATGTCCCAGCCTCAATACGGTCAGGAATAATCGAGTGTGTTGTCCCTTTTAATTCTGTTACACCTTCAATACGAATTTCACTTGTACCAGCACCACGAATATTAGCGCCCATTTTATTTAATAGTGTAACCACGTCAATAATTTCTGGTTCACGTGCTGCATTTTCAATGATCGTACGACCTTTAGCTTTTACAGAACCTAGAATAGTATTAATCGTTGCTCCGACTGATACAACGTCCATATAAATACGTGTACCTTGAAGTCCTTCTTCTTCAGTCTTAAGCGTTACAACACCGTACTCTTCTTTCACTTCTGCTCCTAAAGAACGAAATGCTTTGATATGTTGATCAATTGGGCGTGGTCCTAAGAAACAACCACCCGGTAAACCAATAACTCCTTCACCAAATTTAGAAAGAGTTGCTCCCATAAAGTAATATGACGCTCTTAATGATTGGATTTTACCAGTAGGCATTGGTATAGATACCATTTCTGAAGGATCAATTCTTAAAACGCCATTTTCAAAATGTGTTTTCACATTGAAGTCTTCTAAAATCTCCAATAATGAATAAACATCATTAATATCTGGTACACCTTCTAAGACAACCTCAGAATCTGCCAACACTGCAGCTGGGATTAAAGCCACGACAGAGTTTTTTGCACCATTAATTGTAATTTCACCATTTAAAGGTTTTCCACCACGAATAATTAATTTTTTCATCAAATTCACTTCCTTGAGTTATTTAAGTTGTTCTAAGTCTAATTCTTGCATTATTTGTTGGTTAATATCTATAAAGACTTCCAAAATTTTTTGATTGGTTAATCCTGCTTTATTGGTTAATACCTCTAAGCAATTTTTGAAATCAGTTATTGTCATTCCACTACGATGTTTAACAAAAGCCTCATCAATATAAACTATCTCATGAGCCGCTATATTACGCACTAATTTTTCAACATGTCGTATTTGAATTGTTAAATTACGTATTTCTTCATCTATTGTATGGTCATCAATAATTTTATTAAGATGACTGGAGCTTACATAGTGATCATAATTAAAACGATCGCCATAGTATTTATGGAAAGTTTGATTAATAATATTATCAGAACTTTCTACTCGACTTTGTTTCCATTGCAGTCCGCGGTAAATACCGACACCTTCATCATTCTCCTTGACTATTGGCACAATGAATTCATTCAATTGTGGCATAATATTACGTTCAATAACCAAACGTAAAACATCCACCAGCAACGGTGAAAGTGCTCTAAAATAATCACCATATTCTTTTCTCGAAAACTGCAATTGCATATACTCTAAATAAAAGTAAGCACGTTGCTGTAAACGTGTTGGTTTTGTAATATAGTGTAAATTTAGGGAATCTGCCAACTGATTGACCTGATCAATATTGTTTTGTAATATGGCCTCACCTAATTGGATGAGACGGTCAAGTCGAGGGGTTAATTTTGAAGATGCTTGCAAATAATTCCGCAAGGGTAGATATTGACGATACTGCAACATATGAGTTACTAATGGTTGGTTTATTGAACCTACAAACTCGCTATGTTTTTGTGGCATATTCATCTAGATTTCTCCTTAGATATAATGATTAACATTACGATTATTTTAACATAACTAATACAAATTGAATAGTTAACATGCTTTAATGGGCACTTTAGTCATTTCTAATATTCAAATATCATGCCATTTTAAATTCACCATAGGTATTCATAGATTACAAATTATATAAAACATGCTATCATAAAATCATTAGAATACGAAAGGATGACGCTCATGACTAATCATCAATCTATTTACGATGACTATCCAGAATATCCATATATTAACCCCGACCGAGACCCTAAATGGTTTAAAAAATTAGAACTAGGCACAGTAACACGTGTGCCTATCCGTAATATGCAAAGAACCCCAGAAAACCTACTTCCTGGAGACATTATTCTATTATGGCGTATTGATTTAGGCACTTTCACTAATGAAACTTGGTATCCAAAATATTTCGAATATGATTACGGCATCGATGCCCCTACTCGCCTTCAATGGCTAATCGAACAAAAATATGCTTTCGTCGAATCAGCACTTAATTCTCTTAAGCATGTCTCAGGCACTGAAATCAAAGCCATTCTTAAACAATTAGGTGTAAGTGGCTATTCAAAATTAAAAAAAGATGAATTAACTGAACTTGTGAAAAAAACTCTTACTGAAGAACAATTAAATGAATTTATTTCTATTCGTGGAATCCATTTAACTGAAAAAGGAAAAGATGCACTTACCAATAATCCTGAGATAATTGAGCGCCATCCAAAGAAAAATTTATAATTTATTCAAAAAACCACTTTTCATTTATTTATAGTAAATAAAAAACGCACCTGGCTTGCATTCAGGTGCGTTAAGTCCATCAATCAATGGAAGAGAACAGGGGATAACCATTCTCAAAGTGTAGATAACATGTCGTCGATTACGACAAATACATCATACCAATTCATTGTAAATATATTACTAAAAATAAGTAAATTTTACGTAAATTTGTTAGGAGTTTAAAATGTATATTAAAATCAATCCAGATACCCGGTTATTTTATCAAATTTCGGGCAGTGGTCCCGTCTTATTATTTCTTCATGGCAATGGCGAAGACCATACTATTTTTAATGAACTTATTTTTCGCCTTCAGGAGAATTTCACTTGCATTCAATTGGACTCAAGAGGACATGGACAAAGCACTGGTCCAACTCCCGAATCATATGAAGCACTAACCAATGACGTGGATGCTTTTATAAAAGCAATGAATATAAACGAAGTTAATATCATTGGTTTCAGTGACGGAGCAATCATCGGCACTTTGCTCGCCATCAGACAAACTGTCTATTTAAAAAAATTAATCGCAATTGGTTTAAATCTATCCCCTGATACAATAAAAGCCAACTACCAAAAAGAAATCCATCAATTAATCCAAGAAGAACCCTATAATCGAATACTCAAACTGATGATCAACGGTCCATCTATTCCTCTAGAAGATATGGCTTCGATTAAAATACCTACATTACTAGTAGCTGGAGAAGACGACGTTTTGACTACTGAACAGTATAAAGATATCGTCGATACCCTACCTAATGGCCAATTGTACATCGAACCTAATGCAGACCATACTTCATATGTAATCAATCAAACTCACTTAGAAACAGTAATCCAGGATTTTATTTAATAAAGAAAAAAGACCCGATTATTTCAGGTCTTTTTCTTTATCCTTAAATGAAAAATATTTATTACACAAGAGAACAACTAAGTAACCAATCAGAAAAACCAAAATCCATTTCCAAAACCTCATCGAAAGAGGAATCAGTTCGATATATCCACCAAATGGTGAATAAACTAATACAGTCCCGACTAAGAGTCCTAATATAGAAATGAACATCATTTGTAGTGACGGCATTTTACCAAAAAAATTCCCTTTTGAAGTGTTCAATATATATAAAGCATAAGTCTGGGTCCATAAAGACATAATAAACCAACTCGTTCGGAAATGTTGTTCAAACGCCGCTTGCCCGTTAATATCAAGGGTCTGATATGTTCCATTCATTACATTTGGTAAAATAAACCAGTTTAATAAGACGAAGAATAAAACATCACATATAAAACGCATCAGACCAAATCGCACAATAGATTGTTTCACGCTAGAGTTTGACCACCTTTTAGTATCTTTCACATCCTCAAAAGATACATCGTCCCATAACAGGGCGATAAAAATTAGACTAGTCATCAAATTAAGCACAAGCAATTGTTGGGGCTCCATTGGAACAAAGGGCAAGAAAAAACTTGCTGCTAAAATAGCTAAAGCAGTTCCTAAATAATAACTTCCAATTGACAAAATATACTTCATAATATTCACAAATACTCGGCGTCCAGAAATAATCAATTCACTTATATCTAGTAAATTTTCCTCTTCAATCACCACATCTGCAAATTCCCTAGCCGTGCTTGTTCCGATCGCAGTTGTAATACCAATATCCGCTCTAGTCAAACTTACCGCATCATTCGCTCCTTCTGACAAATAACCGATTGAATCACCATTTTCCTGCAAAGCATGTATAATACGTACTTTTTGCTCGGCATCAATTTGGGCAAATATATGATAACGCGCCACAATATCCTTTAACTGTGCATTGTTAAGCAAAGCTAATTTGTCACCTGTAATAATTTTTACAGCATCATACCCCAATTCACGCATCTTGCTTTTTATGGTAACTCGAGAATCTTCTGTAATTAATTTCATCTTTAAATCCAAGTCTTGATTCACTTCAATGAAAGTGGCCACATCTTGATGAATAGGAATAGAGAAAACCAAGTAACCCATAAAGACCATTTCGCTACCCTGTGATGCATTTGCTTTACTGGCTAGACCGATGACTCTTAATCCATCATAATTTAATTCATCCACATATTCTTCGAAGCGGTCTAACCAGTCTTTCGACAGTTTATAATGTTCACCTTCTACATCAAACCACTTACACTGATTGGCGATTTCTTTAGCTTCCCCTTGGATAATTACTCGCTTTTGATTCCCTGTATCTACAACCACTGCACGACCATATTTTAATGACTGTTCAGATATCCTCTCATATGACAGCTCATCTAGTTTTATTTTTTCTTTAGCTAAAGCAACAACCTGTTGTTTCATGCAATTATTTAGACTCGAATCAGACATAGCATAGACATAAGCATCAGTTAAGACGATATCAGAGCTTTCTCCTTGCGGATTCAAAACATTGATTAATGACATGTTTTCTTTGGATAAAATATCCGCCCCATCAACAACAATAGTATTTACTGTGCTTAAATTAGTCATGATGCTTCGATTTTTCACCCTGACACCTTCTAAACCAAGTTGTTTCATTTGGTTGATCAGACTACTTGATATAATGAACGGAAAAAACTCAGGCGAAGCAATAACTACAACTGAAAGTCCAAAAATTATAGCTTGATACCATAACCCTGTCATCATCCCATAAACCAGAACAACTAATGGTGCTATGACCAAAGCGATTTGTAAAATCCATTTTGATAAAGCATTCATTTTTTCATCAAATATATTTGTCACTTCAATCTTATTCAAGCTTTTTAAATTATGAGCCAAAAGAGTTGCTTGACCTGTCGCAATAACAACACCTTCAGCACTCCCTGTTTCAACATAACTGCCTTTAAATGCTAACGTATTTAATCCAACAATTTCTTCATCTTCTAAATCATTTGGTATATAAACAGAGCTTTTAATCTGATTTTTGCTTTCACCAGTTAGAAGCATTTGTGAAACTGAAAAATTATTTGATGAAATAATACGTACATCTGCTGGAACAGTCTCTCCAGCGTTTATTTGAATCGTATCTCCATATACTATTTTTTCTGAGGATAACTTTTGATAATGACCATCTCTTAGTACGACTGCATCATTTTCAGTTTGATTCATAGCCTCTCCAATTAGTTTATTAGACTGTTTAGTTTGAAAAATTATCACAGCCACTTTTAGAAAAATAAACATTAAAATTATCATTACACCTGACAAGTCTTTTTCTGCCGGTGACGCTAATAAGTAATTAAATATAAAATAGAACAATGCTAGTATAATCAACAAAATTGTTAATGGCGTTGCCAATATCGTGAACCATTCTTTAGCTTTATCAATTGTTTTAGCTTTCTTTATTTTATTCAAGCCATACTCTTGTTGTCTTTCTTTAACCACTACACCACTCAAACCTGCACCATTTAGATTAAATGCCTCGACAAACGTCTCTTTTGAAAGCGCAGCAAGTTTTTGATACTCAGTTTGTTGAGTCATCATCCACCTTCTTCCTAACCCATAAAATGTTTTATATTCATATATCTAAAATTAAAAAAGCTCTTACCGACATGGCAAGAGCTATGTTACACATAATTATAATAGACATTTTATTAAATACAAAGATTAAAGATAAAATTTAACTAACTTTTTATCCAAATTAACGCAAAACATTATCTTTATTTACCATGAAAGATTCAATCTCTTTACGGCTAAATGGATTCACATCACCATAAACAGTATGTTTCAAAGCTGAATTCGCCATCGCAAACTCTACCGCTTCTTGCATGTCGGCATCTCTTAAAATACCGTCTAAAATCCCTGTCGCATATGAGTCACCTGAACCAACTCGGTCAACAATTTGATACATATCATATTTTTTAGATACATAAAACACATCTTCTTTTGATCCATAAACAAAACCAACCATTTGATACGAATTTGGTGTATATTGGTGACGTTTTGTTCCATAAATGTATTTAATGCTTGGGTATTTTTTAGTCATTTCTTTGAAATAATAATGGGGTTCTGGATTTTCTACTTCTTCAATCCCCATAAAAGCCGTTGCATCGCGGTCGCTTGCTGATAAATAATCAACCAATGGTAAGATTTCTTGGTAAACTGGGATTGCTTCTTCATAAGACCACATAGTCTGACGGTAGTTCATATCAAAACTAATTTCAATGCCACGCTCTTTAGCTTCTTTAATTAGCTCTACGCCTAAACGATGCCAACTTTTAGATAACGCCAATGTAATCCCTGTAATATGCAATACATCTATATCTTCAAATAATTCATCTAAATCCCACTCTAATTCTTCCATTAGAGATATCGTTGAATATTTACGGTCATAAATAATATTTGTTGGTCGTAAACCAACACCAACTTCTAAGAAATAAGAACCTAATCGTCCTGGTCCAAAAATAACATTATCACAGTTAACATTTGATCCGCGTAATTGCATGAGACAATTATCGGCTAAACCACTATTTTCTGGTAATTTAGTCGCAAACTTCACTGTGTGATCTAATCTAGCTAGATTCATCGCCACATTCGCTTCTGCCCCACCATAGTGTAACTGTAAGTCAGCAGCATTTAATAGTCGTTTACCCTCTTGCGATGAAAACCTTGCCATGCTTTCGCCTATCGCTAGTAATGTCTTCATAAAAACCTCCTAATAATCAGAAAGGAAGAATGAGTAATTACTCACTCTCCCAAAAGTTAATTCGCAACTCACACTATCTATTCACTGTGATTCATTTATTTCCAAAAGTCGATTCTAGATAATTATGCGAATCTTTGATTAATTATTGTTGAATAATTAATCACGTGCTGCTTTATTATGTTATAATAAAACATATATTTCTTTAGAGACCCCGCTATTGGCCAGCGGGTCTTTTTTTTATCAATTTTTCTATTTAAAAAATCAATTATTTAACTTTCAAAGCTTTTTCTTGACTTAATAAACATAATTCTTGTGCTTTAAAGATATGCTCTTGAGTCATCGCATTTTCAGTTCGGTTAATACAGTCAAGAATCATTTCTCCAAAGAATGGGAAGCCAACTTGTCCATTTACCTTATGATGTTCTACGCCTTCTTCATCAATAATAAATACATGGTCTCCTGTATTTTCTTCTCCTAAATTTAAATACTTACGAACTTCAATAGATCCTTTAGTACCCGTAATAAATGTACGTCCGTCTCCCCAAGTTGGTAAGCCATCTGGTGTAAACCAGTGAACTTTAAAGAAGAATGTTGCTCCGTTATCACCAACTAATGTTGCATCACCATAATCGTCTAAGTCAGGCGTTTCTGGGTTAGCATAGTTAGCAATCTTAGAATGTAGCACTTCAGCATTTTCATTTCCTGTATAGTATAGGAACTGTTCAATCTGATGACTTCCGATATCAGTTAAGATACCGCCATATTGTTCACGGTTAAAGAACCAGTCTGGACGCTTTTCTTTATCTAAGCGGTGCGGTCCAAAACCTGTTACTTGAAGAACCTCTCCAATACGACCTTCTTCAATTAATTGACCAGCAAAAACTGCCCCTTCAACGTGCAAACGTTCTGAGAAATACACCCAGTATTTTTGACCTGTTTCTGCAACAACTTTCTTCGTTTCCTCAAGTTGTTCTAAAGTTGTAAATCCTGTTTTATCTGTAAAATAGTCTTTACCAGCTTTCATCACTCGATTCCCTAACTCACTACGTAAGTTAGGAATAGCAGCAGCAGCAACTAAATGAACATCTTCGTCTTCTAAGATTTGTTCCAATGAATCTGCCACTGGCACATCTGGGAATTGCTCTAAATAAGCCGCTACTTTCTCAGCATCTGGATCATATACATATTTAATTGTTGCTCCTGCTTCAATCAAACCATTTGTCATACCATTAATGTGTCCATGGTCTAAAGCTGTTACACCAACATTAAACTCACCAGGCTCTACAACATGGTTAATTTTTCCGCTTGGTGCATAGTTCATACCATCTTTTTTTTGTACCATTTAGTCGTGGCTCCTTTCAGCTAGTAGAGATTAAAATAAATCTGCGTAACCTAATTCAATTAAGTGATCACGTGAATCTGCTAAGCAATCAAATGGATCGCGTCCATATAACATATCTTGTTCTACTAACATATAGCGAACCCCTGTTTCTAATGCTTTTTCAATAATTGGTTTATAGTTCATTGAACCTTGGCCTAATTCAGCGAATTGAACAGTATTAGTAAACGCATCATAGAAAGCCATCATGTCACCAGCTTCTAATTGATCAAATGCATCCTGTGGAATTTCACCAATACGGTAATCTTTCAAGTGAACTAGCGATGTACGTCCAGCATATTGATCTAAAATATCAATTGGATTTGCTCCACCACGTTGAACCCAGTGTAAGTCTAGCTCGAAACCTAATTCAGGACACTCTTCTTTAATAATATCTAATAGGAATTTCCCATCATATTTACGGAATTCTACATGGTGATTATGATAGTAAAGGTCGATACCATGTTCTTTTAACTTTTTAGCATATTCATTCGCTTCACGAGTAAACTCTAAAACAGTTTCTAAGTTTTTCATGTTAGCAAAAGGCAACATACCAATACGAACTAAATCGACACCTAATGTTTTACAGTCTTGAACAATTTTATCGAAGTTAGCTTCTAATGAATCATTACCGCCACCCGTTTTTTCTTCTTTAACAACGCAAGATAATGAAGCAATATCCATATTAAAATCTTCTTTTGCTCGTTTAATTTCTGCTACATTTTCAGGAGTCATTGGAATTTGCGAAATTTCAACCGCATTATATCCTAATTCTGATACTTTCTTTAATGTTTCATAAGCGCCTAACTCTTCAAATTTTTCTTTTAACATCATTGCTTGAACGCCAATTTTAGCTTGTGCCATTTTTTACAGCTCCTTTAAGTTTACTTTTTGTCCTGTTTCAGTTGATTTCTTTAATAATTCGATCATTCCCATACTTGGCAATGCTTCTTCGACATGAATATAGTCTTCTGTACCATCAATAATCGACTTATAAAAACTATCGATACAATTTTTATGCCCTAATCCATAATATGATTTCGAACCAGGGAATACCTCGTCTTCTACAATCAATTCCCCTTCGTATCCTTCTTCGTCAAAGACATACAGCATATTATGTTTAATTAAGAAGCGAACACGGGTTGTAATTACTTCAAGTTCAACAGATGAGTTAACTTCATAAGCATTTGTTGCAAAATAAAGGCCGTTAACGTCATTTTCAAACTCAAAACGTCCAACCGCTGTATCTTCAACTTCTATATCATAATCCAATAAATTCAGTAATTGGCCGCGACAAGAAACAATATTCTCTCCAGCAAACCATTGCATTAAATCAAGGGTGTGGATGGATTGATTAGAGATCGTACCTCCACCAGCATTTGCCCATGTTCCACGCCATGATTCTGCTTCATAATAACTTTCTGGTCTAAACCAAGTCACTATTCCTTTTACTGCTTTTATTTCTCCGACTTCATAATCTGGTGAACCTTCTGTTAATAATTTTTTTAATTCGGTCGATGTCTTGTTATAACGGTTTTGAAAAGAAACAGCCACTTTGATTTCTGGGTGTTCTTTAACCAGCTGATTTAATTCTTCAGATTCTTCAAGGCTTATACCTACTGGTTTTTCTAGAAACACATTAACTCCTGCTTTAACACATTTCTTAGCTATCGGTACATGTAAATCATGAGGCAGACAAATATGTACGACATCTAACTCTTCTTTTTCTAAGAGTTCATCAACATCCTCATAAAAAGGTAAATCTGGATAATCAGCCTTTACAGAGGGTTTGACATCACAGACAGCGACTAATTCGCCGTCTGTAGATTGGTCAATAGCCCATTGATGAATATAAGAAATCGTGCCGATACCTACTATGGCAACTTTTAACATCTTATATCACTCCTAAATTTTATGAACGTTGTTCGTATTTACCTTCTTCAGCAATACGCTTGTTTAAACCTTCTAAGTATTTATCATCATCAAATGTTGTTAAATCAATTTCTTTACCTTCCCAGTCTGATAAGTGAATTGCATTCGCTAAACGAACACCATTAATACCTTCAGCACCTGGCGCTAATAATGGAGTACCATCGATAATATGAGCAGCAAAGTTTGCTAATACACCACCATGTTGTTCACCCCAAGCTGATTCTGATTCAAATTCTTCAACTTCATATAATTCGTCAACATCTAATTTACCCATGAATAAATCTTTAACACCTTCAAAGTCCATTTCTTGGTTGAATTGGTTTTCAGATTTTTTCATACGAATAACTTTAACTTTCTTAGAGTCTTCAACAACAATTTTACCTGCGTCCCCTAAGATTTCTAAACGGTCTGTACCAATCATGTCATGTGTACATGTTACAAAGACACCTGTTGCACCATTACCATAATCTAGTAATGCTGTTACCTCATCTTCAACAACAATGTCACGTTGGTAACCATATTTAACTTTACCAGTTACTTTTTCCGGAACACCAGCAATCCATTGGATTAAGTCTAATTGGTGAGGTGCTTGGTTAACTAAAACGCCTCCACCTTCTCCGCCCCATGTTGCACGCCATTCTGACATATCATAGTAAGCTTGTGGACGCCACCAATTAGTAATGATCCAGTTAGTACGGCGGATATTACCAATTTCTCCATTATCAACAATTTCTTTAATACGTTGATACAATGGGTTATTACGTTGGTTAAACATAATCGCATATACTGCATCACTCTTGGCAGCGTATTCATTTAATTCTTTAACTTGTTTCGTGTAAACACCAGCAGGTTTTTCGTTTAATACATGAATACCTTTACTTAATGCATACATTGCCATTTCCGGGTGAAGGAAGTGAGGAACTGCTGTCAATACTGCATCAACATCACCAGACTCAACCATTTCTTTGTAGTCACGATAAATTTTCACACCTGGGTGACGTTCATTAATTAACGCATCTTTAGACTCATCGATTTCAGCAACAGCACCTACAACCATTTTGTCAACGCGACCTTGAGAAATTAAATCACCATAGAAACCACCTTGTTGACCGTAACCAATAATACCTAATCTTACTTGCTCCATTTTATTGCCTCCTATTAAATTCGACTTTCCTTTTTGGAAATAAAGTCATCTGATAACTTTTATACATGAATTATAACAAAAACGACAAACGCTTACAACCCTAAAATTATATTTTGTGAAAGAAATAACACACAGTAAACTTTCTATATAAGAAAGCTCACTGTGTGTTATTTAGGTTGAGACTCATATATTTGGTACTCGATAACCGCTTTAGTTCTCATAATTTCATCAATAAGCTTATCATGATACTCTTTCGAGTAATCATCATAAGAAATAGATATGGAAAAAGCATAGCTTGCATCAGTGAACTTATTATTGATTACTGTCCCGACACAGTAAACTTTATCTTCAGCTTCACGGTTATCGATCGCATAACCTAACTTTTTCGCTCGCTCAACTTCATCACGTAATACTTCTTTATCTATAATCGTCAATTCTGTCTTTGGTATTAACTCAATCGATTCAATGTACATTTCTCGTTCTTCTTCTGACATATTAGCCAGAATTGATTTCCCCATTGCAGAACAATATAAATCTTGAGTAAAACCAATGCGAGACATACTATCATAAGTTGAGCTGCGTTTAGAAAATTTATTAACATATAACATTTCATTATCTTGTAGCATGCCTAAGTTAACAGTCGCATCGACTCTTTCAAATAAGTGCTTTAAAGCTGGGTAAGTATCTCGTACAAAATCAAATTGTATAAAGGATGCATTCGCAATTTGAATCAGTCTTGGCCCTAATGAATAGGTCTTCTTGGTCTCATGACGTGTAACAAAACCAATTAATTCTAAAGTATCGAGTACTTTATGTGCAGTAGATAATGTAATCTCTGTCATCTCAGATATATCCGTCAATGATTTTGATTCTGGTTGTTGGGATAAATAATCTAAAATCTGAACTGCTTTGATTAATACCGTTCCATATGGTTTTTTATCAGACACTTTCTCCTCCCCTTTCTTCCTTAATATCTTTCATTCTCGTTTATATTATCACAAAATGATTGTGCTCTCTAGACGTTTAAATACCTAGAGGTCAGTAACCTCTAGGTATCTCATTTTTAATCAAGTTCTTCCGTTAGCCTAAAATCAAACCCTTGTTGTTCTGCAAATTGCATCATCAAAGCTCTTTTATCAATGTCTTTTTGGAATGAGCGGAGCACTTGATCAGTATAAGTATCCGATCTTCTATTGTTTTCACGTGTATCATAATAATGGGTCATTTCTTCGTCATAATCTTTTAAAATTTCAAGATATGATTCAGGTTCTTGATATTGATTGTGATGAATCTTAAAATCCATTGACATACGTGGTTTCAATTGGGGATTATCATCTGGGTATCCAAAACCAATACCTAATACAGGAAAAGTAAGTTCTGGTAGATTCAATAAATCAATTACCTTACCTACATCATTTAAAATACTCCCTAAATAAACGGCACCTAAACCCAATGATTCCACCGCATTAGTTAAATTTTGGGCCATCAAACATGAATCTGTCCACCCTTTAAAAAACTGATCCATATTACGGTAATTGTCACCTTCATAGTCTTTTTCAATCGCAATTTTACCCATTCGGCGATTATCCACGATAAAAACATACAATTCTGGTAAATCAGCAACATAATGTTGTCTGCAAATCACAGATAATTCTTGCTTAATTTTTGAATCAGTAATACGAATAATAGAAGCACTTTGAAGTCCATTACTGCTCGCTGTACGATTCATCACTTCCCATAAACGTTCTAATGTTTCCTCCGGTACCGGACCATCTTTAAAAAAACGAATCGTACGATGATTTAATTGATTTTCGATTGTTTGAGACATAAAACCCCTCCTATTTTAATCAATTATAAGCGAACATATTACAACTGGCAATGAAACCACTCTCATTAAATATAATATACACTGCAATTTTCTTTATTTCGATTATAATTATAAAGAAGGAGTGATAGTATGAAGGAACGTATTGGTATTATTGGTGGAGGGATAGTTGGTAGTACCGCCGCTTATTATTTAAGTCGAGCAGGTTATGACGTTTTTTTATTTGATGAAGGAACTGGTCAAGCTACTAAAGCGGCCGCTGGAATTATTAACCCTTGGTTTTCACTGCGCCGGAATAAACCTTGGTATTTTTTAGTTTCAGAAGGAGCGGAATTTTACCGTAAATTTATGGCAGATTTAGAGAAAGACGGATTCAATGATGGTCATATCTTTCAAGTCGATGGCGCATTGATGATTAGAAGAAGTGATAAACGCTATCTAAAAGATTTAGCTCAGGCAGAAGAAAAAAGGGCAAACTCGCCTTCCATAGGTGAAGTGGCTACTGTTCAAGGTCATGATCATCTTCCTTTATTAAATAAAGATATCCAAGCAACTTATGTTGAAGGTGGTGGCCGAGTCGATGGCGAGGCATTAATTACTAGTCTACATGCAGCTATCAAACACTTTGGGGGAGAAATTATTTACGAGAAAGCACAGTTTGAAATCAATGATTCTATCGTTACTATTAAAAGTGATAGCATTAAGCAACAAGTAGACTGCTTACTCCTATCTGCTGGTGCTTGGTTACCGGAACTATTAGCTCCACACGGGTATGAAACTGATATTAGACCGCAAAAAGGTCAACTTTACTATTTAAAAAATGAAGCATGGGAAAATAAACATTGGCCTGTTGTGATGCCTCCTGGAACTGCAGATATTATACCGTTTAATAACGGAACAATTATCATAGGAGCAACCCATGAAGATGATCAAGGATACGACTTAACGATTGAAAAAGATAAATTACAGCAATTAACTGAAGAAGTCAGCCAAATTGCACCAGAACTTAGCAATTATTCTATTTACAAAACAAAGGTTGGTACAAGAGCACATACATCGAACTTTGACATTTTAGCAGGAAAAATACCTGACATGGAAAATGTTTGGGCTGTTAGTGGATTAGGATCATCTGGGTTAACAAGCGGTCCATATTTAGGTTATCAATGGAGCGAATTAATCCAAAATGGTATTTCAACTATTGACGCCAGTTCATTTCCAATCGAAGATCATATTAGTAGGAAATAGACTATAATTTACAATAAGAAAACCCGACATTCTATGAGTAAATAAATTGTGATTCAAACTAGATTATGATATATTTAGAATAGGCTTAATTATATAACATATTATTGGAGGTCTTATTATGTGGAAAGAATTTAAAGAGTTTATTGTAAAAGGTGACGTTATGAGTCTTGCCGTGGGGTTAATTATGGGTTCTGCTTTTACAGCAATCGTTAATTCAATGGTAGATGATATTTTCATGCCAATCATCGTAGCCTTTACGGGTGCTGCTGATGTTACTGGTTGGGTAATTTCTATTGGGAATACAAACCTTATGGTTGGTAATTTCTTACAAGCAATTATTAATTTCTTATTAATCGCCCTATTACTATTCTTTGTAGTTAAGGGATTAAATTCTCTTAAGAGAGAAGAAGAGGTTGAGGAAGAAGAAGAAGAAACTACAGAAGTTGAGTTATTAGAAGAAATTTTATTCGAATTAAAACGCACTAAATAGTTTTTAAATAAGCCGAAAGCCCGCTAGTCAGTTGACTAACGGGCTTTTTATTATGTAATAAATCATCTAAAATCACAATCTAAATCATGATCATTAATGACTCCGATGGCTTGTAAATAAGAATAAATCGTCACTGAACCTACCCATTTAAAACCAGATGATTTAAGCGACTTCGTAACTGCATCACTCAGTTCAGAATGAGTTAGATGGATATTTTCTTGTTTTATAACCTGTTGACCATCAGTAAAACTCCAAATATAATCTTTAAAAGAGCCATATTCTTTTTGAATTTCCATAAATGCACGGGCATTATTGATTGCTGCTTTAATTTTCCCTTCATGTCGAATAATTCCAGGATTATTTTTCAACCTCAAAACATCCTCTTCCGTAAATTGTGCGATTAATTGATAATCATAATCAAGAAAAGCTTCTTTAAAAGCGGCTTCCTTCGATAAAACTAATTGCCAAGAAAGTCCTGTATGAAAGCACTCAAGTATCAACCATTTATATAATGCTCTTTCACCATACTCTGGCTTGCCCCAAATTTGGTCATGATAATGAATATAATAATCCGGCTTACCTTCTATCCAATCACAACGCTTTAATTCAGCCAACATTAACACCTCTTATATTTGAATGATAAAACCTCGAACTAATAAATAAATTAATAACATAACATTAATGCCTTTTGTTAATACAATAAAACCTAATAAGTCACGTACTAAATAATAAGGAACTAACCAAAAAGGCGTACTCGCACCTTTTAAATTAACTGATACAACTTGATTCCAAGCAAGCAATTGCGTTCGGACTAAATGAAAATCACTGGTAATAACCAACAAATCCCCCAACCATTGATTACTTTCTACCACTCGTTTAACGAAGTATAAATTTTCTTCGGTTGTCGTTGCCTGTTCTTCCAAAATAATTTGTGACTGAGGGATACCACCAGCTATTAATAAGCGTTCCATTGCTAAAGCTTCTGAAATCGCACCACTAACAGATTGACTGCCAGAAACGATAAAACGGACATTCTTTTGTTCATCCGAAGTTAATTTTGAATAAACTTTAATAGCATACCTGACACGTCTAGTTAATACTAATGGAATTTGCTCAGAATCCTCGACACGTGCACCTAAGATTGCAATTAGTTGCACTGGGGATTTGGTCGGAAGTAAATGAAGGTATGCATTTAAAATAATAAAGATAAAAATAATAGCAATAAAATAAATTGTCATATTTACTAAAGCTGAAACCAAGCCTTCCCAAGCCTCTTGTTCAAAACTAAACATTCCCCACATTATAATCACCGTAACTGCTAGTAAGAAAATAGCAATGAGACTGTTGATGATGGTATCAGATAATTGTTCTTTTGAAGCCTTGCGCCCTTTTAAGAGTATTAAAATAAAGATTAATATAAAGATAATTGGCATAAATGCAATAACAAATCCACTAATCACATAGACAAAATAGCGAACGGCAAATATAAATTGAATATTACTTGATTCAACAAAGGCAACGATCATCAGCGAGAGACCATAAGCAAACAAAGTCACTGGTTGTAAATACGTTTTTTTTAGCCAAAGAGCGAGGCCACCTAATATTAACATTAAACTACTTAAGAGATATAAATCCACCCTTTACCTCCCTATAGCTCATGATAAGCATTATATACTTCTTGTTTTTTAACGCCTCTTAATTTAGCGACTTGCTTTATCGCCTCTTTAGCCATCATACCTTGGCTCGACATCATTAACTCAACATGTTGTTTATAAGGCAAATGGTCAAAACTAACTTCTTCCTCTAATCCACCACCTTCGATTAATAACACAATTTCGCCTTTTAATTGATTTTCTTCTAAATAAGCAAGTAAATCAACGGCTGATCCTCGAAGGTATTCTTCATAACTCTTAGTTAATTCTCTTGCGATAACCACTTCCCGTTCATCACCAAGAATATTAACAACGGCTTGTAGAGCTTGTTTAATTCGGTAAGGAGATTCGTAAAATAATGCTGTTTCTTCGTGTTTCCCGATTAATTCCAATACTTTTTGTTGTTCTTTTTTATCTCTGGGGAAAAATCCATAATAAGTAAAACGCTCAGCAGATAACCCCGAAGCAATTAGAGCCGTAAGTGCTGCATTGGCACCAGGTAAACTAATTACAGGAATATCTGCTTCGAGTACTTTAGATACTAATGGATGTCCTGGGTCATTTATCAAAGGCATCCCTGCATCACTTACTAGGCCAATATTTTGACCTTGCTGTAATTGTTCAATGTAGCTATCAATTTCATGAGGGTTGGAATGTTCATGAAAACTTTGCATTTTCGTACTAATATTAAAATGATTGAGTAATTTTATCGTATGCCTTGTATCCTCCGCTAACAACAAGTCAACTTCACCAAGTAATCTTACCGCTCGATAAGTCATGTCTTCTAAATTACCAATGGGTGTTGGAATCAGATATAGCTTTCCTAAATCATTCATTTTACGGGTTTGAAAACTACGTTGTTTTTGTATCATCTGATTCTCCTCCAGAAATTTTGTTTACCATAACTAAACGACCGCTTGTTATATCCTCTTGCCCATTTTCTTTAAGATAAACAATTTTTTGTGGCCTTGTCAATTTTTTAAAACGATACTCCGCAGACATAGCCGTTCCTTTATCTGCAAATCGTTCAGCATAAATTGCATGGACAGGTCTTCTAGTCGCTGGCTTTGTATATTTGGCACCTGTTCCATTATTATGCGTTTGAATGCGTTTGGTTAAATTATTTGTGTAACCACCGTAGAGTGTTTTATCACGGCAATATAATACATAAAAATAATGTGATTGTTCACGTTTAGCCATGATAAATCGCCATCATTTTTTGTGTATAATCGCCATTTTCTTCATGAACAATAATAGGTGGTTCAATTTTAACCCCGCGACGCCCTCCCTGGGCAATCGCCTCAATCATTACCCCATTCGCTTGTTCGCCTACTTTGGGATAAATAAATTGTAGACGATTAATACCGAACTGATATTCTTCTAATGTTTTGAATAAATCATCTAATCGATCTGGTCGATGGACAATATATAATTTCCCTTTTGTTTTTAAAAGAGACTTTGCTTTTTTAACCCATTGGTTCATTGTTAAATAAATTTCATGCCTTGCAATAGCATGACTCGATAATTTGTGCGTCTCTTGACTATTTTCTACTAAAAAATAAGGCGGATTACAACTAATGATGTCATATAAAATGTTTGCTGGCCTCTTGTATTCATTTAAATCGCCTTGAATAAAAGAGACCTGGTCTTCAACACCATTTAGCCTGGCACTTCTCTTAGCCATATCGACTAATGGCGCTTGAATTTCTATACCTAATAATGGTTGATCCGTCTTTTTGGACAAGAGCAATGGAATAACCCCATTACCTGAACAGAAGTCGATATAATTGAAGGCTTTTGATGGCAATTCAATAAAGTTTGCAAGCAATATCGCATCAATCGACATCGTAAAATAGTCGCCACTTTGAATTAATTGAATGCCGTCTTGTGTAAACTGATCAATGCGTTCATTTTCTTTCAATAATGTCTTTTCGATGTCCAATACCTCCTCCAATTTGTCTGGTCTATGCAGATTTACTACTGTCTCTTTTTTCTAATTCTTCTAGAAATTTATTACAAAATAGGCACTCTTCACCCGTTGTAATGGGCATTCCAAAAAATTCATGGCAAATATGAATGCCATCATCGTAATATGCTTGAAGACGGTCTTTTCCACTTGGTTTATTTTCAATCAAGTCTGAGTCTTCTTCTTTAATAACGTCATTTTCGATATCTTTGCTTAAAATAACATCGGTTAATTCCTGATTTTTTAGCTTTAATTGATTATTTTGTTCCATTAATTGCGACATACTCTCTTTTAATTCAGCTATTGTATCGCTTAAATGTAATAAATCACTTTCCGCCTTATCGATCAATTCTTGAATTAAATCGTGGCTCATATTCTCCCTCCCTATTTACAAATATTGATGGTTAATTGTTCCAACGCTAGTTGCGGTGATACATTTGCTTGAATATATTGCTTGGTCTGAAGCAAATATTGATTAATATCCAACAGCAACGACACGCTTGGATTTTTTTGTTTGATTAAATTATTAAAAAACTGTTCATACATCGAAGGTGCTTCGACTTCATTATCATTACTTACTTTTAACAATAAGTGGTAATTAATAAAGAGCAAGTAATCAATACCGAGTAAAGCTACTGGTACGGGTTTTAAATGTTTCTTTATATGTGTTTCTACGGTGACAAAGCTTTGTATTTCGCATTGCACCAATAATTGGTAGTAGTAATGATAATCCCGGAGCCATTGGTCGAGGTCTCCAGGAGGGTATGCTGCCGTTAATAGTCCGACATTTTCTGATGGTAAATGTGATAAAACGAAAGCATGAGCAGAGGAATATCCCTGCTCAACAAAAATTTGTTGCTTCTCCTGATAGTCCCCTTCGTCAAATCCTACCATTTGGACCCGGGATTGAATTGTTGGTAATAAATTCGCTTGATTATTTACCCACAGTATCATATAAACATGATCAACTGGTTCTTCTAAAACGGTTAATAACGCATTCGATGCGGATGTATTCATTAGATCCGCTTGCTGAATAACTGCCATTTTAAAAGTAGTTTCTACAGGTGTTGTAGCCACCCATTGTTTTAACTCACGTATTTGGTCAACTCGAACGGAACGTCCATCCGGTTCAATATATAGAACATCTGGAAAATTACCTTCTTTAATGCGCTGACATACTGCACATTGACCACACGCTTGGCCTTCTGGTGTTTTATTTTGACAAGCTAATAAAGAAAGAAGATACTCTGTCGTCTTTTCCTTTTCAGCTGTATTTATACCTGTAAATGCATAAGCATGTACTAGATGATTGTTATCTACTAAACGTCTGAAATATGTTTCATGCATCATCGTTAATTAAAAGCGGTGATATGAATCAACTGGCAGAACAAAACAAACCGCTCCGCCAACTTCTACTTCAACTGGAAATGCCGTCGATAATTCAAAGTTCATATCATAGCCCATTGGGGAAGCAAAATATTGTTCACGAGCCTTACAATTTTCTTCAATAATTTTAAGTGTTGACTCTACTTGATTTTCTTCAACCCCAATTAGAAATGTTGTGTTACCTGCTCGTAAAAAAGAGCCTGTACTTTTTAATTGTGTCGTTCTTAATTCAGCTTCTTGTAAAGCATCTGCTAATATTTGGCGATCTTGGTCTTGAACAATGGCTAAAATCAGTTTCATTTTCATTTCCTCACTCTCATTAAATCAGGTTGTGTGTTTTTAATAGTTCCAGGCAATCATTTACAACTGCTTCAATTGGTTGATTTCCATTAATTAAGTGAATACGTTCATCACTTTCTTCTAACTTTAGAAAAGCGCTACGGACACTCTGGTGAAAGTCTAATCCTTCTTGGTCTAATCGATCAAATTGTCTCGTCCCTTTAGCGGCATAAATTCTTTCAAGCCCAACTTCTGCAGGCACATCAATTAAAATAGTCATATCCGGTAAATGCCCTTCAATAGCAAAGTCATTGATTTCACGCACTTTTTCCACCGTAAGGCCACGAGCCACGCCTTGGTAAACCAATGAACTGTCCACAAAACGATCACTCAATACTAAATGACCTTGTTCTAATTGCGGTAAAATAACTTCAGTTAAATGTTGACGGCGCCCAGCTGCGTAAAGTAATGCTTCAGTACGTGCATCCATATTAGTATGTCTAACATCTAAAATTAACTCTCTTATTTCTTCAGCAATTTCACTTCCAGTTCCACCAGGCTCTCTTGTGGTGTACACTGACTGCCCTTTTTCTTCAATATAAGCGGCAATTGCTTTGATTACTGAAGTCTTTCCAGATCCATCTGGACCCTCAAATGATATGAATGTTCCTTTAGACATACTTTTCTCCTCACTATATTTCACGGCGCCCCTCAATGGCTCTAAATAAAGTCATCTCATCAGCGTATTCAATATCCGAACCAACAGATAAACCGTGCGCTAAACGAGTTACCTTAATTCCTGACGGTTTAATTAAACGTGATAAATAAACCGCGGTTGCTTCACCTTCTGACGTCGCATTTGTCGCAATAATCACTTCTTGAACCTCTTCATCAGCCAGTCGTTTAATCAAAGGCGCAACATTTAAATCATCTGGCCCAGTTCCTTCCATCGGAGATAATACCCCTCCTAGAACATGGTAAAAACCATTAAATTCTTGCATACGTTCCATCGACATCACGTCACGTGTATCTTCAACAACTAAAATAACACTCTTATCACGGCCCGGATCACTACAAATGATACAAGGATCTTGATCAGTAATATTACCGCAAATAGAGCAATGTGTTAAATCACGCTTGGCATTGATTAAATTTTGTGCAAATTCTAAGACATCTGACTCAGGCATATCTAAAATATAAAAAGCGAGTCGAGCAGCCGTTTTTGCACCAATGCCAGGTAACTTAGTAAAGCTGTTTATTAATTTTGCAATCGGTGCTGGATACTGCACTTTGCATCCTCCTCTAAATCAGATTAAAATGGTAAATTAAGTCCTTTTGTAAAACGCCCCATACGTTCTTCAGTCGTTTTATCTACTTGAGCTAACGCATCATTAATCGTTGCGATAACTAAATCTTGTAACATATCCACATCATCAGGATCGACTAATGCTTCCTGGATTTGTAAGTCAATCAATTCCTTTTTACCAGACATTTTTACATGAACTAAATTATTAGCATCTTGCGCTTCAAAAATCGTAGCTTCTAACTCTTCCTGTTCCTTTTTCATGTCTTTCTGCATTTTTTGCATTTGCTTCATCATACCTTGCATATTTCCCATGTTCATACCCTTCATTTTATATCCCCCTATAATTTAAAATTTATTTTATACTCAGTTACGCATTATTATAGCATATACAGCGATTCGACTCAAAGCACTAATCACTATCTCGTTATTGATATAATCACGTTTTTTAACGTTTCAACCTCTTTGAAAAGTATACATTAATAAAAAATATCCCCATCAAAATTAATGGGGACATCCTCTATTCATCATACACAATATTAATATTGTCTTCACCGAAAATTTCGATCGCTTTAGAAATAAAAACCGGCTTTTCCTCTGTTTCCTCTTCCACTTGCACCATGTCTTGTTGTGACATCAATGTATCGACACTTGGTGGTGCTTCTACCACATCCACAGTCTCTGGTTCATTATCAATGATACTTGGCTCAACTGGTCCAATTTCATCATTTTGAACAGATTGAACATGGTGAATATTTTCAGGAGCTGTATAGCCTTCAAGGTCCAACGGTTTATTTTGATTACGTTGGCGTAGAGTAATGTAATTTTGACGCACAGCTAACCAATCTTTTTCTAAAATCACAACAATACCAATTGGTTTATCAAAGGTACGTTCTGCTATTTCTTCAAACTTGTGTCTTAATGTTTGGTTGTTTTGTAATGTTCCGGCATAAAGTTCATTTTCAAAACTAATAACTACATAACCACCACCTGCTGCGCGGACTTGACTGCCTTTAAACGGCATTCTATCTTGTGGAGCCAAACGATTCAGCATTATTTTCCAATTCGCTTTCCACTGCGTAATCGCTTCAGATGTTGCTTGGTTAAGTACATAATAAACATCTTCATTATTTAATTGATATCTTGTTTGCGCCGTTTGCGGACGTTGTCTTGGTGTAAGTGGCTCTTGTTCTGCCGTTCGATCAGTAAGTGAAATACCTTCTTGATTTGATGTAATACCACTATTTTGATTACTTGTCGTTTCTTGTAACGCCATCATTTGTTTATGTTGACCGTCTAATTGACTATTCAATTGAGCAATTTGTTCTTGTAATGCTTTGATTTCGTCATTTACCGGATCCATATTAATCACAGTTGGATGTGTAGCAGCTTGTTCTTCTTGGTGATTTGCTAGTTGGATCGTTACTACCTCAACATATAAATCTGGCTGATTTGAAAAACGCATATTCTGCTGTGCCTGATTTAACTGATCAATCATTTCATAATAAAAACGCGAGTCCATTGTATTATGCAAAGGCTCTAGCTCCGCATCGTTCAACAATGTATGATTTTCTTTTGTATGAATCGTTAATAAAACATCACGAATGAAAGAAATTAATTCTTCAATAAAGCGGCTCGCTTGTTTCCCTTGATTAAATTGTTCTCTTAAAATCTCAAGTGCCTCACCACTATGACTATGGTGGATAGCTAATAAATAGGAAACGAGTTCTACTTGACTTAAACTACCAGATACCTCTAAAGCAGTCGTCACAGTTAATTCATCATTACCATAAGAAAGTGCTTGATCTAATAAACTCAAAGCATCACGCAATCCACCATTAGCTGCTCTGGCAATAATGGATAAAGCTTCTTCATCATATGAAACACCGTCAAACTCTAAAACTTCTTTTAACCGCTTAATGATGTCGTTAGACTGAATCCGTTTAAAGTCATAGCGTTGAGTACGACTAATAATCGTCGCAGGAATTTTATGGGGTTCTGTTGTTGCTAAAATAAAAATAACTTGAGCTGGTGGCTCCTCCAATGTCTTTAACAAGGCATTAAATGCACCCGTTGTTAACATATGAACCTCATCGATAATATAAACCTTGTACTGCGCTTGAGTCGCTGCATAACGCACATTTTCTCTTAAATCACGAATTTCCTCAACACCATTATTACTCGCCGCGTCAATCTCATTGACATCACTTAATTGCCCCGACGTAATAAGCTCACAAATTTCACAATTATTACATGGGTTACCATCCGTTTCATTAGGACAGTTAACTGCTTTAGCTAAAATTTTTGCCGCACTTGTTTTCCCTGTTCCACGAGGACCGGTAAATAAATAAGCATGACTCAATTGTTCATTACTCACGGCATTTTTTAACGTTTCACTGATCATCTCTTGGCCCACTAACTCATCAAATGTTTGTGGTCGCCAGACACGATATAATGCTTGATAACTCATATTTACCCCCTCTACTAATCCTTATCATTGTAGCATGAAACACACACTAAAACATAATTAATTCAGATTTGTTAAACGATTAAATACCACCATCGACTCTTCAAATAATGGCCACAATTCATCAACCGTTTGCTTGAGCCATTCTTCTAAAGCTTCTGGATTAGTTAAGCGGTCATCTGACTTCACCATCGCTCGACCAATTTGGAAATCTGCCCCTTTGATTTTCTCTAAGCGGTCCAATCCTTTGTTTAAATTCTCCTCATTTAAATTAAAATAATCCGGTCCATAATGCGACAACATAATATGCATATCTGATGGTAACTTTAGTAATGATTCTTTCTTTAAAAACTGCGCCATTTTTTCCTTTTCCAATAGATGAAATTGATAACACAGCATAATATAAATAAAATTTTGATTAATTCCAATTTCAAAATGCGGATACTTTTTATAACCACGATTATCACCACCTATAGCAACCCAAGTATGACGCAAAGGCTTTACTTTACGTTGAATATGCTTGGCAACATAGACTGGTAATTCACTTTTAAATGACTGATCGATATGATTTTCTAAAATACGACCATAATAACGAAATACGGGCTGAATTTCGCGTCTTACTACCGGCATCTGATCATCCAATACAGGAATTTCAAAAGACTCAAAAGCAGCATCTGTAAATATATCTTGTGGCATAATAAACTCCTTCAATCCTTATTTACTATTTATTATAACATTTTTAAAAGTATTCAAACGTCATCTAAATTAAAACTACAAAAGTTAAATAACTAAATATATACTTGAAGTCGCCCTTCTTGGTTGTGCTTTCATTCTCGCATGTGAAGCCGTAATGTTGCTAAAGCAACAACGGTCTCAGCAACTAAAACTGCAGAGGCTAAATAACTAAATGGATTCTTAAAGTGACAATTCGTGGATGTGCTTTTATTCTCGCATGTGACACCGTAATGTTGCTAAAGCAACAACGGTCTCAGCAACAAAAAAGGTGACCGAAGTCACCGCTTACAATTATAAAGTTTGTATAAATCTTTCCAGGCGCTCGATTGCTTTTTCAAGTTGCCGGATTGAATAAGCATACGATATTCTTAAGAATCCTTCACCTTGGTCACCAAATGCTGATCCTGGCACAACTGCCAATTTTTCAGCTGCTAATAAGTCGATGGCAAATTGCTCACTCGTCATATTAAATGGACGCACATCTGGGAAACAGTAAAATGCCCCTTTAGGTTCAAAACAAGCTAGACCAATCCGATTAAACTCTTTCATCAAATAATGGCGTCGCTTATTATAATCTTCGCGCATCATTTCAACTTCATTCATACATTCTGTCAATGCCACAATACCAGCATATTGAGCTGGTGTAGGAGCTGCCATAATCACATATTGGTGAACTTTTAACATCTGTTCTGTAATCCAGTCAGGTGCACACACATAACCTAAACGCCAGCCAGTCATTGAAAAAGCCTTCGCAAAGCCATTAATATAAATGGTCCGTTCTTTCATATCCTGCACTGCCGCGATTGATAGATAAGGACTCGAGCTATACCATAACTCTGAATAGATCTCATCGGTAATTACATATAAGTCATGCTTTTTGATTACTTCGGCAATGCGTCTCGTTTGTTCAGGTGTAATGATTGCGCCGGTTGGATTATTGGGATAATTTAAAATAACCGCTTTGGTTTTATCCGTAATATATTGTTCAATATCTTCCGGCTGAATGGCAAAATCAAACTCACTACGCAGTGGAACTGGTACCGGAATTCCTCCTGCCATACTAATCGTCGGAGCATAAGATACATAAGATGGATCTAAACATAAAACCTCATCCCCTGGTGTGATTAAAGTACGACAAGCTAAATCAATCGCTTCACTCGCACCGATTGTGACAATCATCTCTGTCTCAGGATGATAATCTAACTGAAAACGAACTTGTAAATAATCATGAATCGCACGGCGTAACTCAATCATTCCAGCATTTGCCGTATAAAATGTTTGACCATTTTTTATACTATTAATCCCTGCCATCGACGCCTTCCAAGGAGTATTAAAATCAGGTTCACCCACTCCTAGCGATAAAACATTTGGTATATCATTGGCGATATTGAAAAATCGTCGAATACCGGATGGTTCTAAATCGACAATCGTTTCATTTATTGGTTTTGTCATTGTGAAACCACCAATCGATTCCCAATTTGTGCATTTTCATCATAAACAACGCCATGTTCTTTATAGCGGTTCATAACAATATGTGTCACAGTATTAGTCACTTCATCAATCGCTGCGATTTGATTAACAAATGCACTAATTTCCTTCATCGTAGCTGGTTTTGTTAGCAGCATAAAATCATAAGAACCACTCATTAAATGAAGCGTCTCTACCTCTTCATAGCGATACATTAATTCTGCCACTTCTTGATAAGAAATACCTTGATTTAATTTTACGGTTACTTCCACCATCGCGGATACATGTCCGTGTTCAATGGCATCCCAGTTAATCATCGTATGATACCCGGCGATGACACCATCCTGTTCAAGCTGTTTAATCGTTGCTTTGATTGTTTCCTCATCTACTTCGAGCTGTGCTGCGATATATTGAGGGTCTAAATGACTGTCCTCTTGTATCATGTTTAGTAATCGTTCTACTTTTTTCGAATCCATACGATGCCTCTTTTCTAATTTAATTATAATTTTATCTAATATAGCACATTCCAATATGGATAACCTAATAATATATGAATTTTCCCGTATTTTTTAATTCCCTTTTTACTACTATTCATATTTTTTTGAAATTTCATGATATAGTATGGTTCATCCAATTCGAAAGGGGATTATTATGAAGAAAAAATTATCATATATTAGTCTGTTCTTTTTCATGATAGCATTATTCACATCTGTGACAACAGCATCTGCTACAGTCAGAGAAATGCAAGCTACTTTTACTTACGGAGAATCTTTAAATGACAGCCAGTACCAGGAAACAAAAAATGTTCTTGGCGTTGAATCGGGGGCAACTGAAATCGAAGTTCAAATTAATGAACTTAATAGCTTACTACAAGACAATTACAACTATTATCAAGTTTATTCTTCTAGTTATATTACACAAAATGATAATAATGGTGGAGTGAATGTAGAAATTGTCACACCCAACACCATTACTACCATTACACCATTACAATATGAAAATGCGGCCCTCACCGCTGGTGCAACGGACGTTAATATTAAAGTCGGCTCAGCTGTAACCGTAGATGGCTCTGGGGCATTAGCTGGTGTCTATAAAGCATTTCAAAATTCAGGTTATGCTCTTGATAACCAGGCAGTTGAGACAGCACAAGAAGAGCTCGCCGTAACTGGTCAAATCACTGAAGAAAATCAAAATGAGTCTGGATATACCGACGAAGCATTAAATGCTGCCATCGCTGATATGAAAGTACAAGTTCAACAATTGAATGAAGATTCTAATAATTCAATTACAATCGATCAAATCCAAGTAATTGTTAATAATGTCGTTAATAATTATCAATTAAACACTTATTTAACCGAAGATAATATTCAACAATTAACGAATTTAATGCACCAATTTAGCCAAATTAACTTAACCGAAGAACAAAAGAATGCTATTTATGCTTTTGGACAAGATATTGTAAGTAACTCGCAAAATTTATTCGATCAAGCTCAAACGGCTTGGAATGATATGGATCCTATCCAAAAAGAAGAATTGACAGAACAAGCAAACTCGATCTGGGACCAAATCAAACAATTCTTTGCTGATCTATTTGCTAATTTTTAAAAATATGCCACTATCTTAACCGATAGTGGTTTATTTACGATAATTTTTTATCGTAATATTGCTATTTCAATCCAAAATCTATTCCACATTCATTTAAAATTTGATATAATGCTTTAGGTGACCTCTCGGTCTAATACAGTTTGATATAAGACGAGACAATATTTTATAAGGAGTTAGTTATGAAAAAATATTTATTAGTCTTTGCGGCTTTATTTATTTTAGCAGGTTGTAGAAATGAACGACCTACTATTGAAGTAGACTCTGCAGAAAGCGAATCTTCTTCAAGTATCGTTGAATCTTCAAGTAGTGATGAATCAAGTGTTACATCAAGCGAAGAAACAGAAGATCCAATGGTTGAAGCTATCTTAGACGCATTTGAAGTAGAAGATGAACAAGAATTAATCGAAATTGAAGTGGTGGAAGACGAAACAACTGATGCACTTCCTGAACCACATACTGAGTATAAAATCATTTTAACAGATGAAGAATATATTCAAACAATCCTAGACAGTGTTTACCGTATCCATAACGGAACAGCGTCTGATGAAGAACGCGAAAGAATTCGTTCGATTTTTGACCGTGTGAAAGAATTAGCACAAGAATTTGATAACGATGATGACGCGGTAACTTTTGAATTCGAAGATGACGACGAAGAGACAATTCTAATTGCAAAATCAACGCGTGTTGAAGATTTCATTCAATATGACTTTGATTACCGTGCAGAAACTTCAGTTGAATCAACTGAGGTAGAAGAAGAAGTTGAAGAATCAACAAGTGAAACAGACACTTACATTCCTCAACCAACTACACCAAATGAATGGCAAAACAATAATAATAACAATACATGGCAACCTCCAGTATATGAAGAACCAGAACCACAACCAGAGCCGGAACCTACTCCTGAACCAGAAGTACCAGCTGAAGGAACTGATCCTGGTACTGGTACAGATACACCCACTGAGGGAACTCAACCTGTTGAAGGTGAATAATTAATTACCGTAAAGCACTTACCAATGGCGTAAGTGCTTTTTTATTTGGATGCAAAAAAATAAGCACCTGTCTTAGTGACAAATGCTTGTTTACTGTTATTCATTTAGCGCTGCGGCTACTTTTTTAAATTGTAGTTTTTGGTTATAATTCTTTTCAATGTATTATTTTAAGCAAAATAAATACGGCACATGGCGTTGTCGCTTAGAGCTGCTACCTTCCAGTCCTGACCCGGTTCACGACGCGACCATTGCCGCGTCTACTATTGTAGCAAAATTAATAATAAATAACAAGGCCTTTATGAATCGTTTTTAGTTATCTCTTTCTTTCAATTTGTTATAATATGGATAAATACATTAAAGGTGAGGTTATATATGACAGACATCATTGCACATCGTGGTTATAGCGCGAAATACTCGGAAAATACAATGCTTGCTTTCAAAGAAGCAAACAAATTTTCTATCGCGGGAATTGAATTAGATGTTCATCAAACATTGGACAATCAACTAGTTATTTGTCATGACGAAACGATTAATCGTACCTCAAATGGTACTGGATGGATCAAAGACATGACGCTAAACGAATTAGAACAATATTCTTTTTATGGAAAATTCAAAGAATATAAAGACCACCCAGACTGTAAAATACCAACTCTGGATGAATTTTTAGATTGGGCGCAAGATTTTGAGTTTTTAATCAATATCGAATTAAAAACCGACCAGATAGAATATGTCGGCATTGAACAACAAGTTATTGACCTAGTGAATAAATATCATTTACAAGATCGCATCATTTTATCTAGTTTTAATCATTATAGTGTCTTAAGAGCGCTAGATGTTGATCACAGCATCTCACTCGGCTTTTTAAATGATACAGGAATTTTAGATCCAGGTGATTACTGTACAAAATATAATGTCTCACAATATCACCCGAGCCATCACTCATTAAATCCAGAAGCTATTGATAACTGTCAGTCACAAAACATTTCGATTAATGTGTATACCGTGAATGACCCAGAAATCATGTTAGAATTACAAGCCGCGAATATTACACGCATCTTTACAGATGAAGTTGAATTAGCGATTCAAACTTACCAAGGAAATTAAATTTTAAAATACGCCTAGAATCATGTGTTCCTATAACACTGATTCTAGGCGTTTAATATTTCTATCTAATAAGCCAACCACCATCAAGTGGAATGATATTACCTTGCATATAATCACTAGCATCACTTGCTAAAAACATGGTTAACTCAGCCACTTCTTCCGGTTGCGCCCAACGTTTGGTTGGCGTCTGCTCAGCAACCCATTTTGCCATTTGACCATTTTCTTCTTCAAAATCAGCTCGATTCATCGCCGTATCAATCGCACCAGGGGCAATCGCATTAACACGCAATCCTTTTTCACTATAGTCATAAGCTAATTGTTTCGTTAATCCGGCAACCGCGTGTTTACCTGCTGTATAAGCAATACCGCCACCTCCAGCTGTTAAACTAGCAATCGACGCCATATTGACAATACGCGATGTTTTATTTTCTATTAAATATGAAATAGACGCTTTAGTAACGGCAAACATACTCATTACATTCACCTTAAAAAAGTATTCAAATGCATCTATGGAAGTCTCTTCAATTGTGTGATAATCATCCAATTGGCCAGCCGTATTACATAATACATCTAAGCCACCTAGAAAGTGGATTGCATTCTCTACAGCCAATGGTATTTTATCAGCTTCTATCAAGTCTAATTGCTCAAACTTATACACATGTGGATAAGTTTTTTCTAGACGTTCAACTTCTTTTGATACGGACTTATCAACACCATAAACTTTGTGTCCAGCTTTTAAAAATGCCTCTGTTTGAGCTAAACCAATACCTGAAGCACACCCTGTAATTAAGATACGCATTTGTTTTGGTAGTTGATTCGTCCGAAATCTAGGTATCGATTGTTGATTCATTTATGCTACAATCTTCCAGTCTTCAGCTAAAATATCACAAACAGTGGGTTGGAACATGCTATAGCCTTCTCCTGTAACCATAATAACAAAGTAAGGCGTCATTGTTTCGCCATCAATTGTGGTCTCTGGAATATATTTAACATATTCTTCAGCGCCTCCCCAACCTTCACGAATGATTGTTGCACCGTTTTTTAATTCTGGTAATATTTCTTCAAATTTCATTAAATTCTTCCTTTCTCTATAAGTTATCAACATTCTGTGCATAACTTCAGCTATTTATCCACAATTCTGTTCATAACTTTCTCTTTTTTACGTTTTTCTCTTAATTTCTTAAAGAATGTGCTCAACTTATCCCCACATTCTTTGGCTTTTATCCCTCGAATTACACGTGCTTCATGGTTAAAACGAGAATCCATAGGTAAATTCATTAATGTTCCTGCACAACCTGACTTAATATCACTCGCTCCATAAACAATCGTTTCAACTCTAGAGTTAATTAATGCACCTGCACACATCGGGCAAGGCTCTAGTGTTACATAAAGTGTCGCGCCTTCCAAACGCCAGGCGCCTAAATATTGATTCGCTTCTTCGATTGCTTGAATTTCAGCATGAGCAAGTGCTCGTTTCTCAGTTTCTCTTAAATTATACCCTTGGCCTATAATTTTACCATCAAAGACAATCACTGCTCCGATAGGAACTTCCCCTAATGACTCCGCTTTGTCAGCTAATTCTAATGCTTTTTGCATCCAGTATTCATGCTGTTCTTTTTCCTGGAGGGGTAAGGTTTCTACTTCAACTATTTCATTTTCTTTTTGCATCATTTCCTCCAAGATCTATTTGATTCGTATCCTTATAACTAACTATAATATCCTCTACCTTGTTACCGTCTACTTATATTATATTTGCAGTTAGTTTCTAACGCCATTTGTAAGTCATACTTTTATAAAAAAATCGAAAAAAATATTGATAAGTCACTGAGACCTATCAATATTATACATTAATTAATGAGTAAAGAAATCTGAGACTTTTTCAGTTGCTTTATTTGTTTTGTCTTTCGCTGATTCTACTAATGAGCTTAGTCCGTCTGATGCTGTGTTTGCGGCATCACTTGCTGTATCTGCTAAATTTACGAGTGTATTAATTTCTGCATCTGATAAGTTATCCACAGCGTTAACTAATGCATCTGAGCCATTTAATTTATGTTTAACATAGAATTTGGCTTTTTCGCGGTTGATGACACCTTCTACTTTTTCACGAGCCTCGTCACTAAAGTATAAATACGCTGCTGTTCCTGCGACAGCTGCTGCAGCTCCTAATAAAACTAAGCCGACAGTGCGTCCTGTATTATTTTTGTTCATTATTCTCACTCCTCTGTCTTTTGTAGCTTTATTATAACAGATAATGAAAATGCTTTCGAGAAATAAACATTGCCATAAAAAAGAGAATGACAGCATTTCGCTGCAATTCTCTTTTTCTAAGTATTATTTACTTCGATTATTAATGTTAATATTTCCTTGGCGTCCACCAATTGTAATCTCATCACCTAAGGCGATTTGACCACTTAACATCATTTCACTTAACTCGTCTTCAATTTGTTTTTGGATCGCACGGCGAATTGGGCGTGCTCCATATTCCGGATCAAATCCTGCGTCAGCAATAATATCTACTGCTGTATCTGTTACACGGGCTTCAATTTCTAATTCACCTAAGCGAGTAATAATTTCTTGCGCTTGTAATTTAACGATTTCACGGATTTGTTCTTTCGATAATGTATGGAAGACAACGATCTCATCGATACGGTTAATGAATTCTGGTCGGAATGCTCTTTTCACTTCTTCACGAATGCGACCTTCCATCGCATCTTGGTCATTACTATAGTCAACAGCACCGAATCCAACTGATTTTTCATCACGTAAAGCCGTTGCACCTAAGTTCGATGTCATAATAATAATGGTGTTTCTAAAGTCTACTTTACGTCCTTTACCGTCCGTTAAATGACCATCGTCAAAGACTTGTAGTAAGATATTGAACACATCTGGATGGGCCTTTTCAACTTCATCAAGTAAAATGACACTATATGGCTTTTGACGTACTAATTCAGTCAATTGTCCCGCTTCATCATACCCTACATAGCCTGGAGGAGAACCAACTAAACGTGACACTGAATGTTTTTCCATATATTCTGACATATCGACACGAATCATATTATCTTCGCTTCCAAACATTGTTGCAGCAAGTGCTTTGGCCAATTCTGTCTTACCAACACCCGTTGGACCTAAGAACAAGAATGAACCAATTGGACGTTTCGGATTTTTCAAGCCACTATAAGCACGGCGAATAGCGCGAGAAACAACTGATACTGCTTGATCTTGACCAATGATACGCTCATGTAATTCTTCTTCTAAGTGAATTAAGCGTTGTGATTCGGCCACTTTCATTTGTTGAACTGGAATACCTGTTGACTGAGCTAGAACCTCTGCAACATCATCATCAGTCACAACTAAGGTATTTTCACCTTTTTTAGAATCAGCATCTAATTGTTTTTCTAATTTGTCTTCTAATTCTTTTTCTTCTAAACGAACTTCTGAAGCACGTTCAAAGTCCCGGTCTAAAATGGCTTTTTCCTTTTGACCAGCTAACTCTGCTAATTGTTTCTCTAATAGAGCTGAAGTTGAATCAACAGCTGTTTGGTCAATACGCACTTTTGCTGCCGCTTCATCAATTAAATCAATCGCTTTATCTGGTAAACGACGATCAGTGATATAGCGTGCTGATAATTTCACCGCTGATTTTACTGCTTCATCCGTAATTTCTACTTGATGATGTTTCTCATAGCGGTCTTTAATACCATCGATGATTTGTAATGTCTCATCTTGAGAAGGCTCATCAATCATAACACGAGAGAAACGACGTTCTAATGCCGCATCTTTTTCGATATATTTTTGATATTCATCTAAAGTTGTTGCTCCAATTACTTGAATTTCACCACGAGCTAAAGCTGGTTTTAAAATATTCGACGCATCAATCGCACCTTCGGCTCCACCAGCCCCAATTAATGTATGTAACTCATCAATAAAGACAATCACTTCGCCATCTTCTTGTAGCTCTTCGATAATTTTCTTCATACGCTCTTCAAACTCACCACGGTATTTTGTCCCCGCTACAAGTGAAGAAATATCTAACATCATTAAACGTTTTGAAGCAATATCTTCTGGCACTTCACCATTCACCATTTGAACAGCTAAACCTTCTGCTACAGCCGTTTTACCAACACCCGGTTCACCAATTAGAACAGGGTTATTCTTCGTACGACGACTCACGATTTGAATAATACGACGAATTTCTTGGTCACGACCAATCACTGGATCTAATTTATCTTCACGTGCTAATCTTGTTAAGTCACGCGATACCGAATCTAATGTTGGTGTTTTACTTGCTGATTGACCATTCTCTCCTTGAGGAGAAGACGGTTGACGACGACGACCTGGACGACCACCTGATGACTGTTCACTATTTTGACGACCAATCATGTCATAAATAGCTTGTCTCAATTCATTTAGATTAACTCCAGCATTTTTTAATAAAACAGTCGCATAAATTTCTTCATTTAACATACCTAATAATAAATGCTCAGTTCCAACTTTTGATGCTCCCATACGTTTTGCATCAGTTGACGCATTCATAATTACTTTTTTAGATCTAGGTGAGTAAGGAATAACAATGTCTCCAGATGTACGTGGTTTGCCCACTGTACCTTGGATAGCTTCTAGCTCCATTATTAAGCGATCATAGCTTGCTCCTAAGTCTCTTAATACTTTCCCAGCAATTCCATGCTCTTCGCGGGCTAAACCTAATAAAATATGTTCTGTCCCTACAGCATTGTGTCTTAAATAGTAGGCTTGTTCTGCCGCAAATAACATAGCCTGACGTGCGCTGTCTGTAAATAATTCTTCAAACATAAATTCACCTCTTTAGTTTATTCTTAATTCTGATAATGTTGTTTTCAATAAATATGCACGCAATTGATCTTCATAATCTGTAATAGATGCTAGTGTCTGATTATCCACCAATGATAACATAATCCGCGCTTCTCTTTCAGTTAATAGCTCATCTTGCATCAAGGTATTAATTATATTTTGTGCATCTTTTTCACCAATTTGTTGATCAATCAGTTCAATCATTCGGTCAATATAATCTACTTCATCAACTAAATGTATCTTTACAATTCGAATATAGCCACCGCCACCACGTTTACTTTCCACTTGGTATCCATGTGCCTGAGTAAAACGTGTATTAATGACATAATTGACTTGAGAAGGTACACAATCAAATCGCTCAGCAATATCGCTTCGCTTAATCTCAATTTGCTCACTTTCGCTTAAAAACCGTTTTAAATACGACTCAATAATGTCAGACATATTGCGTTTTGCCATTCAACCCCTCCTTCACTTCACTGACTAAGTTTGACCAATAAATGTAACAAAAAAGGTCTAAAATTTTTTTGACCTTCTTTGACTATTATAACAACTCATAAATTTAAATGCAACTAATCTGATTGCTTGATAAGTATTTTACTCAAAATTGGTTCTAATACAAAATAAAAAGCACTATTACCAACAGCATGCATCAAATCAAAACTCAAACCATTCAGATAATAAACCCAAAAATGATTGATTTTATAGAACCAAACATCGAAAACAGAGATGACTAAACCATAGACTAACCCCATCAATAGTGCAACTAACACACCATAGTATCTTCGAGACTTCCACTGTTTAGCATAAATAGGTTTTAACAATAAATAGGTTAAAACCACAACCACACAAAAACTGATTATCTGTCCAATCGTCCAAGGCCCCATCCCCATAAAAATATTAGAAATTAAAATAGAGCCAGCTGAAACAATTAGCCCATCGATTAACCCAAAATAGAGAGTCACTAACATAATAATTACAGTCACAGGTTGCACATTTGGCAAAGGCTGAAACAGCAAACGTCCAATCACCGCAATACCAATAATTAGTGCCAATTTAACAATTCGTTCCGCTTTCCAATTTGTTGAATGGCGATTCATCAGAACTCACTCAAAGTAAATTCAATAACATCTCCTGATTCTGGAACTAACTCAGCCGCACCAACCTCAGCAAATTCACCATTCACTGTAAATGTCCACCAGCGATTTTCATCTTGATTTTGCTCATATCCATCAATCGCCTGAATAAAACCATCATCTTCAGTAATATCAAAAACATCTTGCATTGCCTCTAATAATGATTGACCTTCTTGATAAGTTAAATCCGCTTCAGAAACACTCTCCCCATCCACCAAAATCCTGACGGTAAATGACTCCTCTTGCTGAACGTGTGTTTCAACCGACGCAACTTGAGATTCACTATTATTTTCAACATCATTTTGACAACCAGCAAAAATAAATAACGCACTCACTAAAAATATAAATTTTTTCATTATATACAGCCCCTAATCACCAGCAAAAGTATTGCTGATATGTTAATAAACTAACTACGATCAATGTTCTATTACTGCTCAGAAGCCTTTACACCATTATGGTAAACTTCACTCACATCATCATCATCTTCTAATGCATCAATAATTCCCATTAATGTCTCATAATCTTCGTCTGATAATGGCACTTCTGTTTGTGGAACCATGGTTAATTCTGCATTATCTAGCTCATAACCCTCTGCTTCTAAAGCATCACGAACAGCCGCGAAGTCACCCGCTTCTGTATATATTTCAAATACTTCATCTGCCGTTTCTAAATCTTCGCCACCCGCTTCAATTACACTCATGAACATTGTATCTTCATCTACATCTAAACCTTCACGTTCAATCGCAATATAACCCTTTCGGTCAAACATAAATGAAACAGATCCCATTTCACCAATGTTACCACCATTTTTGTTATAACAAATACGTACATTCGTTTGAGTACGATTTCGGTTATCCGTTAAAGCCTGGGCTAATATACCAACACCACTGGGTCCATATCCTTCATACATCACTTCTTCGAAATTATCACCATCCGCTGAAGAAGTTGCTTTATCAATCGCACGCTTAACGTTATCGTTAGGCATATTTTGTCCTTTAGCCTTGTCCATTGCTAAACGCAGTGCCGGATTTGTATCAGGATCTCCACCACCTTGTTTTGCAGCAACATAAATTTCACGCGATAATTTCTGGAAAATTTTCCCTCTTTTAGCGTCTTGAGCACCTTTTCGTTGTTTTATATTATTCCATTTCGAATGTCCCGCCAAAATGTCAGCTCCTTTAATAAATATATTACTTTATCTAAATTAGATATCTTTTATCATTATAGCAGATTTTAGTGCTAATAAAAAAGCCCATACAAAATAGGCTCTTATCTTGTTTCCAAAGAAATAATTCGTTCCATTTCCTTATGAATTAATTCTGCTATTTCACTACGTTCTTGCCTAAAATGTTTATCTCCCGTAAAATAAATTGGATTCCCACAACGTATTTGATGCGTATCATAGCTAGCATAAATTGGTAAAAAACGAACACGTTTTCCTGTCTTTTTGAAATAAATTCGGTCAATTGCTAAAAATCCTTCATACATCTGACCAATATGTGTGGAACTATCAGCATAATCAATGTCGGGTAAAATTAAAATCGGCTGATTATTATCCAAAGCATCAACCGACATATCAAATGTCCGCTTAATCTTCTTTGACGAACGAAACACTGGAATTGCTTGAACCGAGTTAGTACCCCAAGCTACAATATGAGACGCTGGTAAAGCAATCCATTCCGCCAGTTTTCTAGGCATACCAAATCGTTCCGTAAAAGTATAATTAACATAATGGTTATAACAATCTTCCTGATCAACAATAGAGGATAAAATCCAAATTCTGACAAAAAATGGTAACCACAATAATAGTTTAATCGGCCCCTTAAGATTTTCATGGTGTGAAACAAAAACTGTTGGCTCATCAGTTTTTGGTAATGTTTCTTCTAAAAAACGGTAAGGACGCATAAATTTTCGAGCAATAAAACGAATAACCAAATAAAATTTTCCAAAATTAAAAACTGTTTTATGTTCCCACATAGATGTTTTATTAGAACTCATTCCCCAAAGTATCCTCTCATCAACGCACCCGCAATCGATAATGAATCCGAAAAGGTACTGTAATTAGAAAAGTGTTCCTCATGATATACAGTCGAAATTTCTACCTCATCCACACTTTTTTTGTTTTTTGCAATATACATCAGCATATTAATTTCATACTCAAAACCTTCACCTGTTAAATGAGAACAGGCATAAAATTCATTTTCAGCAATCCCTCGCAAACCAGTTTGTGTATCATGTAAATAATAACCAAACAACAAACTGAATACTTGGGAAGCAAGATAATTACCTAATTTACTACGAAATGGTACATGAGGCTCAGTAAAGTCCCGAATACCAATAACATAATCATTTTGAAAATTAATTAATTGATCCCCTACAGCTAAGACATCGTTAACCAAATGCTGCCCATCAGCATCCGCTGTTACTGCTCCATGAATAGAAGGATTATTTTGATCATGTAAATAGCTAAAAGCCGTCTTTAGTCCAGCACCTTTACCTTTGTTCGTCTCATGATTGATTACAGTAGTACGCTCTAATTTACTTATATCTTCAAATAACTGATCATAATCTTCAGAATTACCATCATTAATAACAATAACTTGCGCGATGTCGTTATTAAGTAATTCACTAATGTAACATGCCAATTCGTCCATTGGATTATATGCAGGAATAATAACGGCAAAATTACGCATAATTTGTCCTCCTAATTATAATTCATTATATGTATTGTATATCGTATTTTAACATAAATGACACTCAAAAATCGATTAAAGGACCTGATAAATGGCACTCAAACCACTATTTGTTAACTTTTACGACCTATACAATAATCGAAGGCAAAAGAAAAAGCCGCCTCTGCTAAGCAGAAGCGACCCGTTATTGTCCCTCTAAATAAAAATAACCACTCTCAAAGTGGGTAGGTTCGGCATATCTAAATAATAATTACTCCGCCAGCTGGGCTCGAACCAGCGACATCATGATTAACAGTCATGCGCTCTGCCAACTGAGCTATGGCGGAATGAGATTAAACAACCTGCGTGGCAAAGACCTACTCTCGCAGGGACAAAGTCCCAACTACCATCGGCGCTAAGAAGCTTAACTGCTGTGTTCGGCATGGGAACAGGTGTGTCCTTCTTGCCATCATCACCACAC
>JACBXO010000004.1 GCA_015863195.1 Aerococcaceae bacterium DSM 111022 | reverse complement strand
ACTCGCAATACTACTAGATAATCGAGGCTAATAGGCTTCGTTTTTTTATTTGTATGCCAATATTAATTTTAATCAACAAAATACCCGAGTTGAATGAGCTTCAACTCGGGTTTGTCTACGGTCTGAGGAGTCGCTCAGCGACTCCCTCCTGCTAAAATTCTTATATTATCTATATTAAGCTACTACTTTTTAGTGAAGACGCGTTTTAAACCAATGCGCCCTTTGTTTTTGTCGATAGTAATAACTTCAACATCAAGTAAGTCACCAACCGCAACCTCTTCGGATGGGTGTTTGATAAACTTCTTAGATAATTTAGAAATATGGACCAGTCCATCTTCTTTAACACCAATATCCACAAAAGCACCAAAATCAACCACATTACGCACAACGCCTTCTAATTGCATCCCTACTTCCAAGTCTTCCATTGAAAGTACGTCGCTACGAAGTTGTGGTGCTTGGTAGCCGTCACGAATATCTTCACTTGGATTCATTAACCCTTTTAAAATATCCTCAGCAGTCTCTTCTCCGATGTCATATTGAGTAGCGATTGCAGTTGGTTTTAATTCCGCTAACTTTACTGTTACATCGTCATTACCTAATTCACCAACGTTAATCTCGTTGTCTGCTAAAATTGCCTCTGCAATTTTGTATGACTCCGGGTGAATCGATGTTTGGTCTAATGGGTTTTCCCCGCCTAAAACACGTAAGAATCCAACCGCTTGTTCATAAGTTTTCGGACCTAAACGCTTAACCGATTTAATTTCACCGCGGTTACTGAAGTTTCCAATTTCATCACGTAAAGCAATAATATTTTTCGCTGTTGTTTTCGTCAAACCAGAAACGTGTTGCAATAGTTGCACGCTGGCTGTGTTAATGTCGACCCCGACCTGGTTTACGGTAATATCAACGACGAAGTCTAGTTGTTCATTTAAATCTTTTTGTGAAACGTCATGTTGGTATTGACCAACTCCGATTGCTTTTGGATCGATTTTGATTAATTCCGCTAGCGGATCTTGTAAACGGCGAGCGATTGAAACAGCCGAACGTTCTTCAACTTCATAGTCTGGGAATTCGTCACGGGCAATTTTACTTGCTGAATACACAGACGCCCCCGCTTCATTGACTACGATAAATTTCGTATTTAAGTCATTATTTTGAATAACTTCGCTGACAAATTGTTCCGATTCACGGCTGGCCGTTCCGTTACCGATAGCGATAATATCAATATTATGCTCTTTAATCATCGCAACCAAGGCTGGTTCTGCGGCCGCACGTTGTTTACCGCTGGCTGGTTTATGCGGATAAATGACACCTTTATCTAAAACATGTCCCGTTTCGTTGATGACAGCTAATTTACAACCGGTTCTAAATGCCGGGTCAAAGCCCATAATTGTTTGCCCTTTTAAAGGTGGCTGTAAAAGTAAGTTACGTAAGTTTTCCCCAAAGACATTAATCGCTTGTTCATCAGCCACAACCGTTAAATCATTACGCAATTCACGTTCGATTGATGGTTGAATAAATCTTTTATACCCATCTTGGATCGCAGCGATGACTAATTCACGCTTTTGGGGCAATACCTTTTCATCAACCATATTTTTGACCATATAATTAACTGCCGGTTCGTCCGCTACTTCGATTTTGACATTGAGGACCCCTTCTTTTTCCCCACGATTTAAAGCTAAGACGCGGTGTGGCAAGACGCCGTGGTATTTTTCGCTATAGTCATAGTACATTTGGTAAACTTGTTTTTCGTCTTCAGCTTTAGGTTTAACATTACTTGTTAAAACGCCATTATAGCGCGTATACTTACGGATGAATTCACGGAAAGCTGCATCATTCCCCGCCATTTCTGCAATAATTTCATGTGCACCAGCAAGTGCCTCTTCTGCCGATTCTACTTCATCGCTAATAAAACTCGCCGCATATTCTAGTGGTGCCTGGTCGCCTTCTACCGCTAATAACCATTCTGCTAATGGTTCTAAGCCTTGCTCCTTAGCAATCATTGCTTTAGTACGGCGCGTTTGTTTGTATGGACGGTATAAGTCTTCAACTTGTTGCAATGTTGTCGACTTTTCAATATCCGCCTTTAATTCTGGTGTTAATTTTTCCTGCTCGTCAATTAAACGAATGACATCCTCTTTACGTTCATGAAGTTGCGTAAATTGGTGATTTGTTTGTTGAATGTCGTTAATTTGCACCTCATCCAATGACCCCGTTACCTCTTTTCGGTAACGCGCGATAAATGGAATCGTGTTGCCTTCAGCCAACAAATCCAAAGTCGCTTGGACTTTACTCGCTGGAATCGACAATTGCTTACTAATTTCTTGTGTAAATGATACAGGTGTTAATTGTTCTGTCAATTAATTCTCTCCTTCTAAATCGTGATCGTAATCACTTCGTCAACGGCATCAGGCGTAATCTTCAAACCAATCAAGGCCAAATCATACACAGCCCCGCCATCAATCCCAAATTTACCATCCGGGCCTTCGTATAGACCGCCCTCCGGCTGAATCGTAATCGTCGGCGTATGCCCAAAAATAATGGGCCGTCCTGTTTGATTATTGGCCGATAAAAATTCATCCCTCGTCCATAGGAAAGTATCCAGAGGGGAATCGCGCCAATCTTCGATTTCTAAGTCAATGCCGGCATGGACAATAATAAACTCACCAAATTCAGTATAGTATGGCAAACTTTCAAGCCAAGGCAGTAACCATGGGTAGTTCTCTAAAATTTCTCTTTGATACACTTCGCCAGATTCTTGGGATATTTCTTCCAGCGGCAGATTCAATAAGTCAGCCACTGTCGTATTACCACTATTTAAATAATACTGGGTCCAATAGTCTTGTGGATTATTTAAATAATCAATCAACATCGCCTCATGATTTCCGCGGAGTGCTACAGCTCCTTTAAGTAAAGTCAGTTCATGAACCAATAACAATGCTTGACGACTATCCACACCGCGGTCAATATAATCTCCTACAAAGATTAATTGTTCGCTTTCAGGTGACCATTGTTTTAAGAGTTGCTCCAAATGATCTATCATTCCATGAACATCTCCAATAACTAAAGCTTTTCTAACCATTTAGAGCACCTTCTTTCTTGTCACATTATACCATATATAGGCTCTTTTCGGGAATCATCTCCCTCACTTTCTCAAAAACACGAACATTCCGAGTTGAGGAAGATTAAATGTTTATCATTTTTCGCCATTCAAAATTACCTGGGCTATAATTAGGGCATCAAAATTTAGGAGGAACCTATGAAATCTTTAGAAAAGTATTTTGATTTTGAAGGACACGATACGACTCTGACAACTGAAATTTCTGCTGGGATTACAACATTCTTAGCGATGTCATACATCATTTTCGTCAACCCTGCTATCCTGTCTCAAACTGGCATGCCACAACAAGCGGTATTCTTGGCGACTTTATTTGCATCGGCAATCTCGACATTATTTATTGGATTATACGCAAATGTCCCTTACGCCCTGGCACCCGGTATGGGATTAAACGCCTTTTTTGCCTATACGGTAGTTTTTGCATTAGGCTTTACTTGGCAAGAGGCATTATCGATGGTATTCATCTGTGGAGTGTTTAATGTCATTATTACGATTACAAACATTCGTAAAGTCTTAATCACAGCCATTCCTGAGGCATTACAACATGGTATTTCAGCAGGTATTGGTATTTTCATTGCTTATATTGGTTTTAAAAATGCGAATTTATTTGAATTTACAGTAAGTAACGAAAATATTTTATCGATTAATGGTGAAGCTACAACTGCCGCTAGTGGTGAGATTGGGACATTAGTTGCTAACGGTGGTGTTTTACCAGCCTTAGTGAACTTTACAGATACGACGACTTTAGTGACAGTGATTGGATTAATGTTAACTGTACTTTTAATCATGCGTGGTTCACGTATTTCAATGTTACTCGGTATTACTGTGACAACAATTTTAACACTTTTCGTAACTGGTTTTGATTTCTCTCAAATTTCATTAGTGGATAATTCAATCGTAGACGCATTCAGAGAATTAGGCACTACTTTTGGCGTCATTTTTACTTCTGAAGGTTTACCGTCATTATTTAGCCAGCCTGAACGTATTCCATTGATGTTAATGACTGTGTTTGCTTTCAGTTTAGCGGATGTTTTCGACACAGTCGGGACATTTATTGGAACAGGTCGTAAAACAGGTATCTTCTCGCAAGAAGATGAAGACTCAATTATGAATAGTTCTGGAAACACGAAAATGGAGCGCGCATTATTCGGTGACTCAGTTGGGACGATTATCGGAGCGATTATGGGTACTTCGAATACGACGACTTTCGTTGAGTCTGCTGCTGGTATTGGTGCCGGTGGTCGTACGGGGATGACTTCAGTTGTCACAGCGATTTGTTTCATCTTAGCTGCTTTCTTATCACCTCTGATTAGTATTGTGCCTGCAAACGCGACGGCACCGGCTTTAATTGCGGTGGGGATTATGATGATGAGTTCGCTACGTGAAATTGATTGGGATGATTTCTCTGAAGCGGTACCTGCTTTCTTCGCCAGCATTTTCATGGGGCTTGCTTACTCAATTTCAAATGGTATTGCAGCTGCATTCATTTTCTATGGTTTAATCAAAACTGCTAAAGGCGAGGCTAAAGAGGTGCATCCAATTATTTGGGTGTCGATTTTCCTTTTCATTCTTAACTATATTATTATGGCGATTATCTAATTGCTTTAAGCTCTCCTCGGAGGGCTTTTTTGTTTGCATAGAAATATCGCATACCTCTATATTGTTCACCTTTATAATTGGTGTTGGTTGTTTTAGTTTTTTGTTTGAAACAGCCAACACTTTTGCCGTTTTTGGTGTTTGTTTAAACTTTTTTATCTAAACAACTCACATTTCGGTCTAATTAGTATCAGCCACACTTCAAATTAGATGGACAAAAAAATCAGCGGACGAGTCACGGGACTGGTTCGCTGATTTGTGTGCTATTTTTTCTATTTTCGTTAGACAGACAATACTTTCGCTAAGAAATCTTGTGTACGGGCTTCTTGTGGGTTGCCGAAGACCTGTTCTGGTATGCCTTCTTCGACGATGTAGCCGCCGTCCATGAAGACAACGCGGTCACCCATTTCGCGGGCGAATCCCATTTCGTGGGTTACTACAACCATTGTCATACCGCCTTTGGCTAGTTCTTTCATTACGCCAAGTACTTCCCCGACCATTTCTGGGTCAAGGGCGGATGTTGGTTCGTCAAATAACATGATAGCTGGTTGCATCGCTAGGGCGCGGGCGATTGCGACACGTTGCTTTTGACCACCTGATAGTGAGTTTGGATAGGCGTCGGCTTTATCGGCTAGTCCTACTTGGTCGAGTAATTTTTTCGCTAAAGCTTCGTTATCGGCTTTTGTGCCTTTGTCTAATTCGTTGGGTGCTAGTGTGATATTTTCTAGGACAGTCATGTGTGGGAATAGGTTAAAGTGTTGGAATACCATTCCGATATTTTCTCTGACTTTGTTGATATCAGTGTCTTTTGCTGTAATATCAGTGCCATTGAAGACGACTGATCCTGAGTCAATTTTTTCTAGGCCATTTAAACTACGTAGTAAAGTTGATTTACCTGAACCTGATGGTCCGATGACACAGACTACTTCCCCTTTTTTAACGTCTACATTAATATCTTTTAAAACGACATTGTCGCCGAAACTTTTCTTTAAGTTTGTTACATTTAAAATATGTTCAGTCATAATTTTCTCCTTTTATTTCAGGTATTTCTTCTCAACATAATTTGAGAGTATTGTTAGTAATGTTATCAGAATTAGATACATAACACCAACAATCAACCAAATATTTCCTGATTGATATGTTCTTGATATTATTATTTTACCACTTTGTGTTAACTCGATGATACCTATAACTGATAAAATTGAAGTATTTTTCAAAGTCATAATGAATTGGTTGATAAATGACGGCACCATATTTTTTATTGCTTGTGGTAAAACGATTTTTTGCATTGTTTGAGATTTAGTTAACCCCAGAGATCTACCGGCTTCTGATTGTCCCAGCGCGATTGATTCAATACCACCCCGGATAATTTCCGCAATATATGCCCCGGTATTTATGGCGAGGGCCGCGACACCGGCGGTTTCTGGTGAGAAGTTAACACCAAACCATTGTGCGACACCAAAGTAGACAAAGAATACGAATACTAACACTGGGATACCACGCATTAGATAAACATAAGCTGTGGCAATTCCTTTCGCTAATTTATTATCCGATACTTTCATCAATCCTGCAATACCACCGATTATTGTGGAGATTAAGATCGTCACAACCGAAATCCAGATCGTAGTCCACAAACCATCGAGTAACGCTGGCATACTTGTCCCAAGTAAATCACCTGAGGCTGCATCTTCTGTTTGAGTTTGAATTGCTTCTTCCCCTAAATAGTCTTCTAAAATCGCATCGTAAGTGCCATTTGCTCGAATATTTGCCAGTCCTGCGTTAAAGCGGTCAACTAAAGGTTGGTTGGCATCATCATTAATCGCAAATCCCATTTGTGACGGATCCACGTCGTCGCCGATTTGTTTTAAATCAACTTGGCCTGTTGCAATGGCGAATGCCATTACGGCTGTTACTTCAATCGTTGCGTCAGCATGGCCTACCATTACGGCTTCATACATATTGGCTGAATCTTCAAAAATAGTAATGTCATAACCATATTCATCTTGATAATCCTCCGCAATTTGTAAACCTTTTGTTCCTGTTTTAGCCGCAACAGTTTTACCTTCTAATTCTTCAAGGTTTGTAATCTCTGAATCAGCTCGCACCGCAAACATATTCCCGCCTTCATAATAAGAATCTGCGAAAGTGAACGCTTCTTCTCGTTCCGGTGTAATCGCCATTCCGGCAATCATCCCATCGATCTGATTTGCTTCTAGAGCTTGTAATGCACCCGAGAATGACATTTGTTGGAAAGTATAATTTATATTTTGGTCTTCGGCAATTGCCTTAAAAATATCAATATCAATTCCTTTAAATTCCCCTGCTTCATCTACATAAGTAAATGGCGCAAATGTCCCGTCAATACCAATTGTATACTCTTTTTCTTGTGCCGTTATGCTACTAGTTAGACCACCAAAAGTCACCAACACCATAACCAGACTGATTATAGTGAGTAATAATTTCCTCATCTTCTTCATAAATTTTCCTCCAAATTATATCCAGGGATACTTTGCATTTAAAATTTGAGACTGAGGAATCCACCGCATGTGTTAAAATTCATAACAAATAAACCTTGTGTTTTTCTCATTTACATCTCATAATTAGAATTCTAAATTAAAAGATTCTAAAAATCAACCTTTTAGCTTAATTAAACTCTAATTATTGTGAGGTTATCTAACATTTTACATCTGACCTGTCACCTTTGGGTAGATTAAATTCCATAAAAAAACGGACAATTACCGTCTGTTTTCATAATATAAAGAAGTTTGTTGTGTTTTAATTGATACAGTTTCTGCTCCTGGATTCAATTGCCCTGTTAGTTCATTTCGCCCTTGAACGACAAAGCGTTTATTGCTGGCTACACTTTCACGAATAATATCCTGTGTTTGGTCATCGAAGACGCGGTTAAATAGCACCGATAATTCAACCCCTTCAAGATTTACCATCATATCAAAGTCACCCATACTATCTCCGAAAACCATTACCGGCGCTATTCCTTCGTGATTTGGCTGAATGTGTTTTTGGATAATTTCCGTCTTACCTTCATTTTTACTGACTATAAATTTGGCATCTAATTTGTTCGTAATCCGTCCATCAGGTGTATATTCATATTGAATCGCGTAAATATTTTCGGGCGGAACTGGATATCCCCCATATTTCACAGCCGCTCTCACGATGTCGACCGGACTCGCTGAAATGACATAGATTTCAAACCCCTGTTCCACCAAGACATCATACAATTCCTTCGTTTCTTCCGGAAAAGTTAAGCCACTTGTATAATTTACAGTAACTTTTCCTGCCCTTCCCGAATCATCTGATTGGAAAGTATACAGTTCAAAAGGTTGTTTAGTTAACCAACCAAAGGCTTGAAAACAGTAGTCTTCAAATTCTTTGGTGTCATAATTGACAAACCAGTAAGTCACCCAAGGCTGACCAGCTAGGCGTGAGTAGCGCTTGGATGCTTGTGTATGAAAATAATATAATTTAGCCCGAAAATTATGGAAAGCCTGCGTTTGACGAGCTTCTTCTATAGTGAGGGTGCGACTTGAGCTGTTTATATAATGTCTATAAAGCCATTCATATTCAGATAGAATATCTGCGATTAGATCTGCGGCTGTTGTATTGGGTAACCACTCTGCATTTGAATCAGTAGGTTGGATAGAGTTTAATATTTCTGAAAATTCTTCGGGTGTCAATTTATAGCTGAGGGTTTCCATCATATAAATCATCACACCCTTTTGGACATTACGAATAATGGTTGTGTCATCGAAATCAAAGACAACATATGGTCTTTTTGATTTAGGTTTGGCTGGATTTGTTTTGTGTTTTTGGATCACTTCATTGAGTCGTCGGTATACAATCGGGGCCCAATTTCTTTGTGTTAACATGTCTCTCACCTCTTAGCTTTACTATTGCAGTTAGTGGGATCATTGTCAATTGAATTTATGTGCGAATAAAAAGCCGATTTGCGTTAATTCACAAATCAGCTTTTTGTTTAGTGTGGTAACACTATGAAGCGTATAAATACGTGCTGGTTAAATCATAGAAGTTATACGAATAAACGATATCGTATAAGTACTCGACTCTCAGATCGCAGAAGTTATACGAAACAACGATATCGTATAAAGTCGTGGCTCTAAAATCAGAGAAGTTATACGTAACAGCGATATCGTATAAGTACTCGACTCTCAGATCGCAGAAGTTATACGAAACAGTGATATCGTATAAAGTCGCGGCTCTAAAATCAGAGAAGTTATACGAACGTATAAAGACTCACAGAAAAAAAGCTAGTTGTTATACGAAACAGCGATATCGAATAAATACTCGACTCTCAGATCGCAGAAGTTATACGAAACAGTGATATCGTATAAAGTCGCGGCTTCAAAATCAGAGAAGTTATACGAATCAGCGATGTCGTATAAAGTCGCGGCTCTAAAATCAGAGAAGTTATACGTAACAGCAATATCGTATAAAGTCGCAGCTTTAAAATCACGGAAGTTATACGTAACAGTGATTTCGTATAAAGTCGCAGCTTTAAAATCACAGAAGTTATACGAATCAGCGATATCGTATAAAGACTCGGCTCTAAAATCACAGAAGTTATACGTAACAGCAATATCGTATAAAGTCGCGGCTTTAAAATCACAGAAGTTATACGAAACAACGATATCGTATAAAGTCGCGGCTTTAAAATCACAGAAGTTATACGAAACAGCGATATCGTATAAAGTCGCGGCTTTAAAATCACAGAAGTTATACGAAACAGCGATATCGTATAAAGTCGCGGCTCTAAAATCACAGAAGTTATACGAACGTATAACTTCTCACAGAAAAAAGGATAGTTGTTATACGAAACAGCAAAGTCTCACAATATAAGCAGACACTGGCGCTTTGTCAATTATTTAGAAGGTTTTGATTTTCAAAAAACTTCTCATATCCAACATACTCAATCTTCTACTTAACACTAATTTCCGTCATTACATCACTAAAAAGATTTATTAAATAATCTTTGACCAAATAAGTCGTTGGAATAAGTCCAGGAGAAGCAATCACAGAATAGAGTTTCAACTCGTCCTTTACCCCTTCAATTAAACCTAACTCAATTAGTTCAAATCCTTTAATCAAATAGCGGCCTAACGGGAATGGGTGATCCATTTCAGCTGCGAGTTCGCCAATGGTTGCGGCATGATAGTCTACAAAAATCAAATCAGCTTTATAGCGTTTGCTAATATATTTATCCACTTTCTCTAAATCAATCGGCTTACTTAACCATTTATAGTAACCTTTGGGATAGTGGTCTTCTGTATCCGAAAACTCATGAATCTGATTTGATACAATTTGCCCGTCTACTACCATTTGATGGCCCATTGCTTGGCCATGGCTTCCAGGTTGGACAATTGCTGTCCCAAGTTCTGGATGTGTACCACTATTAATAAAATGTTGGTGCCCGCAAATAAGAACATCAATTTCTGGATAACGACTCACAATTTCATATGCATTATCTTCCAGAGACGAATAGCTCCACACTGCCCCTGTATTTGGGTCACGGGTTAGACCTCCATGATAGGCCACAATAATTAAATCGCAGTAAGATAATTCTTTCAAAACAGCTGGCAACACGTCATTTACTGGACGCGTGCGAATGTCCGAGTGATACTTAACAGGAATTAATTGATTTAATGCTTCAGTTACAAGACCGACTACACCAATTTTCATCCCGGCTTTTTCAATGACCTTATAAGGCTTGAATAACAAATCCCAATCCGCATCATAAACATTGGCGCAAAGATACTCAGCATCTAAATACTTCACTTGTTTTTTCAACCAGTCAATCCCATAATCGAAGTCATGGTTGCCTGGTATCATTGCGTCATAACTCACTTCGTTCGCAGTTTGGACCAGAGGTGATTTGCCACCTTTTACCCGACCAAAGGTCGCGAAAGGGCGACCCGCGAAAAAGTCGCCATTATCTATGCGAAGTGTCGAAGGATAATCGTCCATCATTTGAACGGCCCCGAAAAAACCTTCGTTTAACTCACCATGCACGTCTGTCGTGTTAAAAATATGTAATTCTTCCATTTTATTTCAATTTCTTTCTAATAAAAGTACTTAACTGATCGATTAATACAACTACGATGATAATTGCGAGTAGGATGATTGAGACACGGCCCCAGTTACGCGCTTGAAGTGCAAAAATGATGGGCGCGCCGATACCTCCGGCTCCGACTAGTCCTAAAATTGTCGCGCTACGAACCGCAATTTCAAAGTGGTTGATTGTGTGCGAAGCGGCAACTGGCATGACTTGAGCTAGGCGTCCGTATTGGAATACTTGGAAGGATGACGCACCAACTGATTCCATTGCTTCAACGGGTGTGTCGTCGATATTATCCATTGCTTCGCCGATTAGTTTACCTAGCATACCAACCATTTGGACGCCGATCGCGAGCGCTCCGGCGAATTCGCCGGGCCCAACAATTCGCACGAAAAGGATCGCATAAATCAAAGTCGGAATGGCACGTAAGACATTCAGGAAACCGCGCGTAATACGTGGGACAATTTTAAATTTGCCCCATAAAGAATAAGCGCCGAGTAAAATAAATGGAATCGATAAAACGACACCAATAATTGTCCCGAAAAAGGCAATGGCTACGGTATCCAACATTAAACTGAGCAAATCTTCTCCTGAACCGGGCGTGTAGACATAAGTCCAATCGGGTTGGAAAAGGCCTTGGAGAATTGAAACAATATACTCCCCTGAAAGATAAGCTAAACTTGAATAGTCAATATAGATGAATGAGGCGATAGTTATCAGCAAAATAACAATCATTAACCATTTATGATTCTTTTGTTTTGCCATTTATAACACTTCCTCTCTCATATAATTCGATAGCCAGTCGACTAAGAAAATAACGACTAAAATGAATAAAATAATTAAACTCACACGCCCGTATTGTCTAAAGCCTAATGCGGTGTTTAATGTGACACCGATACCTCCCGCTCCAACATATCCTAACACTGCTGAGGCGCGGACATTTACTTCAAAGGCATAGAAAACATATTGCCAAACGGCAGTTTGAACTTGTGGCCAAACAGAGGTTACTGCGAGTTGAAATCGCGTTGCTCCAACCGATTCGTTGGCTTCAATCGGGCCAAGGTCAATGGTTTCAATTTCGGCGAATACTAATTGCGAGACCATACCAAAGGTAAAAACTGCGATCGTGAGTACTCCAGTAAATTCGCCGATACCAACTATTGCTACAAAAATTGCAGCGAGTAATAGGTTTGGAATCGTACGAATTAAACTAAAGAAAGCACGGAAAATCATAGTGACTACTTTGTTGCGGGTGACAATTTCAGTTCCTAAGAAAGCTGCTGGTATCGCAAAAATGACACCTAACACAGTTCCTGCTACTGACATTGCCAAAGTCGCAATCATGGGTTCGATTAGGTCACCAAAGTAAGACCATTCAGGCTTTAGAAATTGGGTTAAGAAAATTTGAGCTTGACCAGCATTTTCGATAACTTCACCAAAATCAGCATCAACAATCGAACCTGATAAAACGATTAAGATTAATATGACGGCGGTAATAGCTAATTTTAATGGGAGACTATCATGAATGGTATCTTTTAAAGACATATTCTTGAGACCTCCTATTCTTGGTCATCAAAGATTGATGCACCATAAATTTCACTGAGTCGTTCGTCGGTTGCTTCATGGGTTGGCCCATCAAAGACAATTTCACCTGCACGCATCCCAACAATGCGCGAGGCATATTGGCGCGCTAAATCAATGGAATGAATATTAATTAAAATCGTGCGGTTCATTTCTTCATTTAATTTCTTAAAGTCTCCCATTACTGTGTGTGATGTAATTGGGTCAAGTGAAGCCACTGGTTCGTCGGCTAAGATAATTTCTGCTTCTTGTACAATGGTTCGAGCGATTGACACACGTTGTTGTTGCCCACCTGAGAGTGAGCTTGAGCGGACTTTTAATTTGTCGGATAAGTTGACTCGTTCTAAGGCATTTTCAGTGCGTTCATAGTCTTCTTTCGAAAATAGCCCGAGTAATGTTTGAAACCAATTGTAATAACCTAGTCGTCCTGTTAGAACATTTTTTTGAACCGTATTTTTCTTTACTAAATTAAATTGTTGGAAAACCATTCCGATATTACGGCGCATTTGACGGACTTCTCGGGCTGATGCATTTGTAATCGAAACGCCGTTAATTTTTATGTCACCTTCAGTTATATCATTTAAACGGTTTACACTTCGAAGGAGCGTACTTTTACCAGCCCCGGAGAGTCCGATAATCGCAACAAATTCTCCATCTTCAACTTTTAGATTAACATTGTTTAAACCAAGGACGCCATTATCGAAGCGCTTTGATACATTGATAAATTCAATCATACTTTCCTCCCTAAAAGATAATAATCCTAATGAAACGGGTCCATTAGGATTACTATGTGTTTGTTATGTGTTAGCTATTATTCAGCGGCTTGTTGTGTGTATTCCGCTACTGTGTCGTAAGCTTCTTCTTGAGCTTCTGTGTATCCTAAGTGTGACCACATTGACATTGCTTCTTGTCCTGCTTCATCTTCGCTCATGTTTAGGAATACTTCTTTGATTTGTTCGACTAATTCCGCGTCCATTTCTGGGTTAACTGCGATGGCATCGTTCGGGATGTCGCCTTCAGATAAGTATAAAACGCGTAATTCTTCAGTTAAGTCTTCTTCGAATGCGTCGTTAAATACATGACGTGTTCCTTCGAATGAGAATGCGGCATCTTGTTGGCCATTTAATACTGATGTTAATTCAGATGGGATGTCGTTAACTGGCGTTAATGTTACGTCGCTTGTTACGTCAATACCGGCTGCTTTCATTTCAGCAACTGGGTAGATATATCCTGATGCTGAAGTTGGGCTTAGTGTTGCGATACGTTTACCGTTTAAATCTTCTAATGTTTCCATGTCGCTATCTGCTCTAACGATGATTTCTGCTTTAAATGATCCTGTTGTTTCACCTTCAACTGGTTCACCCGTTTCTTCGTCATAAGCACCTAATACTGATGTTAAGATTGCTTCTGCTGCACCTAAGTCACGCGCTTGTACATAAGCTGCTGGTGGCATAATCCCTAAGTCAACTTGTCCTGAAGCCATTGCTTCTACGATTGTTGAGTAGTCTGTTGCAAGTGTTACTTCTACTGGACGTCCTAATTGTTCTGTTAAGTAAGCGGCAAATGGTTCTGCTTGAGCTTCCATTGATCCGTCGTTATTTGTTGGAACAAATTGGACGACTAAAGGTTCTTCGTCTTGAGCTTTTACTGTAAATGGTGTTGTTAATCCTCCAAAGACAACAGCTAAAGCCATGAATAATGAAACAATTTTCTTAAATGATAATTTCACAATTACACTCCCCTTATATTTTTCTGCCTTCATTATAACGTTCGAATGTAAATTTAAAGTTAATTTAATGTAAATTATCTCGAATTGCAATAATATATTTATTGCGGGGAAATTGGCGCATTGTGGCGCGTTTGTGACAGAATAGTTACCAGATATGTGAGAAGTATTGGCGAGGGAGTAGGTTGGTAAAATGGTCCCATCAGCTGGACACACACCTTCTACCAGATTATTAGGTCAGAGATTAAATTATATAGTAGAAAGTAATTCACCTCACTAATCAACCACAGTTCTCCCATCCCAAAACAAACTGCGGAATTTAATCCAGTCAATTTCCCCAGAAATTGACTTCTACCTTTTTTAAATGTTTTTTCGACTTCAGTCGAAAAGTACAACTTATATAAGGTGGCTTTTCGCTTAACGAAAAGCGCCATTTTATTTCAAAGAGGTAGAGTCGCTGAGGCGACTCTCATCTAACCCCACTGTTTGTTGTAGGAATACCAAATCTATAGATTATTTGAGTAGTTTATGAGTATCAGTCTAGTTCGGCTTTTTAGGGGAAAGTTTTCTTAACGCCAATCGACTGCGACAGTTAAGAAAATATAAAGCTTAAAGTTTTCTTTACTCCACTCAACCACAATAGTTAAGAAAATATAAAGCCAAAAGTTTTCTTTACTCCACCCAACCTCAATAGTTAAGAAAATATAAAGCCAAAAGTTTTCTTTACTCCATCCAACCTCAATAGTTAAGAAACTCTATCCCAAAACATCTTTAAAACAGACCGCCATTTTTCAATACAAAAGCCATTCAAAAAATAGTGAAAAATATCCCCGGATATCTTTCACTATTCCAATAAAGTTCGTCTATACTGAAAAGTTTCGGCGAATATTTTTCACTATTCTTCATTTTTTACAATTATACTGAAAACCGCAAACCCAAAATACCAACTAAACCGACCACCATACCCCAGACACATGTCTTTAGACAAAAATCACGCCTGGACAGCTGGCTTCTAGACAGCAATCCCTCTGGACACGCAAGCTAAACTATCATCACAATTCTGTTGGTTTCACGCCTAACAATAACTCCATCAAACTGTCATAAATCGGGTCGCTCCCCAGCCATTCGGCGGTGATGTCAGCAGTATAAGCAGCTAATAAGACCGGCAAAGTCCATGAAACAGGTGCACTCGTCATCTCGATGACTAAAATAATACCTGTCAGTGGTGCACGAACGATAGTCGCAAAGAAAGCGGCCATTGCCATCAATGAATAATGCATTATCGCGAGGTCCGGACCACCTAAAACAACCGCCAGTGAGCTACCATAAATATTTCCTATTAAAGCACCGATTGAAAGGAGCGGGAAGAACATACCGGCGGGAATCCCTGCTGTAAAACTAAATAGAAACATCACTAATTTCGCCATCAAATAATAAATCAATACTTGAATCGGCACATTCCCTTCCAACGGCAAAGGAATCAATGTATCTCCCGCTCCGAATAAATTCATATCATAGAGGATCATCGCTCCGGAAAAAAGAAAGGGTAATGTATATTGAATGACTAATGGCAATTCCAGCCGTTTAAATAAATGCTTACCATATATAATCGCTTTATTGAACAAGGCCCCACATACTCCCATGATAATACCTAATAAAATAATAGCAGGTAAATTAAAATCACTAACCCGTTCAAAGTTTTCTAAAGGAATAACTGGGTCATTGCCTAATATCAAAGTACTCGTAATTGTCGCGGTGACAATGGGAATGCCGATATAATAAACAATTTGCCTTGAACTATGTCGTAAAAACTCTTCGAAAACAAATAAAATACCAGCAATCGGTGCATTGAAAGTGGCTGCCATTCCTGCTCCTGCCGAACCGGCAAAAAGATAAGTTTTTTCTTCATGGGTGAGATTCGCATTTTGGTAAACGGCTGAGCCGACTGTTGCTCCTAATTGAATCGAAGGTCCTCCTCGACCAATTGCCATCCCTGAAGCTAGGGACGGAATCATGGTTGTTAATTTATAAAATAAAACTTTCCGCCAGTCTAGTTCTAAATCACTTTCTAATTCTAATTTGACTTGGAGAACGCCTGAGCCACCTATGTTTCCTTCTTGTTTGACCGCAAAGGTAACATAGAAGCCAATTAAGACCATCACCAATAAATATGGCCAACCAAAAGTGTAAGTATTTTTAGCATACACAATGAAAAGTTTAAATTGCGTACTCAATAATGTAATTGATAATCTAAATAATGCAATAATAATACCAATTAAGACACCCGCTAGAACGCCGATAAACCATGGTTTTTTATTTGAAATTTTGTGACTCATTGTTTTCTCCTCCTTTTTGATATTGTAGGCGACCGGAAGAAATTGAGCAACTTAATTTTGGGATATTTTAATCGCAGTTAATATCAAATTTATCTAAACCATATTTTTCAAAAAGTTCAGTGAGTCGTTTTAATTGTAAGTGAGGTGGAAAGTGTTAAGGTTAAGGTGAGATTAATTTGAATAGGAGGATTTTTATGAAAATCAAACAGATTCGTAATGCGACAATTGTTCTCGACTATGGTGGAAGTCGATTTTTAATCGATCCGATGTTTTCGGACAAAGGGGCATACACATCTTTCCCTTCTGCTACTGATAATACTGAGGATAATCCGATTAAGGGTCTTCCTGTATCGATTGATGAAATTGTTGACGGGGTTGAGGCTGTAATTTTGACGCACTCGCACATTGACCACTGGGACGAAGCGGCTGCTGAAGCGATCAGAAAAGATATTCCATTTTTCGTGCAACATGAAGGGGATAAAAAGTTAGTTGAAGAGAGCGGATTTACGAATGTTAAAATTATACCAGAAAGCAAAACTTTCGGCGATGTCGAACTGACGCGCACTGAAACTTTACACTATGCAACTGAAGACGCTAAAAATACTTTAATTGAATTTGGTTTCGTGACAGACGTTATGGGAATTGTCTTTAAAAATCAAGCAGAGAAGACCGTGTATCTAGCTGCGGACACAATTTGGTTTGAAGGCGTAGAAGCAGCCATTGACACACATCATCCTGAAGTGATTATTGCGAACTTGGGCGGTAATGCTTTTGAAAATGGGCGTCTAATTATGGATGATAATGACTTAAAATTACTCCAACAACACGCACCCGAAGCTGATATTGTAGCGACACATATGGAAGCAGTAAACCACTGGGTTACTTCAAAAGATGATTTATTGGCGGTAGCTAAGCAAAATCATTTTGTTGATCAATTGCACATTCCAGAAGATGGCGATACTGTCGAATTCTAGACATATTAAAAAAACTTCCCGGAATTTTCATTCGGGAAGTTTTTTGCATCGTTATTAAATACGGTGATCAACTAATCTTGGTCGTAATTGTTTAGCCAATACCACTGCTAAAGCAAGTTTAATTAGGTCCCCTGGTATAAAGGGAATTAAACCTGCCATTAATATTTGGTAAAATGACATACTTGCTCCATTAAAGCCATTTAAAACCATACCCATGTATGGAATACCGATTAAATAAGTGACCGCCGTCATGATTAATCCAGCAACAATATAATGCGTCAGGCCTGTTTTTCCTTTTAAATACCAAGCACCTAACCCAGCCGCAAACATAAAGCTAATAATAAAGCCAAAAGCTGGGCTAATAAAAGATTGATAACCGCCACTAAATCCAGCAAAGACAGGTAAACCAATCAAACCTAAAATCATGTAAATCGCCCCCGCTAAGAAAGCATTTCGAGGTGTGAGTAAGAATCCAATCATTAAGACTGCTAAAGTTTGTAGTGTTATTGGAACGGGTTGAATTGGGATGCTTAACTGCGAACAAATTGCTAGTAAGGCAACCATTAGAGCGACGAGTGTAATATCTTTTGCTTTCATTATTTATTTGATTCCTTTCTTGATAAATTGCGCGGATGTAAATGATAAATCAGTCCCATAAAGTGACTCTATAACGCCATATTTATTCTCCATGAGTAGATGCCCGTCTTGATCAATTCCACGAATAATTCCTGTTTCTTGGCGTCCGTCTAGGGAGTAATCTAACTGATAATTCAATCCTAACAAGCGTTTTTCATATTCTGTCATAAAACGTTTCTCGTTAAAATGACTAAAATAATAATTAAACTGAGCTAGGAATAGATTGATCAAATCATTGGGATTAAAATCTTCCGGTAATTGTTCACCGAAAATCGTTCCAGCTACTTGTTGAACCGCTTCGTCTTGTTCTTGGAAAGCCCCTGCTAAGTTAAGACCAATACCAATAACAATGTGGGAAGTGGAAGCTGATTCTAAGTCCATTGTTACTTCCGTTAGAATACCGGCAACTTTTCGCTGTTGGTAAAACAAGTCATTGACCCATTTAATTTTCACTTCTTCCGGTAAATACTCTTCAAGCGACTGAGCCATTGATGTTGCTGCTAATAAAGTCACAAGTGGTAACTGCTCTACTGGTAAATGGGTCCCAATTTTGTAAGCCAATGTGAAATATAACCCCCGACTTAAATCCGATTGAAATGATTTCCCGCGGCGGCCTCTTCCAGCCGTTTGTTTATCGGCCATTAGTAAATAATTATCTCTGGGATGGGCGATAATATATTCTTTCGCTAAATCATTCGTTGAGGTGACAACTGGTTGATATTCGGTGACTAAGTCAGGAAGGACTGGTTTAATTAAAGCCGGGTCAATTTGTTTAGAAACTTCTTCCAAGCGGTAACCATTGACGCGGTCACTTTCTATTTGATAGCCGTCCTCTTTTAGTTGTTGGATTGTTTTCCAAATAGCATTTCTTGATACATTAAATTCATCGGCTAATTTTTGCCCCGAAATACCCTGGCTACTTTCTGTTAGCCGTTGGATAATTTGACTTCTCAGTGACATGAACGCCCTCCTTTTTATATTTGTGACCATTATACTCTTCATGTCACCTTGTTTCAATACTAGGTTGACAAGAAAACAATAAAAAACCATCCATCAAAAACAGCCACTTCATGTTATACTATTAAATGAAGAAGGAGGAGAGCCTTTGAAAACACCATCAAGTGAAGTTTATAATTATTGCATTAACACTATGCCTTTATTCCAATCTTTGGAAACAAGTCAATTTATGTTAATCAAACAAGAAGTAAAGGAACAAAAGTTAAAACCTGGCGAACATTTATACCGTGCTGGGGATATTCGTGATACCCTCTTTTTAATTCAAAGAGGTTCGATTAAAATTTACCGTCTTTCAAGTGAAGGAAAAGAGCATACGATTTCTATTTTACAAGCCGGCGACTTTATTGGTGAACAAGCTTTGTTCCACCAACAAACTAGCAATAACTATGCTGTTGCCATTGAAGATACAACCGTTTGCCTCTTACAACAAAGCGATTTCCAAACAATTGTGGCCCAAAATCCACAAATTGCCTTAGAACTATTATCGGTTCTAAGTAATCGTTTAGAAAACACCCAAGAACATGTCATGGCCTTAACTGGAGAATCAGCAAGAGACCGCCTACTACAGTATTTGGAAAATCAAGCAGAAAAACAAGGGACAAATCTTGTCAAATTACCATCAACAAAGAAAGACTTGTCATCTTATTTAGGTATGTCTCAAGAAACATTTAGCCGTACCTTAACAAAATTAACACGAGACGGAATTGTCAGTCAGCCAACACCTGACCAAATCGAGTTATTATAAAGCTTGACACCGCAATCAATTAACAGTATTATCTAATATACAGCAAAGGGGAGTCACTTAAGTGACTGAGACTGAATGTATTTTCGGGACTCTTATCACCTGATCACGTTAGTGCGTGCGGAGGGATTGCGAGCTTAGATAATAACCTTAAGCCTCCTTTGTTTAATATAAAGGGGGTATTTTTATGCAAAAAAGTCCAATTAATGTTTATTTAGAAGCTGCCATGATGGCAGTGGTCGCGGTTGTAGTGTCTTTCATCCCAATTCAAGGTGTCGGTTTTGATATCGCGTTAGGGGCGATTCCAATGACGCTTATCGCACTACGCCGCGGGTTAAAAGCGGGCTTATTCTCAGGATTACTATGGGGCGTTTTAACCATCATTCTCGGTGGCGCTTCAATTATCCACCCAATGCAATTATTTCTAGACTACCCGGTCGCTTTTTTCTTTAATGGCTTTGCTGGATTAGTCGCACCCGCATTTCAAAAGGCATCCCTATCCGGAAACACAAAACGCGCTGGATTCCTTATTATAATGAGCACACTCATTGGAACCACCGCCCGCTATTTCTGGCACTACATTACCGGCGTCTACTATTGGGGCCAATTCGCCCCCGAAGGCTGGTCCGTCCGCTTCTATTCATTCGTATTTAATGGCGGATCGGTTATTGTGACAACCATCGTCGCCGGCCTTGTACTCTTACTACTTTACCGCCAATCAAAACAATTATTCGAGGTGAAAAATTAATGCTTCTCAACGCCCACGACCACTTGTCGCACTATCCCTCAACTGACGAGGCCATTCGTGAAATCGAGCGTTTGGAAATGACGACACTTGCCGTAAGTGAATCGGCTGCTGATTATGAAACGATACCCGATCACCCTTTAATTTTGAAAGGGTTCGGTATCCATCCCTGGCAAGTAACTCCGGAAACGTCCTACCAAGGTCTTGAGTCATATATCAAGGACTGTGATTTCATTGGAGAAATTGGCCTCGATTTTCATTGGGCAGAAGACGCTTCAGCATATCCTAAACAGTTAGAAGTGTTTGAATATTTTCTACAAGAAGCAAAGGCGCATCATAAAATCTGCAATATTCATACGAAAGGCGCGGAACGCGAAGTATTAACGCTGCTTCAAAAATACCAACTGAAAAACCAAATTATCCATTGGTATAGCGGTCCATTAGACTTAATTGAAGATTTTTTAATACTTGATTGCTTCTTTACCATTTCAGTAGATGCGGAACATTCTGAGTTAACCGATGCGATTATTGACCGCATTCCCTATGACCGTTTGTTATTTGAAACTGACGGACCAGGTGCATTAGAATGGGTAACAGGCACTCCTTCTTGGCCGGAAGAGATTTTACGAATTCGGCAATATGTGAGAAAACGTAAAAAATTAAGTGAGTCAGAAATCGATGCCGGAAGCCGGCAACTAATGGCCTTATTAAAATAATAAAAAGCCGTCCGAATAGAACTCGGACGGCATTATTTTATGTATTCTAAATCGAATCTGAAGCTACTGCGCCATTTGCTTCATACTCTTTTTGTGAGATTCGTGCGCCGTCTTTTCCTTCATAGTCCCGGCCCCAGCCTGTTAAGATTGAAAACAATAAGACTGCAAAGAGCGCAAATGAGTAAAACATATAGCCACTTAATTGTGTCACACTTACTTGCGCAATTCCTTCATATCCAGCGGTTAACTGTGATCCAATAAAAACAAAGACGGATAAGAAAGGAATAGTAACGCCTAAACTATTCGCACCACCATCCAATAAGTTGGAACGGCGTGCTGGATGAATATTTTTGCGTTTTCCTAGTTCATTTTGGATTTTACCAAAAGTGGTCATTGAAGCAGAAGTAACGCCACCAAAAATCATCGTTGTGATATTAATTCCGATTAACATTACTAATTCAGTTCCACGAACCGTCTGTGATAATTTACTATTTAAAATATGGTTAATCATCATATCCAGTAAACCTGCTTCGGTTAACACACCCATAATCCCGTAAACTGACATTACTAACACTGTAATCCCCATCATATTAGCCACACCATCGGTTAAGAATCCAGTTGGTGCGCCGTCAACAACAGACAAAATATCAGCTGGAACAAAGATGCCTGAAACCAGACCAATGACAATACCTACCACTAATCCAGCTGTAATTGCTAGATACATCGACCCATGTTTAATTGATATTCCTAACATGACAACAATTGGAATTAACATAATTAATGACTGCGGATTTGATTCAATCATCCCACCAACTGACGAAGACACTCCTTCACCGCTATCTCCAACGAACATAAACATGAGAAAAGTAAAGATACCGGCAATTAAACAATATTTAAAACGCACTAGCACCGCTTCTCCGATACCGACTGTTCCAGTTCGGTTATTATAATACTGTGTGCTGGCTGAAATAATGGTTGTATCAGAAATGGGTGCTAAATTATCGCCAAAAATCCCGCCACACGTAATTGCGGCAGTTAGAGCTGCTGGGTTAGATCCGAGTAAAACACCGGCTGGGAAAAAGATAGGAAAACAAGTAAACATCGTCCCCAGTGACGACCCTGTCGCGGTGGCAATTAAGGCCACAAATAGGAAAGTCATCGCTGTAAATAAGCCACCTGAAACATTGAACTGGCCGGCCAACCAAACAAAACCACTCGAAATATCCGCTGAACTAATCATACTGGAAAACATACCTATAATAAGTAACAAAATGACCACTGGTACAGATTCTTTGGCCCCTTCGACAACCGCATTCCAAAAGGCATCATAAGAATCCGGTTTGACGAATAAGGCGCTAATCAGCAAACTGACAAACGCGCCAGCAGCTAATGCATGCATTTCAAAGGCTTTTAAGCCAATAAAGAAAATCATACAGATTATCAAAAAGATGATAACGGGACTTAATGCCAAATACTGGCTCCCTTGAAATTTAATCGTTGGTTGTTTTGCTTCATGTTTCATTTTTCACTCTCCGTTTTTCTTATTCCCCTTCAGCTTCATTCATACGGATAATACTTCTAAAGACAGAATCAGGTGTTCTTTCGGCTTCATAAGCATCTCCTTCAATCATCGGAAATTGACTAACAAATGTTTTTATCCGTTCTAAATCAGCCTCTGTCAATTCAAATTCAAATATTTGCGCATTACTCTCAACATGGCGACTTGAGCGTGTCCCGATGATCACACCGGCAACGCCATCTTGTTGAAGAATATAGCGACTTGCGACATTGGCGATGCTTACTTGATATTTATCCGCAATTTCTTTGAGTATTACTAATAATTGTTGGTAACCTTCATAGCCTAAAGTTTCTTCAATAATTTGTAGATATTTTACTTGTGAACGTGTTTCTGGTTCAAACTGTTCACGCTCTAAATACTTCTCAGATAGAAAGCCTCCAGCTATTGTCCCATAACAAATATGACTAATATCTTCACTCATACAATATTCGAGTAATTGCTTTTCTGGTCGGCGATCAAATAGTGAATATTGACTTTGGCAAGAAATCACTGGAATGCCACCATCCACTAATTTTTTAAGGTGCTTGGTATCGAAGTTAGTTACCCCAATATGGCGAATTTTACCTTTCTCTTGTAATTTCACTAAATTATAAGCGACATCTACGTAACGGTCGATTTCGTAATCCCACCAGTGGAATTGCATTAAGTCGATATAGTCGCGGCCTAATTTTTGTAAGCTGCGGTCAACAATGCGTTCGGTGTCTTGGAAGCTGACTGTTTTTAAGATATCTAAATCGGGTACATACTTCTCGTGGATTTGAATGTCGTGTTTAGTTAGGGTTGAGTGGCCTTCTAGGGTACGTAAAAATTTTCCGAGTGCGTCTTCCGCGCCAATATAAATGTCGGCTAGGTCAAAGGTCGTGAAGCCTCGTCCGGCTAGTAAGTTGAAAGCCTTTTGAATATCTTGTTGGTCTAAGTCGCCGTCAAGGGCGTGACCACGCGATAGTTGCCAGAGGCCATTTAAAACGGGGGTAATTTCATAATCTGGTGCGAGTTCGATTTTTTTAATCATTGTTTGACTCCTTTAAATCTTTGGCTAATGGGACGACGGTTGTTTCAGCATGCGAAAATAAGCGTTGATTTGTTCGTGTAATTTTAAATGCAGCGCCACAATGCGGGTCAGGACAGGCGATAACCGCGTCCGATAACATCCAGTCATTTTCATGTAATGGTCTTTGTTTAGCTGGTAATAATGGAAGTAGTGCACTGAGTGAGTACATTGAGAAATAATTGTTTTCTGGAAAAATTAAATTCTCGCCTTCAACGAGGAAATAATCCCCTGTTTTGTGGCTACAGACAAAGGGACGTCCTGTTTCAACAACTTCTACCTTTAAATTATAGAGTGTAAATGAATCATCCATGTGATGACCTCCTTAATGTATTTTAAATATAAAAAAAACTTGTCCTTGAATCACAAAAAATCTGCGATTCAAGGACAAGTTAACCTGCGGTACCACCTTAATTGGAGCGTACACAAAGACACTCCCTCTTATACGAGTGCTATCACACTCGCGGCCTTCATAACGCGGACCAAGCGTCGCAGCTACTAGCACTCAGTGCGTTTGCTTTGCCCTCAGGAGCCCATCTGTCGCCACAACTTAACTGGATTCCACTATCCCAGTCTCTCTATTAGTTGATTCTGCAACATTACTTCTCCATCAAAGGTTTCTTATTTGGTGATGTTAGGTTTATATTAACGGATATAAATGCGAAAGACAAGTATTATTGTCATTCTATTTTAATTTAGGAAAGACAGTGCGAGAACGGGACGGTGCTTTTTATTATGCTATAATAGATAAAACTTAGAAAGGAAGTGTATCATGACAGTTAAATATCAAGATATCATCGATTATTGGTTCAACGAATTAACACCCGAACAATGGTTTATGGGAGGGGAAGTCGTTGATCAACAAATTGCAGAACGCTTTAGCCAAGTAACTGAACAAGCTAAACGCGGTGAATTATATTCTTGGCGCGAGTCTTTAGAAGGTCGCGTGGCAGAAATTATTGTCTTAGATCAATTTTCTCGTAATCTATACCGTAAAGATGGGCGTGCTTATTCAAGTGATGATATGGCACTTACTTTATCACAAGAAATCCAAAGACAGGATGGTTTCGATGACTTAGATAAGGACTATCAATTATTTGCGATTATGCCATTTATGCATGCGGAATCCCGTTTGATTCAAAATATTTCAGTTGAGTTATTTAAGAAATATGACGAATGGGATGGAAATTTAGAACATGCAGTTGCACATAAAGAAATTATTGATCAATTCGGTCGCTATCCTTCTCGTAATAAGCAAATCGGACGCGAATCAACACCTGAAGAATTAACATTTCTTTCAGAAAGTGATTATCTACAATAGGAGCTTAAATTGCCGTGAACAATTTAGATAAAGCACTTGCTCGTCACCAACATGAGATTGAAGAGCAAGAAATAGAAAAGCACATGATCAACCGTCGCAGTTATATTTTAGTCTTTTTATTATTTTTTACCTTAATGATTCCCGCACTCATTATTTCTACACCTTCAGAAATTATTGAAGGACTTTACCAAATTATTATCTCCCCTTCTAATTTAACAACGGACTACTTTGTTGTTGGGGGCCTTGGTGGGTCTCTCGTTAATAGCGCACTTATATTACTGATGTATACTTTAGTCGTGAGACGGTTAGATTTAGATATGTCGGGTTCATTAATTGCTGCCTTGTTTTTAATGGCAGGTTTCGCCTTGTTTGGTAAAAATTTATACAATAGTTTCCCGATTACTTTAGGCGTTTTTCTCAATAGTCGCTTTACAAAGCAACCTTTTGAAAAAAACATTTTACCTGCCATGTATGCGACCGCCCTCGGGCCTTTAGTTTCTCAAATCACCTTTGGTTTAGGTCTTTCTTTATGGCTGGGGGTATTACTTGGTATTTTAGTAGGAATTATTGTTGGGTTCATTGTCCCACCTTTAGCCGCCAATACACTCCGTTTCCACGCTGGTTTTAACTTATATAATGTTGGCTTTACGGCCGGATTGATTGGGATGTTGGCGGTCGGTTTACTCCGTATGTTTGGCCGCGAAATTCCCGCTAACGGTATTGTCTTTGAAAATCCTACACCCATTTTAAATACTGTTGTAATGCTTAGTTGGGGCTTATTTACACTGGTAGGTGCCTTTCTTGTTTACAAGTCAAAGTATTCCTTAAATCAATTCATTGATTTAACAAACAACTCTGGTCGTTTAGTAGCAGACTTCATCAATATTTACGGGTTTGAAGTGACTTTACTTAATATGGGGTTGATGGGATTAATTTCAACAGCTTATGTCATTTTGATTAACGGAAATTTAACCGGCCCCACGCTTGGTGGGATTTTAACTGTGGTGGGCTTCGCCGCTTTTGGTAAACATGTCAAAAATGCCCCTCCAATTATGTTAGGTGTTTTTATTGCCTCATTATTTACTGGAGGTGGGCCAGAAACAAATGCTGCTTTATTAGGCGCATTATTTGGTACGGCATTAGCTCCGATCGCTGGTCATTATGGTATTTTAAGTGGTGCCATTGCTGGATTCTTCCATTATGCAATGGTGGTTAATGTTTCTTATTTACATGCCGGGGTAAACCTTTATAATAATGGGTTTTCTGCAGGATTTATTGCTGCTATTTTAGTGCCTATTTTGGATACAGTACAAGAAGCAAGGAGGTCACGCCAAGATGAGTACGAATAATACGGAACATACTAAAATCAGTTCCATCGCCAAACACATTATGGAAATATACTTTGAGTTTGGTATTACAACGGTTGATCTTAAAGTGCGTTCAGATGAAGAAACGAGTGCGATTCTAGCAACAGGAGAATATAGTGATAATATTTCAACAGAATATCTTCAAGAGTTAAATGAAGCCTTTGAAATTAAACGTTCGATAGAGTCAGAAGATTATTATGAAAACCTATTAGATGTAGAATATAGCGACAATGACAAGCGGATCATTGGTTCGATGATTGATTATGGGATTGCTGAAATCGTAGATAATCAGTTTAAAATTTTAGTTGTACGACATATACATTAATGAATCCCCTCGATAACCTAGGTGCAGGTTATCGGGGGTTTCTATTTTTTGAATCGCAGATACATCTTGTTTTTTTCTGCTAGATTTTTCAAGAAGGCAGGGGTTCGGGCTCGTTTTGGGTGAGTTGTTATACGAACGGATAAATAGGATAGATAATTGGATGAGCTATGGTAGATAATTGTATATTTCAAAAGTAAAAACAACCAGTCCTAAAAGGGCTGGCTGTTTTTATTTAAATGAGTATTTATAATTCTTCAATGAGCGAGTCAATTTCAAGTCCAATGTCGTAACCGGTATCTGTGTCAGCTACTTTAGCACGGACTGGGCGTTTTTTGACGATATATTTACTTGGTAAAATATCTCGGAAGTTTTTAATACTGTCTTCACGGTCTGTAAATGGCTCGTGAGCAACGAGATATACTTCGTGCGAATTATCGATAAGCGTGTAGCCGGCAATACCTGTTACACGTTGGTATGCTTTAGATAGTCCTCCATCAATAACAAGCATTTTCCCATTCGCTTTGACAGGATTTTCACCTTCCATTGCTTTAATTGGTGTATGCCCATTGATAATATATCCTGTTGTCTGTAAATTAAACTCTTCCAACATTAAATCACAGAAGGCCTCTTCATTGCGCAATTTGTAGTAAGGATTTTGAGGTTCTTTATGGGTCTCTTTATCTTCGATGAAGTAGCGTTCAAATGTCTTCATTTTTTCTTTCCCAAATAAATTTGACGCTTCACCACACCATAAATACCACATTGTATCAGTTGGTAAATCATCATACACATTTTGGAAGACAAAAGCTTTAAAAATCTGTTCTTGATAGTGGTCCATTAATTTGCGACCACCTTTCATTTCACCATTGATATTTAGACGTTTGAATTCTCCATTTTCTTCACATGGTATACATCCATGGAAAAGTAAATTTCCATTTTTTCGAGAATAAAGGCGTCCATTATGAACTAAGAAGTTAATATGTTTTTGCAAGCGTTCCGACGTTTGGAATTGGTGCATCAAATCTAAAAGCACTAATTCTTCTTCAAATGTTAATTCATACGGATTTTCTAGATCTACTAATTGGAAGCATCCATTTATCAGTGGGTAAGTACCGCCGTCTATCTCGATTGATTCATGGTCATTTGAAAGTTTACTTAATAGTTGACGGTCATCCATATCAAACTCTGGACGGCGTCTGATGATTTGTTCTTCTAATTTAAACTGCATAATTGCTACAGCTTGTTGCATTTTAGAAATATCTAATTGTTCACCTTCAGATAATAATTCCTTCATATCACCACGTGGATAAAAGGCGTCGCTTTCGTCATAATATGTTTCCGCAAATTTCTTTAAGCGCGTTAAATCAATGCCATAATTTTTCTCTAATAGATCAACATGTCCATAACGTAGACTGATTCGTAAAACATTCGCCATACATGCATACGATCCAGATACCGCACCGATCCAAATAATATCATGGTTTCCTAACTGAATGTCTAGGGAAGGAAATTCCATTAATCTATCAACAATTAAATCTGGATTAGGACCTCGGTCATAAATATCTCCTAATACATGTAAATGATCGACCACAAAACGTTTAATTAAATCCGTTAACACAACCGAAAACTCTTCAACTAAACCAAGCTCGATGACACTCTCATAGATGGCTTCATAATACATTTCCTTATTGTCATCTTCGTCATATTGATATAGTAATTCCTCTAAAATATAAGCAAATTGTTCCGGCATTGCTTTTCGTACTTTTGAGCGTGTATATTTGGTAGAAGTATAACGCGTCAATTTAACAAGTCGGTCTAAAAGAATTAACCATTCATCATGAGTGCGTTCAACACCTACGATTAAATCCTCTGGATAATATATTTGAAAAGTAAATTCATCACGGTCACGTTCAGTCATTTCTTTACGAAATAGGTCATTCACCTTAACACTGACAACGCCCGAGCAGTTTCGCATAATATGATCAAATGCTTCAAACTCGCCATGTAGGTCACTAATAAAATGCTCAGTTGCTTTAGGTAATTGGGTAATCGCACGTAAGTTAATAATTTCAGTTAATATTTTATCACGTGATAATTTTTTGGGTGACATCGCTTTGCCTTCTTTCTACTCATCATTTTATTTAAACACTTTCTGACTTGAGTGGGTCAGTCTATATACAAAATATGTGAAACGCTTCTCAATTAGGAAACGCCTCACTTATGTTATTTTCATTATAACACGATATTAATGACACGGCTAGATTGCGCTGGTTTTATCTATACAATTATTCACTATACAATATGTGAAAAATAACATAAAAAACACTTTGGTTGCTTTTGGGCAAATCAAAGTGTTACGGTCAATTGCATTTATAACATCACCTTTTTAGAAAGCGATTGCACTTTTATAGAGATAAGGTTGTAAAATTTGAAGTTGTTTCATCTAAATTATTTAAATCATAAATTGCATCTGGTTCTACTAATTCAATCATACCCCAAGCATTCTTTTTTACAGTCTCTAACATTGCTACTGGCTCAGAAACAGAATTATCGGGCAGGAGTAATGAGAGTGTTGGTTGTGAACCATTAATTAAATCAGCCACTTCTAACTCATTCATTTTATCATGATATTCACCGCGTCTAAAATGACCACAGTTAGCTAATAAAATATCGGCTTCATAAGCCCATCCTGCTAAACTATCATGATAAGCTGTATCAGGTGTGTAAACTAATGACAAGTCTCCTGAACAAAAACGCACTGCATAACTTGGATTTAAAGAAAGATTCTTGTGAAATGTAATCGTTAAATCTTCAAGTTTCAATGTTTTACTCGGATTGATTTCAATACATTCAATATTGTCTGAAAAATCATAAGCATCTTTCAGATCAATTTCAGGTAAATAACAAACCATTGGCGTAGAAGCAGAATCGATATGCTTATCTAACTTTGATAAATCAATGCCATTTTCTGAGTGATTGTTATGAGTTAAGATTATTCTTTGATTACTGGTCAATAAATTATTCTCTGCTAGAACTGAAAAAGAGTCATTAAATGCGTCAACCAGCACCGATGTCCTGGATGTTTCTACGATAAAACTGAAATTGTTAGTCTGCATACTATCATTATCTTTATTTGAGTGGCTGATAACTTTTAATTTCATTTTATCCCTCCTTGTATTCATTGTTTTGCTTACTTACAATGATACCCTTGTAACGTAAATATAAAGCTAATTTGCTGTTAAGTTTATGTAAACATTTTTATTACAATTTGTTTATGGTCAAATAACTTATTATATTCTCGCATGTGAACTCGTAATGTTGATAAATCAACAACGATTTCAGCAGCTAATTTGCCGTAAAGTTTATGTAAAGGTTTTTCATCCCTGTTTGTAGTATTTTATTAATCTGTTGATACTGTCGCATGTGAGGCGTGTCCGGCACTGAAGTGCCTACAATCTCAGCAGCTAATTTGCTGTTAAGTTTATGTAAACATTTTTATTTCAATTTGTTTATGGTCAAATAACTTATAATATTATCGCATGTATGACTGTAATGCCGCTAAAGCGTCAACGGTCAGAGCAAGAATTTGCTGTTAAGTTTATGTAAAGGGTAACCTTCTTTGTAAACTGATTTCGGACACTTAGTCCAAATACAAATTGTGATATTTATCAATCAACAAAAGTTCTATGCCATACTTTTCCATAAATAAAAACACCAGCAGCTAAGGGGGCTACCGGTGTTTTGGTTGGTTAGTTATTAGTTAAAAAATCAATCGCATAATTGACATGTAATTGCGTCATTAATGGTAAGGCCGCTTCGTCTAAGTTAAATTGTTCGTGGTGCAATCCAAATGATGTGTCTTCGGATGACTGGACACCGACACGGATGTAGCAACCTGGAATTTCGGCTAGGAAATCGGCAAAGTCATCCGCTCCCATTGATGGTTCAATTTGAGTGATGATATTCTTTGGTCCAACAAGTTCTTCTGCTACTTTTTGAGCACGTTGCGTCGCCGACTCTTCGTTTATTGTAACATTCGCGGCATCATAATTCGTAAAGTCCGCCGTGCCTCCTAGAAATGTTGCTTCATCTTGGGCAATTTGCTCAATTAACTTTAAGAAACGAACACGATTTTCACGGCTTAAGGCGCGAAGCGTTCCTTCAATTTTTGCATGATTGGCTACAATATTATAGCGTGTCCCCGCTTCAAATTTACCAATTCCGACAACCACCCCTTCGAGCGGGTCGGTCAGACGTGAAGCAATTTGTTGTAATTTGGTGACAATATTGGCACCAATCACTAAAGCATCAACTCCTTCATGCGGGCGCGCGACGTGTGAACTTTTACCATGAACTTCGATTGTAAAAATATCACATGACGCGTTATTCGGTCCCGCTGCCGCTTGCACTTGACCAAGAGGAATCGTTGGATCCACATGGATACCAAAAACTTGATCGACTCCTTTTGTCAGGCCGGCTTGGACGAATTGTTTCGCTCCCGCTCCAATTTCCTCTGCTTGTTGAAAAGCGAAGTGAATGGTTCCCGAAAAACTTTCTGGATACGCATTGAAATAGTGAACTGCCCCCAGTAATGCAGATGTATGAGCGTCATGGCCACAAGCATGCATCAGACCTTGATGTTTTGAAACATAGTCGTGACCTGTTTTTTCTAAAATTTCCAGGGCATCAATATCCGCTCTTAAAATAATTGACTTAGTAGGGTCCCCTGATTCCTTTTTACCTTTTATCGTCGCAAAAGTACCCGTTTCACCTACTTTAACAAATGGCACACCTAAATGAGTCAATATGCCTTGAATCCGCTCGGCTGTTCGAAATTCTTTCAAACTCGCCTCTGGATGCTGGTGAAAGTTACGGCGATAATCGGTAATTATTCCTTTTAACTCTTGAACTTCTTTTGAAATTTTCATGGAATCAGACCTTTCTATCTAAATTATTCGAACGTTGGCGCGCCTTCCCATGCAGGCACTGAGCCACCATTATCCTCTTCAAAAATCACCTCAGCAACATCATCTGTTTGATAAATCTCAACGATTTTTTGGTAAAGTTCATTATCTACATCCCCAGAACGCGCTGCGATTACATTTCGGTATGCGTCGTTTAATGCTTCTGGATTATCTGTATCGACGAAAATTGCATCTGATGGTGTTAGCCCAGCGTTTGATGCATGTCCTGAGTTAATGAAGGCAGCATCTACATCTGGTAAGACTAATGGTAATTGTCCTGCTTCTAATTCATCAATGGTAATATTTAATGGGTTATCCGTAATATCATCGACTGTTGGTAAAATTCCCGCTTCATCATCTACTTCAATTAAACCAGCAATTTCTAAGCCGAGTAATGCTCGCCCACCATTTGTTGGGTCTGAAGGAATTGCGATTGTCGCATTTTCTGGAATTTCTTCAACTGATTCATATTTATCTGAATATAAACCTAATTTAGTAACTAATGTAAATCCGATTGGTTCTAAGTCGCCATCATTTTCTTCATTCCAATTATCTAAAAAAGCCACATGCTGGAAAGCATTTAGGTCAACTGAGCCGTCTGACAAAGCAACATTAGGTACAACATAATCCGTTAATAATTCGATATTAATCGTAATACCTTCTTCTTCCAACGCTTTTTCTGCTACATAATTCCAAGTACGTTCACTTGATTCACCAACAACAGCAACAGTCACTTCTTCACCATCAAACTCTTTATCTTGTGCTTGGGCGAGTAATGCATTTGGCGCAACTAATGCTAAAGCTCCTAAAGTAACGATTGATTTCTTGATCCATGATTTCATAATAATTTTCTCCTTCTATTAAAATATTTGGCAACGAGCAATAATTTAAGATAAAAAATACCCCCATCCTAATAAAGGACGAGAGTTACTTCGTGTTACCACCTTAATTCCCTATATTGTTACCAATATAAGCTCCATTTGGTACGTCAAAAATCACTGAGATACCAAGGCATTTGATAACGGATGCAGCCGTCAACCCCTAAAGTCTCCTCTCGGGATTGCCACTAAATGCTCATTTTCATCGATGCGTCTGCTACCTGTTTCCACCAAACACAGGCTCTCTATAAACTCAACATCAATTACTCTACACCTAAAAGCGTTTATTTATCTTATAAACTAATATAATAGCATTCTAATCAATTGTCAACACTTTAACACCGAATTATATATTTCTTTTAACTTTATTTTAATTTTAAAAAGAGACTGCCCGTAGACAGTCTCAGTATTAATTATTCTGCTTCTTCTAATTCGAAAGCTGGCTCTAAATGTTTTTCAGTCGCCAATTCTTCTAAGAATTCATAAACTTCAGGAGAAGTGAATGCTTCTTGTAATGCTTTTGTTGCTTCAGAATCAACATTTCCTTCACGCACAACTAATTGTAATGCGAATGTATTTTCAGGATCTTCTTCTAAAATCAAAGCATCATCTGTCGTTAAATCAACTTTTGCAATGTAAGTTGGGTAGTTAAATACTAAATCAATACCATCTTCATATGCTGCAGGTAAGTTTAATAAATCAATGTGTGTGAATTCAAAATTATGTGGGTTTTCAGTCACATCGTCGACTGTTGGGAATACTCCCGCTTCATCATCGATTTCAATTAAACCATGTTGTTCTAAAACAAATAAAGCACGTGCTTCGTTTGTTAAATCAGCAGGAATCGCCACTTCTGCACCATCTTCAATATCTTCAATTAACTCATATTCTGGTGCATAGAAACCAACAACTGCATTATAAATTGGTTGAATTGCTGTTAAGTCAGCATCACGTTCTTCATTGTACATTTCCATAAATGGCATGTGTTGAGCAAAATTAGCATAAACTTCATCGTTAAATAATGCTTCATTATATTGAATATTATCTGAAACTTCCACTAATTCAATTGAATAAGGTTCCGCAATAACTTCCCCAGCAATCTCAACAACATCTGTCATTGGCGGTAAGTGAGAAGCAATCTTTATTACATTCTCTTCTTGTGCCTGTGCAACTGGTGCTGTAAAAGTTGCTGCTGATAACATCGCAATTGCTGATAACAATAATTTCTTCATTCCATCTCTCCTAACAAAATATTCTACATACTACCTTAATATATTTCTCAAATTAAATCTAGTTATTTGATTTATGACATATTATCTCTGGTCTAAACGTTCGGCTAATTTCAATCCTAGCCATTGTAAAATTTGTACAAAGACGATAATAACAATGATTGCCAGATACATAATATCCGTTTCGTAACGTTGGTATCCATATCTGATTGCAAAGTCACCTATACCGCCACCTCCAACAGTTCCCATAATCGTCGAATAAGAGATAAATGACACAAAAGCAGTTGTAAATCCAATAATTAACGATGATCTTGCCTCAACATATAAAAATTTAGTCACTAATTGCCAAGTATTTGCTCCCATTGCTTGTCCTGACTCAATCACACCCCGAGGTACATCAAGTAAGGATTGTTCTACAAAACGGGCATATAAAGCAATCGCAATAACCATCATTGGAAACGACGCTGCAATCGGATCTCCCGTTGCTCGGCCATAAAATTCACGAATCAGCGGTTGCATCGCTACAACTAATAATAAAAAAGGAAATGAACGAATAATATTTATAAATAAGTTCAATATTTGATTGATGAGTCGTGTCCCACTATTTTTATCTAAAGGTTTATCTTTTGAGGTTAAATAAACTACTGTTCCTAGTGGTAAACCTAATAAAATCGCTGCGATTGAAGCAAAACCTAACATAATACTTGTTTCATTTAATGATTCTGTTAATTTGGGAATGTATTCCATTAAGCGTTCTACATATTCCGATGTCATGCTTCTAACACCTCTTTTACTTGTACATAATATGATTGTTCATTATCTAAACCAACATGTCCTTGTTTAACGTTTAAAACATCAATCAACTTACCTTGTTCTAAAACAGCAGCACGATCACAAATTTGTTTAACCACACTTAATTCATGCGTCACAATCACCATCGTCATATCAAATGCTTGATTCGCTTTCTTTAAAACATTTACTACTTCTTGTGTCGTTGAAGCATCTAATGCAGAGGTCGGTTCATCACATAACATCACGCGAGGTCGTGTAATTAACGCGCGCGCAATCGCAACCCGTTGCTTTTGCCCTCCTGATAATTGACGAGGATATTGATTTTTCTTATCCAAAAGGCCCACGAATTCTAATACTTGATTAACTTCTAATGGTTCTTCATACGAATGTAGAGTAAGCGGTAATGCCACATTTTCACCGACTGTTTTATTCATTAACAAATTATAATCTTGGAAAATCATAGCAATGTCTTTTCTTTGCATTCGCAATTCTCGTTCACTTAATTGATGCATATCGACGTCGTCAATAAATATCGTTCCTTCACTGGGGCTTTCTAGTGCATTAATCATTCGAAGCAAAGTCGATTTCCCTGCCCCTGATTCACCAATAATCCCAAAGACTTCTCGGTCTTTAATTGTGAGTGAGACATCATTCACCGCTCGCAGTTCCTCTGTGTTATCTCCAAATTTCTTCACCACATTTTTAATGGTAATCATTCAATTCCCCCGATCCATATCAGATAAAAAATGCCCTAAGTAATCTCAGGGCAAGTGAATTAGTTTGTCACTTCATCAATAAAATTTTCTGGTCGCGCTACATACCCCATACCAAGAGCACCAGGTCCGCCATGGACGCCTAGAACAGGAGTTAGAAAACCAGCACGAATTTCTCCTATATTTGGATATTGTTCTTTAATCATATCCATAAATGACTCAGCCTCTTCGCTCGCATCCCCATGAGCAACGATTAATTGAATGCCCGCTGGGTATTTAGCTAAAGCTTCATCAATATAACTCGTTAATTGTTTGTAGGCACGTTTACGCGTTCTAATTTTCCCAACAACTTCAACCGTACCATCATCCATAAACTGGATTAGAGGCACTATGCGAAGGATATTACCTAATGCAGCCGATGTCCCACTTAAACGACCACCTTTTACGAGATAGTCCAATTCATTGATGAGACAGTAAATAGCTGAATTTTCAATTTGTTTAAATAACATTTTCTCAATGGTGTCATTGTTATAACCATTCTCACGCATTTCGAGAATTGTTTTTACCATTTCTTCAAGTACATATGATGTTCCTTTAGTGTCAATCATGCGTGTTTTAATTTGGTCTGAAAATTCATTCCCCACTAAAGATAAAGTATGGTATGTACCACTTAATTTTGAGGAAAGTGTGATGACAAAGACTTCTTCATACTCTTCTTCAATTAATTGCTGATAAACAGCAATCATATCTCCCATTTCTGGTAGCGATGTTTTTGGAATTTCATCGATTTCTCCTAGACGTTGATAGAATCTCTTGGCAGCTTCATCTGCACTTGAATCAACAAATACATCATCTTCTCCAAAATGAATCAATAAATTTAATTGGAACACATTCGGTAAATTAAGATACTTTTGGGATAATCCCCCCGTACTATCAACGATTATCGCTGTCTTCTCTGTCATAATCATTTCCTTTCTGTTTATTATTCCTTTGTTTATAACTTATATATAAGACCCAAGCTGCTAATGAAATCATCATTAATATGATGACCATTAAAATAACTTGGCGCCATTCTCTAAATAATTGCGTTAAAATAGCCAGACCTGAAAAAGCAATCGTAATCACATTCATAATTAAGACAACCTGCCATTCTTTTAGACCTAAATGTAATAACCGGTGATGAATGTGTTGATTATCTCCTTCAGTAATTTTTTGGCGTTTAATGAGCCGACGAATAATCGCAAATGCTGTATCAAACAAGGGGACAGCATATAAAATCATCGGTAAAAACAGTGAATAGAAAGAAGCGTTTTTCAGTTGTGAAACTGTTAAAACGCCGTACATAAAGCCAATAAATAATGCTCCGGTATCACCAAGATATATTTTGGCTGGTGACCAATTAAATGGCAAGAACCCTAAGAGTGCTCCGAGCAAGGTTAATAACATTGTCGTCAAGACTAATTGAATCGATAAACTGAAATTAATCGTGATGAAAACCAAGGCAAAAAGACTAATAACCATGGTCGAAGTTGCTAAACCATCCAGGCCATCAATTAAATTAATCGCATTACAGACCAATAAGAGCCAGCCTATTGTAAATAAATACTCTAACATTTGATAAACTAATGGGCTTGCATGGGGTAGTAAAGTCGTTGAAAAGGTCACATTACTGACGAAGAATACCACATTACTCGCCACAAATAAGCCTAACATTTTCTGAATGGGTGATAATTCATAGCAATCATCTAATAGTCCTGTGATTAACACAATCAAACTTGCCAAAAATATCCCTAAATATTGTTGGGTAAACATTAAGTCACCCAAACGAATAAATACTATAAGCCAAAATCCAATAAAAATGGCAATACCACCAGATGTAGGAATTCTCTTACGATTTTTAATTTCATGGTCATCTCGGTCAAACCAATGCCATTTTTTTGACCAATATAGCCACACCCCAGTTAAAATACCTGTTGCAATAGCAGCTAATAGTACTATTTCCATCATCATCATAATCGTTAACTTTCTTTATCTGGACGCCAAAATGTATCAAAGACATTAATTGGCAAATGACGTTTATGGCGTGATTTAATAAACCAATTTTCAATCGTCACAGCATCTTTTTCACTAACTGCCTGACCGGTTAAGTATTTGTCAATCGCCTCATAAGATACACCTAACGCGTCTTCGTCTGATAACATTGGACGGTCTTCTTCTAAATCAGCTGTTGGAATTTTTAGATATAACTCTTCCGGACAATCAAGGTATGCCAGCATTTCACGGCCTTGTTGTTTGGTCAAACGCCAAAGTGGCATAATATCGGCAGCTCCATCACCAAATTTTGTATAAAATCCAGTTACCGCTTCTGCAGCATGGTCTGTTCCTATTACAGCACCCGCTTTGGCTCCCGCAATAGCGTATTGAGCAATCATGCGTTGACGTGCTTTAATGTTACCTTTATTGTAATCTGAAATCGGGATATCATTTACTTCACCGGCTTGAACCATCGCATCTGTTGCTTCTTTAATATCAATAACTAGCGAAACATCTGGTTGGATATAGTCCAATGCCTTTAATGCATCAATTTCATCACTTTGCTTTCCATAAGGTAAGCGAATTGCGATGAATTGATAGTTAGCATCCCCTGTATCGAAGCGCATTTCTTCGATGGCCAATTGCGCGATCTTCCCGCCTAATGTTGAATCTTGGCCTCCGCTGATGCCTAATATATATGTTTTAAGGCCTGGGTGGGCTGTTAGATAGTCTTTTAGAAAATCAATGCTGCGCCTTACTTCTGATGCAGGATCGATAGTTGGATTTACATGTAGTTCGTCGATAATTTGTTGCTGCATCTTACGCATCATATGTCACCGTCCTTTTTAGATATTGCCATTATCAATTTCTTGTACTTTTTCATCGACTGCTTGACGTAATTGTTTTATACTTTCCATTTTCACATCATATAATTCTTGTGATAAGTCGACTGGGTAAAGTTGTGGGTTAAGTACACGTTTATATTCATCCCATAACATGTCGTAATTTGACATCGCATAGTCACGGATTTCATGAACATCTGGTAATTCATATACTAATTCACCGTCTTTGAAAATGTCGATTAAAACAGGTCTGGCTGTGAAGTCTTTTACTGTTTTATTAATGTAAGTATGAACCGGATGGAACATGAATAATTCGTCTAATTGATCTGGACGTTCATGGTCAAATGCGACATAGTCACCTTCAGTTTTACCGTCTTTATTACGCGTAATTCGCCATACTTGCTTTACTCCAGGTGTGGTCATTTTTTCAGCATTTGAAGATATTTTCATTGTTGGTTGCATAACGCCTTCTTCATCTTCAATCGATACTAATTTATAAACCGCTCCTAAAGCTGGCTGATCATATGCTGTAATAATTTTCGTCCCAATACCCCAGTCATTAATTTTTGCGCCTTGCATTCTTAAGTTTAAAATTGTATGTTCATCTAAGTCATTTGATGCAATAATACGTGCATCCGGGAACCCAGCTTCATCTAATTGCTCACGAATGCGTTTTGATAAATAGGCCATATCCCCTGAGTCAATACGGACACCAATAAAGTTAATTTTGTCGCCCATTTCTTTGGCAACTTTAATCGCAGTTGGAACACCTGAACGTAATGTGTCATATGTATCCACTAAAAAAACCACATTTTCATGTGTTTCTGCGTAAGCTTTAAAAGCCTCATACTCATCACGGTAAGCCTGCACTAATGAATGAGCATGCGTTCCTGAAACAGGCACACCAAATAATTTACCAGCACGCACATTCGAAGTTGAATTGAATCCTCCAATATAGGTTGCTCTAGAACCCCAAACTGCTGCATCCATTTCTTGAGCACGACGCGCACCAAATTCAGAAATTGAGTCACCCTCACCAACCACTGAATGGATACGTGCTGCTTTTGTTGCAATCAGCGTTTGGTAGTTAATAATATTTAATAACGCCGTTTCAACTAATTGACACTGTCCTAGAGGCCCTTCAACTTGCACTAACGGTTCAGTCGCATAACATAATTCCCCTTCACGCATTGAACGCACCGTTAAATTAAAGCGCAAATCTTGTAAATACTTTAAGAAATCTTCAGAATAAACCTCAAGCGAACGTAAATAATCGATATCCTCTTGACTAAAATGCAAGTCTTTCAAATAATTCACAAAACGCTCTAACCCCGCAAAAACTGCATAACCATTCTTAAATGGATTCTCTCTGAAAAACGCCTCAAACACAGCCTGACGATCCGCAATTCCTTGCTCATAGTAAACTTGAAGCATATTAATTTGATATAAATCAGTATGTAACATTAAACTATCATCTTGATAATTGTACATGGGATACCCTTCTCTCCATAATTCTTCTGATATTAATTAGTGCTATTGTAACATAGTTGCGACTTTCTGTAGAACAAAACACTACTTTAAAAGTATGGAATAGGGTATAGGATAGAGTCAAAATGTCAGCGTGTTAAAATTCGTTAAACGTGGAGACAATTACTCATTTCTTGTACCTTAATTATAATAGAGTCCGATACCAATCCCATTATAAGCAAACATATAGCTTACTGTAGAGACATCCGGGTCAACTGTTGAATGCCAAGCATAAGTGATAATGCCTTCTACTGAATCATAATAAATATCATGGGGGTGTCCCAACATCGCTACAACTTCCTGACGGTTCAAACCATCCTCATGACTCAAACGATCTAATTTTTGTTTTGTTTGTTCAAAAGGTTGCTGAGTGAGAGTGTCGTCTTGATTAATTTCATTAAAAGCGGCGACTTGGTCATCAATTACCAACAATGCTACTTCCTGTCCATCTTCGCTTAGATAATGATAAATATCAAAGTTTCCTATATACGATAGCGTTGCGGATAAACCGAGTACTTCTTGAGCGGATTCAAGTTGTGTATGATTTTCACTCGTATAATCTTCCACAAGTATTTCGCGCATCTCTTCGATTTGAATTTCTTCTAATTGAACATTCTCAGCTGTCTTTTGTTCAACTTGTGCTAGCCCATTCGTCACTACTCTATCTTGGTCGTTCTGTTCCACTGCTAATTGCAAAGCAACACTTTCCGCGTCATTTTCTAAATAATAATGGTAATAAGTGAATCCCTCTAACTCTTCAATTTCCTCTGGTTCTGGTAAATAATCAGTAAATAACTCCAAAGTTAATAATTCATCTTGTAAAGTCATTTGATTAATGTATTTAACAATTAAACTGGCTTGTTGACTCGGCGTTGAATGAGACCAGTCTTCGATTTCTGGAAGGTTTATTATCGATGTTTCATCATTTATCATTTTTCTTGTATCACTTGATGCTTGTTCACTTTGAGCCAAGACAGCCTGATGATTATCCATGCCAGCTGTACTTATTACCGAGACACTCGTAAGCACCCCTAATAAACTAAAAATAATAAATTTTCTTGATTTTTTTTGCATCAAATCACTCCTCTTACTTAGTCTTTTAATAAAATTACGATAAAAAATGCGCCTCCATAAAAAGAAGACGCATTTTCTTGATATTCAATATACAGTATATTTTAACCTTTAATATAAATAGTTAATTAAGCTGCAGATTCTTCTGATTCCTCTGATGTTTCAGACTCTTCAGTTGATGATTCTTCTGACGCTTCAGACTCTTCTGTTGAAGATTCTTCTGATGTTTCTGACTCTTCTGTTGAAGTCTCTTCTGACGTTTCTGATTCTTCTGTAGTAGATTCTTCAGTTGTTGACTCTTCTGAAGCAGCTTCTCCTTCATTTGGCTCTTCTTCAGTTCCTGTTCCTTCAGCAGCATCTTTTGTTACACCGAATTCGTGTACTAAAGTTACTGTACGTTCTTCATCTGCTGTCAGATCTCCTTCAATTTCGTAGATCTTAACATTGATTTCTGTTTCACTTACTTCATACACTGCAAAGTTTTGTACTGATGAATCTCTCCAGTTAGAGTGAGAATCAGTAAATGCTTCAGATTCTTGTGGTTGGTTACCATAAGCGAATAGTGAGTTATAATACTCAACATCTTCACCAGTCATCCATTCTAAACTTGGACGAACAGCGTGTACATGTTCTACCCCTTTAGAGTAAATATCATCATATGTTTTGGTACCACCAGTGTTTGGTAAAACAAAGACTGTTGCTTCAGGGTTAACAAAGTATTCAACACCGTCAACATCTGTCGTTTCAGCATCTGCTACGACACCATTTGAGAAGTTCTCTTCAGTTGGTACATAGTTTAATGGGTAAGTTGCAGAAACAACATGGTCATGTCCTTGTAAAGCTAAGTCAACATCTAATTCATCAATTAAGCTCATAAATTCATCACGAACTGCTTGAACGTCACTATCTTGTAATGAGTGATATGATTTAGAAAAAATTGGTTTGTGGTAGGCTAAAACAACCCAGTTAGCACCATTAGCACGCGCTTCTTCAATATCTTGACGAGCCCACTCTAATTGTTCTTCACCAAATGCTTTAGATTCACCATTTTCATCTTCTTCTTTATTATCGTTAGAGTTTAATACGACAAAGTGTGCACCATTATAGTCATATGAATAGTATGATCCACCTGAAATAGCATCATTTGCTGCATCCACGTTAACGTGCTCATTGAATTTTTCAGGAACTGCGTCACCATATTCACCGTACATTCCGATACTGTACTCATCATGGTTACCTGCAGCTGAAGCAAATGGATATGATAAATGAGTTTCTTTCGTTTGTTCTAAAATGTCAACCCACTCATCTTCTACTTGAGCAGTCTCTACAAAGTCACCTGTATGCATGATAAAGTCAACATTCTCTTCACCCACTGTATCAATCGCTAATTCGATTGTGTTTGCACCGAATTCTGCTTCGTTACGTGCATGTTCGTTCCAGTAAGCATTTTGTGTATCTGTATACTGAATGAATGTAAATGTCTCACCTTCTTCACCAGCAGTAGTAAATGTACCTACTTCTGATAATCCACCTTCTTGTGAGCCTACTTGATAGTAATAAGTCGTGTTAGGTTCTAGTTCAGTTGCTTCTGCTTTGTAAGAATATTCAGTTACTTCTTGTAAATGTAATTGACCAACTGCGTCTCCTGAAGTCCACTCTGGACCAGAAACATTTTCATCAGTATAGTAACCATTAATGACTGGATCGCCATTTTCGTCTGTTTCTAATTCACCTTCTTCAGTGTAAGCAACGTCTTCATAAATAAAGAAGCCATTCTCATCACGTTCACCATATTCGTTAACTACTTCAGTTGCTTCAGCAGCAAATTCTTGCGCATCAGCCATATCTTCTGAAGTTGAAACTAATACCTTAGCATCTTCGAAAAGATTTGTTGTATACCAGTTAAATGCCATTCCTGTAGATGGATCACCTTTAATAGTTGTGATTAAACGGTTGGGCGTATCATTAACTGCAACCTCAGCAACAGCAGGTTTTTCATCTAATAACTCAACCTCTTGAGCTAAACCAGATACTGGTGTTAATAATTGACCAGCAATCAATAATGAAGTAAATAACGATGTCATACGACGTGGCATAGAAATTTTCGACATATTCTTCCTCCTATTTTTAAACAATAGCAACCATATTCACCTAGAAGTATAACAACCGAATGTAAGGATAATGTAAATTCCATGTAAATTTAATGTAATGTTTTGTAAGTAGCTTCACAAAATAGGATGAAAGTAAAAACTCCCCCGCTATGAACGGAGGAGCCTGGTGGAGGTATTAATTTTAATGCTTATTATTCAGCACTTTCTTCTGTACTCTCTTCTTCAGTACTTTCTTCTTCTGAACTAGCATCTTCGCTTTCATTTTCTTCATTACTTGCGCCCAATTCAATTGGGTATGCATCGTTATCTGACCATGCTGGTAAATCTGCACCTTCAGAAACTTCATCTAATTTAGTCGCCACTTCTTCTGATTGGTATAATTCCACAATATGTTTGTATAATTCATTATCTACATCCGCACCACGTGTAGCGATAACGTTTTTGTAGTCAGCTGCTAATGATTCAATATCATCACCATCTGAGAAGATTGCGTCATCAACTGAAAGACCTGCATCCAAAGCAAAGTTATTATTAATAATAGCTACTGCTACATCTGGTAAAGCATTTGGTAATTGTGCTGCTTCTAATTCTTCAAATTCAAGATTTAAGTCATTAGCAGTAACATCATCTACCGTTGGTAAAACACCAACAGCATCATCTACTTCGATAACTCCTGCTAATTCTAATGCTAAGAGTGCACGACCACCATTTGTTGGGTCATTTGGAATAGCTACAACGTCACCGTCTTGTAATTCTTCAAGTGATTCATATTGATCAGAGTAGACACGAATTGGCGCTACATAAGTAAATCCTAAAGGCACTAAGTCACCATCATTTGCCCCATTCCATTCTTCTAAGAAAGCCACATGTTGGAATGCATTTAAATCTACTGACCCATCATTTAAAGCGATGTTAGGTTGAACATAATCTGTAAATAAAACTAATTCAACTTCAATACCTTCTTCAGCCGCTTTATCAACGACTACTTGCCAAGTATCTTCTTCATATTCAGATGCAACACCAACTGATACCGTTTCACCTTCAAATTGTTGTTCTTCTTGTGCCGCGGCAAAAGTAAATGCGTTTGATAATACTAAACTACCTGCTAAAAATGTTGTTAATAACTTTTTCATGATAAATTTCTCCTTTTTATTAATGCTCAGTTTTACGAATTAGCCAGTTAAAAATAAGTTGGCTCACAAATACAATTAATAACGTTAAAATCGTTGCGACAATAATAACATCCATACGTGAACGTTGGTAACCACGGGCAATTGCCATCGTACCAAGGCCTCCACCACCTACAGAACCAGCCATCGCAGTTAAACCAATAACTGAAATAACGGTTGATGCACTTACACGTAGTAATGCCGGTAATCCCTCACGCAAGTAAACACGGAAAATAATGTCTAATGGTGATGATCCCATTGACTCCGCTGCTTCAACAACCCCAGGATCAACCTCTAACAAGGCAATTTCAACCTGACGTGCAAAGAACGGAATCGTGCTTGCAATAATTGGCACTGTTGCGGCCGTTGGCCCAATAGTCGTACCTACAATTGCTCGCGTTACATTAATTAATAATGCCAGTAAGATAATAAATGGAATTGATCTAAAGATATTTACGAGTGTATCTAATACTTTATAAACCGGACGATTTTCTAAAATCCCTCCCGGTCCCGTAACTGTCATGATAATTCCTAAAATAAGTCCGAAAAATCCACCAACTACAATTGCAATTAGCATCATGTAGATTGTTTCCCATGTTGCTTCTAGAAATTCATCTCGTAATTCCCAGGCATAAGGAAAGTATTTTTCAACAAAACTACTTGCTTCTGCTGCTTGTAATAAATACATATTATACGCCCTCCTTCACTCTGTCATAGACATATTCTTTCAATAATTCATCCAGTGTTTCTACCTGGATGCCTCTTACTTTTAGACGGCCAATGACTGTATCAACTTTATCCTGTTCTCCTGTTAGTGAAACTAACATATTTCCAACAGGAATCCCTTGAAGGATTTCTACGTGACCATAAATAATATTAACATCCACATTATATTCACGGACGATATGCGAGATAATAGGCTCTGTTGTCACTTCGCCAACATAACTTAGACGGATAATTTCTCCTTCTTCATTTAAGCGTTCTGTTGTGGGATGCGATAAGACGGTTGCAATTTCTTGATCGAAATGAGTTGCAGTATTAATAAATTCTTTCGTCAATGAACGTTGCGGATTTGTGAACATATCAACAATTGTTCCTTGTTCTAATACTTCACCATTTTCCATTACAGCTACTATATGACATAAATCTTTAACTACCGACATCTCATGAGTGATAATCACAATTGTCAAACCTAGTTTTTCATTTAATTCGCCTAATAATTCTAGAATAGACGTTGTTGTTTTCGGGTCGAGTGCACTTGTTGCTTCATCACATAGTAAAACATCCGGATCATTTGCTAGAGAACGCGCAATCGCAACCCTTTGTTTTTGTCCCCCAGATAACTGGCTAGGATAGTTATCTGTTTTACTTTCAAGTCCAACTAAATCTAATAATTCCGCGACTTTTTGTGCAATTTCTTCTTTAGAAAGACCAGACCCTTTTAATGGGAAAGCCACATTTTCAAAAATAGTTCTTTGTTCCATTAAGTTAAAGTGTTGGAAAATCATTCCAATTTTTTTACGTGACTCACGTAATTCTGATGCACTTAAAGCCATCATATCTTGGCCATTAACAATCACTTCACCTTTTGTTGGGCGTTGTAATAAGTTTATCGTCCGAACTAAAGTAGATTTTCCAGCCCCACTATAACCAACGATACCGTAAATTTCTCCTTTATTGACATGAATATTCACATCTTTTACTGCCGTTACCACTCGATTTTCCGAGTTAAAGACAACGTCAATATTTTTTAAATCAATCATATAAAGCTCCCCTCAGTATACAAAAATAGCCCCCATCCTATAAAGGACGAGAGCTGTTCACTTCGTGTTACCACCTTTGTTTGTCGTTCAATTGCTCAAACGACCTCTGACAGTACGAGAATTATAATACTCCGATACTGCAACCTTAATAACGGAGGTATCCGTTCACCATTTACCGATATAGGCTCACAGTGACCGCTTAATGGCCATTTTCAACGGAATTACTACACTCACTTTCACCAAACGTGAGCTCTCTAAGGAAGTTCTTCGCATTTACTTTCCATGTCGACGCGTTTACAATTAAATTATTATGAGTCTTATCTTATAGACATTCTCATTAATTGTCAAGTTAATTCATTTAATTTGGCTAAAGATATTTCTATTATTTATTAGAGTACTCAAAATTCCCAACAAATAACGGACTCACCGAACGATTTTCATGAATGCGTACAATAGCTTCGGCAAACACTTCCGCAACAGAAACAATAGCAAGCTTTTCACCTAATGATTGCTTTTTAGCTTCCGGCATTTGAATTGAATCTGTCACTACTAATTTTTGGATATCCATATATTTCAAATTATCCACCGCAGACCCTGATAGAAGTGCATGCGTTACGGCTACATAAATTTCTTTTGCATTTTGACGTTGCAACTCTTGAACAGCCGTTTTAACGGTTTCACCAGTATCAATCATATCATCAATAACAATCGCTGTTTTACCAGCCACATCACCAATTAAACTAACAACTTCTTGATGATTATATTTCTGTGACCTTTTATCAACAATCGCAATCGGCGCATGTAAGAAATCAGCAAAACGACGCGACTCACTTACACCACTATGGTCTGGCGAGACGACAACCACATTATCACCATGAATCCCATTTTGAATAAAATAGTTCGCTAATAATGGTTCGCCCTGCAAATCATCTACAGGCACATTAAAGAATCCTTGCATTTGGGGTGTATGTAAATCAAGTGTCAGTACGCGGTCTGCGCCAACTAATTCAAACATATTCGCAACTAATTTAGCCGATAAAGGTTCACGAGGGGCTGCTTGACGGTCTTGCCGGCCGTAACCAAAATAAGGGATGACCAAATTAATGGTCTTCGCACTCGCCCGGCGAAATGCATCGGCAGTAATCATTAACGACATTAAATGATCATTTACAGGATCCGATGTCGGCTGCACAATATAAATATGCGCACCACGAATACTTTCGTCAACTTTTACTTTGATTTCACCATCTGCAAATTGTGAAATTTGAATTAGCCCTAGTTCTACACCAACTTCTTCGGCAATCTTTTCTGCAAGTGGTAAATTAGCATCGAGTGAAAATATTTTAAGTTTAGAATCACTATATGGAGCATTTGTCACTATATTCCCTCTTTCATCAAAAGTAACACTAACTTCGACAAAACCCCAAATGATAAATAAATCATTCGGGGTCATATTTCAGAGTATTAAAGGCTTAGTCCATAATAAACTGCTCGTTAAATAAAGGACTTACTGATTTGTTTTCGTGAATACGGATAATTGCTTCCGCAATTAATTTAGATACTGATACGATTTCTAAACGGTCGCCCATTGCTTCAATTTTATCTTCAGATAATTGAATTGAGTCAGTTGCAATTACTTTGACTAATGGTGCTTCCATTAAACGATCAACTGCAGGACCTGAGAATAAAGCATGCGTACAGCAAATGTAAATTTCTTTAGCACCGCGTTCTTTAAGTGCATTTACTGCTACTGTAATTGTACCCGCAGTATCAATCATGTCATCGATTAAGACACATTTTTTACCATCAATATCCCCAACAATATTCATCACTTCCGCCACATTATGTTTTGGACGACGTTTATCGATGATCGCGATTGGCGCATGTAAGAATTCCGCTAATTTACGTGCACGCGTTACCCCACCGTGGTCTGGTGAAACAACAACAACGTCATCACCTTCTAAACGATTATCTAAGAAGAAGTTTGCTAATAATGGTGCACCTAACAAGTGGTCCACTGGAATGTTAAAGAACCCTTGAATTTGAGCCGCATGTAAGTCAAGTGCTACAACACGGTCTGCTCCAGCCATTTCTAACATATTTGCAACCAATTTAGCTGTAATTGGTTCACGTGGTTGAGCTTTACGATCTTGACGAGCATAGCCATAATAAGGCATTACAACGTTAATTGTTTTCGCACTCGCACGGCGTAATGCATCAATCGTAATCATTAATTCCATAAGGTTATCATTTACAGGATGAGAAGTTGATTGAACGATGTAAACATGGTCCCCACGGATACTTTCTTCAATATTAACTTTGATTTCTCCATCCGCGAAGCGTGATAATTTGATTTCTCCTAATTCTACGCCAACTTCATTTGCGATTTTTTCAGCTAAAGGATGATTTGAATTTAGTGAAAAAATCTTAAGTTTACTATCTTTATAAGGTGTCTCGATCACGTTTGATTCCTCTTTCTATTTTCCTTGAAGTTTATTCCAATAATTAGCAATATTCTTTTGTTCTGGACGAGAAATAGCTAACTCTTCTTCTGCGATGTCATTTACAATGGTAGAACCCGCAGCAATAAAAGCACGATCCCCAACAGTTACTGGTGAAACAATATTTGAGTTACTTCCAATAAATGAGTCATTACCAATTGTTGAACGGTGTTTTTTCTTACCATCGTAATTTACGAAAATTGCACCACAACCAACATTTACATTTTCACCTAAATCAGCATCTCCAATATAAGCTAAATGTCCCGCTTTAGTATCATTACCAACGGTTGAATTTTTCACTTCTACGAAATTACCTAAGTGAACACGCTCACCGATTGTTGAATTAGGACGAACATGAGCAAATGGTCCAATATCTGTATTTGCAGCAACTGTTGAATGTTCTAAAACAGATTGAGTTACACAAACATTATCTGCAATTTCAGTTTCAATTAATTCGGAGTTCATACCAATTTGGCAATTTTTACCAATGATTGTTTTCCCTTTTAATGACACACCTGATTCAATTACAGTATCTGAACCAATTTCCACATCAGCTTCAATATATGTTGCATCAGCATTAAAGAATGTCACGCCATTACGCATATGTTTTTCATTAATACGGCGCGTCATAATTTTAGTAGCTTCAGATAATCCAACACGGTCATTTACCCCTAAACCTTCGTCTGAATCAGCCATAACAAAAGCAGATACCACTTCGCCTGATTCTTTTAATAAACCAATAACGTCAGGTAAGTAGTACTCACCTTGTGCATTGTCATTTCCAACTTTATTTAACATTTCAAAGAGTGCTTTGTTATCAAAGACATAAGTACCTGAATTAATTTCAGTTACTTTGCGTTCTTCATCTGTTGCATCTTTTTCTTCAACAATATGTGAAACAGAATTATCCTCTTCGCGAATTACACGACCATAACCAAATGGATTTGCAATTTCAGCTGATAAAATTGTTCCTTTAGCACCAGTTTCTTCATGATGTTTAAATAAAGCAGTTAATGTTTCTGCAGTCAGTAATGGTGTATCACCGCAAATAACTAAGGTGTTACCTTCTTCATTACCCAGCACACTCTCTGCTTGTTGAACAGCATGACCTGTACCTAATTGTTCTTCTTGTAAGGCATATTGGCTACGATCCCCTAAAGCATCTTTCACCGTATCCGCACCATGGCCAACGATTGTTACAATTTGTGTAACTTCGCTATCCTCTACAGCACGCAAGACATGTTCTACCATCGGTAATCCATTAACAGGATGCATTACCTTATATAAATCAGATTTCATACGCGTACCTTTTCCGGCAGCTAATACTACAGCCATACGTTTAGTCATCTTAACACTCCTTATGCTTGTTCATTAATAAATCATCTCCATTATAATCGTTACCGATTAATTTGGCTAGCATTACAATGATTTAGGTTGAGTAATCTCACCCACATCAACTTGAATATCAAATTGACGCTTTTCAGCATTATAACCTAAGTTTACCGTAAATAAAGCATCCACTACATAATCGTAACGCTCATTCGTCATATTCTCCACCATCACACAAACGCCCTCAGCCGTACAATTAAATTCCTCAAGTAAAGAAATCAAACCTGTAACCGTACCACCATGGCGCAAGAAATCATCAATAATTAAGACCCGGTCACCCTGATCTAAACTATCCGTTGGCAGTTCCATCTTCGTCACTTTTTGACGAGACCCTGAAACATAACTCACAGAAATCGTTGACCCAATCGTATCCCGAGCATTACGACGCGCCACCACAAATGGCACATGCAAAAGACGCGCCACAGCAGCAGCCAGCCCAATCCCTTGCGCTTCAATCGTCACAATCTTATCAATATCCTTCTCTTGATATGCCTGAGCAATAATACTCGCCGCCACATTCATAAAATAAGGATTTTGCAAAATATCCGTCAGCTGAATATAATTCCCAGGTAAAATACGTTTACGCTCATGCATCTTACTCTCAATCTGGTCAATGAAATTTTCCCGCTCCGCTCGACTCACAGCCGGTCTAAAAATCACACCACCCGACGCACCAGGAACCGTCACAATATCTCCCGTTTCCTGCTGAATAAAAAACTCCCGCACATGATTAATATCCTCACTCACAGAAGACTTCGCCGCATTCAATTTCTCAGTAAAATAACTCAATTTAATCAACTGATTCGGACGCTCCGTCAGAAATTGCGTTATAAATATTAAACGCTCATTACGCTTAGGCTTATAAACCGCATCACTCACACTATCACCTCTTTATCACTTTTCAGTATAGCATGAAAAACGTTTAATTAAGATGAAATTTCAATGAACGTTCGTGTCGATTTTATTATAATTCAGTAAGCCTAGGAAAAGTATGGCATGAGCACTAAGAAATAACTCCGATTCAAATTTATTTTTCATTTTTTAACCTGTCACTCTGACACATTCCCGTACAATTTTTCAATCTCTAAACTTGTTTCTTGCCAAACAGTTTCTTTCGGCAATGTATAAACATTTTTCAAGAAAATTGCCATGCGCCTCACTTCGGAAAAAGGAACAAAATGTTCTCCACCCTCATCCTCAGATAAGTAAGTATATTTTAATGCTGTTATATTGACATTATCATGATAAAAGTCATGAACATGCGATACATCAACCCATTGATCATCTTGGGCATGCCAAAACATCATTGAACGCTCTTTGATTAATTCAGGACGCTTTGATAAATCCAGTTTTTCAAATATTTCTGGCACCTTTTGTAGGCCTGTAATCTCTTTTGCAATAATGCTTGAAGCAGGCGATCCCTCCAAGCAAACCCCTGTTTTAATTTGATCATACTCCGCTATCAACATACAAACCGTTATACCACCCATTGAATTACCAGCAACACCAATGAAATCTTCTTTAATTAAATCTTGGTAATGGCTAATGATTTTAGGAAACTCACGGACACTCTGTGGGATAATCTCAATAATATTTTTGATATCTTGATCTTTCTCTTGCCCTTTTAACCGACGCTCACCGTGATACAAAGCATCAGCTGTCACTACACGAAACCCCTTCTTAGCAACTTCAATCGCATAAGCAATTGAATAATCTTTATTATTGGTCCACCCGTGATAATACACTACCAATGGTAAAGGTTTATCTACATATTCAGCAGGTACAATTTCTAAAATAGGTATCTCATCAATCAATAATTGGTTAAACGTTAACATAGAACCTCCTTCACTTTTAGGTACAAAAAAAGGCGCCGAAGCACCTAATCAATTAAATTTCAATGCGTTTCCAATCTTCTCCATGCTCTTCTTCACGCCAATTGATAATCCCTTTATCAACCGCTTCAATCATAATACGCGCAGAGCTATCATTCGTTGCTAAAGGAATTTCATACACATCACATAAACGTAAGAGCGCTGAAATATCCGGTTCGTGTGCTTGCGGTGTTAATGGATCCCTCAAGAAAATAACTAAATCCATTTCATTATTTGAAATCGCCGCACCAATTTGTTGATCACCACCTAGTGGTCCTGATCTAAATCTATGAACATCTAATCCCGTCGCTTCAATAATGCGCGTTCCTGTCGTACCAGTCGCATATAATTTATGATTTTTAAGAATATCTTTAAATTCTGACGCCAACTCAACAATATTATCTTTTTTCTTATCATGGGCAATCAATGCAATTCTAAGCATATTCATTCCTCTTTTCTATTTGTAATAACAATTTTTTCAAATCAATACCTGAACTAAATCCTGTCAAGGCACCATCTTTTCCAACGACACGGTGACATGGGGTAAAAACCAATAATGGATTGCGCCCAATCGCACCGCCTACAGCACGCACCGCTTTAGGTCGGCCAATACTTTTAGCAATATCACTATAAGTAACTAAGGATCCAAATGGCACCTCACGTAATGCTTGCCAAACTGCTTGTTGGAAAACAGTACCACATTCAAGGGGTTCGAAATCAAATATCTCACGTTCTCCTTCAAAATATTCAACCAATTGGAAATAGTAAGGCATCAATAAACTTTCATTATCTTCTTCAAGGTTCACTTGAGGAAATAATCGCTCAAAATATTTCTCAAAATTTGTCCGTAAACCAACATAGGCTATCCCCTCAGAGTTACCCACAATAATCCAGTTACGCTCCGCTATCTTGGCTTCTAAAATTTTTAAATCCAAACGATCACCTCGTGATTTTATTTTATCACAGCACATTAAATCTAGACAATTTTAACAATTGAGTTGTCTTCTAATTAACGGTATCTGAGCGGTGTTTTAGCATATTCATCTAACAAAAATGTCAAAGCCATTTTCTGCTCAATATCCAACTCATCCCTAAACCATGGGTAACTCGTTGAATAGTCCCCTAACTTTGATGTATTCACATGGGCAACAGGTGTATCTTTCGACCCTACAAAACGCTGCCAAACAATCAGAACACGGGCATATTCGACACTCGCTACCCCCATATTATATCCCATCTTAACTAACTCTTCGCACAATTCTCCAGTTGTAATCACTACCATCACACCACATTTCTACTTGTCTTGTTTAGGAATATCACGGCCAGAATAGAAGTCCTCTTGGGCCATATCTTCATATATTACACGAATTGATTCTCTCGAAGCGAAACCTTGCTCTTCCATTGTATTGATAATTGTTTTAGCTAATGCTTCTTTTTGCTCTTTGGTTCTCCCGGCTTTGGCTTGAATTCTAACAAATGGCATTCGAACCACTCCTTTTTCATTAATTATAACGCTTTCAAAATTAATTGTCACATTTGCACTATAAACAAAAAAAGCTAGGCAACCTTTCACCTAACTCTTTAGCTATATACATGAAGATTTCACTTTTATGATAACTCAACTGATTTTCCCCAGTAATAACCTTGCTGCCACACAATTCCACGGTCGTAAAGCTTTTTAGCCACTCTTTCATTTTCAACACCTTCGACAATAAAAGTTTTACCATACCTTTTAGCAAGTCCGTGCCAGGAATCTAAAAAGAGCAGTAATATATCTAAGTCCAGTTCTTTAAACGCTCTCAACGGAAATTTTAAACTAGATATGCTATCAATATTTTTCAATACTAATTCCAATGTATTTTGCCCCGTCGCAACATCATCGATACTGACTTTGTATCCCAAAGAGTGAATTTCTTCAATATAGGAAATCATCTTGTAAGAGCCCCCTTTATAGGTGAAATCTAACGGGATTAGTTTTTCGGTAATTTCTATTTGCAACTGATGACAATGTTCTTGTAGGAGTTCTAAATGCCTCCAAGTCGAATCATAAACCAGTTGGATGGGATGAATATTGAAGTTGAATATATAATTTGGATATTTATCACAGAGTTCCTTCAATCGTTTTGTGTACCAATTCATTAAAATTGCATTTTTTTCTTCGTAAGAAACATATGAATCTAATTGGTTTTCTGGATAACGATTGCTCTCTCTGGACCGGAGCAAAATTTCAAAATGTAACTCTTCTAGGTTTTCATCAGAAGATACTTGAACAATCGGTTGAAATTCCAAATAAAAATCATTATTTATCGTATTATAGACATGCTTCATTGACACGTATCCTCTTCTAATTATAATTAATGAATAATAATTTGATTCTTTCCATTCTCCTTAGCAACATATAGTGCCTTGTCTGCTCGTTTGAATGTTGTTAATAATGATTCTTTATTAATCCGGTGCGCAACGCCTATCGAGACTGTCACTTCTAAAACCTCACCATTTTCAATGGGTATGCGTAAATCGCCAATAAGTTGGTGAATTTCATTAGCCAATCTCGTTGCTTTTTCACCGCTACAATCTTCAATTAAGATGACAAATTCCTCGCCGCCATAACGATAGAATGTATGATCTTCTTGATGCATTTTTGCTAATTGATTTCCGATTTCACGAATAACCTTGTCCCCTACTAGATGTCCATATTTGTCATTGTAATCTTTGAAATTATCGACATCAACGACTAACATCGCATAAGATACATCAGTAAAGGAAAATTTATCCAAATCTTCTCTAAATTTTTGCGAATTATATAAGGTGGTTAAACTATCAAAAGTTGCTCGATTTAATAATTGTTCAACATCCTCAGTCACTTGATAAATCAAAATAATCACAATCGTCGTGAATATAAATAATACTGTGTAAACGATTAGTGATTTCCAAAAATCTTTCAGCAAATAAGTACCAAAAGGAAAGGCAACTAGAGTGTAATAAGCATTTAAGACTAATATCTGTCCTATATCTGAGAAATGCCGTTTGGACCAGTTGTAAACTTGATTAAATGTTAATAAAACAATCAAAACAATTAACATATTATATCGTGCGTCTTAGTTCGAATGACGCGTTGATTGTATAAAATAACGCAGTCTTCTTCAGCCAAGAAGCGTTCATGTTGACGAAACGCCTTACGACCACTCATAAAGAAGAGTGACATTGTTAAATTATATAAATTAACCGTTAGCCAAAACACAATAACAATATAAGCAGGTGTTGCCATTGTAAAAGTTCTTTGAACGCCAATCACAAGTCCCATCACACTTAGAATCGCTAAAATCAAATGAGGTAACATCGCTTTTATTTTATACTGGAAGTTCCCTCCATCAAGCTTTTGCGATCCGTCTTTTTGAGTCACTTTGAATTGCGTTTGAGAAATCCCGAATAATTCTAACACAACAGCTGGTAAGAGTGCTGGAAAGAGGATTGTCTCATATATATTTGTTAAACGGGTATTACGAATATTATTGGATAATGTCTTTAATGTATAATTATTTAATAAATACATCGGCAACCAAAATATCAACACCTCAATAAAGCTGGTTTTAACAATAATAATATTTAGCAAGACATAAAGTAGTGGTGCTAATATATAAGAAAGTTGTTTAATCGGACCTAACCAGTAAGTAATAGATGTTAAATAACTTACCTTCTGCGCAATATTTAATCCTTTTACAGTGAGTAAGTTTACTTTACGCCCTGTTTGAATACATCCCCTTGCCCAACGACGGCGTTGGTTAATTAAGCTCTTCAAATCCTCAGGTGCCATGCCGACTGCCAACGCTTCATCAATAGCATAGGATTGATATCCCTTACTTTGAATCATCATCCCAGTTGCAAAATCTTCCGTGATAACTCCAACAAAGAAACCACCAGCTTCCTCTAAAGCCTGACGAGAAAGAATCGTGTTCGTCCCTCCATAAATCACTGAATTACTGCGATTTCTCATTACCTGGACATCGCGGTAAAAGTAATCCTGCTCATTAGGTGTGTTCCCTTCTGAATAAAGGTTGTATTGAAATAAATCAGGATTATAAAACGTTTGTGGCGTTTGAATAAATCCGATATTATTGTCTTTAACAAAATAAGGAATAGTTCGTAATAAGAAATTACGACGCGGAATCATATCAGCATCAAAAGTTACAATATAAGGTGAGGTTGTAACAGACAATGCATGGTTTAAATTTCCTGCTTTAGCATGTTCGTGAGTATCCCGAACGAGGTGCGTCACCCCTAATTGATTTGCAAGAACTCCCATCTCTGGTCGATTACCGTCGTCACATAAATAGATATGAACCATACTCTTATCTGGATATTCCATATTCAAGCAACCATTAATTGTTTTGAATAATAGTTCGGTCGGCTCGTTATAAGTCGAGATAAAGATGTCCACATCGGGATACGCTGCCTCTTCAATATCAGGAACCTCTTCCAAAACAAGCGGGTCAGATAATTGATAAAAATGGACAATCATTTCAAAGAAACCTAGGATTTCAACTACGAGTAAGGTGATACCCAAAATAATGGAAATCCAACCAAACTCAATTGGAATTGTCCGCAATATGCGCCAAAGGATATAAATCCCTGAGAAAAGTACAGTAATTAAAACTAGAAAACGACGCTTAAAATTCAATATAATCCACCTCCCCTTTCTATAATATTATCTCTATTTTATGTTAAATAAATTGTCACCAGAATTATAATGGAAATCGCTTTAATTTACAATAAAACATGTAGATATTAAAATTAAAAAACATACCTATAAAAATCTTCATTACAGCATACTTCCATCAAAAAAAGCAGCTAACTTTTATCGTTAGCTGCTCGTATTGTACCTACTATTATTCGATTATTTAAATTCAATCATAATCGCTTGGTATTCATGCATATCTTCACTGTCTACATTATCAATTGATGGTACATACGCGAATGTATCATCTTTAAATTTCTCATATAATTCACCTTCAATAGGGAATACATGATAAACAGTTCCAGTTTCACCTGGTTCAACGAGCATTTCGTAATCATTGACTTCATACATACCGTCATTACGAACTTCGACCATGCCGCCTAATACTAGACTAGCATACGATGATCCTAATCTAACGGCTTTGTCTGAATTATTTTGTAAATCAACTTTCACATTTACCAGAACTAATCCTCCAGGAATCTCTTCTACAGACTCAGCATAATCAGCATTCGGAATTAATTTAGAAACTTGGTAACCATCAACCGTTACAACAATTTCTTCCTCTTCTTGCGTCGCAGCTAAATCTTCTCCTGAATCAAGTAATTCTTTCTCACCCATATTACGGTCTAAGATTGTATCAGGATATTGTTCTTCCGAAGCGGCCGCTTGCTCTGCTGCTGCATCACTAAATGGTAAATTGAATACTGGATTTTCTAGTGAGTAATTCGCTCCTGAATAATCCGCTTGGTCACGGAATCCAAAGAACTCAGTATTAATCGTTCCATTAGCTTCTAAAGCTTCCATTGCTGCTGGAGCTAATTTAAATGTAATAATCCCCGTTTTACTTTCCCTTGGTTGGATTTGTTGTTCATCTGCTCCAAAGTCAAAGTATCCTTCAAAGTCACTACCTACTGCTGTACCATATTCAAATACAAGTGAATCTGTTCCTGGGACACTCATACTTGGCATATTTCCATGGTAGACTACTTCATCAGAATTATTTTCTAATGTCACTTCCATTGCTAAAATAGCACCTTTTTCATTCTGATCATCGAATGAAATATTGAAGTCACGGTGGAAGTCTGTCATTTCAAATAATGCATAACGATCTAATCTTGCAACAACATCTTCTCCCTCGAATTCAAAAGGCTCATCTGATTGGAAAACAAGCGCTAATTCTTCTGGTTGCATTGTCTCTTGAATCGCAGCTTCTACATCAGACCAATCTGATTGCTCTTCAGCTGGAGCGGATTCTTCCTCACCTTCCGTTGAACTTTCTTCAGCTGGGGCAGATTCTTCCTCAGTGCTTGCTGATTCTGCTTCTGGCGCGTCTACTTCTTCACCTTCTGCTGAACTTGTTTCTTCAGTTGTTGCTTCACTTGAAGAACTATCTTGTGCATAAACTGGTGCAACGACACTTGCTAATACTAAACTTGCTGTTAAAACTTGAAGAACTTTCATAGATAACGATTTTTTCATGATGTTTTCTCCTTTATAATGTACACATTCAACTCACATCTGTTTACATTATACCAAGTATGGAAATCGCTGTCATTTCATATGGCTTAAAAACGTGTAATGAATTGAATTCAAATAAATTATACGAGTTATGCACATAGTTTTAGTGGTCTATGCACAGAAATCTGTGCATAACTTTCAAACGCTGTGTAATACTCTCCTTTTTTAATTGTGGAAAACAAAAAAGAGACGAATCTTTCGCCTCTTAGTAACGTCTTACATGGACTTGTCCATAAGTTACATTCGAATTTAATACTTCCGCACCAAATGGGAATAATGCTAATGCTACCATCTTAAATTGTTGAATACCAAAAGGTATGCCAATAATTGTTAAACATAAAACAATCCCTGATGCAATATAACTTGTTGCCAGTGGTAAACCACCAAATATAATCCACAAAATATTTATAAGTAATGAACCTCCGCTAGGGTTTACATATACTTCTTTACCGAATGGCGCAGCTGATAGGCGTGCCATTTTAAAACATTGAATTCCTAAAGGAATACCAATAATGGTTAAGCATAATAGCAACCCGATGAATGCCCATGATATAAATGATACGAAGCCCCCAAAGATAAACCAAATAATATTTCCTAAACACGACATAAAATCAACTCCTCTACAATAATATTATATTATGAAATTTCGTTGAATTCATCGTGCCTGGGACTGATAATATTAGACTATTTAGTTACTTGCTTCATCCATTGCCATATCAATTGCCAAAATAACCCCTATTACTACCGCAAAAGGCACTTGGGTATCTTTAATATCAAACTCAAAAGTATCTGACCATGCGAAAAACTTCTTATTAATATCAGCAATTAATTTATTTCTATCATCAAAAATTTGGTAATCATGTTGTAAATAATCACCTTCGATTTTCCAACCTAACTCAGGCACTTTATATTTTGGTTTAAAGAAAGTTAGCTCTTTTTGAACAGTTGCGACATGTTTGCCTTGATATTCAATTAACATTTTAGGAAGTAATGCAATTACTTTTTCTTTGATGTCAACAATATGTTCACCCGATTTAATGTCGGTTAAACGTAATTGCTTACCCCATGACAATAATTTACCTTCCACTTGAAAAACTGGATTTTGATTCTCATCATAAATACTATGTGACTCACGCCAAGATAACAACTTCTGTTTCATATAAAATTTCATTACATAACCTCCTTGTTCTCATTAATATTATACCACTGATAACGCTAACACACTTAACCATAAGGTTGATCCTGTAAATATTTTTCAAAATAAAAAGCGAGCCTATCCAGACTCGCTTTACTTAAATTGATATATTTATTTTTTAGATTTTTCTAAAGCTTGTTCAATGTCACCAATTAAATCATCAATATGTTCGATACCTATCGCAATACGGATTAAGTTAGGCTTAATCCCGATACTATCATGTTGCTCCTGTGTATAAGTTTCATGTGTCATTGTCGCTGATACTGACATCAATGACTCCACACCACCTAAACTTACCGCTAAAGCAAAGACACCTAGACTAGAAGTAAACACATTTAAATCATAATCTTCATTTAATTCCACTGAAATCAAACCACCAAAGCCAGTTGCTTGTTTCTTTTGAATTTCATAATCTGGACGTGCTGGGTCACCAGTATAGTAAACCGCATCAAATGCGTCACTATCTCTGAAGTATTCAAAGATTCGTGCTGTATTCTTCTCTTGGGCATCCATACGGATTGGCATTGTCTTAATCCCACGATTCGTTAAGAATGCATCAAATGGTGATAATGGTGAACCTTGAACCTTACGGAATAATTTCAATTTATCATATAAATCATCGTCATTCACTGTAATTAAACCTGAAATAACATCCGAGTGACCACCATAATATTTGGTTGCTGAGTAAACTACAATATCAGCACCTAATTGTAGTGGCTTTTGTAAGTAAGAGGTCATAAATGTATTATCAACGATGACTAATAAATTACGTTCTTTTGCTTTAGTTGCCACTGCTTCGATATCAGTCACTTGATTTAATGGATTAGACGGCGTTTCGATAAACACAGCCTTAACCGCTGGATCTAAGTCAGCAAAATCAAACTCGTTCAAATCACGGACAATTTGGAAGCCAATCTTTTGCGTAGCTAAGAAATCTTCCAATAGCGACCAAGTTCCACCATAAATATCTTCATGGAATAATACTTTATCACCTGGCTCTAATAACGATAGAGATACCGTTACAGCAGCCATACCTGAAGCCATTGCTAATGCATATTTTGACTCCTCTAAAGCAGCGACTTGTTTCTCTAAATTATCACGTGTCGGGTTTCCTGAACGTGTATACAGAAATTCTCCTGCCTCAGTATGACTGTCCTGGTGAAAAGTAGATGTTAAATATAATGGATATGATGGTCCGTTTAAAGGTCCATCAATACCTCGCTCGCGACCTGCATGAATTGCCTTTGTTTGAAAATGCATGACTCTCCTGCCCCCTAATAATTATGCGTAATATAAATCCTTATCTAATGCATCCGTTTGTGCTGCAACAACTAAACCAGCAGATCCTGCTGCTTTAACGTTTGTTGCTGTACGACCCATATCAACGATTGCTGAAATTGGCGTCATTAAAATAACCATTTCAACAGGTAAACCTAATGCTGTCATAACAGAAGTTGCTACAATTGTCGCAACACCTGGAACTCCTGCAGTACCTGCAGAAACTAATAAACAAATAAGAATAAGTTGTAAGTAGTCTGTAATACCATAATTAATATTCATTGCATTCACCGTAAACATTACGATGATTGTTGGCCAAATTGCCGCACATCCAGGCATACCGAATGTTGATCCAATTGAAGCCGCAAATGATGCTACTGAATCAGGAACACCCATTTTAGTTTGTGCTTCAACGTTAGCTGGAATAGCTCCGGTTGAACTTTGTGTAGAGAAACCAATTAACCATGCTGGCATGAATTTCTTTAAGAATGGCAGTGGATTTACTTTCCCTAGAACGGCGTTGATACCTGTTGTTGTAACGAATGAGTGGAAGAATGTTGCAACAAACGCTGTAACTAATACAATTAATAATGATTGCATTGACTCAACATCCATCGTTCCAATACGGTTTGCGATTAATGATAATACTGCGTAAGGTGTAAATTTCGTTACGATACTTACTAATTGGAACATTACTTTGTCCCCTGCTTCAATAAATGAAACGAATGGTGCCACTGATTCTCTGTCATCCACTAATAAAATGGCAACCCCAATTAATGCCGCAAAGACAATAACTGGTAATACTTGGTTCTCCGCCATATGTCCAATAAAGTTCGATGGGAAGAAACTAATAATTGTATCAGTAAATGCTGGTACTTCAGCAATTTCAGCGTCAGTAGGAATTGTTACATTCGCTCCTGAACCAATATTGAATAATAATGAAAAGACAATTGCTCCAATTGTACCTAATACATTATGAACACTTAATGCTGCCATTGTACGGCCACCAATTGAAGATAAACTCTCCAAATCATTTAAAGACACAACTGTCTTAATAACTGAGAATAATAGTAACGGTGTTACAACTGCACGTAATAAGTTTGCGTAAATACGTCCAATCGGCTGTACATATTCTGTATGCCCTGCAAAAATAAGTCCAATCACTCCACCAAGGAATGTTGCTGTTAATACACGAACTAAAAATGATACGCCTTTTTTATTCATGTAATGTAATAAACCAAAGATAACAAATACGGATAACAATGCTAACCAATTCATAGAATGCCTACTTTCTTTTTTAAAATTATTTTTATCAATGCGCCCTATTGTACAAAAAATTTCATTCTATTACATTGACTTAGCTCAATTATCTTTGGTAAAACGTTTTCTATGAATAAATATATTTTTCTCTCGCATCATAAAAAAATACATCCTCTCATATGAAAGGACGTAAATTACGTGGTACCACCTTAATTCATTTAAATTGCTGCCAATTTTAAATCTCAATTAGTCTTTCCAGACTAGGTGCGGATAACGGGCACGACCGTTAACTATTCACTCATGCTTATAGTTAATACTCAGAGCCCATTTTCAATTGATTCCACACTGCCCTCTTACACCACGATAAGGACTCTCTAATAAGGCTTCCCCAATTTACTCTACTCTTCAACATAAATTATTGTTTATTAATTTATAATTATCTTAACAGACATTCTAATCTTGTCAATTGTTTTCTCACTTAGTTTTAATTAATCGTATAATTACTGATTGATAATTTCTAGTACTTCTTGATGAACGGTAGGATTCGCCACAACAAGTGAGCTTCCTTGTAATATAGATAATGGGCTTCCGTCAGATTGTGTACACTTCATTCCTAACGCCTCGCAAATTGCCCATCCAGCCGCAAAGTCCCAGACATGAGAATGTGGCATAACAAAAGTTGCCGCCTTACCTTCTATGACTTGCATAAATTTTAAAATGCTTGCTCCTGTCGCCCGTGAACTAAAAGCCGCTGCGTGTATTTCTTGTAAATTTAAATCATTTCGAAGTAAGTATTCATTGGATGTGAGTAAGATGCTGTCTTTTAGATGAGAGACATCCATTGGTTTTAAGCGTCTTTCATTAACAAAGACACCTTCACCTACAATACCGTAAATTAATTTATCATCCATTGGCGTATATAAATACCCAGCAATCGGATTGCCATTATAAAACAAACCAATCATTGTTCCAAAATTTTCACGTTGTTTCACATAATTCATCGTGCCATCGATGGGGTCGATGGTCCAAATGAAACCTTTCGTATCTCTAACAGTGTCCCCGAAACCTTCTTCACTAATGATACGATGTCCAGGAAATCCTGATCGAATACGCTGAACTAAATCTTTTTCTAAGAAACGGTCCATCTCTGTAACTAAATCGCGGTCAGATTCTTTGGTATCAATCCAAATATCACGTTCAAAACTATTCTTAATTATATCCCCGGCATATCTCAACCATGTAACTACTATATGATGCAGTTGATAATCAAACATCGAATTCCCTCGCTTTCATTGGCGTTCTCTTTGTCTACAAGGAAAATTATAACACAGAAAAAGGGTTGTAGTGTCGATTCTTCATTAATATACCTTTCATTCCTTGCTCCCTAATATAACTTTCGTCGATCTTTTTATTTCAACAAAGAGCTGCTATACTTGAATTAATACAATTCAGGAGGTATCACATGAATCGAAAAAATATTGAAGTATCAGGTGCAATCATTATTCAGGACAGTAAAATATTCTGTGCCCAAAGAAATAATCATGGTTCACTTCCTTTAAAATGGGAATTTCCTGGAGGAAAAGTCGAAGCAGGTGAAACGCATCATACTGCTCTCCAACGTGAATTGATTGAGGAGTTAGAAATCGAAGTTGAGATGAACGAGGATATTTACATGTCTGTTTCTCACGAGTATGACTTTGGAACGGTTCATTTAACAACCATTGTTTGCCACTTAAAAGGCGAAGTGCCATTATTAAAGGAACATCACGATTCAAAATGGCTACCAGCTGAAGAATTAAACACACTCGATTGGGCACCAGCAGACATCCCTATTATCGAAAAATTAAGTAAAGAAAATTTAGAGGACTTATGAGATGGATCCTCTAAAACAATCACTCGAACGTGCCTTTATTGATCAATCAGTGACAGGGACGCTTTACGACCCAAAATTAATTATTAATCAACCCGAAAACAAGGAATTTCTACTAACGATGTTGCAAGACGACATTGATCAATGCGAGGAGTTCTTCTTTTCAACTGCCTTTATTACTGAAAGTGGCCTCGATGCGGTTAAAGTACAGCTAGCAGATTTGCACGACAGAGGCCTATCAGGAAGACTGATTACATCAACTTATCTTTACTTTAATTCGCCAACTGTCTTTTATGAACTGCTCAAGATTCCAAATCTTGAAGTACGTATTTCTAAGAAGTCAGGCTTTCATTCAAAAGGATACTTATTCAAACATAAAGACTATCATTCCCTTATTATTGGGAGTTCAAACTTAACGATGAGTGCTCTTAAAATGAATTATGAATGGAATATTCGTCTTGCCAGCTATGACCACGGTGAAATCATCCATCAAATGAAACGTCATATGGAAGAGGAATGGGTAAGTGCTACTCCTTTAACGAAAGAATGGATTACCGACTACAATATTACTTATCAAACACAGGACACTGCAAACCGACTGTCACCTCAAGAAGTGGTGACAGATATACTTCCATCAGATATTGTTGTGCCTAATAAAATGCAAGAAAGAGCTTTACGAAGTATTCAAAATGTCCGTGATAGTGGCGAGAATCGTGCGCTCGTTATTTCAGCCACAGGGACAGGTAAAACTTATTTATCTGCATTTGATGTCTTGAATTATCAGCCAAAACGGTTCCTCTTTATCGTCCACCGAGAACAAATTTTAAATAGTGCCATGCATTCATATAAAAAGGTCTTACGAGAAGATGCGAGTCAATTCGGTATTTTCTCTGGAAACCAGAGAGATGTCGATGCAAAATATTTATTTGCGACTATTAATATGATTAGTAAACCCGAATGGCAAGAATATTTTGGGAAAGATTACTTCGATTATATTTTAATTGATGAAGTGCACCGCGCTGGGGCTAAATCCTATCAGTCGGTCATAGACTATTTTGAGCCTGACTTTTTGATGGGGATGACTGCTACCCCTGAGCGTACTGATGGGTTAAATATTTATGAAATTTTTGATTATAATATCGCTTATGAAATTCGTCTACAAGAAGCCCTCGAAGAAGATATGTTGTCTCCATTCCATTATTTTGGGGTAACTGATTATGAACACGGTGGTGAGAGTATTAATGAAACAACCGATTTGAAATATTTGGTTCACTATGAACGGGTTAATTATTTAATCGAGAAGATTAACTATTACGGCATTACAAATAGGAGTACTAAAGGTCTTATCTTTTGTAGTAGTAAAAAGGAAGCTTGGTCATTGGCGGATTCTTTTACACAGAAGGGTTATAAGAGTATTGCATTAACGGGAGAGGATAGTCAGGAGAGACGTGAGGAGGTTGTCGCTCAACTTGAAGAAGGCGTAATCCGGTATATTTTCACTGTCGATATATTTAATGAAGGAATCGATATCCCGAAAGTGAATCAAGTCATTATGTTGCGCAATACTCAATCGAGTATTGTCTTTATCCAACAACTTGGACGTGGGCTACGAAAGCATGAGTCAAAAGAATTTGTGACAATTATTGATTTCATTGGGAATTATAAAAATAATTATTTAATTCCTGTCGCACTCTCTGGGGATAATTCTGGGAATAAAAACGGTCTTAGACAAGATGTCAACGACACTCATTATATCTCTGGTCTTTCAGCAATCAATTTTGAACAGATCGCTAAAGAACGAATTTATGAATCAATTAACGCTGCTTCACTCGACTCAATGAAAGTAATTGATGAGGCTTATTACCAACTAAAGAATCGTCTTGGACGCATTCCTTTATTAACTGATTTCTATGAGCACAAAAATATCGATCCAGAAATTATCGCTAATAAATCAGGCACTTACTATGATTATCTGGTTAAGAAGAAGGAAATCGATATAGTATTACCTGATTTTTCGGTTGATATTTTAAAGTTTGTGACAAGAGAAATCGCATTAGGACAAAGATTACATGAATTAATATTAATCAACTATTTTATAGACTCTCCTGAAAGTAGTTTAGCAATGAACGAGGTCATTGGAATTTTCGAAAAACATCAATTACCAACGGATATGAACATTATAGAAAATGTGTTAAGTACACTTTCTACTGAATTTTATGTCGGGGGTTATAAGAAGACTTACCAACAAGGCGCGGTAATAACCACTCTTGATGACCGGATTGCTGCGACAGAGAGCTTTAAACGCGCTTTATCTGACCCTTTCTTCGTGACATTATTGATGGATTTGATTAAATTAGGTGCTTTAAATAATCAATCATTCGATAACGCATTACCCTTTACGGCACACCAACGATACCGTCGTCGGGATACGTTAAGAATGTTAACTTGGAAAGAGCAAATGGTCGATCAAAATATCGGAGGATATGCCAGAGATGAGACGAATAGAAATTTCGTCATCTTTATAACACTTAATAAAGGCGATAATTTCCAAGGTGCTCTTATGGCATATGAAGATAAATTAGTCGATCAAGTAACAATGCATTGGTTTACTAAATCAAAACGAACAATGCAGTCACCTGAAGTACAAATCTTATATAATGAAGCAAATGACTGGAATTTCTATGTCTTTGCCAAGAAATCAAATGATGATGATTCAAAAGAATTTTACTATTTAGGTGAGGTAAAGCCTGTTCACGAAACCATTAAACAAACACAAAAAGTAACATCTGAAGACAAACATGAAAATGTCGTTCATATGGACTTAAAATTTAAAAATCCTATTGATCATCGTTTATTTAAATATTTAACGAGTTATGAGGATTTTGTATAGAAGATAAGAAAGCCCCAGAATTAGCGATTGTTCGCTTAATTCTGGGGAATTTTTAAATTAATAGTGCATGCTGTATACCATGCTGTAATCCTCAGATAACCACTTATCTCTAGATTGATTCAAAAAATTCAGTAAATCTGACACATGATAAAAATAACTTGAATCATAATCTTGGCTACCAAAGAAAGGTCCAGGTGTCGTTGGAAACAGAGATTCTGCTAATTCAAAAGGGGTTGCTTTTCCTTCTTCTTTCAAGTGTTGAATTGCTTTTGAATCAGACTCAAACCATCTATTTTCATCCAGACTATCTGCTAGTTCCTTATATTCTTCCCAACTCGTATTAATCAACTCTAACTTCTCTATAAATTCGTCTAAGTCATCAGATGGTAATGAGATATTTTGTTGCTCTAACATTTGCTCCTCTGTAGCCATATGTTTTTCAATGTATCCAAATAATGCATTGAACTCACTGAATGTTCTTGCATTTTTATAACTATCATCTTCCTCATATCCTACCATCCATTCAAGTTGGTGTGATAAATAGTTGCTTTCCTTATCGATTTCGTTAACTTCTAGCAACTGTTGTTTCGAGTAGAATTCTTCCTTTAAAGTCCCCCATCGATTCGCCATTCTAGAATCAATGATTTGTTGGCAAATTTTTTGATGTAAGTAGTTTTCCAAGTTATCTAGATCCCAAATGTCCTTCCACTCTAGTTTTTGTTGTTTGACTGAACTTATATTCCTTAAAATTTCTGGGTTTTTCGATAACTTTAGAGACTCAAGTGTAGGGTAATCCTTTACTAACTGATCATAATGTGACCTCTTTATATCTCGCTTGATTCGTTCTTTTCTCTCATCTAAATATTGATAAGTGCTATATAACTCATCATGCTCGAAGTCTCTATCCTTTCTCTGCAAGAATAATCTGCCATATAATTCCATGATTCCACCTTCTATCTTTAATAATACATCATATACGCCATTAAATAATCGGGTGATTGCCATTTCTCTTTGCTTTCATTCAAAAATTCAACCAATCGTTCTAGATCACTGAAATAAAATTCACCATATTCTAACTCACCAAAGAACGGTCCATCCATGGTTGGAAATGTTTTTTCAGCTAACTCAAGTGGTAAATAACTCCCAATCTCGTCTAATTTTTGTTGGGCTTCTTCTGTTAACTCATCATTTTCATCCAACACCACCTTTACATCATTTAGCTCCTCACCCTTTTTGACAAAAGCTTGCAGCCCTTTATTAATTTCTTCAACAACAAGTTGCAATCTCTCAATTTGCTCCGGGTTGATTAAAACATCATCTTGATCTTCCATTTGATTTCCAGTTGCAATGTGTTTTTCAACATAGCCATGCAATGCATTAAATTTTCTAAAATAGATTTCATGATCCGCTATTTTGAATAAATCAAAATCTTTAATCTCTTTAATCTTCTCTTGAATTTCAGCCTCTAATTTTTTTAAATTCTTTTGTTGTCTACCTCAACTACTAAATTTTTAAACCACGAAGGAGCGCATTTCATGCTACTACTCATGTTTAATCCACAAAAATAACCACCAACCTCATAAAAAGGTTGATGGTTAGATACGCTTGTCTAACCCTTAGTTAATTCCTTCGCCATGGCTAAACAGCCAATGGTCGCTGCGTTATCGCCCAGTGCGGGTGTGACAATATAGTCTTCTAATGGAGGTGTTGGTCGGTAATCCTTCATTAGTCGCTCGAACTCTGAGTGAATTTTTCCGATTAAGTGTTCTTGTTTCATGACCCCGCCACCTAATACGATACGGCTTGGCGCCAGTGTTAAGTCTGAAATCATCGCTGCTTGGGCTAAATAATAAGCAACGAAGTCCCATACTTGATGATCTTCAGGAAGGTCTTGTCCTTTAATGCCTGTTCGTCCTTCAATTGCAGGACCACAAGCCAGGCCTTCTAAACAATCGCCATGGAAAATACAATATCCTTCATAGTCATCTTCTGGGTGCTTGCGAACCAAGATATGTCCCATTTCGGCATGGTTGATGCCTCCAACAAATTGACCTCGCTGGATTGCGCCTCCACCAAGGCCTGTTCCAATTGTGAAGTAGACTAGACTATCGCCTTCAATTTGTGTCATTTCGCCATAAGCAGCTGCATTAACATCAGTTGTCCATGCGACCGGAATGTCATTCAAATGCGTTTTGACATAGCCTACGAAGTCGAACTCTTGCCAGGCTACTTTTGGTGTATTAGTAAAATGTCCATATGTTGGTGAATTTTCTTGAATATCAATTGGACCAAATGAGCCAATCCCGATTGACTTTAAATCTGCTAAATAGGGCTTAAAGAAATCAACGACTGCTGGCATTGTGTCGTCAGGTGTTCCAGTTGGGATCGACACTTGATCAATTAGTGTTAAATTGTCGTCACCTACTGAACAGACAAATTTCGTCCCTCCCGCTTCAATCGCACCTACAATACTCATGCTAATTCGCTCCTTTATAATCTTTACTTGGTATTAATGGATAGTAAGTCACTTGTGCCTTTCCATACAATTCTAAACGTAAATCGGCATTTTCGCTAGGGTAATAACGGCTACTCATCACATATTCACCGTCATTTATATAAATTTCAACGGCTGAAGTATCGACAAATAACTGAATGTTGGATACTGCATCCACTTCAATTATTCGCTTACGGCGCCCATACCCTGATGGACCATGACTTAAAGCTAATTTCTTATCCTCAAATACCAGCTGGCTATCTTCTCCAAAACGAATCTCAAACGACTCTTGCTCAGGTAATTCTACTACAGCTTCATAAATATCGTTTATATTTTCAACTGTGAATTGATCATTTACATTGGTTTGAACACCTTCTTGACGCAATCCTTCATATTCATGGAATGGTCTTTGATACAATTTACCTGCTTCAATCGTCAATTCACGAGGAATCGTCAGTGCATGTTGCCAGCCACGATTAATCGTCGGATTTGTATATTCTGGCATCGTGTCACCTAAGCCCATCCACGCTAATTGAATGCGACGACCCGCCTCATCTTCAAATGTATGGGGTGCATAGAAATCAAACCCATAATCTAATTCATAAAATTCACCTGTTGGTGTAAAGGTAGCCGCCTCAAAATCAACATCCCCAAAACGGTACCCCGCTACATGCGTATTTTGATATTTATACTCTGTTGGTAAAATTCCTTGCGGCGAATAAATTAAGATTGCTTGTCCGTCGATAAAGAGTAGATCAGGACATTCCCACATATACCCCTCATCATCTTCAGCAACAATCAGTTCGCCTTTAAAGTCCCAATCTTCTAAATTTTCTGAAACATATAATAAGATTGATCCCCGATTGTCGCATCTACGAGCGCCTAATACCATATAAAAGTTACCGTTATCTTCAATAATTTTCGGGTCACGAATGTGATCTGTATACCCGTCTGGAAACTCAGCATGAGGAATCACAACTTCTCGTTTATCAACGGTGTACCCATCACGGCTAGTTACGTGAACGACATTTTGTTCACGCCCATTATAAATATAATCATAGTCTCCCGGCTTTTTCACATTACCGGTATAGAAGTAATGAATTACCTCGTCATGAACGATACTTCCTCCAGAATAAACCCCATCAATGTCGAAGGTTTGGTCTGGTGACATAAATATAGGTTCTTGATGGAAATGCACTAAGTCAGTAGACGTTTGATGCCCCCAATGTGTTGCGCCACCATTTGGATCCTCAGGTACATATTGATAATAAATATGATACTTTCCATTAAATTGGACGGCACCATTTGGATCATTTAACCATCCTGTTTCAGGCATTAAATGATACTTTAAACGCCATTGGTCTTCCTGATGTTCCATAAATGTTAACCTCCTTTTATTATGCCATTTCTTCTTTAATAACACGTTGTTGTGCAAATACTACTGCGAATCCAACCGCAAATGATACCGCAATGACAATTAAATATTGAACTAAAGCGCCCATATCTCCTGTGTATAGTAATAATCCCGGTACAAAAGTAATCCCCATACCTGGTGCTGCTAATTGGAATAAGTAAGTAACAAATCCACCTGCTGCTCCTCCGATAACACCTGAAATAAAGATACGGATCGCACGTAAGTTCACCCCGAATAATAGAGGCTCTGTAATACCAAACAGTGTTGGAATAGCTGAAGAAATCATGTTCGAACGTTTAACACCCGATGCTAAAAACGCTGTCCCAATCGCTGCCCCAAATTGCCCTGCCATTGAAGCAGTTGTTAATGGTTGAATAACGTTTAGTCCTGTTTCACTAATTGAATTTAATTCCACAACCCCTAATGCATGGTGTAAACCAGTGACTACTAATAATTGTTGCAATGCGCCGAATAGAACATAACCAATTCCAAATGGTGCATCAATTGCTGTAACAATACCACCTAATACAAAACGTTCAATCACTTGAATAATCGGACCCACTAGGAAGAAGATAATCCCCACTGTTAATGTCAGTGATAAGAATGGTGTCACAACTAGGTCCATCACTTGAGGAACCCATGAACGGAACCATTTCTCTAACTTACTTAAAGTCCAACCCGCAATAATTGCTGGGAAAATTGACCCTTGATAACCGATTAAATCGATACCGAAGACTGTCAGAGGATCTGCTGTTCCACCACGAACGTCATAAGCATTGGGTAATTGTGGTGCTACCATCATTAAACCAACTACGATCCCTAATACAGGGTTCCCACCAAATTTACGTGTTGCTGAATAAGCAATTAAAACTGGTAAGAATCCAAATGCAGTATCTGTTAGTAATGTAAAGAATGCCGTCACTTCAGGCGTCATTTCCATTCCTAATTCTGTTAATAAATTACGAATACCCATTAATAATCCCGTCGTTACTAGCGCTGGGATGAGTGGTACTAAAATATCTGCTAAAATACGAACAAATTTTTGAACTGGATTTAAATTCGCATAAACATCTTCTTTCATTGAGTTACTTGATTGATTTGACGATTCACTATCTCCTAATATTTGTTGCATGTCCGAATACACATCATTAACGGTACCGGTCCCAAAAATGAACTGATGTTGCCCTGTAGAGAAGAAATACCCTTTACTTCCAGTCACTTGATCTGCTTTGTCTTTATCAACGACACTATCATCATGTAAAATAATACGCATCCTTGTTGCGCAATGCTCATAATTCTTTATATTGTCTTTACCACCAATAACATCCAACATCTCTTTAACCGATTGTTCATGTTTCATATTAAATTCCTCCATTGGTTATTTTGATTCCAAAATTGCGCATCGTTTCGGAACCGGTTCCACTACATAATAAAAGAAAAGAACGAAAAAGTAAAGCCCTTTCATTCATTTTCTAAACTTTTTGTTGATTCAGTCTGATTCATCACGACAGAAAGTATCATTGGCTCAATACTTTTCTCATGGATGTGATTATTATCCACTGCTACTTGCACAGCCACTTCTCCCATTTCATAATAAGGAAAATTAATCGTTGTAATCGTTGGTGTTAAGTATTGAGCTGCCTTATAACCCCCAAAGCCACTCAATGAAAAGTCTTGGGGAATATCATAGCCTAATTCTAATGCCGCTCCATGAATGCCGATTGCAATATGATCCGTTGCTGCTGCAATATAGGTTGCCTCTAAGTTAGGTAAAAATTGTAGTGCCTTCTCACGGGCGTGTGTTCTAGAAAAATCAGTTTCAACATAAGTAATATCCGCCCCGTTAGCCTCGGCATAATCATAAAAACCTTTTTTACGCAGAATTCCAACCGCATAATCTTCCTCGGATACACCTATAAAAGCTAGTTTTTGATGTCCCAGAGCTATAGCATGTTGTGCAATGAGTTTTCCTGCATGATAATCATCATATACTAAAGACCGTACTCCAACGATTGACTGACCAATTAAAATAATCGGCACTGTCGATTGTCGAATCACTTCTTCCAATTCTTCATTCATGAAACTTCCTAGTAAAATAATGCTATCAACTTTTTGAGTTTGTAAAGTCTGGATATTTTTAAGCGTCCGTTCACGGTTTAGATTAGCACTCATAATAATTAAATTAAGGTCTCGTTCCGTCGCTGCAGCATCAATTCCTTTGAGCACTTCATTGGTTGAAGGTGAATCATATCTAGGAATGATTACACCAATCATATTTGATTTTCCCGCTTTTAAACTTTGCGCAAAAGGGTTAGGTTGGTAACCTGTTTCTTTGATAATTGCGTCAATTTTCTCACGGGTATTTTTACCAACTGACCCATTATTTAAATACCTCGATACCGTGCTCTTTGAAACACCTGCCATTTTAGCAATATCTTGCAATGTAACCATGAATTCCCCCCCTTATCTATCCCACTGGTACTAGATTACCATATTTTAGTCCTATTTATGTATTAAATTCATCTCAAATCTACTCTCCTAAAAACAAACAATCACCACAATTGCTTGATTTGATGTCATTTTGACAGTAGAATGAAAGTAATATCATATCAGAGTAGAGAGTGAAGCGTTAAGTAGTCGTGGATGGGATGTTGCCATGGCGCGAAGACAGTGTATACTGTTGCGATTTCCTCTCGCATTCGCTGCATATATCACCTATTTGTAGCTCTCTGAAATATTTTAAGGAGAGTGATATTAATGGATTCGTTAAATAAACGACCAACAAAAACGCGTAAATTAACAACGCGTCAGATTACAGCAATGGGAATTATGTTAGCCATTCTTATTGTTTTGAGTTTTGTTCCTTCAATTAACTTTGGGAATTTAGTACAAATTGGCTTTGGTTTTATTGGCACAGCATTCGCTGGTTCACTGTTTGGCCCTTGGTATGGTGCAGTTTTAGCCATTGCTAACGACTTAATCACCTATTTCATGAATGGGACAGGTTACTTTTTCCCTGGATTTACGCTCACTGCTGGTTTAGGTGCATGGATTTACGGTCGTGTTTTATGGCGCCGTGAAAAGAATTGGAAAAACATTTTACTTGCGGTAACTTTAGTCACTATTATTTGTAATATCGGTTTAAACTCAATCTGGATTAAAATTATGTATGACCGTGCATTTGCTGTCTTTATGCCAATGCGTATTTACAAAAACTTAATCAGCTTACCTTTAAACACTATTATCTTAATGCTCATCTTTAATTTAGATGCTGTTAAAGGAATTATTAAAAAATATCAAATGTAATCGTTGAAGCCGAGGTCTGTGACTTCGGTTTTTTATTTGCTTATAAAAAAGAAAAGAACCATAAGCCAGATTTGACTTATCGTTCTTTTTTCTTATTTTATTGGCCGGTAATACTTCTTAGTAGGCGTAATAATATCACTGAAGACGTCAACTTGCTCACCGTCCAGTGTAATCACATTAAAGCCAAGGTGGTTTGTATAATACATTTTTTGGTCTATTGGATGGAATCCACAATAGATTGAAGGTGCCGTCCACTGTGGCGTTTTACCAATCATAGTCGAGCGGTTCATATGCACATGACCGGCAAAAATACCGAGTAATTTATCATCCTGTAAAACATCACGAGTGTCATCCCCCACCAATGTATGAGGCAACCCTTTTTGAATTAAAACATCCAGTGGATGATGCATAAATAAAAGTGCTTTCTTTTGCTCTGCTCTTTCTAACTGAAGTTTCAACCAGTCACCTTGATTATCAGAAATTAAAGCTACCCTTGTTTCTGGATCAAAATTATCTATAAAGATAAAACGATAATCCTCCACATCAATCACATAATCATATTGCCATTCTTCACGAGGAATTTCTTGATTACGTGGTGTTTCAAGATTCTTCATCCCTTTATAAAAAGATTTCCGCCGATCATGATTGCCTAATGCAAAGTATATAGGTATTGATTTAGGTATATACTGATTGATTAGTTGTTGAAATGCTTGATAATCTTTCGATTTCCCTTCATGGACGAGATCTCCAGTAATAACAACCATGTCAAAATCTTGGAATTGCATTGTTTTAAGAAAGGTCTCTAAGACATGAGGCGGAAAATAATCGATCCCCATTTTCTCTAATTGTTTGCCATACTTTTGACGAAAATGTGTATCAGATAAATGCAAAATTCTAAACTTTGACATACTATCGCTCCTTAATATACGGTTATCTCTATCGTAACTATTTTTTATTAATTTCTAGTATATTTCGTGTTAATTTACTGTTAAGTTTATTTGAACTGACTGAGTATTAATAGATAGATTAATGTGATCAACCAGGTGATGGTACTTGGAATTGACCAAGTAATAATTTGTTCTTTAACCTCTCTTCGGTCAAAGGAATTATTGACCACCCAGAAATAAGAATCATTGAAATAAGAAAAGAATACTGACCCACCACCTACAGCAATTGTTCCGAGAACTGGATCGATTCCTAACTCTGCTAAAATTGGGGCAGATATTGAAGCTGCCGTTACCATAGCAACTGAACCAGATCCCTGGATAATCCGAAGTAAAGTGGAAATAATAAAAGGTAATAAAATGGGTGGTATAGCAGTTTCGGCTAAGGTTTGCGCAATAAAGTGGCCTGCACCACTTTCATTAACAACATGACCTAAAGCTCCTCCCGCACCAACCATCAGTAAAATATTAACGCCTGCTCTAACTCCTGTATTAAAAGCTTCTTGCACTGTTTCTCTGGACAAGTCTCTTGTTAAAATCATCAGTGCGACAAGTATACCAATCCCCACCGCAACCATCGGATCACCTGCAAATCCTAAAACTGTCATTACCAGACCTGTCACGCCGACCAACTGTAAGACTATATTTGACACAATCAAGATAATTGGTACCGCGATGGGTGTAAACGACGCAACTACTGACGGCAATTCCTCTTCTGTTACCTCTTCGATTAATTCCGTTTCAGCATCAGGAATATCATTATATCTTTTACCTAGAAAATCAGCGTAGAAAGCAAAAAATACCATCATTATAAGCGACAAAACTGTTCCCCATAACATGACATTAACGATATTAGCGTCAAAAATCCCTGCAGCTCCTATTGGTGCTGATGCTGGTGGCACAAAGTTATGAGACAAGAAAAGTCCCGCCCCTAAAGCGACACCTAATTTAGTTAATGGAATCTGTTTTTTAACTGCAATATTTTTAGCAATTGGAAAAAGCATGACATAAGCCGGAATCGCAAAAATCGCCAATGCTGCCACAAATCCTGTCACCATTAAAGCAATATGTTCACGGCCATCACCCATTAAGTCAATTAAGAAGTTAGCAATGGAATCCGTCGCGCCGGATATTTCTAACACTTTCCCCAACATAACACCTAAAGTAATTAAAATTCCTAAACTACCAAGCGTATTCCCAAAACCTGCTTGAACAGCAGTTATTACGAGTTCTGGCGGCATTCCACCCACAAGTCCCGTTATAAAGGCAGTAATAATTAAAGACAAAAATACATGGAGCTTTGTTTTGAGTAACATAAAAATCAGCGCGACTGTCCCAACGACTAAACCAACAATCATTTGTAATTCTGGTGTCATAGCTTCAACTTCCTTCGATTATTCTTAAAAACATTGATTAAATTAAGTATAGCGAATTTTATATTTTGAGTAAATGAGATTTACAAATTCAAGTGAAAAAACCGACTGACATCATGCCAATCGGTTCACTATTTATTCTACCGTCCGTTTCAACAACCAATCTGTTTGCTCATCTTCCCCCATCCAAAAACTATGCTCACTGAAACGTTCAAACTCCAATTTTTTATAAAATTTCTGGGCCAGGAAATTCCTTTCCCAAACACCCAACCAAATTTCACTTATCCCTCGAGCCTTTGCTTCATGTAAAGTATGGTCGACTAAAGCAGTTCCTAAACCATTTCCTTTAAAATCTTTGTCGATGTAGATGCGTTGCAATTCCATCCAGTTTTCTGGCATCGCTTCGCTCTGTGCCAGTCCAACATTTAATTTTAAATAACCTGCTAATTTACCGTCAACATATGCAAAATAAAACAACATTTCAGGATTTTCCATTTCAGCTTTTAAAACATCTAAATTTAACTCATCATTTAAATAAGCAGTCATATTTTCATCTGACGTTGAGCCATCAAAGGTATCAAAATATGTTTTAATACTAATCTCTCTTAATTCTTCCAATGATGCTAAACCAATTTGTTCTATTTTAATCATATTTTGCTCCTTGTTCAGCTTTTAATTGAGCTAATTTTTAGTAATATAAAAATATAAAGTGACTATCTAATGTTGCAGTGTCACTAATATCTTCTGGCAGAAAATCTGCCCAATCTTCTCCTTTGGCAAAGTAAATTTCTCCAACAAAATTATTTACGATGTCAAGAAGATGAATCGGTAATACAGTGAGCGCAAATTCGTCTGCTACGTCTTCTACTAATGACATATTAAGATGCTTCGTACCACGAATAGAATAAACTAATTCATCAACCGGGCTATCCATCCCGTATTCTTTGTATTCCTCATGCAATGCTTTTACCGACTCATGACCAAAGAATAAAATCAAGAATTCATTATTATCAATGAAACCATGAATAGCTACTGCGCTATCGTTTAATGTTTTCGCCCCTGTTTCATCTTTTAAATAACCATACACATAGTCAATCACTACTTCCGAACGAGTGAATGTCTTTAACCAGTCATACCAAGTATGCAGCGGCAAGTTGAAGTGCTTTTTATTTTCGATAAAAAAATCTAGAAAATCCCCCCGCCCTAATTCCTTATAAGCAAAAGTTAAATATTCTAATGTTTCTGATGTTGGTTTCAATTGGGCTTGTTTCGTCATCAACATTTTTCTTGCATTTTTGGCTTCATATTCCCCATAAAGTTCATTAAATCCATCTGTCACTTCAAATCCCCCCTTGCGTTTATCTTGATACTAAATTACCACATTTAAAGCTAAATATAAAGAATCCCCTTGACGGATTGTCAAGGGGATTGAAAGTGTTTAAAATTAAATATTACCAGTTTCGATTAGACCATAGCGTCCATCGTTACGGCGATAAACAATATTAATATCTTCCGTTTCACCATCTTCATAGATAAAGAAGTCATGCCCTAACATGTTCATTTGCAGTACTGCTTCTTCACTATCCATTGGTTTTAAGTTGATTCTCTTAGAACGTACAATTTCTAATGTTGATTCTTCTTCTACTGGTTCACTTGCACGATCCTCTGGGAATTCGTTCAAGCCATCGAAACCACGTTCTCTTGATTTACGGTTGATTTTCGTTTTATATTTACGAACTTGACGTTCTAATTTATCAACGACAAAATCAATCGATTTATATAAGTCGTCCGTTGTCTCTTCCGCTCTTAAAACTAAAAATGACAGTGGAATCGTCACTTCAGCTTTCGCTGTTTTATCAGAATAAACCTTTAGGTTTACATGAGCAGTAGCATCCGGAACTTCAGTGAAATAGCGCTCCAATTTACCGACCTTTTTCTCGGCATATTCGCGAATCGCTTGAGTTACCTCGATATTTTCACCGCGTACATTATAGTTAAACATATATATCCCTCTTTTCTAACAGTTTTCCGATGTTTCCATCGGCTAAAGGTTATGTTTCACCTTACCTATATTATAGCATATGACCTTAAAATTGAAAGCGGAATCACTCAAAACCTCTAAGTTCCTTCTAATTTTTTTCACATATAATTTTAACGTGATATAGTTATGCTTTTGATTATTTTCTCAGGATAAGTTTTTGCTAAAGCACTTTTAGCGTGGATTATAGCGGTTCCTGTTGTGTAATTATCATCGAAAACCAGTATAGATGCCTCTTTTATTTCTTCAGTATTAACTTCAAAAGGCTGGATCAGCTCGGTCCTTTCTGTACCTTCTTTCATTGTTTGTTTCTTTCCGTCACCGACATAATTAAATGGACATGTGTATGGAATATCTGCAAAATCCAATAATAGACCAGTCGCATGAAATTGTCTTTGTTCCAACAATTCCTTTGAATTTGGAAGAACGACCCAAAGATAATTTTTATATTGTTTGTATATTTTTCCCAGTTTTTCAGCCATGATATACCCCAACATAATATCTCCTTTGTCTTTAAAAGAGCTCAACCAATCTTGAATTAATTCATTATGTGGGTAAATCGCTTGATGTCTTATTAGTTCAATTGGATACTTAGTTCTCCAATGTTTACAGTGATAACAAATTAATTGTCCATCATGGTGATATTTCCTTGTTAACGCATCTTCAGTCGCATCATCAGATAATAAGAGTCCGCATAAATGACAGCCATTCTTTTTATCCTGGTAAATCTTTTCAAGACAGTCGAATTTTTGTTGACAGGATAGACACAAAACTGGAAACAATACTTTTTTAAATTGCCATAAATAATGTAATTTAAAATCATGATACAAAGGTTCTTGGCAATTTAAACAATTATGTGTGAGTGGTTGGCTCATTGATTAATCCTTTCTCTTTGGCTAAACGATTCATTTCTAAAATTTGATTTTTTGCCTCAATCATTTGATGGGTAATACCGCCATGAGCATAAACCAAATGTCCTGTTGGATAATCAAATTTTCGTCCCACACGGCCACTCATTTGCACCAAAGCAGCCAGTGTGTATAAGCGGTCCTCTGCTCCAATGATACAGACGTGACAATTGGTAAAAGTAACTCCGCGTTCTAAAATCGTAGTCGTTATTAAAGCTTGGTATTTTCCATCCCGAAGCCCTTGGACTTTTTCTTTACGTTCCGGATCTTTAGCATGAACTACTGTCATTTCTGATGCAACTTCGGGTAGATCTTTTTGCAGCCACTTAAATAGTTTTTCTGCAATCCGAATCGAAGGCACAAAAAAGAGTTTAACGCCATCAATCGAAAAGAATTCTTGAATTAATTGGAATACCTTACTCCGCTTATGTTCTTTTTCAATTCCTTCACGCCAGTCACCAATCCACTCAAAGTGTGGTTCCGGTAGTGCGCTGCGGTGATAGCGTGCGGGAAGAGTTGTGAGCGTCAATAATTCTTCTTGGACTTGATCGCTCAATGTTTTATCTGGGGTTGCCGTTAGGTAGACTAATTTGCCTTGATTTTTCTTTAATGAGCGTTTTACAGCGTAATGGAGCGTCTCATCCCCTTCATATGGGAAAGCATCCACTTCATCTACTATTATTAAGTCAAATGCTTCCTTAAACCGGAGCAGTTGATGGGTTGTGCTGACGGTTAGGGGCGTATAGCAGTAAGGCTCGTCTTGTCCGCCATATAAGAGTTGGACAGGAATTTCTTTAAACGCTTCTTGAAGGCGCGGCGCTAATTCCAAACAAACGTCAATCCGTGGGGAGGCAACTACGACTCGCCCGCCTTTTCTAAGTACTGTTTCGATAACTGGGAAAATCATTTCTGTTTTCCCTGCCCCAGTTACGGCATGAATCATATGAGGACGATTCGTGTCTCCTAATTGAGCGATTAATTCTTTCGACGCCCGCGATTGTTCAGGTGACAAGGTGCCTTCCCAAGTCATAATTTTTTCGACAGTCAGTGGTACCGACTCTGGCGCAGGTAAATAATATAAAAAATTACCTTCCGTCATCCGTGACATATTCTGGCATTTTAGACAAAAACGACGTGCTTTATTAAATCCAAAAATTTCTTGTGGTGGTAATTCACCAAATTCCTGTGGATCTGAATTCGAACAACGTGTGCAAATCCCCTCTAATACAGCATCCATCCTTGTTAATTTTTTTGAAAAGGTATCAAAATTGAGATTCCTATTTCCTTTCATCAATTCAGCTTCAGTGACCAATCTCCCCCAAGCAACCGATTCAGTAGGGAGCTTTTCTAAATAAATGTCATTCATGACAAACACCTCCTATATATAAATAAACAAAATTTTCGAAAAGTGGAAAAAATTATAAATTTAATGTGTATTACGTGATATAATACAGGTATACAAGGAGGCGGATAATATGATCTTGGAAATTGATTTTAAATCGAGTGTACCTATTTACCAACAAATTCGTGACCAAATTGTTATTGGTTTAGCTACTGAAGAATTAAGTTATGGTGAAGCTTTGCCTAGTGTGAGGCAGTTAGCAGAGGATTTAGCCATTAATCACATGACCGCTAATAAAGCCTATCAACAGCTTAAACAAGAAGGATTAATCGAAACGGACCGTCAATCTGGTACAAAAATTGTAGCCACACCCCCTTCTATTAATGCGGGGGAACTTGAATCATATCAAGAACAGATAAGACTCATGGTTTATGAGGGGCTGGCTAAAACAGGTAGGAGTCCGGAGTTTGTCACTTGGATTCAAGAAACACTCAATACACTAATTAGAAAGGATAGTGAGGCACGATGATTATATTCATTTTAATGTTTGCTTTCATTACACTTATCACATTCACGGTCATCCGCTATGAAAATTTTCAAATTGCGGGTATTTCTCTCACTCCTGAGCAATTAAATACAGAAGAAATTCTAGAATGTATCAAGAAATATAAACAAAATACGATTGTTATATTCGTTGGTTTTGTTGCATTAGCGCTCCTAAGTCAGTTATCATTTTTGCATTATTATCAGGACCCTTACTTATTGACGATTTTCATAATTGGGGCTATTGCTTTGTACCGAAATTATGTTAATTTCCAGCAAGAAGTAAGGCAAATAGTGATTGATCAATTATTAAGTTTTAATAAGCATAAAGTACGATCAGTCGACCTGGCTGCAAGCCGAAATAAAGGTAAGTCCCGCCCTTCATCCATCTGGGCATGGGCTATTTGGAGTTTGACGTTAATCCCGATTTTTATAAATATGATTGGGGATACCAGTTTCACTTGGATCAGTATTTTAACTTCTCTCCTACTCATGATTGTGCCAGCATCTTATCTTTATGCAACTCGCTTCCGGTCAACTATTATTTCAAACGACACTGATTTTAATCAACAATACCAAGCACGGTATGAGTGGATTAAATCGATTTCTTATCTTTTGATGGAGTTGGCGGTAGTAACTTTTTTAGTTGTCGTTCAGTTGCAATACCTAATCAACATGAGAGCCATACCGATAATAATGGGGGCTATTTTCCTGTTATTTACTTTATTACTCGTTATTTTCTGGTGGGAGAGTCGGGAAATCAAGAATCTGAACCAAACCATTTCGCAAAATTTCCAATGGATGGTAAACGACACTGCGCCTAAAACAAAGTTTGGATTCTATCATGACCCAGACGATTCCCGTATTTTTGTCCCGAAAACAGTTGGTGTTGGAGTAACAATAAATATCGCAACACCCGTTGGAAAAGTGTTCGCTGCTTTGATATTTATTGTTATTATCGGAAGTTTAGGCATGGCGATTGCTTCAACCGTTATCAATTATGATGTCTCACTAACGAACCAAGAGATTGTGATTGATTCAGTTGGCTACGACGACACCATTCAATTAACGGATATCCAGTCAGTCAAATTATCAGACGAGCCGCTCGACGGTATCCGTGTCCATGGTTATGGTGGTTTTAGTTATAATTATGGTGTCTTTAACTTCGAGGATTATGGGAATGCGCGCTTTTACAGTACAAACGAAAATCCCTACCACATCATTATTGAACAGAAGGAAGATATTAACCCGGAGCATCTCATTTTCAATTTAGCAACTCCAGAAGAAACAAATCAGTTATATGAACAGATTCAGCAAAATATGGAGTAAAAAATAAGCGATTCTAATGACGTTAAATGTCCTAGATTCGCTTTTTTAATTGGATTAATTTTTATGGAAAGTATGGTTGAATCATTGAGTCTTAGGTCTCCGATGATGGGACAACTCGGTTTATCGACTCCTGCTCAACACTCCTCAATGAACCAACTTGGTATATCAACACCAAGCTACTCAGCTTCATGAACCAACTTGGTTCATCACCACCAATCTACTTAGCTTCATGAACCAACTTGGTTCATCACCACCAATCTACTTAGCTTCATGAACCAACTTGGTTCATCACCACCAATCTACTTACCTTCATGAACCAACTGGGTACATCAACACCGATCTACTCTGCTTCATGAACCAACTGGGTACATCAACACCGATCTACTCTGCTTCATGAACCTACTTGGTACATCAACACTAAGCTAAGTCTGCATCGGAGATTTAACTGGCTTCATCTGCCATACTTCCCCTAAGCTATAATTAAAATTCAAAAAAAACACACCCTGAATGTGTTCAAGGTGTGTTTATATGTAATATTAAAGATTAAAATTGATCCAATAATGCTTGGTCTTCGTCAGACATCTCATCATCTTCGTCGTCTTCGTCATCTTCATCGTCTTCATCAATTTCGATTTCGATTTCTTCGTCTTCAAGATCATCATCGCCTAATTCAGATAAATCACGAGCATAAACGCCTAATTCAGCATTATCATCATCTTCGTCATCTTCTTCATCTAAAATTGGTCCATCAACCACATCATCTTCGTCGTCTTCTTCATCATCTTCTTCATCGATTTGGTCGTAGATATCATCGATATCTTCTGGGTCATCATCGTTGTAGTCAATAACATCATCATCTCCTTCAGCAAAGGCATTAAGTGTTGATTTTTTCTTACGACGACGGTGACGAGGTAAATCTTCGTCTTCGATTGAGTTAATAATTTCTTCATCAATCTCGTCGATAGCATACCAACTACGTAATCCCCAACGGTTATCACCTAATGAAATGAAACGTCCATCAACGTTTAAGTCTGTATAGAAACGAACCATTTTCTTTTCTAAATCAGCGTCTGATAATGATAAATAATTTTGTAAGAATTCTAATAACTGATTAAAGTCATAAACTTCACCAGATTCTTGTAAAATAGCATGTGCAACTTCAATTAATGATAGTTCACTGCGGTCTTGTCCTTTAAGTTTTTCAAGTTCTACCATAATGGCACTCTCCTTTATAGATACTCTTTAATATTAGCGATTATTTACTGATAAATCAATCGAAATTGATAATTTGCAATGGGATCTTCATTCATTGTAATTTGATAATCAATCTCAATTTTGATTTGATCACTAGACGCTTGGGCGATGTTTAAAGCCTTCGTTTCAACCTCTAATTCCCACACACCTTGTGGTGTTGGATAATGGGCTTTAAAATTATTTTCTGGATGAAATACCATCGTATATTGTGGTTGGCGCATTTCAAGATATATTGGTCCATCTGGTCCATCTTGTTGCCATTTTAAAACAACTTGATTCTCTTCTTCATCCTGGTAAGCGATACGTGAATAATTCTTTAGCTCGATTAATTCAGATTCTGCTTCTAAGTGAAATGTATCCACATGATCTTCAGCAATATAACTAATCTTCTGATCTAAAATCAATTGTCCTATTTTACGCTGCACTGATTCTCCCCCTCGTCTATCAACACTCTATATTATACGTGAAAATTTGCTATAATTGAACTATATTATCAAGTTATATATTTTATCATGTTAAATAAATACAAGCAACCGTAGGAGGTTTTCTCATGTCATTTGATTTTCTTAGTTCACAGTCTTGGCTTATCTATCATGACCGTGATAATTCAAGAAATAAAGATCCAATCAGCAGTCTCGTTTATGAAGATAGTTTCATCCGTTACTTACCAAAACTAAATGAAGAAACACAGGACCAACAAATCGGGGGCATTCATTTTTATCCTAATTTAGATCCAGTTATTTTACTCGGCGGAAAAGATACCCGATTATCTAACAAAGAAGCAGGATACGCCTATTTACAAGAAGTTGGTTACAAGCTTGTCGTTCGTCCACATGGTGGTTTAGCTGTTGTTAATGATTCAGGAATCGTCAATTTCTCATTAATTACAGATATGGGTGAAGATAAAATCCCCATCGATCAAGCATATGAATATATTACTCGTGTGGTTCAAGAAATATTAGAACCTTATGGTTTAATAGTGGAACACTATGAAGTTGAAAATTCTTATTGTCCTGGTACTTATGACCTCGTTGTTAATGGCCAAAAAATTGGCGGAACAGCACAAAGACGCTTTAAAAGTGGGTTAACAACTGCGGCATATCTTAGTTTAAATGGAAACCAAAAAGAACGCGCCGAACATATTCGTGAATTTTACGAACGAAGCGACGCCGACGAGACTTATCCAAGTGTCGATTGGCGTGTTATGACAACTATTTCTGATTTAATTGGAAAAGATTTTACACAACAAGACTTTGAAAATGATTTAACTAAGCTCTTCAGTAAATACACAACATTTGAATACCGCGACTTTTCTGATACTGAACTAGAAAATATTTATACTAAGCAATACCCAATACTCAAAAAACGTAACAACACTTTACCATCCTAAGAAAGAGGTGCCTTTATGACGGTCGAACATTACGGTAAACGTTACAAAGAGGTTTCACTTAACCGCGAAAAAGTATTTCGCGACCCAGTACATGACTATATTCATATTCGTGATGAAGTTATTCTTTCTTTAATTAATACGAGAGAATTCCAACGTCTCAGACGCATTCGCCAACTTGGTACTGCCTCGTTTACTTTTCACGGAGCCGAACATTCCCGTTTTTCCCATTCTTTAGGAGTCTATGAAATTACAAGACGCATCATCAATAATTTCGTTCGTAATTTTCCGATGTCCAAAGAACATCCCGACCAATGGGATGACCGTGAACGAATTGTTGCACTTTGTGCTGCCTTGCTTCACGACATTGGCCATGGTCCATTTTCGCATACTTTTGAAGGGATATTTAATACCGATCATGAAGCAATGACTCGGGCAATTATTATGTCACCAGAAACTGAAGTAAATGCGATATTAAGCGACTTTGATGAGCACTTACCTGAAAAGGTAGCCAGTGTTATTGACCATACTTATCATAATCAACAAGTAGTACAACTGATCAGTTCGCAAATTGATGCGGACCGCATGGATTATTTATTGCGCGACGCTTATTTTGCAGGAGTGAGCTATGGGACTTATGATTTAACAAGGATACTTAGAGTAATTCGTCCTCAAGATTATCAAATATACTTTGACTATTCAGGCATGCATGCTGTAGAAGACTATGTAGTGAGTCGTTATCAAATGTATATGCAAGTTTATTTCCACCCCGTTTCTCGAGGCATGGAGGAATTACTCAGTAACCTTCTTGACCGAGCAAAATATTGTTATGAAAATAAATCTGAGGAAATGAAGACCCCCATCAATTTACTCAAACCTTTTTTAGATGATAAATGGTCCTTGATTGATTATTTATATTTAGATGACCAAGTGTTAGGAAGTTATATTAATCAATGGCAATTGGAAGAGGACCCAATACTATCTGACTTAGCATACCGTTTTATGAACCGTCATCCATTTAAATCAATGCTCGTTTCACAGGATAACCGCCAAGAACTCATTACTGCAGCACAACAAATTTTAGCCGAACGTGGTTATGACGTTCGTTACTATTTTGGAGAAAACAGCAGTTTCGATACACCTTATGATTTCTTTAAACCTTATTCAACAAAAACTAAAACACAAATTGATTTAATTACGAAAACCGGTCAAATTCTAGAATTATCTCAGGCAAGTTTACTCGTTTCATCTTTTACAGGACGCGAGCGAGGCGATCACCGTATTTATTTCCCACGTGAAATTTTACAAGAAATACGAAAACAACCAATTGATTCCCTCTCGCTTGATGAAAAGAAAATTAAAGAAGCATATCAAGCTGAAATCAATGATGTTACGCAACATGTTCAACAAAGACTATTTTAAATCACATTTTTAATTTGTACTTTTTCCGCAGAAAGGTGTATAGTTAAATAAGAAAGTGAGGTTATGTTCATGACATTTTTAGAACAAACAAAAGCGCTATATGATGAAATGGTAGAAAATCGTCGTTTCTTACACCGTAACCCAGAAACTGGCTATGAATTACCAGTAACTTCAGGTTTCGTACGTGAGAAATTAGAGAGTTATGGTTACGAAGTTCAATCAATGTTAGAGTATGGTCTAATCGTTGAGTTAGGTAAAGAAGGTGGTAAGACAGTACTATTACGTGCTGATATGGACGGTCTGCCAATTCAAGAACAATCAGGTTTAGATTTTGCTTCAGAAAAAGATGGATTCTCTCACACTTGTGGACATGATATTCATACTACAATCATGTTAGCTGTAGCTAAAACATTAAAAGAAAACGAAGATAAATTAGAAGGTCGCATTCGTATTGAATTCCAACCTGCTGAAGAATTATTAACAGGTTCAAAATCAATGATTGACGCTGGTTTATTAGAAGGTGTTGACGTAGCATTCGCTGGTCACGTACAACCTCTATTAGACCCAGCAATTTACTTCAATGATGGTATCTCTTTAGCAGGTGCTAATAACTTTGAAGTAAATATTAAAGGGGTAGGTGCTCATGGAGCGATGCCACATACAGGAATTGACCCAGTTTATGTTGGTTCTCAAATTATCAATGCTTTCCAAGGTTTAACATCTCGTGAAGTGTCATTCGACAAATCAGCAGCTATTACTGTTGGTGGTTTCGAATCTCCTGGATCACGTAATATTATCCCTGACCATGTACGTTTAGAAGGTACAATGCGTACTTTTGAAGATGATACACGAAATTACTTAAAAGAACGTATGCCAGAAGTAGTTGAAGGAATTGCTAAGGTATTCCGTACTGAAGCTGAATTAAACTTCTTATCAGACGTTCCGCCATTATTCAATGACCCTGAATTAACAGCTAAAACACGTGTTTGGGCTAAAGATGTTGTTGGTGACGAAGTAGAAATTCGCGAATATGCGCCATTACAAGCATCAGAAGACTTCGCATTTGTTTCTCAAGAAGTCCCTACAACTTACTTCTTCATGGGTATGGCTAAAGAAGGCGTGGACCGTTATGCTGTTCACCATCCAAAAGCATACTTCAACGAAGAAATGATGCCTTATGCAGCAGCAATCTTCTGTCAATCTGCTGTTAACTGGTTAGAAGAAAACAAATAATCAAGATTGAATTTAAGCAACATTATCCAGCCTCTTTCGGGGGCTGGATTTTTGTTTTGAACCGCTTTAAATTGCGTCATTATGCGTTTTTTGTCTTGAAATATTTCTTAAGTGCTTCATAATATAAATTATAAGGAGGCATAGTATGAAGAAATTTGAACGTATATATCAAGACTTAGAGTCAAAAATTAAGTCTGGCGTTTATCCAACCAGTACATTATTACCTAGTGAAAATGAATTAACTAAAATTTACGATGTCTCACGCGGTACAATTAGACAATCACTCAATATGTTGGAGACTCATGGCTATATTAACAAACAACAAGGTAAAGGCAACATCGTCTTAAATCATGCAGCGTATACCTTTCCTATCTCAGGGATAAAAAGTTATAAGGAAATTGCAGATGAACATCAATTGAATGTTGAAACAAAAGTGATATTGAATAAAAAAATCAAAGTCCCTAGTTTTATTTTAGACGTTATTGATATTGATCCGGATGAAGAGTTCATCCATTTAATCCGTGTCCGTTCTATTAATGATATGACACAAATAATCGACCATGATTTAATTAGAACATCTGTAATACCTGAAATTCCTGATGAAGCAGCTCATAATTCGATTTATGAATACTTTGAAGACGAACTAGGTTTATCAATTAGTTATGCTCATAAAGAATTTTATGCAGAAAAAGCAACGGAACTTGATCAAAAATATTTTGATATTACCCCCAAAGACTTCATTATTACAGTGAATAGCTTCGTCTATCTTAACGATACGACTTTCTTTCAATATACTGCCTCTCGCCATCGATTAGAGACTTTTAAATTCCAAGAAATTGCCCGAAGATAAAATCGATAAATCTTTTAAAAAACCGTACAAAATCATTGTCCTAAGAACAGAGATTTTGTACGGTTTTATTTTTTACGTATTTTCTATTTTTTTATAATATTTATTGTGTAATTAGCTTGAATTTCAGTTAATTCAATTAATGCATTAAAAAATCGCATTAGCCAAATTAGTGCAAGTGGTACAGCAATCAATTCATAAAGAATTAATTTAAGATACCCCACCGCATATAATACGGTTAAAATTAACACTAAGCCACCGACACCATAAGATGTTTTTACAAAATCATCAGAAACTCTAGGTATCAGCTTACGTGCAAAAATAATAATTACTGCAACAAGTATCATCATCAAATAAATAACATAAGAATGATAATATTTAAGTCGACCAGCAGAGTCTGATCTAAATATCCCGATTCCTGATATACAAATAGCAATCACAATCAACATCACATATAAACAACGTAATCCCTTATGGTCAGGATAGTAAGGACGAATAATAACAAAGAGATAATCCACTAATACAATCATTAACAGTGACGTTAAAATCAAGGTTAAATTAAATTGCCAACCATTATTTGCCGCATAAGAACCTAAATATGAAATATGATGATGCCACCACTGCGAATCGGCGTTTGTTGCCATTGCAACAAAGAAACCTAAAAACAAAAATGCCATCATAAAACTAATCATCTTGCGTACGGATAAAGTATTAATAAAATAAATGCCTAAATAACTAGCCATCAAAAATATAATACAAGCAAAAAAAGTGGCTGTTGATATTTCTAATTGTAATCCACTAAACAATTGACCAAAAGTCCAAAAGGTGAATAATAATGCAATTAATTGAACGATTAAAAAAGAAATTACAATTGTTGGAATATTGCGCCAGTAAATATATTTAATTTGATTCGTATTAGAGCTTCGCTTTAGTTTAATTAAGTATGTTGGTAAAATTACCAAATTACTAATAAAGCTGATTGCTGTCACATACATCCCAAGTGACCATTCGCCACTTAAATTGATCATATCGCCAGCATTTCTCCGGACGAGCCCATAGAATATAACGGTACTTAATATAGCAGGTAATAAATAATATGGCCACATTGCCTCATCTGGTGCATTTGATATCTCACGTTCTAATCGATATCTCTGACCTTCTACTTCAACTTCAATCGATATTTCTTGATGTTTTGAAAACTCTTCTTCATCTACAACGACATCAATTTCCTTTGATGTTTGCATGACACACTCCTTACACAAACTGACCTCAACTTACAAAATTTATCTACTATAAAATTATAGATTATATATGAAGTTATTCAAGGATATGTTTATAAATATACCAAAAAATAAAAGGCCATGCTCCATAGAACATGACCTAGCACAGCTAAGCTTCAATTAAGAAAGCCACTGTTTCATAATCTTTTAATATCACTTGTGAAGATAGCTCGTTGCAATCACCATTACCAATTAAACGTTTAGCATTACGGCCAAGAAACTCTTCTGGTATATCAATGGTCGCTTCTCCTGGATAATAATGTGCAAGAACAACCAAATCTTGCCCCTCCAGATGACGACTATAGGCCATAATTTTTGGATGGTCTAAAGCAAATCCTTGATAACTACCTTTTGAAATAATTGGATATTCTTTACGTAATCCAATGAGGTCACGGTAGTAATCGAAGATTTTACCTTCTTTTAATTCCTTCTCAACATTAATTTCTGGATAATTTTCTGCTACTTTTAGCCAAGGCTCACCTGTTGTAAATCCAGCTTGTGGCTCGTCACTCCATTGAACCGGAGTTCGGCCATTGTCACGTGATTTGGCTTTAATAATTTCCATCGCCTCTTCATGTGTCTTGCCATTTTCTAACATAATGGCATAGTTATTTGTTGTTTCAATATCAGCGTAATCTTCGATATCATCAAACATCGGATTAGTCATCCCAATTTCTTCACCTTGGTAAACATAAGGTGTCCCACGCATAAAGTGAATCGTTTGAGCAAGCATTGTCGCTGTTTCGTATGGGAAGTTTTCCACATCACCGAAACGACTATTTGCACGAGGCTGGTCGTGATTGTTATAGAACACAGCGTTCCAACCACCACCATCTGACATACCTTCTTGCCATTCATTTAAAATTTCTTTTAATTCTAAGAAGTCAAATTCAGGATTTGACCACTTTTCACCATTTTCGTAATCAACTTTTAAGTGGTGGAAACTGAAAATCATCGTCAGTTCTTCCCGATCTGGATTCGTATATTTAATACCATTTGGTACATTCGTTGAAGACATTTCTCCTACTGTTATCAAATTAGGATCATCACCGAAAGTCGCTTTATTCAGTTCATGAATCCATTCATGAACAATTGGTGTATCTGTATAAAGTCCTTTTTCCTGACTTGAACTAGGTCCACCGGTACTATCTACGAAATCTTCTGATTTACCAATGACATTTAAAACATCTAAACGGAAACCTTGAACGCCTTTATCCATCCAGAAACGGACAACATCAAATAATTCACGGCGCACATTTGGGTTATGCCAATTTAAATCTGCTTGATGAACATCAAATAAGTGAAGATAATATAAATCAGTATCTCCAAATGGTTCCCAAGCTGGACCACCGAATTTCGATTCCCAATTTGTTGGTAAACTACCGTCATCCTTTGCTGGTCTTAGGTAGAAGAAGTCTTGATAGTATTTATCACCCGCTAAGGCTTTTTGGAACCATTCATGTTCCGTTGAACAGTGGTTGAGGACCATGTCTAACATGATCCCAATACCACGGTCTTTCGCTTCTTTAACTAATGTGTCAAAATCTTCCATCGTTCCAAAGAGTGGATTAATGGCTGTATAATCTGCCACGTCATAACCATTATCATATTGCGGTGATGGATAGATTGGACTTAACCAAGCAATATCAATGCCTAATTGTTTTAAATAGTCTAATTTACTGATAATTCCTGGTAAATCTCCGAAACCATTACCATCTGTGTCTTTAAATGATTTTGGGTAAATTTGATAGATTACTTTATCTTGATGCATAAGTCTTCCTTTCTGTCTTAAGCGACTGTAAAATGACCGATTTCTTTTCCTGCTTCAGCTTGACCTTGAGCATCTAATCCATAGTCAGATAATACATCGCCATTTGTAAAGGCAACTACAACTGTTACACCTTTACCATTTTCTCTAATTACATTTAAGTCCATTTGAGCTAATTTTGAACCGTAATCAACAACATCGCCTTCTTTAACAAATACTTCAAAACCAACGCCGTCTAATTCAACGGTATCTAACCCCATATGAACTAGGACTTCAACTCCGCCATCTGTTTCAATACCGATAGCATGTTTTGTTGGGAAGACACTTGTAATTCGACCACTTACTGGTGAAACAACGGTACCGTCTGTTGGTTCAACACCAAATCCGTCACCCATTGCTTTACTTGAGAATACGGGATCATCCACTTTATCAATTGAAACAACTTCACCATTAGCTACTGCTACAAAGTTTGCTGATTCAGCTTTTGTTGCTTGTGCGTTTGCTGGTTCAGATGCCTCTGTAGATGCTGCAGGTACTTTACCGACAGCTTGATCAACTGCTGCTGATGTTGAAACGACATCATCTTTCACTAAGAAACCTGTTTTTCTAAAGATAATTGTCAGTGCTAATGGCACAACAATCGCAATCGCCATTGAGATCGCAAAATTTATCCAGTGTTCTGGTTGAATAACTAAGATACCTGGTAATCCACCTACCCCGATTGAGTTAGATGTTACCCCAGTTCCTACTGAATACAGTCCAGCAATACCCGAACCAATCATCGCAGCAACCATTGGGTAAACATATTTCAGTGTAACCCCGAATAACGCTGGTTCTGTTACCCCTAAATAAGCTGAAATTGTTGAAGGAATTGTTACTTGACTCTCACGCTCATCTTGACGTGTCATCCACCAGTAACCTAATACGGCTGAAGCCTGAGCAATATTTGATAAGGCAATCATCGGCCATAATTGCGTCCCACCAAAGTCAGCAATTAATTGAGCATCGACGGCGTTTGTCATATGGTGTAAACCAGTGATAACAAGTGGAGCATAGATTGCACCAAAGAATGCACCAAATAACCAGTTAATTGAACTTGTTAAACCTGCATAAACAGCATTACCAATCCATTGACCTATCGTCCAACCAATTGGACCTAATACCGTATGCGCTAAAATAATCGCTGGTAATAGTGCTAAGAATGGCACTAAAATCATTGATAAGTACTCTGGGACATGTTTACGCCAGAATTGTTCGAACCAACCAAGTGTTAAACCTGCAAAAATAGCCGGAAGAACTTGAGCTTGGTAACCAATTTTATCTACTGTAAATGCACCGAAGTCCCATACAGGTACTTCACCCGCTAAAATCGCATCGGGTGCACCATAAGCATTTAATAATTGAGGTGAAACTAATGTGATACCTAGAATAATACCTAAAATTTCAGTTGTTCCCATACGTTTAGTTACTGACCATGTAATACCTACTGGTAGGAAGTGGAAAATCGCTTCCCCCGGTAACCATAAGAAGTCATTAACTCCTGCCCAGAATGGTGATACATTAACAATCGTATTATAGATTGGTGTACCATCTGCATTAACTTGTGCAACACCATCTACTACTGCTTGCCCTAAACCTGAGAATCCAATACCTTCAAGAATGTTTCTAAAACCTAAAATCAGACCCCCGACAATAAAGGCTGGAATAATTGGTGTAAAGACCTCTGCTAAGAATGATAAGGCACGTTGGAACCATGATTGGTTGGCGCGCGCTTGTTCTTTAACAGCTGCTTTATTTGATCCTGAAACGTTCGAATATTTCTCAAACTCTTTATAAAACTCGGATACATTATTACCAATAATTACTTGAAATTGTCCCGCTTGAGTAAATGTTCCACGAACAGAATCTAGATTTTCGATTGCATCAACATCAGCTTCCGACGGATCACTTAATGCAAAACGCATACGCGTCGCACAATGCGTCACCGCACTAATATTATCGTCTCCACCAATTAGCCTTAACAGCTCCTTGGCATCTTTTTCAAAACTCATCTTTCTCTTCCTCTCTAATAAAACTTCAGCAACTTGTATATACAAGTGCATTTTACTATAAAAACGTTTACATTGCAAACAATAGCTTCTCGTTTTCTACATTATTTTATATTTGATGTTTTTCAGTTATAATAGATAGAAGAGATATTTCAAGAAGGGAGCCGTCTAATGTCTGAATCAACTAAAATGTATTACGCAATATTAATCACCGTGGTTGTTGTATTATCCATTTTATTTTTAACAGGAGTCTTACCAAGCAATATGAATACTGCACTTATTATTCTTGTCGTATTCCCGTTCTTCCGCCGTTTCTTAGCTAGATCGATTGCAGAAAAATATAATAGTAAATAAAAAAAGAGGTTGTGGAATATTTTCCAACAACCTTTTTTAAATGTGTGCATAAAAAAACACGCTATCCAGAGATAACGTGTAAAATAATTTTTTAAGCTATGCCGAGGGCCGGAATCGAACCGGCACGGAGTGTAACCTCCGCAGGATTTTAAGTCCTGTGCGTCTGCCAGTTCCGCCACCCCGGCTTAAAAAATATATATTAAATTAAAAAGTGCCGGCTAAAGGACTTGAACCCTCGACCCTCTGATTACAAATCAGATGCTCTACCAACTGAGCTAAGCCGGCGTATTTAATTAAATTATTAGATTGGTTGTAAATAACTTTGCTTACTCTAACTAATTTAAACTGGCGTGTTCTAGTTAGGAAAAAGAAAAGTGACCCGTGCAGGAATCGAACCTGCGACCCACTGATTAAAAGTCAGTTGCTCTACCGACTGAGCTAACGAGTCATATTTGACAACTTCTATATAATATCTCATTTCGTTCTCGGCGTCAATACTTTTTTTCAAAAATTTAAAACTTTTTAAAATTCTCGTTTGGCATCAACTGTCTTGGCGACAGGCCTCTGAACGACTGAGAATTTATTATAGCAAATGTTTGAAGTTTTGCAAAGCCTTTTTTCAAAAATTTTAATTTGATTTTATGTCTAATAGAATGCATGAAAAAAGCGAGGTCCAATACCTTGAACCTCGCCTAATTTATTTTATTCTTGTTCTTTATCTTCTAATGTATCTTCCTCAGCAGTTGTAGTTTCTTCAACCGCCTCTACTTCAAAGGCGTCTCTTTCTAACCAATTGCGGTACTTTTGAGTGAAGGCGCTTCGTCTTGCTTGGCGGTATACATGTCGTTCCTTTGCGCCAGGATGGATTTTAAACCATGCCCAGCGGATAGCACGGATAATTAAGGAAACGGCGATCATAACAAGGATTACCGGGATAATATAAGGGATAATCCACATGATGATGAATAACGCATCTAAGAATACCCAACCAATTCGTCTAAACATTTGTACAACATTCGCCCATACAACACCACCTGTTGATGCCGCTTGTGACGGATCTGATACTGGGTCAATTTGACGGACAGATAAATTAAATGTCACTTCGTTTTGATCCGTTTCAACGCCTTCGAGTTGGTCTTGTAAATCTTGAATTGCCAGTTCATGGGTACGTATTTCAGCGTTTAGTTCATTACGTAAACGTGTCTGGTTATCTTCTAAATTCTCTATCTCTTCCTCGAGACGGGCGATTTCTTCTTCGTGGTAAGTGATATCTTCTTCAATTGTATTTGCATCAATGATCACCGCTTCAGAATAACTTACCTCAAAGCCTTCAATTTCATTCAGTGTTTCAAGGAAAGTTTCAAATTGGTCTTTGGGAACCAATAATGAATAATCTGTTGCTTGAAGATCTCTTTGATGTAAATAAGACACATTGACCATGTCATGGACATAATTTTGAGTTGAAATAACTGTTACTTGAGTGTCATCAAATAGTGTTTCGACTCTTTCTAAATCTTCCTCATAATTCGCTGTTCGTAATTGTCCTGATTGAGTTATAGCATAATCTTCTGACTCAGTGTAGGACATTTCCATTGCCCGATCAATTGTTGAATATGTCGATGGATTAGAGACTTGATTACACGCGGCTAAAAAGAATAACAGAAAAGCTAACGGAATAATCTTTTTGAACTTCATTGCATTTCCCTCCTAGTATGTCAAAATTCATAAGTTAACGCTTTCAATGTGTTCTCATTTTATCACATACGTGACTTTCAGGGAATTCAAATGATAAACTTCACGAAAAAAGACACAGTTACTGTGCCTTTAATACGGGTTAATATAAACTAATGTCAGTATTTCGGTCCAGACCTTTTAATTGTTTCACGATACTTGCCGCAGATTCTGAAAAGTGCAGTACATTCATACTGTAACAAACGGCATCAAAGCCTAGTAAGATTTTAGCTTTGGTATCTTCAATTGAATTGGTGTAAATGAATGAGAACTTGCCAGCTTCTTTACATGCTTTTAATACTCGGTCTACTACTGCCATGACTTCAGGTCCAGTAGTTTCTCCTGGCACTCCCAAGGCAACAGATAAATCATATGGACCAATAAAGATGCCATCAACGCCTGGTGTATTTACTATCTCCTCAATATTTTCAGCCGCTCCTACTGTTTCACATTGGGGGATGATTAACGTTTCTTTATTCTTATAATTAAAATAATGATCCATTCCTTGCTGGGCATATTCCGCTGTTAAATATTCATTACCAGAGTTAGGACCAAATCCACGTTGACCAATGGGTGCATATTTCCCATATTTAACAATTTCTTTAACTTCGTCTACTGTATGAACGTTTGGGATAATAATACCTAAAGCCCCGGCATCCAACATCTTCAGTATCGAATTACGTTGATCATCCTTAACACGCACTAGTGCTGGTAGATCAACCATTCTCGCTGTTCGAATTAATCGCTGCGCTGTTTCAATGTCATAAGGACCATGTTCGGTATCAAGAATCACATAATCATATTGATTATACCCCATGATTTCTACAATAGTATCTGACCCTGTTCCATCGAAGGTTCCTAACACCTGTACTCCATTACTCATTTTCTCAATTAATTTATTTTCCATAAAGTCATCTCTTTTCTCCATACAATCGCTTAACTATCCTCAACAATTCCAGAAATTGAGCATGCCCATTTCATTTTCATTTTATCATATAACTGCATTATTTGTTAGCGCTTTCCAGAAAGTATAACTAAAGTATCTTTGTGTTGAGATTGATTTATTCTAAAAGGATGCATTTTTTTGCATCCTTTTCTGGCTGGAGGGTGAGCATACTTTTAATTAAATGAAAAATCACTCTAAATCACTTAATAGAACAGTGATTTAGAGCGGTTATGTATAAATTATTATGATTGATTTTCAATATAAGCTTTACGACCTGAGCGTTCGTATGATTGAGCGTAGCGTTCTGGACTCTTTTGATAGAAGTCTTGGTGGTAGTCTTCCGCATCATAAAAAGTCACTGCAGGTTTGATTGGTACGATAATCGGCTTATCATATTGACCACTGTCAGCTAATGCTTGTTTAGACGCTTCCGCAACTGCTTGTTGCTCTGGAGTAGTATAGTAAATACCTGGACGATAGTTCGTTCCGCGATCACTGAATTGACCGTCTGGATCAGTTGGGTCCATAATTTTCCAAAAAATATCTAAAATTGTTTCATACTTGATGACTTCTGGGTCAAAAGTAATTTCAACGGCTTCTGTATGTCCGGTTGTACCAGCTTTTACTTCTTCATAAGTCGGATTTTCAACATCGCCATCTGTATAACCAGAAATGACTGATTCTACCCCGTCCCATTTATCAAAAGGTTTCACTAAACACCAGAAACATCCACCTGCTAAAATTGCTTTTTCTAATTGTGCCATATTATTATTCGCCCTCTCCGTTTAAAATTTCTAATTCTGCTGCAATCTCGTAAATCTCTTCAACAGTGTAGTCATCCCAAACTGGAATTTCCCCACCTTGAGTAATTTCATCAATCACTGCTGCATTCTCTTCAGTTTGGAATAATTCAACAATACGTAAGAATGTTGGATTATCTTTATTTGCTTCACGAGTTGCAATTAAGTTTGTGTAGATTGGATTGAAGTTCTCTAAATCTTCCGCATCAACGAAAATTGCATCATCCGTAGTTAAACCTGCATCCACTGCAAAACCTGAATTGATGAATGCTGCATCTACATCCGGTAATACCACTGCTGCTGTTGCTGGGTCTAAGTATTCAAATTCTAAGCCTTTTGGATTGTCTAAAATATCTGACTCTTCAGGGTAAATACCTGCTGATTCGTCAACATCAATCAAACCAGCTTGCTCTAAAGCTTGGAAAGCACGGCCATAAGTTGATGGGTCATTTGGTATCGCAATAACAGCGCCGTCTGGTAAGTCTTCTAATGTTTCATGGCGCTCTGAGAATAAGCCAAGTGGCGCAATGATTGAGTTACCGATTGATACTAAATCTGCATCATTATCTTCATTCCATACTAAGAAGAATGGATACCCTTGAGTTGCGTTCATCTCGATCGAATCATTGGCTAATGCTTCATTTGGTTGAACATAGTCCGCGAATAACACTAACTCAATATTGATGCCTTCTTCTGCTGCTTTTTCAGCAACACCTTCCCAGTAATCTTGTGAGTTTTCATTTACAATCCCAACACGCACTGTTTCCTCTTCTTGTGCATTTGCTTGTAATCCGCCAACACTAAATAAAGATAATGCTAATAATCCTGCTAATAATTTTTTCATGATTTTTCTCCTTTTATTTGACTCCAACCAACAACAAAAAACTCCCGTCCCTTAATAAAGGACGAGAGTTAAACTTCGTGTTACCACCTTAATTCGCTATTCCATCACTAAAATAGCCTCAAACAGTACTTGAATAAACTTATTCTAATTCGCATACTGTGGCGTTTTTAACGGGCGCATCCGTTCATTGCTCACTTATGCTTACAATGACTGCTCAGTGACCATTTTCAATCGCTGCTACCTTATCCACTCTCACCAACATGGACTCTCTTTGAAGGGCTATCAATTTACTTTTCACTTCGTCGCATTTCGTTATTGCTTGAAATCAATAATATACAAGAGTTTTAACTTTGTCAATTAAAAGTTAATAGTTTTTTAATTTTACTCTTAATTCTAGCTCATTTATGTCTTTCAATAAATGCTACGCGGCCTGATCCATGAGCATAACGGTTATAGTGATCTGGTTCTTTCATATAAAAGTCTTGATGATACTCTTCAGCTTCATAGAATGGCTCAGCTGGTTCAATCGGAACAACGATCGGAGCGCTAAAACGTCCACTCTCATCTAAACTTTTCTTTGAGGCTTCGGCCTCTTGTTGTTGCTCTTGTGTCGTATAATAAATCACTGGTCGATATGAAGAGCCACGGTCGCCAAATTGACCGTTGGCGTCTGTTGGGTCCATTGAATTCCAATAAATTTCCAGTAACTTGTCATAAGAAATTTGTTCTGGGTCAAAGGTGATTTCTACCGCTTCAGTGTGGCCAGTCATGCCTGAAGTAACTTCACGGTAAGTCGGGTTTTCAGTGTGACCTCCAGTGTAACCTGAAATTACGGATTCGACACCGTCCCATTGGTCAAATGGTTTTACCATACACCAGAAACAGCCACCTGCAAAAATTGCTTTTTCACTCATTTATAAAACTCCTCTCGTCTTCTTCTCATTGTTATTTTAACACTGATCAGTGATTCGAGCTATTTAGAAGCTTGACCCCAATGTATAGAAAAAGCACCGCGTGGTGAGGTGCTTCTTGTTAGATTATTTGATATAATTATTCTAGCGCAATTCAGCCCTTACGATCCTTTTGCCGGTGGAGTGTTTAGGTTGGGTTGCGTTTTAATGATGTAACATTTCATGTTCAATATCCTCTGCAGTCATGTCTGCTGGGTAATATGTTGGCCAGTGGTCCATTTCTTCTAATAGCTCTTCATGAGAATCATTCGAGAAATAAATATGATAGTGATTTACTTTAGTTGGTGTGTATTCATGATCTGAAAATTGAATTGTTGTAGGTGCTTCATCGTCGCCACCAATTTTAGTGAATAAATAGCGAACTCCCATGCTGCCAGATTCATACACTAAATGCTCGCTCCCGGCGTACTCATACTCTCCAGTCACTTGTGATTCTTCCCTCACAAAAGTAATCGTTCCAGATTCACCATCGATATTAATGTTATTAACATCTGTTTGATAACCAGTATTATAGTATTCCTTGTAATCTTCTGCTGACATCTCAGTATCTTCAGATGCTTTCTTTTCCATCACTGAATCTAAAGTACCATCTTGTAAATAAGGATAAACAGACTGCCATTCGCCTTCCCAATCAGTAAGCTGACGATCTTCAACGTCGTCTGGATCAATGATGGTTAATCCAGTATTTTCTTCATGGTCATTGTCGTGATCGTGGTTGTGATCATGTTCATGGTTGTGGTCACTTTCTTCGTGGTCATGTGCCAAAATTGTGGAAACCACACCTTGACCTGGTACAGTTACCAATGATAGTGCTAAGGCCGGTACAGATAGAAACTTAACTAATGACTTCTTCATAATATTTACCTTCTTTCTAAATAGTAATCATTACTATTTAGAATTGAGTTTACTATTCTTTTTGATGTAGGTCAATATAATTTTGAAAGTATTTTATAAAATGACTTACCGTTTTGGTCAATTTCTTACCAAAACTCAATCTCCTAAAAATGTCTTGGTCAATTTCTTACCAAAACCCAAAACCAACACCAACCGGGGGATTTAAATGTAGTTGTCAATTTCCCAAGAAATTGACTTCCATAAATAAAAGAAGCTTTTAGGACATGCCTAAAAGCCTCATCAAAAATGAAGAAGAGTCGCAACCGCGACTCCCCCTTTTTAATCCCTATGTTTGTAGCCACATGCTAGCCAGGTTTATGGACTAAATCACACTGAATGCTGCTGATTAAACACAGCACTGTCTTCATTTGCCCCTACTGCCTTATGTTCTGCATCATAATTCAACAGGCGCAGTCCATTTAAAATGACTAAAATAGTTGAGCCTTCGTGAAAAATCACGCCTGCAGGGAGGTCTAACCAACCGAGTAAGTTTAGGATTATTAACACAACAATGACTCCGACGGCGAAAGCGACATTTTGCTTGATGATTGCGCCCAATTTTTCAGATAATTTGAAGGCATGATAGAGTTTGGCTAAATTATTCTTAACAACTACAATATCCCCCGATTCCATCGCAACAGACGATCCTGACCCCATCGCAATCCCAATATTAGCATTAGCTAATGCTGGCGCATCATTAATCCCGTCCCCAATCATCCCGACTACTTGACCCTCAGATTGTGATTCTTTAACTCGGGCTATTTTATCCTCAGGTAAACAAGCAGCTTGATACTGAGTAATACCCACTTCTCGAGCTACCGCTCCAGCAATCAATTCATTATCTCCCGTTAGCAGTTGCACATCAATCCCGTCAGCAATAAATGATTGAACCGCACTCCGCGCTTCTGGACGGACTTGGTCTGCTAGTGAAATATAGCCAATAATATCTTTGCCTCGTGCCACAAAGACAGTAGTATTTTCTGCCTCTAAGAATTTGCGGTAATTGTTTGGATCATTGTATGACGCAAAATGAGACGGTTTACCAACAACGATGTCCCCCTTCATAACCCCTAATCCGGGCACTTCCTCCACCATTTGTGACTGGTCTACAATCGTTAAATCGGCATCCTTAAAGTGCTTCACAATCGCATTCGCAATGGGGTGAGACGATTGCTGTTCCATGAAGACGACTTCTGCTAAATCGGTATCTGAAATTTGGTAATCCACTACATCAAACTCACCATAGGTTAAGGTCCCGGTTTTATCTGAATAGAGGGTGTCCATCGTAGCTAGCGACTCCATCGCTGCACCTCCCTTTACCAAAATCCCATGTTTAGCACCGTTTGAAATCGCTGATAATGTCGCCGGTGTCGCCGACGCGACTAACGCACAAGGCGACGCAACCGTTAAGAGCACCATCCCACGGTAAAATGCCTCTTGGAAAGTATAGCTCAAGCCAAAGTATAAAGCTGCGATGAAAAGGGGTACAGTGACTAAGACTCCTGTCACATATTTTGTTTCGATTTGATCAATGAAAGATGCAATTTGTGACGGATGCGACTGTGCCTCTTCAACAAGATGAATAATTTTTGAAAAGACCGTCTCTGACGCCAATTTATTCACAGTCATTTGAAAGGCATCGCCCTCGTTAATGGTACCTGCGAAAACTTCTGCTCCTACTTCTTTAGAAACAGGTAATGATTCACCGGTTAAAGCTGCTTCGTTCACCAATACTTGACGGTCAGTTAAGCCATCAATAGGAATATTTTGCCCACGAGCCACTAATACCCGGTCCCCCACTTGAAGGTCTTCGGTTGCGACCTCTTTAATTTCACCGTTCGCTTTAATCAATTGAGCTGTTTCAGGAACATTCCCCATTAATTCAGAAATTGCGCGCGTTGATTTATTCATCGCATACTCTTCCAACACCTCAGCAGCCGCAAAAATTAATAGTAACATGGCACCTTCAGATTCATAATCGATTACCACTGCACCTAAAGCCGCTAATACCATTAACAAGTCAACATTCAATTTACGTTCTTCAATTGTATCTACAACAGCATCTTTCGCTGCATAAAACCCTAAGAAAAAGATAGAAATATAGAAGACCCAACGCGAAGCTGGATTACCTGAAAACATAAGCACAAACCCTATAATCAACGCCAATACACCATAAACCAAAAATCGCCCATTACGATGGGTAAACAAATATTTAAACATGACGCTCCCTCTTTTCTATAATTTTTTGATAAAAAAATGCACAACTGTAGACTGTTATCGTAAAATAACTGTCCCACAGATGTGCATTAAACATGTCTGCTGCCTCCAAAGAAGGTCCCGGCTGCACGATTAGAGTCCTTCTTTTCGCCGCCTGTTCAGATTGTATGAACTTTTTTATCTATCTACATTATAATCATTCTTATCTATAATGTCAATAATATTCTATATTTATTATTTTTGATATAAGCAATCTTTCCTTTTCGTTAGGAAAACACTTAAATCTTGATTATAATTAAATTGACAAAATAAAGGGGGAATAATATGAATAATAGTAAGCGCAGTTTTATTATATTTGTTGGCATTTATGCGGTTATTTCATTTTCGATTTTAACGATTATTTTATATAATTATATGACTGACTATTTCGGATACCAAGATGGTGTCTTAACTTTTGAAAATATACAGCGCTACTTTGCTTATAGCGACATGGGTATCCCCTGTTTAATTGGATCTCTTATTATTCTTGGGATGGCAACCATCATCTTTAGTTTCCTATATTTCTTCCTAACTCGAAGAAGTCGCAATATCAGTAAAGCCCTTAATAATGGCGGAGAAATTGTCAACGCGACACTCTTTGAAATGGAACAAACTTTAGTGAGTGTAAATAATAATCCTCAAGTAAAAATGACAGTTACATTTGGGTATAATGGCGAATTGAAACGTAAAGAATTCAAAGCGTTTGTCGATTACTTACAGCCCCCTCGTATTGGATCTCAGTTTGATTTGGTCTATGATCCTGTAAGAGATAAACTATTTTCACCACAGTTTTTGGTGAAGTAACGCTACACTAGTTAAGGACACTCATCTGCAAAAAAAACGCTAATCCTTATGCTGTATCCGGCAAACTCGGTTTCAGTGCTAGCGTTCTCCGAAAATGATGCCGATTTTTCGGAGAACTCGACTTAAATCTTGGCGTTCGCCGAATAAGCAATTCATAATTAAAATGCACACTTAATGAACAATTATTTTTTGATAACTGGTCACTAAGTGTGCATTATTTTGCAATCCTATCTGATAAGACATACATTTCACTTTGAAAGCGCTTCGTCTTTGATTATAATTAAATTACTAAAAAGACAGGAGTAGAAATCATGGGAAATAAAATTGGTAGGCTACTTAGAAATTTGTTTATTATCCTTGGATTTATGATTATCCCGTTAGGTATTTTTGCGGGTATATTTTTTTCCGAAATGTCCGATTATAGTATGTATGAAGATGAGGTGATGGAACTTCGGCTAAAGGCTAGTGATTTGGAGCATGAATTTTATCACCCCACCCGCTTTATTCCCATGCCTAATGGGGAGTATGCCATTTTCACTGAGACAGTATCTGACGATTATAATCTCGTTGAGTGGTCACCTGAAACCGGTGAAATCAACAATCGATATTCGATTGATTCCGATACTTTCGGTGATTCTTTCGTTGTTTATCAATCAGACGATGTTATATTCGTAACCAAAGGGGAAGACAATCAGGTCAACCTCTACCAATATCAATACGGACAAGAACCAACTTTGATGGAACATGAGATTTTATATAATGATCACTACCTTAATCAAAATTCCACACGTTTTGGTAATGATTTTTTCACAGTCGGTTCTAATAGTGAGGGTGACTATGTTGCTCTCGCCTTAATTGACGGTAGCGTAACAATCACTAATTTTTCACAAATGGACAACATTGAAAATATCACCGATATTGAAATGCATACGAATCCTGCGAATTACCCCGTCGTTAAATTGTCAAACTTTGAACGGGAAGAATTTTATTATGACCTTATGCAACCAGATGCTAGTTTAGAACATTTCAGTGACTTATCTCGAACTGAAATAGATGACCATTATATTAGTCAATTTACGGATGCGGAGACTTTTCTAACAAGCACTACTGATACGATTCATGCCGTGAACCTGTTTAGTCCAGATTTAACTTTACTTAATCCAGATACATTCCTACTCACGGGTAAAACAAACCAACAAGCCAATGGTCCAGTAAGGGCGTCCCTTCTCAATGAAACAGGAGAGGATTTATTGACGGAGCTACCTGATTCAGAAATATGGATAGCCTTTGATGGTGGGTATGACCCTCAAGCAAGTATTGTAGATGATACTATCTATCTTTCAACTACAGAAGAGGCTGGAATTATTTCATTAGCGAGCGGAGAATTAGTATCCCACACTGGAATGGAAGATTTTGAAGCAGCGATCGAAGATACGGTAATAGAGCTCGAACAAGAAGCTGACCGACTAGAGGAAGAAGGTGAAACATTCTCTCTGGAAAGAGTACAGCATTTCGCAACTCAGAGCATTGATGGACGTGGCATCTTGTGGTTCTCCCTCTTAATGTTCGTAATTCCAATCTTTGGCTTAAGCATCATATTCTATTTTATGGGTCGCAAACGAAGAAATATTAAGAAGGCCTATGCCAATGGAGCGGAAATTGTTCCTGCTAAACTTATTTCGATGAAAAGAACAGGAGTCTCAGTCAACGATAACCCCCAAGTAAGGATGACAGTAGAATATACCTTTAGACGTCAAGTCAAACAAGGTGAAGTGAAAGAAATCATTGATATGTTACAACCACCTCAAGTTGGAGACGAATTTGATCTATTATACGACCCCGTCAGAGACAAATTATTCACACTCGATGAATAGAAAGAAAGCAGGTTATTATATGGAATTCCCAGAAATATTACAACCCTACGCAGATGATTTGCTCAAAACTAAATCTGATAGTATCCACATCACCATTAGCGAAGAGTCAACGAAACGATTACAAAGTAAATTCGCTGGAGAACCTTACTGGCTGAAAGACCAGCCTTACCCTCTTGGTGAGGACGGCCACCCCTTAACTTTACTCGCTCAAATCAATTTTGATGAGATAAATGGTTCAATTGAACATTTCCCGACGACTGGGATTTTACAATTTTTTGTTGCCACAACTGGAGAATACGGGCAACATCTATCTAACCCATTAACGCAAGATAATTTTCGGATAATCTATCACGACACCATCGAAACCGATGAATCAAAATGGCTAATGGATATTCCTGAAGCTGTAGATGATGAATTTCCAATTTTCGCAGAGGACTTGGCACTATCTTTTGAAAAGAGCGAAGAATTAGTATCAGCAACTGATTTTCGTTTCTTTGAATACTTTGAAGATAAGGGGATTTTTGATCGTGACGATGATTTATATGAAGAAATTGACGAATTATACACTGAAGAATTTTATCATGGCCAAGGCCATAAATTAGGGGGCTACCCATTCTTTACGCAAGATGATCCGCGTATTGGCGGTGAATATCCCGAACATCTTATTCAACTCTTACAAATTGATACAGATGATGACAGTGATTTAATTATGTGGGGCGATTCTGGTGCTGGTCATTTCTTTATTACTGAAGATGATTTAATCAATCGTGATTTCTCTAATGTTCTTTATTGGTGGGATTGTTATTAAGATATTTAAAAAGCTACAAACACTGTTTTTATAGTGTCTGTAGCTTTTTTAACATCCAAATGTCCATCGCTGTATGTTCTGCCCCATTTTCAATCGGAGCATCTAATAATTCAAAACCTAAATGTAAATATAATTTTGTGGCCGGTTCAAGAATAGATGCAGTTTCTAAATACAAGGCATGAATACCTTTTTCGGCGGCATTTTCTATCAAATGCGTCATCAAGTGACTCGCAATGCCTCGTCTTTGATAATTGGGGTGGACGTATAGCTTTTGAACTTCTGCAATTTTTCGTTGAGCGTCAAATATCTCATATCCGACACCACCGATTATTTGTCCATCTAATTCATAAATCCAATATGCCGCATCCTTACGGTTTGAATAATAGTTCATTAAATCATCTAACTGCGGGTCAAAATAAGCCGTACCGGGTTTATCTAGTTGATAACTCTCTAGGTTTTGGCGAATGATTTTGGCCATCGCTGCGTTATCTTGACTCTTAATATTTTTAATCAATACTTCCACACCTCCTTGACTCCATATAACAAAAGACACCGATAAAATCGGTGCCTAACATTTAATTATTACGGCAACTCAAACCCATTATCACGCAATTGTTCTGCTGTTGCTTTACCAATTCCAGGAATCGCTGTGATATCTTTATAAGTCGCGTTTTCTAACTTCTCTAGCGTATCATAACCTGCTTGATAAATAATATAAGCACGGTGAAGGTCAATCCCTGCAAACCACTCCGGATAATGTTCCATAAAGTCATCATCTGACATATATGGATAAGCGGCGCTTTGTTCCGCAAAAGTCTTTGGTTGACTATGATTCGTTGGCATTGAAATATTATCCCGAACAAAAGTCATTAGAGCCTCAGAACTATAATATAAAGAAACTAATGGTTGCATTGCGACCACAATTTCCTCCAAAGTTCCTGGTTGGAAATAGGCAGGATGCACTTCATTTAAATATTTCTCCATTGTCGCACGATTATTCTTAAACAATTTATAAATATCTGGGATTTCCTCTTGGATTGTTTGAATTAAATTTCGTGCATAACTTAAATCACGGTTCAATACCGCTGACGTCATGACATTAAAGGCTAGAGCCGTATCATCGGAACCATATTTCATAAATAAAGCACGCGCTGCTTTATAATCATCCGTTAAAACATAGAAACTCATTAAGTCATATCGGAAGCCCATTGGATCCATTTCTTCTAAATCCAATCCTTCTTGGGCATAACGAATTCCTTGTGAATGCAGTGCTTCTTCCAAGCACAGAGTCACACGAGCTTTCAACAATCTGAAATAAGCACGATTATCTGAATCGTAATAACCGCCCTCTTTGACTTGTTTTAATTGTTTCTGGTTGTAGTTATCAACTAAACGATCCAATGCATCAAGTAACTCAAAAGCCGTTTCACCCTCCAACATGAATGCCTGGTAGATTTGCGCATCCAAATTTTCTGGCCAAATTTCCAACGAACGTTCGATGAGGTTTTTCTTCTTGCGTAGAGCCTCAGTCATCATTGCTTGTTCGAGTACATTCATCGACTCTTCCATTTTTATGTAATTATTTTCCATCTCTTCACCCTTGTAGAAACGCAAGAAATCTTCTACTGCCTGATCGCGGTCTTCATACATATCTTCGTATTCTTTTAGGAAGGACTGCAATTGCATCCATTTATTTTGTTCATCCAATTTCACACACCCCTTAACTAAACTCCCTTCCATTATATCAAATGTATCCCCTCGATAATACTAAAAAACGCCCATCCAAGTGGATGTTATTCTGTTATAATACTATTTAAATAAACTCAGGGGGAAGATAATGGAATTTACACAATTAGTTCAGTTACGCCGTTCAAATTATGACATTGATGACCAAGTTACCATACCGAAAAACGAAATCACGCAAATGATCGAAGACATTATTTCAAATTCCCCAACAGCTTATAATGCGCAGTCTTTTCAAGTATTAGTCCTATATGACGATCATCACCATACGCTGTGGGATGCGATAGAACGTGAACAACCTGGATTTGGAACCATTGTATTATTTGCCGATAATGACGCAATCGAAGAACGTATGAAAACAACACCAGACCGACAAGAAATTTATAAGAACCAAGACTCTGCTATCTTAGCCTATGCCCTCTGGCTGGGGTTAAATAATATCAACTTAGGCGCTACGTTGCATCACTTTAATATTGGCGATGACCACTTGGTGAGAGATTTATTTGATCTACCTGATTCATGGGAAATGATTGCTCAAATGCCTTTCGGCCGAGTTGTTAAGCCGACACCTAAGAGTGAGCGCTTACCTGCACATCAATTTATCACAGTTTTAGAAGACTAAAAAAGCATCACTTCAAATTTTGAAGTGATGCTTCGTTACATTATTTTAAAGTTCGTAGAGCATTAAACACTGCAATAATTGTAACACCAACATCAGCGAAAATAGCTTCCCACATTGTAGATATTCCGAATGTTGCTAATATTAGAAAGAATACCTTAATACCAATTGCCAGATAAATATTTTGTTTGGCGATTTTTAAAGTTTTACGTGAGATTTCAATGGCTGTTGGTAATTTAGTTAACGCATCATCCATTAATACAATGTCTGCTGATTCAATCGCTGCGTCTGAACCTAATCCCCCCATCGCAATCCCTACATCGGCACGCGCTAAAACAGGAGCATCATTAATCCCATCACCGACAAAGGCAATATTACCATTTTGATTATGTGATTGGTCAAGTAATTTCTCAAATTCGGTTACTTTATCCTGAGGTAGTAAATGACCCAATGCTACGTCTACACCCACTGTTTCAGCAATTTCATCCACTGTTTCTTGACGGTCACCTGAAAGCAGTACTACTTGATCTACACCGATTGATTTCAGTGCGTGAATAGCCTGTTTAGAATCCTCTTTAATTTGATCTAATATTTGAACGACTCCAAGCAATTCATTACCATCTGAAACATATACAAGGGTAGCAACACTTGTTGTCGCCGGAACTTCAACATTAATATCCTGCATTAATTGACGGTTTCCAGCGTAAAATAATTGTCCGTCAACCTTCCCTTTGAGCCCTCGTCCAGCTATATCCTCTAATTCACTTACTCGTTCTATCTCTACGTCTTTCCCGTAATACTCACGAATTGATAGTGCAATAGGATGAGATGAATGGCCTTCCAAATGTGCTAATTTCTCTATCAACTCTGCCTCATCTATACCGTTTGTCTCCACGTGGTCAACCGCAAAATTCCCCTTAGTAATCGTTCCAGTTTTGTCTAAAACCATTGTCTGAACTTTTGCTAACTCTTCTAAATAATTTCCACCTTTAACTAGGATCCCGTGCTTAGCAGCACCACCTATACCACCATAAAATGACAAGGGCACTGAAATAACTAACGCACATGGACAAGAAATAACTAAAAATTGGAGTGCTCGGTATAACCAATTTTCCCAACCGCTACCTATAATTAATGGTGGCACAATCGCTAAACCAATCGCTAAAAACACCACAATCGGAGTATAATAACGTGCAAATTTAGTAATGAATTTTTCCGTCTTTGCTTTCTTAGCTGAAGCATTTTCAACTAGTTCAATAATTTGGTTAACCGTAGATTGTGCAAATGGTTTAGTTACTTGAACCTCTATAGGGGATGTTAAATTAATAACACCTGAATTAATTGTTCCATCTACGCTTATTGATTGAGGCAGTGACTCACCTGTTAGTGCAGATGTATCTAGAGTGGAATTACCAGAAGTTACAATCCCATCGAGGGGAACTTTCTCACCAGGTTTCACTAAGATAATTTCATCCACTGCCACTTGATTTGGATCTACTTGAGTCCAATTATTCGCAGATTTAATCCATGCAAAATCTGGACGGATATCCATCAAATCTGAAATAGATTTACGAGAATGATCAACAGCACGGTCTTGGAACCACTCGCCTACTTGATAAAACAGCATCACCGCGATCGCTTCTGCATATTCACCTATCCCAAAAGCTCCCAATGTCGCAATTGTCATTAAGAAGTTTTCATCAAACCAGTTTCCCTTACTAATTTGTCTAAATGTAGTTCCTAGAACATCTTGTGCAATAATGAAATAGAAGATGCCGTAATAAATGAGCGCTTGCCATTGTGTTAATTCTATAAAGAATCCTAGCGCAAACCCAAATGTAGTAATAATTATCCGAATTAAGTCGAAGTCATATTTCTTTTCCTCTATAGATGTAATAACCTCATTCTCGGGAATGACTTGAATTCCGTCTTCAATTGAATCTACAAGTGTTTGTAATTCATTAACAAATTGTTGATTGTTCTCTTGTGTCGTATTAACATTTAATTGTGTCTGAATAAAATTGATATGAGCATGTTCAACTTCCTTCAGATCATTTAATTTCACTTCAATTTTACTGGCACAATGCGCACAATCCAATCCTTTTAATTGATATTTATACGTTGACATGATGTTCCTCACTTTCTTGTATATGTGTTTTAGAATTTTCTATAATATCTACAACATGATTATCAATCAGTGAATAGAATACATTGCGTCCTTCTTTACGACTTTTCACCAAATTCGCTTCACGTAAATACCTCAATTGATGTGAAATAGCGGATTTCGATTTCCCAATAATATAAGCCAAATCACACACACACAATTCATGACTTGTTAAACTGACAAGTATCTTGAGACGCGTCTCATCTGCGATTGCTTTATAAAAAACTAACATTGATTGAAATCCCATTGGATCCAATGCTTCTGCTTGCACCTTATCCACTGCATCTTGATGAATAATATCTTCTCTACATTGTTCCATCTAATCATCCTCTCTAATAGTTGAATGCTCTCTCAACTATTATTATAAAGATAGTTGAAGGGACATTCAACTATCAATTTCAAATCTTGGGAAATTCTTTACGAAAAAACTGATAAATCCACACTTCACGCAAACGCTTACAAAAGTTGCGCATTTCAACAGAAAACGTTTGCACTAGTAGCGTATTTTTTATATAATTATCTTAACAATACAATTGGAGGTTTTTATATGAAACGTGCGAGTGGTGTTTTAATGCACATATCCTCATTACCTAACGAATATGGTATCGGTAGTTTCGGCGAATCAGCTTACGACTTTGTTGATTTCTTACATGAAACAAAGCAAACTTACTGGCAAATTCTACCGTTAACAACAACTAGTTACGGCGACTCACCTTATCAATCTTTCTCAGCTTTTGCTGGAAATACACACTTTATCGATTTACCTAGACTTGTTGAAAAAGACTATTTGGCTGCATCAGATATTGAAGGTATCGACTTTGGCGATAATCCAATCGACGTCGATTACGAAAAGGTATTCTATAACCGCCGCCCTATTTTAGAAAAAGCGGTCAGCAACTTCTTACGCTTACATGGCCATAGCGAGGTATATCAAGCTTTCATTAATCATAATGCAGATTGGCTAGAGCCTTTCTCTGAGTTTATGTCTATCAAAGAAGTCAATGATAATAAATCTTGGACTGAATGGGATGACAAGGTAAAATACCGTGATGCTGAAACGCTTGACCAATACCGTTCAGCATTACAAGATAAGATTAATTATCACTTAGTGACACAATTCTTCTTCAATCAACAGTGGTTAGAGTTGAAAACTTATGCCAACTCGAAAAATATTTCAATCATTGGAGACCTACCTATCTATGTTTCTTTAGATAGCGTTGAAATGTGGCAAACACCACATCTATTCAAGGTGGACGAGAACTTAGTTCCGTTAACAGTATCTGGAACACCACCTGATAATTTCTCAGATGAAGGACAGTATTGGGGTAATCCAATTTATAACTGGGAATATATGGATGACAATAATTATGACTGGTGGAAACGCCGTTTAGAAGCTAACTTCGAGTTATATGACTATGTTCGTATTGATCATTTCAAAGGGTTCGAATCATTCTGGGAAGTGCCCTTTGGTGCTGAATCTGCAGCAGCAGGTAAGTGGACAAAAGGTCCAGGTATGAAATTATTCGATGCCATCAAAGAAGACCTTGGCGAATTACAAATCATTGCCGAAGATTTAGGTTTCTTAACCAAAGACGTTGAACAATTACTTGAAGATTCAGGTTATCCTGGAATGCGTATTTTACAATTCGGATTCAATGGTGTTGAAGATTCACGTGACCTACCGCATCATTTCCAAGCACATAGTATTGCATATGTCGGTACCCACGATAATATGACCGCATTAGGTTGGTATCAAGACGCAGCGACTCAAATACAACGTGACCAAATGGATGAATATTTAATGCGTCGTAGAGGAGAATCTCCGGCTAATGCATTAAACCGTGGTATTGCACAAAGTCCAGCAAATACAGCCATTTACACAATGCAAGACTTGCTTGAATTAGACAATGACGCCCGTATGAATGAACCAAATACAATTGGTATCAACTGGCGCTGGCGTATGGAAGAAGGCGACATTACCGTTGACCTTAAAGAACGCTTGATTGATTTAACTGAAACTTACTTCCGTGAATATGCAGCAGAAGAGGTTGAAACTTCAATCGAAGTGGATGAATATTAATAAATCCCACCCACATCGGGGGAGAACTCAGTTTTACTGAGAGCTCCCTCGTTTTTTATGTTGTGGATTTGATTGTTGAAAGGCTACTGTAAAACTAACTCAGTCTCTGCACGTAAGTTAGTTACTTTTTCAACGTTCACTCACAGAAAGCAGTTCTGGAATACTTTTCCAAAATAAAAAACTCCCCGGAGGGAGTTTAAAATGCACAAACATATTAACGCAGAACTTCGCCAGTTTCTTTATCGAAGAAATGACCTTTGGTTAGGTTCATACCTAAATCAACCACTTCGCCAATTTCACGCGTGTCACGCGGATCAAGACGAGCGATCCATTCAATACCATCACGTTCTAAGTATAGAACTGCTTCGGCACCAGTCATTTCCTTAACCAATACCTTCCCTTCAATGTGCGCTTCAGGATTAGCATCCATTACGACTTGCTCAGCGTGAATATCTTCAGGACGAATACCAAAGACAAGTTCTTTGCCGTCATAGTTATTTGAATCTAAAATTCTTCTAAAAGGAGGCTGTGCTTCAAAGTCAAAGACGGATGAAGTTACACGGCCATCTTTATAAGTAACATCAAAGAAATTCATCGCAGGAGAACCCATAAATCCAGCAACGAAAATATTAGCTGGCTTATTGTAAACATCTTCAGGCGTTCCGATTTGTTGAATAATTCCTTCATTCAATACAACAATACGTGTTGCAAGTGTCATGGCTTCTGTTTGGTCATGGGTAACATAAATACTCGTTGTTTCTAAACGATTATGTAGCTTAGCAATTTCAGTACGCATTTGAACACGTAATTTCGCGTCTAAGTTTGATAAAGGCTCATCCATGAGGAACACCTTCGCGTCACGGACGATAGCACGTCCTAAAGCAACACGCTGTCTTTGCCCTCCGGAAAGGGCTGCAGGTTTACGTTCAAGTAAATCAGTTAAACCTAAAATTTCTGCTGCTTCCCTAACGCGTTTATCAATTTCATCTTTGGAATATTTACGTAATTTCAGACCATAGGCCATATTGTCATAAACTGTCATATGTGGGTATAGGGCATAGTTTTGGAAAACCATCGCGATATCGCGGTCTTTAGGTTCAACATCGTTCATGACATTTCCGTCAATGACAAGTTCCCCTTGAGAAATATCTTCAAGTCCTGCGATCATACGTAATGTTGTTGATTTCCCACATCCTGATGGTCCAACAAAGACAATAAATTCACGGTCCTCGATTGTCATATCAAAATCTGAGACCGAATACTTATCGTTACCCGGATATTGTTTGTATATATGGTTTAAATTAATTTCGACCATTTAGAAAACCTCTTTCTCATCTTTTCGATTTTTCTTGATTCTTTGTCTTTCAGCATAGGCATCATTAAAATGCGTGTTCCAATAAGATAACATCAGCATTAGGACGAATCCTAAGCCTTGAATTGTAAATACAAGTGCCGTATCACTTGATATAAACCCAATGATAGCAGCAATTAATGTTGGTAGCCCCATCGTATTTAATACCACTTGAAACGCATCTTTAAACCCATGAATATCGAATTGATCTAAATTTTTCATAAAACTTAAAATAAAACTTGTACCTAGAATAAGCCCTAACACATTCAATAAAACGAGCATTGTTATATTGATTACTCCAGTTAGGTAGATAGATAAACGGTTAGCACTTGTAAATTGACGACTCAGCTCACTAATGAAAGCATCCACACCCTCTTGTTGCATCATTCGATCAACATCAATCGCTTGTTCAAATGTAATACTATCTGGTTCTCGAATAGCAATATTATCTTGTCCCAGGGTAAAAACTAAGGGTTGGGTGATTGATTCTAAATCAATCGTTTCATCCGCTATGTATGATATATATACCTCATCATTTTCGCGAATGACCGCACTTTCATTGGCTTCATATGCTTCTTGTAAACCCGTTACTATTTCATCATCCATTGTTTCAATAACCGTTGGGAAATAGATAGTTAAATCCACTTCATTCACTTGAGCTAGCTGAAGCGATAAAGGCATCATTAGCAGTGCTTGCAAAAAGATAATCACAATGATTTGTTGCAATACACTTAAATACTTGCGGTTTGTAAATGAACGGGTCGGTGAAATAATCGTTTGAAAATAGTTAAGCGGAAAATAGTGTGATAGAGCCTTTGTCATCCTTTAGTACCACCGCTCGTTAATCCCGATACAAAGTTCTTTTGAAGTGCAAAGAACAGAATCGAAATTGGTACAGCGATTAAAATTGCCCCCGCTGCAAAGAGCGATACTTGTTGATTTGTCGGGTCACTAATCATAGTCTGTAAACCAACGGCTACGGTATATGATTCTTGAGTTCTCAGTAAGAAACGAGCCAAGATATAGTCACCAAATGGTCCCATGAATGCCCAAAGTGCTTGAACTGCAATCATAGGTCGCACTAATGGAAGGACAATATCCCAAAAACGTTTCAAGTGTCCTGCCCCATCAATTTTAGCCGACTCATCTAAATCATAAGGAACTGTATCAAAGTACCCTTTCATTAAATAAGTATTCATCGGAATACCCCCACCAATATATAGCGCCGTTAGGAACCATGGTTGGTTTAATGCACGTAATAAGAACGCCATTACGAAGAAGGCTGTTAAGGCAGCTGTCGTTGGTACCATTTGAACAATGATAAAGAATTTTAATGAGTTTTTACGCCCAAGGAAACGGTAACGACTGTATGCATAACCTGCAATGGTAATAATCGCTACTTGGATAACCATCGTTGATACCGCGATGACTAATGTATTCCAATACCAAGTCCCGTATAGTGTTTCATCAAATAGTCGTACAAAATTATCCAATGTCCAATCTCTAGAGAAATCTAGAACGAACGCTGTTGTATTCCCGCCTTGGAATGCTGAAGAAGCGGTAATTAACAATGGATAAATAATAATGATTGATAGAACAATCATATAAAGGTAAGTGAAAAAGCGTCCCAGGAATCGATTAAATTTGGCTGACTGAGTTACGTTTTTCATAATTATTCATCCTCCATATTAAATGATCCAGTACGTTTGAAGACGATCATTGAAATACCAATAACCAATAGCGATACGATAATTGTTAAAGCTGCGGCTAATGAATATTGTGGTGATTGACCATTCGTTAACTTGAAGATCCAAGAAATTAGAATGTCCGTCGCACCAGCACCTCCACCAACACTACCTGGTCCACCGTTGTTAAATAGGTAAATCATTGAGAAGTTGTTGAAGTTTCCTGTGTATTGCGTAATAAATACAGGTGCAGCAACTGCTAAAATCGTTGGTAATGTAATATCTTTAAATTGACGCAATGCTCCAGCACCATCAATACGTGCTGCTTCATATAAGTCACCTGGAATAGATTGAAGAATACTGGTTACCATTACATAAATGTATGGGAAACCTAGCCACCCTTGGATCATGATGATAGCTGCTTTCGTCCAAGTAGGATCCGTCTTCCAAGGTATTGTTCCAATATCCACAAATGGAATCAATTGGTTAAAGAACGGGATAACTTGAGTGTTAATCGCACCAAAAGAGTCGTTAAACATATTTGAGAACGATAAAATCGTAATAAACGCTGGTACTGCCCAAGGAAGTAAGAATACAACCCCGAAGAAACGTTTAAATTTAATAAATGGTTGGTTAGCAACCACTGCTGTAAAGACACCAACAACGATTTGTAAAGTAGTAGCACTTAAAGTCCAAATTATTGTCCAGCTAAATACAGAGAGGAAAGCATCTCTAAAGGTACTTAGGAAGAAAATATCTTGGAAATTCTCTAATCCTACCCAATTTAATAAGTTTGCCGGTGGCATGTTCATAAAACTATAGTCCATAAATGCCATAAATACTGTTACAAGAACCGGGAAGATGATGGCAAAAATCATCATCAAGTAAGCCGGAACAATCAGTAAATATGGGAAACCATTTTGATAAATATTAGTCGTCAAATCACTAAATGTTTGACTCACTTCCAGCCCCGTATTCCATCTTGTAGCAACACGGTAAGCATCAATGATATTAAAAATATAGAAACCAATAAATATAATGGTGACGAGAATCTGAATCGTACCTCGAATCATCATAAATAGCGAATGATCCTCAAACGGCGTTACACCAAGGGTCATAAAATCAATGAGCGCTTGGTATCCAAATACAGTCATTTCATAAATGAATAGTAATGTAATCGCGAAAAAGGCAATTGCTTTAATTGTTTGTTTATTATAAAGCTGTCCCAAGCCCGGTACTAACGAGAGTAGCGCTGCTTGTGTGGGATTCTTTATATTCTTTTCTTTTATTTCCATTTAAATCTCTCATTTCTAAAGTAGTCGGACCAAGCAATGCCGAACCACTATGTTGAATAATAGCATCACATAAAAATATAGTAGTTCAAACATCAATTGAGTCTATATTAGAAAAAAGGAGACGCCTCACCAATGTAAGGCTGTCTCCAGATTTTCAAGTCGATTAGTATTTCTGAGCGATCGAATCTGAAATTAATTGTACTGCTGCGTTTGCTGATTCTTCAGCTGTACTATTACCTGAAGCTGCATCAAACATCATACTCTCAGCACCTGTCCAAACCTCAGCCATTTCTAAAATGTTTGGCATTGGAACAGCGTTGTTATAAACTTCGATTACCGCTTGAGCTAAAGCATTATCACTTTCAGCTACTTGACTACGTGCGTTTTGGTTAGCTGGAACTTCGTTTAATTGTTCATACATCACCATTTGTTGTTCTTCTGAAGTTACCCACTCTATGAATCGTTGAGCACCTTCAACGTTTTGAGCGTATGTTGAAATTGTCCAAGCTTTACCTCCACCAAATGGTTGATATTCTTCACCATTGTTTAATGTAGGAATTTTAACAACTTCGTAAGGAACGCCTGCATCATTTAAGCTTGCTGCTTCCCATGGTCCAGCGATAATTGCTGCAGTGTTACCATCCATGAATGATTGTTTTACAAAGTCTGGTGCAGAAGTAACGTCTAACATACCTTGTGGCCAAGTGTTTTGATACCATTCTGTTGCGTATTGGATACCTTCGATAGCACCTTCATTGTTTAATCCGATATCTTGAGGATTTGTTCCGTCTTCACCGAATACATATCCACCATAACCAGAAATTAATCCGTAAGCCATGTAGAAGTCAACCCAGTTAGCTAAGAATCCAACGTTTTTACCTTCTTCACCTTCGAACGCAAAAGCTTCATCTTGTGCGATTGCTTCTAAGTCTTCAAATGTTTCTGGAGCAGCGTCTAATAATTCAGTATTGTAATATAATACAATTGACTCGATTACTGTTGGTGCACCAAAGATTGTATCATTTGCAGTTACTTGTTGAGCATCTGTGTCATCATAAATGTCTCCATTTAATTCCATTGGTTGAATTTGTCCTGACACACCAAGTGACCCAACACGGTCATAAGGAGCAATCATAACATCAGCACCAGTTCCAGCAGGTCCATCTAATGATAAACCATCTAAAACATCAAACATGTCACGGTCCCAAACTTCAACCTCGATACCTGTTTCCTCAGTAAATTGGTCAATATTTGCCGCTACATAATCATAGTGCCCTCCAGCTGCTACGATTAATTTATCTTGTGCTGATACTTCGGCAACGCTTACAAAACTTGTTGCAAATGGAACTGCTAATACACCTGCAGCCATTAGCCCCTTCATCCACTTAGTAACTTTCTTCATACAAAACATTCCCTTCTTATTTTTTATTTTTGTATCCAAATTGGGGTTGCATCCGCTGGAACTGCTCCATCTTCAACAACAATTTTCTCTTCATTTAAGAGATTGACATACTCTCCATCCTCCAACAGCACTGGTATTGCTTCAGCCGTTTGACCGACATTGAAAATACCATAGAGTACTTGTTCTGATTCATAACTCGCTATAATTGCGCCTGATTCATCGTCTCCTGTTACCCTATAAATAACATTTTCAATCGGGACATGTTGACGCTTTAAGCGACTTAAATGAGCTAGATAATCATTGATACCGCTTTCAAAATTCCAGTCAATTTTATCAATTTCAAACAATGATGGGGTATGTTCTGCTTGAACTTCTTGCCCATTATATATGAGCGCAGATCCCTTTTGAAAGTAATTAAAAGCACTCCACTCTAATATTACTCTTTCGTTTGAAACAAAAGAAGTAATACGATCACGGTCGTGATTTTCTAAATTACGCATTTTGACATAATTCTCTGGATAGACTGTATCTTGGTGATCCAAGAGACGTGTATATTCTGATAATTGAATTTTTCCGGTTAAATAATCTTCAAAAGCATGGCGAACATCATAGTCATAAGTCATATCAAAGACTTGATATATTTCACTATCACTCAATGCTGTCAGGCCTTTACTTCGTAGTTCTTTAATAAAGTTAGGTTCGACTGATTCAGATAACCAAATCATCTCTGGATTAACTTCCGCAACCCTTTCACGGGCTTCTTTCCAGAACGCTAACGGTACAAGAGGTGCTACATCGACTCTAAAACCATCTACATATTGTGCCCAGTATTTTAACGTTTCAATTTGATATTCCCATAATCCTCGGTGTGCATAATCCAAGTCAATAATATCTGACCAATCACCGACACGATTACCAAAATTTCCTTCCGGTGTTTTATAGAACCATTCCGGATGTTCATTGGCTAGGACTGAATCTGGTGACGTGTGATTAAAGACAATATCGATCATGACTTTCATATCACGTTTATGTGCTTCATTGATTAGATTCTTGAAGCTATCGATATCTCCTTGTGTTGGATCGATTGCACGATAATCTTTAATCGCATAAGGAGAGCCGATACTGCCCTTCTTATTTTTTTCACCGTTTGGATAAAATGGTAATAACCAAATCACATCGACATCCATTTGTTTAATTCGATCTAATTCTTTCGTTACACCGTCAAAAGTTCCTTCTTCGGAGAAATTACGAACAAATACACTGTAAAGATGCATGTGTCTCAACGTTTTACTTGTGTTTTCTGCCACTGTTTCACCCTTTCCTCTTTTAATCTATATCAATTATAACTGATTATTTCTTTTGATGCAATCGTTTTCATTTTATTTTTTTAAATATTTTTCATCTATTATGCACAAAAAACTTACAATTCTAAAATTAAGAATTGTGAGTTTTTTTAGTTGAATAAATCAACGAAGAACATTCTAATTTCTCGCCATGTTTTAGTTACTGAATCTTGAGTGTCTTGCAGCCATTGATTGCTACTGCTTTCTTCAACGTCTTCAGAAACTTCGATCGTTACTGCATTTCCTGGTGTTGATGGCAAACTTTCCATCACTTTATTTGTATTAGTTGCTTTATCCAGTGAAGACACTTCAACAGAACCAACATTCGTTCCTTTTTCAACAGGTGTCATCAACTGGTCATTGGTAGTAAAGTATTTATAATTCGGCTTTAAATTATATAATAATTGTGGTGCGATATCTTCACGCGGAACAATCACATTAAAATCAGCTGCATAACTTAACGGTGCTTCTTCTTCGCCAAACTGGTTAATATAAACCGCATTTATTTGTTTTACTGGGTCACCTGCTTTTGCGACAGCTTCTTGAGTATATTTACGGCCATTTTCTTGGAGCAAATTAATACCAAAAGATTCAAAATCGTCTGCTGGGAAATCTAATAACACAGTAATCGTTTGAACATCATTTTGTTTATGTGAGACAACCGCGCTTAATTTTGCATCATCTTCTTCACCCACTTGACGCATAAATAAGCCCTCAATATTTAATTCATAGAAATAACCCAATTGCATTAATCGATTGTGATAATCAAATTCATCATCTGTATTTTTTCTAAAAGTCCCTCGATCAATTGAAGTAAGTTCTAAGATATCTGGAAATTTATTGATTAAATAATATGAACAAGTTGCCAAAGCTTCTGCCGACATCCGATTCACTTCTCCAGTAGTTGATGAGTCTCCCGAATCTGGTGTGAACTCAGTTGGCAAACCAGTGGCATTATAAATTTCACTGTCTTCTATACCCCAATCAACTAACTGTTGATTCATTTTTTCAACAAATGCCTCTTCGCTACCTGCTACTCGTTCTGCCAAAGCTAAAGTGATACCATTGGCTTGACTTGTTACTAATGGTGGAAGCAATTCTTCAACCGTATATTCACCATCTGGTCTCAATGGCACATTGTCAATATCATAGTCTTGCGATAGTGCATAAGCTTCATCTGACAGTGGAACAGAGTCCTCAAGACTAATCTCTCCATTATCGATTGCATCATATATTAAGTAAATAGATAATACTTTTGATAAAGTCCCTACATCTTGAACTTCATTTTCGCGTGATTCATCTAAAATGATCCCGTTTTGACTTTCAGTTACTAAATAAATTGACTCTTCTTGATTATTTGTTTGAGCAAATAGAGTTTCTAAAGGTAAGAATAATTGAATAACGAGTGTCACTAAAATTAAGATTATTCGTTTTTGTTGTCGCATTTTGTCACCTTTTCTTATCTTAATGAATATTTTTTATGAAAAATAATTTCTCAATGAGTCATCTTTAACTGATAACGTATCTTCTAGCATACACTGAAAATATGACTCTTTCAATGAAATTAATGGAGTTTATTATGAAATTCATTAAGCTTTTCGGTTAAAGCTACTTTCGTTTTCGCTCTTGCAAAACTAGCCTCTATTCCATCTCTGTTGGTTTGAATAAATTCTTCTATTGTAAAGTGATGATAATCAATCAAAATTTGATACTCATTAATTAATGATGTATTTGAAACCGTACGATTATCACAACTAATAGAAAATTTTACATTAGCATCCATTAAAGTACGTGCTGGAAAATCAGCTAATGTTTTTATTCCACTCGTTTGATAATTACTCGTTGGACATACTTCAAGAAGTACATTATTTTCACTTACAAATTTCATGACTTTGGGGTCTTTTGCTACCGCAATCCCGTGGCCAATCCTTGTTGCCCCTAATTTGATAGCTTGAACAACATTGTGTGCACAGCCACATTCGCCTGAATGAAGTGTTAAGTGAAAATTATTTTCTTGCATTTTATCTGTAATCGGTTTGATATGGTCATTGGCTCCATCTGGTTCCGCTCCGGCAAAATCAAACCCTACAAGTTCAGGACATTCGAGTTTTTGAATAGCTGCCACCAAATCCATATTTGTTTCAGCGCTATGGGAACGCATGGCACTCATAATTAAATTAACGTCAATATCAAATTCGGCAGTTGCCTGATGTAATCCTTGGATTACACTATCAATCACTTCAGAAATAGTCAGCCCTTGATCTAAGTGGAGTAGCGGAGCAAATCGTAATTCTAAATACTTTACACCTTCACCAGCAATCTGCTTAATCGTCGCATATGTAGCACGTTTTAAATGATCCTTAGTTTGTAAGACCTTTAAAATAATATCAAATGATTTTAAATAATCTTCTAAATCTTCACATTGACCGGTCACGGGAATCTGGCTTAAATATTCTTTTGTCAGGCCAATTTCTTCACCTAATTCATAAACTGTCTCCATTGGAACAGATCCATCAAAGTGACAATGCAATTCAACTTTAGGCATTTCTCTTAATAATTTTGTCATCTGAAACATTGCTCCTTTCTAAATTTCCACTTCATTTTCGTATATATAAAAGAACACACTAATAGAATAACTCTACTAGTGTGTTCTGTTGATTTTAAACTAGTTAATATTAACGTGAATAGTTTGGTGCTTCTTTAGTAATGTTAACATCATGTGGATGTGATTCGATTAATCCAGCACCTGTCATACGTGTGAATTGAGCTTCGTCACGTAAGAATTTCAAGTCAGCTGCACCAACATAACCCATACCTGCACGAACACCACCAACCATTTGAAAGATGATATCTTGAACAGCACCTTTAGCAGCTACACGTCCTTCAATTCCTTCAGGAACTAATTTGTTTGCTTCAGATTTTGATTGGAAGTAACGATCTGATGAACCTTTTTCCATTGCTGCAAGAGACCCCATACCACGGTATGACTTATAGCGACGTCCTTGGAAAATTTCAAATTCACCTGGTGACTCATCAGTACCTGCTAGCATTGAACCTAACATTACTGCATGTCCACCTGCTGCTAATGCTTTAACGATATCTCCAGAATATTTAATACCACCATCAGCAATAATTGTTTTACCATATTCACGAGCCGCTGTTGCTGCTTCATAGATTGCTGTAATTTGAGGAACCCCAACACCAGCAACTACACGTGTTGTACAGATAGAACCTGGTCCAATACCAACTTTAACCACGTCAACTCCCACTTCAAACAATGCACGTGCACCTTCAGCTGTCGCTACATTACCAGCAATAATAGTAGTATCTGGGTAAGCATCACGAACTTCTTTGATTTTACGGATAACACCCGCTGAGTGACCGTGTGCTGTATCGATAATTAGAGCGTCAATTCCTGCTTGGATTAATGCTTCAGCACGATCAAAAGTATCGTTCGTCACACCTACAGCTGCTGCTGCTAATAAACGACCATGTTGGTCTTTAGCTGCATTCGGGTATTCTTCGACTTTTTCAATATCTTTAATTGTAATTAAACCAGCTAATTTACCTGCTTCATCAATTAATGGTAACTTTTCAATGCGGTGCTCATCTAATAAGCGAGTTGCTTCTTCAATAGAAGTTCCTGCTGGAGCAGTTACTAGGTCTTCTTTCGTCATCACATTTTCAATTGGTTGGTCGTAGTTACGTACGAAACGTAAGTCACGGTTTGTAATAATTCCAACTAATTTAAGATTTTCTCTTGTTTCGACAATTGGAACACCACTAATACGGTAATGTGCCATTAAGTCTTCAGCATCTTGAACTAGATCTTGGGGAGTTAAGTAGAACGGGTCAAGAATAACCCCATTTTCCGAACGTTTTACACGACGTACTTCTTCAGCTTGCGCTTCGATTGACATGTTCTTATGGATAACACCTAATCCACCTTGACGCGCCATCGCAATTGCCATTTCAGATTCTGTTACTGTATCCATACTTGCACTTAAAATTGGAACATTAAGGCGTAAGTTAGGAGCTAATTCCACCGATAAATCCACGTCGTTAGGTAACACTTCACTCAATGCTGGGACTAATAACACATCGTCGAATGTTAGACCTTCACGCTTAAACTTTGTTTCCCATGATGACATTAACAAAGACCTCCTTGATTTTTAGTTTTGTTGTTTTGTATTTCTAATAATGTACCACGAATGCCAAACCCTTTCAAATGAGAATTCTCTAATACAGAACATTGAAGCGCTTACAGGTTTTATTGTTCGTGTTTTTTTGGTGGGTGTGGGGGTTGCGGTGGAATTTTGGAATAAACAACGAAGTGGTGCTTGTTTTGATAATTTTTCTGAAACAACCAACGATATCGCGGAAAGTGATGTTTGTTTGGGTGGGATTTTCGAAACAAACAACGATGTGATGCTTGTTTTGATATTTTTTCTGAAACAACCAACGAAACTGATATGATTTGAAATCCTTAGATCAAAGTAATATGCATTACTATTCTATTCGAATTTATTGACTCAAAATCATTCCTATTTTATATTAAAGTTTGAATTTCCGACTATAGGAGGTGTTGTATGTTAGTTGAATTAAAAGCTAAGTCACAAGTTACTATCCCCAAAGAAATTGTCAATTCCTTGGAACTGAGTCAAGGAGATCAATTTGAAGTTATAGAAGATAATGGAAAAATCATTCTTATGCCTGTTAGCGTCTACCCCGAGCATGTAATTCAAAGTTTAAAGGACTCTGTAAATGAAATTAAAAAGTCGATAAAAAAAGGAGAGCGACCAACTTTCGATTCTATCGATGATTTATTTGAGGAATTAGAGGTATAAAAGTTAGTACCCAAATATTACTAATCAATTTTATGCACGTAAAAACGCCAGAAGCGAATTCACTTCTGGCGTACTTTTTTCTTATATTAAGCCAAATCAATTACCATGCGCCCACGAATTGTTCCTTCTTCCATTTCTTCGAAGATGTCATTAATGTCTTCCATTGGACGCATTTCACATTTAGGTACAACTAAGCCATCTGCGCCTGCTTGGAACGCTTCCCTCAAGTCTTGGCGTGTTCCTACTAATGACCCCACAACGCGAATGCCATCTAATACTAATCTTGGTATTGATAGGTCCATTGATTCAACTGGTAAACCAACAGCCACCACTGTTCCACCAGCACGCATTGCATCAACTGATTGGTTAAATGCAGATTTAGCAACTGCAGTAACAACTGCACCATGTGCTCCGCCTACTTTTTCTTGAACGACTTTTCCTGGATCCTCATTTAATGGATTGATACAAATATCTGCTCCAAATTCTTTCGCGAATTCTAATTGTCCGTCATTCACGTCAACAGCGATTACTTTTAGACCGAATACTTTTTTAGCGTATTGTAGAGCTAAATTACCTAATCCACCTAAACCTGAAATTAAAATCCATTCTCCTGGTAGAAGGTTCGCTTCTTTAATTGCTTTGTATGTAGTTACACCAGCACAAGTAATCGAAGAAGCAGCCGCTGAGTCTAATCCATCTGGTACTTTCACTGAGTAGTCTGCTGTTACAATACACTCTTGTTGCATCCCGCCATCAACTGTATACCCTGCGTTTTTCACTTCACGACATAAAGTTTCGCGACCAGTTGTACAATATTCGCAGTGTCCGCACCCTTCAAAGAACCACGCAACAGATGCTCTATCGCCAATTTTTAGACTGGTTACATCATCCGCAATTTCAACAACCTCACCAATACCTTCATGCCCTAGAACACGACCACTCACGTCACCGAAATCGGCATTCTTAACATGTAGATCGGTATGGCAAACACCACAACAAATCATTCTCAACCGCGCCTCACCCGGTTTCAGTTCACGTAATTCTTTCTCCACGACTTCCGCTTTACGATCAGTAGTTGCTACAATTGCTTTCATAAAAATCCTCCTATTTATATACATGTGATGTATTTCACTAATAAAAGTATATCATATATCATTGTGTGCTTTCAATATAAATTGTGAATATTTGAGCAATAAAAGAGAGTTTTGATTTTCTTAATAGTTTTATTTATGAAAGTGTCGGTTGTTTCTGTAGAATTTCGGGAACAACCAACGAAGTGATGTTTGTTTTGATAATTTTTCTAAAACAACCAACGAAATCGCGGAAAGTGGTGCTTGTTTGGGTGGGATTTTCGAAACAGCCAACAAAGTGTTGCTTGTTTTGATAATTTTTCTGAAACAACCAATGAAATCGACTAGCACATAATCTAGCGTAAAGATTATGTAGTTTACTATTAGGTAACAACTAATTGTTTTATAAAAGTTATTACCCAAATGCCTCAAGATGAGTAACAACTAGATGGATTTCAAAAGTTATTACCCAAATACCTCGAGATGAGTAACAACTAAATACTTTTCAAAAGTTATTACCCAAATGCCTCAAGATGAGTAACAACTAGATGGATTTCAAAAGTTATTACCCAAATACCTCGAGATGAGTAACAACTAGATACTTTTCAAAAGTTATTACCCAAATGCCTCAAGATGAGTAACTACTAGATACTTTTCAAAAGTTATTACCCGAAAGCCTCGATATGAGTAACAACTAGATACTTTTCAAAAGTTATTACCCAAATGCCTCGAGATGAGTAACTACTAGATACTTTTCAAAAGTTATTACCCAAATACCTCGAGATGAGTAACTACTAGATACTTTTCAAAAGTTATTACCCAAATACCTCGAGATGAGTAACTACTAGATACTTTTCAAAAGTTATTACTCAAAAACATCCCCTCAGTTCGAGGGAAAATCGTCACCTCAAATCAATAGTTTTTCCCTATTTCATAGATCCAAGGGAAAAACCCACTCTGTAAATCAATAACTTTCCCTATTTTGCAATCGTCACTCGAAACTACCCCACAAATAAAAACCAGCTTCAAACCGCACCTCGAAGATGTTGGTTTGAAGCTGGTTTATTAATTTCTTTAGAAAATTCCGCCTTTAATATCTAACTTACGTTTTAGATACATTCTAGCTAGGAAGGTGATTACCGCGATAATCATGTAGGCAGTATGAGGTAAGATTGGGTTGATTGCGTGTGGTAGCAACGCTCCTGAGAAGCTAACTACTAAGAACCAAACAACCATTGATCCGATTGAGGCTAGGAAATATTTTGGATAGCCTTTTTGACCTTTTGGTGCGTCTGGGTTTGGCATATTCTTCGCTGTAACAAGCATTGCAAAACCGGCTACTAAGTAATTTAGGATCATTGTGATGACACCGAAGTATTGTAGTGTCTCATTGCCTAATTGGCCGGCAGTGTTGTCAGCATTAGCCATTGAAAATCCAGTTAGGAATGTGAAGATTGAACCTAATAATAAAGCACCATCTATATAAATGTGCCAATCAGGTGATTTTGATCCATCTTCTTCAGCCACTTTTAAGTCTTGGTCGATAATACTCTGTGCTACTTCAGTTGGTGTTCCAAAGAGTTGACGTGCTGTTTGACCTGATTGTTGACCTTCTAAAAGAGTGTCAACCATATCGATATAGGCGATACTACGCACTTCATAGTCTAATTCATCAACTAAATGACGGTCTAAGTTCACCATGAATTGTTGGCTCTTACCTGTTAAACTTTTGAAGTTAGATAATGACACACCAGCAATTGGGCTTTTCTCAGCGAGGTATTCTTCTTCCTCTTGTATGGCGTCTAATTTGGCTTCGGCTTCTTCCATTGCTTCGATTTGTTCGGATGCTGATTGGTCTTCGGCTTGTTCTAATTCTTGATTTGTTGCTTCTTCAGTTTCTTGGATTGTTTCGACTAATTCGTCTGTTTTATTTTCTTTTAAATGCTTTTCTTCAGTCATTAATGAGTATTCCTCCCGATTAAACGTTAAATCTAAATAGCATAATATCGCCGTCTTTTACGATATATTCTTTACCTTCTGAACGATATTTACCTGCTTCTTTAGCTTTAGTCATGCTTCCTGTTTCCATTAAATCGTCAAAGTGAACAGTTTCAGCACGAATGAATCCACGCTCAAAGTCCGAGTGAATAACTCCTGCTGCTTGAGGTGCTGTCATACCTTGCTTGAATGTCCAAGCGCGTACTTCTTTTTCACCGGCAGTAAAGTAAGTTCCTAAACCTAATAAGTTGTAGGCTTTCTTGATTAAGCGGTCTAAACCAGATTCTTCGATTCCAAAATCTTCTAAGAAGATTTCTTTTTCTTCGTCGTCTAAAACAGCAATCTCTTCTTCAAGGCTGGCACATACTGGAACGACTTCTGCTCCTTGGCTTGCCGCTAATTCTTGAACTTGTGCTAAGTATGGGTTAGCAGATGGGTCTGAAACGTCATCTTCACTAATGTTGGCAACATATAACATATCTTTACGAGTTAATAAGAATAGTGATTTAACAAATGGCTCTTCTTCTTTAGTGAACTCTAATTGGTTCGCCATCTTGTTTTGTTCTAGACCTTCTTTTAATCTTTCTAAAATCGCTAATTCAGCTAAAGCTTCTGCATTTTTAGTACGTGCAATTTTCTTTACACGGTCATAACGTTTATCGACTGACTCTAAGTCAGCTAAGATTAATTCTAAGTTAATTGTTTCAATATCTTCAAGTGGATCAACTTTACCTGATACGTGAGTAATATTATCGTCGTCAAAACAACGAACTACGTGACAGATTGCATCTACTTGGCGGATATTGGCTAAGAATTTATTTCCTAATCCTTCACCTTTACTGGCACCTTTAACGATTCCAGCGATATCTGTAAATTCGAATGTCGTTGGGATTTCTTTTTGTGGTTGAACTACTTCTGTAATACGTTTTAAACGCTCATCTGGAACTTCAACAACCCCAACATTCGGATCAATCGTTGCGAATGGGTAGTTTGCTGCTTCTACTCCGGCTTTAGTAATGGCGTTAAAAAGGGTTGATTTACCAACGTTTGGTAAACCGACAATTCCTGCTGTTAGTGACATTTCACACTCTACTTTCTTTATATAAATTTATTATGCTTCTTCGTGTTTCGTGATCATTTTCTTTAACTTCTTCTCAAAGTCACGTCTAGTCATTGTCACGATATGGTCGCAATTTTGGCATTGGATACGGATATCCATCCCCATACGGATAATTTGCCATTCATTTGCGCCACAAGCATGTGGCTTTTTCATTTCTACTATATCTAATTTATCGTATTCTTTTGTCGTCATGTTATCCTCCATGATTATAATTGAATATTTAATAGATCTAAAATACGGATCAAGTCTGATTCTGACATAAATTCAATTTCAATTTTACCACGTTTGCCCCTTTGATTGATCGTTGTGGTTGTACCAAAGTATTCCTCCATTTGGTTCTCCATATCACGGTATAAAGCTGGCTTTTGTGGTTTGTTTGCTTTCTCAGGATCTTTCGCTTTGGGTTTTAATTCCCCTGCTTGGTTCATTTCTTGAACTAATTCTTCCAATTGACGGACGGTTAATTGTCCTTGAATCACTTTTTTAGCTAAAGCAATTTGTTGATCTTTGTCTTTTAATCCTAAAATGGTTCTTGCTTGCCCCATTGATAATTGTTCGTCATTGACCATCTTTTTAATGGCTTCTGGTAATTGCAATAATCTTAAATAGTTCGCAATATATGGACGGCTCTTACCAATACGTTCAGCAACATCGGCTTGAGTTAAGTCTAATTTCTCCATTAAAATTTGGTAGGCTTCCGCCTCTTCTAATGGGCTTAAGTCTTCACGTTGTAAGTTCTCAACGACCGCGATTTCAATCATTTGTTCCTCATCCATTTGACGAACAATGGCTGGGATCGTAGTCTTACCTGCTAAACGACTTGCTCGAACACGTCGCTCACCTGCGATTAATTCATACCCTTTAATTGTTGATTGTCTTAAAATAACTGGTTGAAATACGCCGGATTGTTTAATGGATTCTGATAATTCCTTCAACGCATCTTCGTCGAAAATTTTTCGTGGTTGATAAGGATTCGGTCTAATCTCGTCTAATGCAATTTCTTCAACCACTTCATTTTCACTCGGAGTTTCTTCATAATTGGAAAAAAGAGCCTCCATGCCACGTCCTAAACCACCGCGTTTTTTGGGTGTATTATTCTTCGCCACTGTCTATCACTTCCTTTGCCAATTCAATATACTTCTGTGCACCTCTTGATTTATTATCATAATCAATGATTGATAAACCATAAGACGGCGCCTCAGAAAGGCGAATATTTCGTGGAATCATTGTGTCATAAACCTTCTCTTGGAAGTATTTCTTCACTTCTTCGACTACTTCAAAACCTAAATTTGTTCGTGCGTCTAACATCGTGATTAACACGCCTTCAATTCGGAAATGACGGTTAAAGTTGCGTTGTACTAAACGGATCGTATTTAATAATTGCGTTAATCCCTCTAAAGCGTAGTATTCTGCTTGAACCGGAATTAAGATAGTATCACTTGCTGTAAATGCATTAATTGATAGTTGTCCTAAAGAAGGAGGGCAATCAATTAAAACATAATCAAAGTCATCTTTAATTAAATCAATGGCTTCCTTTAAACGGTATTCACGTTTTGGAACATTGACTAATTCCAATTCGGCGGCGGCTAATTGAATATTCGAAGGCACAATAAATAAATTATCACGCGTAGTGGGTAGAATCGCATCTGCAATTGATTCTTCGTCGATTAAGACATCATATAAACTCAAATCAACATCGCCGCGGGCAGTTCCTAGACCACTAGTGGCATTCCCTTGGGAATCTGAGTCGACAACTAATGTTTTCTTACCTAAATATGCCAGTGCGGCACCCAAATTGACTGTGGTCGTCGTTTTCCCTACGCCACCTTTTTGATTACCCACTGCAATCACTTTGCCCATTCGTTTGCTTCCTCCTTTGGTTACTTAATTGGTTGTTTGGTTGGTTTTCCTGCTTTACGCGGGTATTTATTCGGTGTATCCAATGTTTTCTTAATTAATACGACTGAACGTTCACCCTCATCTCCAGGTAATTCTTCTGTATGTACATGTTCGATTTTTCCACCTAAAGTTGAAATGGCACCTTTAGCTGCATCAACTTCTTCTTGTGCTTTAGCACCTTTCAATGCAACAAAATAACCACCTTTAGCTACCATTGGCATACAATACTCTGATAAAACATTCATATTCGCAACGGCACGAGCTGTTGCAATTTCAAATTTACCTCGGTACTGTTTATCTTGACCGACGTCTTCAGCGCGTCCATGAACTAAATTAACTCTATCTGATAAGTTAAGTGCGTCTGTTAATTCTTTCAAGAAATTGATGCGTTTATTTAAAGAATCAACAATCGTTACATGCATGGTTGGATTAGCAATTAAAATTGGTATACTTGGGAATCCTGCGCCTGCCCCAATATCAATTAATGTTTTATTATTTAAATCAAGCTCTTCTACCCATAACGGCATCATTGAGTCATAAAAATGTTTCAAGTAAACTTCTTCTTGGTCAGTAATGGCAGTTAAGTTTACACGCTCATTCCAGTCAACCAACATTTTGTAATATAATTCATACTGTGCAAGTTGTGACTCACTTAGATTAATCCCTTTTACTTTAAGCGCTTGGATAAATTCTTCAAATGTCATTTTACTGGCCCCTTCCTCTGTGAAACATTTGTTTCACGCTCTCTATACTTTAACTTAAAAACGGCAGATATTCAATCTTACTGGCTACTTTTTAAAAAGAATTTCAGGGGTGTACGATATGCGTTTTTAATTTTCAAAACAAGACAATTTAGTTTCTCTTTGTTAAACTAGAAACATCAGAAAACAGGAGGAATATTCATGAAAATCATTTCTTGGAATATCGATTCATTTAACGCTGCACTAACGAGTGATTCTGCTCGCGCACAGTTATCAAGAGCAGTATTAGAAACAATCGACAACTACCATCCAGATATCATTGCGATTCAAGAGACCAAATTATCGGCTAAAGGACCTACAAAAAAACATTTACAAATTTTAGAAGAGCGTGTTCCACATTATAAAATTCATTGGACAAGCTCAGTTGAACCCGCTCGTAAAGGTTATGCTGGGACAATGTTCTTAGTTCGTGAGCATTTAAATCCAGAAATTACGCGTCCAGAAATCAATGCACCTGACACAATGGATCATGAGGGGCGCATCATGACTTTAGAGTTTGATGATTTCTTTGTCACTCAAGTTTATACACCAAATGCTGGTCGTGGTTTAGCTCGTTTAGAGTTACGTCAAGAATGGGACCGCCAATATGCCGATTATCTAGCAGAATTAGATGCTAAGAAGCCTGTTATTGCAACGGGAGACTTTAATGTAGCACATCATGAAATTGACTTAGCCCATCCTAATAATAATCGTCGTTCAGCTGGTTTTACAAATGAAGAGCGTGAGGGGTTTACGAACTTACTTAACCGTGGTTTCATTGATACATTCCGTCACATACATGGGGACGTTGAAGGAGTGTATACTTGGTGGAGTCAAATTGCTAAGACAAGTAAAATCAATAACTCTGGTTGGAGAATTGATTATTTCTTAGTAAGTGACCGTATTAAAGGGCAAGTACTTAAATCCGAAATGATTGATTCAGGTACTCGCCAAGATCATACGCCGATTCTATTAGAATTAGATTTTTAATTAAATTCATAAACTTACAAAAGGGCTCTGCATGAGCCCTTTTTGTGTTATCTGGTATTAATCATCCTTAGCATCTATCAACTGTCTCATGACAATCGGATAATGTTTGGACACTAGAGTTGGAAGCGTGACATAATGCGTTTCGGCTAAGATATCTGCGGTATATGAATGGATATAGACAGCAGAAAGTATTGCTTCATTATAATCGTCTTCATCAAATTGGCCAACTAGACTTGCTATAATACCTGTCAACGTGTCTCCCATACCCCCTGTCGCTTGACTGGGATTTCCTGAGGTATTTTCATAGATGGTATCACTTGTAATAACACGGGTGGGCGCCCCTTTGGCTATGAGGGTGGCTTGATGATGATTTGCGAAGTAAATCAACTCAGATTCTTCTTTTACTGCATTAAGCTCTACCCCCATAATACGTTCCCATTCACCTGCATGGGGCGTCATGATTAACTTGGCTTTTGATAGGCCTCGCCATTCATTCATTTTCTTACTATATAGGGTTAGGGCATCCGCGTCTAGTATGACTGTCTGACTTGGTTCGGAGTTGGTTAAGACTCGTTGAACCATACTTTCCGCTCGTTTGTCTAGTCCTAGTCCTGGTCCGATGACAATTGTGTTGACTGTAGCCAGGTTTTTAGTGATTTCGTCGGTTTCGTTTAAATTGATAGACATCGCTTCAGGTGCGTGTGTTTGAAGAGCCGTTTGGTTGTTAGGGGAGGTTGCGACTGTTACGAGTCCCGCTCCACTTTGGAGGGCGCTGAGGGCAGACATGATGGCGGCACCCCCTTTATTTTCATTTCCTGCAATGATTAGGACATGTCCTAGCTTATTTTTATATGTTTTTGAATGACGAATTGGTAGCCAGTCGATAACTTTCTCTTTGGTTATATATTCCATGAGGACACCTTTTTCTATTTATATTTTTAAGTGATATTATTAACATACTGCTTAAGTTTCTGATACACTCATTATAATTAATATTAGGAGGAATTACATGAAGCACGAGACATTTTATTTATATGACGATCGTAAAGACGTCTCATTAACTACTTATTTACTTGAACCTACCTCTGAAATTTTAAATGGAGCACAGCGTCCACTGGTTTTAATTTGTCCGGGTGGAGGGTATTTATATTGTTCGGACCGTGAAGCTGAGCCGATTGCTTTAGCATTTAATGCGATGGGTTATCATGCGGCAGTCCTTAGATATTCTACTTATTTTGGAACCAAAGATAAAATTAAACCAAATGCAGATATTAATCCAGATCCAGATAAAATATTCCCTCAACCGATGATTGAAATTGCGATGGCATTTGAATTAATTCATAGTTATAGTAATGAATGGAATGTCGATTCACAAGCAATCGGTTTATGTGGTTTCTCAGCGGGTGGTCATAATGCTAGTATGTATGCAACGCACTGGCATAAATCAATTATTCAAAATGCCACACAATTAAAGAAACAAGCTTTACAACCTGCCTTTTTAATTAGTGGGTATGGTTTACTGGATCTTGAATATGCTATGGCTGAATCTTACCGTAGTGAAGACCCACAAGAGTTGGAACTTGCTAACAAATTGCTACTAGCAACAACTGGACAAAGCATGGCATCAAATGAAGACCTCCAAAAATTATCACCGGTTAATGCTGTGACAAAGAAAACACCACCTACGTTTTTATGGGCAACAAGTGAGGATAAAGTCGTTAACCCTCAAGATACAGCTCAAATGGCTGTTAGCCTAGCACGTGAAGGGGTTCCTTTTGAAATGCATGTTTATGAAGAAGGGGTCCATGGTTTATCTACCGCAAATTACGCAAGTGCCAATGCACGTGATCAATTAAACAATCAAGCAAATCATTGGTTGCGTGATGTTGAGGCATGGTTAACTCGTCATATTTCCCTCGATTCGCATTTTCAAAATTAATATAAAAAAAGCGTCATAATCTGGGGAGTTCCCTTAGATTATGACGTTTATTTTATTTATGATTCATTTTATTTTTTAACCAGATTGAAAATTGTGTTCCACCTGACACAAGAATAAAGATAATGATGAAATTCATCGTTATTGACGCTCCAGGAGGTGTGTCAAAGTAAAAGGATGCTGTAATCCCTGTAAATATTCCAATGATATTAATGACTACTCCGATGATAATCGCTTGAGAAAAGCTTTTCGAAATCTTGATGGCAGTAGCTGATGGGATGACAATTAATGCAGATACCAGTAACGCTCCGACAATTGGCATCATAATACTGATGGCTACTCCAGTAATAACTGAGAAGATAATTGACATCATACGCACCGGCAGACCGGCAGTGAATGCAGTATCTTCATCGAAACTCATGACATATAATGGCTTTTTGAAGATAACATATAAAACAATCACAATAATTGCTAACGCCCATAAAAGTGTTACTTCTTCAGGTGAAATTAAAATAATTGATCCAAATAAATATTGATCGAGTTTAAAGTTCGCCTGATTTGGACTAAAACTGGCTAGTATCAAGGCTAAGGCCATTCCCGCAGACATCATAATCGCAACGGATAATTCCGAAAAATTTCGGTAAGCTACGCGTAAATATTCAATCAACACTGATGCAATGACAACAACAATCAATGTCGCAACCGTTGGGTTCCACTGTAATAACATGCCTAATGCTACCCCTGTTAATGAGATATGCGAAAGGGTATCAGATAAGAGTGACTGTCTTCGTAAAATTAAGAGTAGTCCTAAAATAGGGGTAATAAGTGACATCGCAGCCCCTGCTACGAATGCGCGCTGGATGAAGTCATACTGAAGCATCTCCATGGCACACCCTCCTCTCTAATTAAACGAACCTCGCGGTCATAAAAGCCTTCCATTTCTGAATCAACATGCGTTACCATTAAAATTGATTTGCCATGTTTTCTACATAAATGTTGTAGCAAACGATAAAATGAGCGGCGTGATTTGACATCCATACCCGTTGTAGGCTCATCTAGTATAAATATGTCAGGATCCATTGAGAAAACACGCGCTAGACTGATTCGTTGTTTCTGTCCACCAGATAATTCGCCAATTAATTTATCTTTATGTTGGAGCATATCAACAGACTCCAAGGCCTTTTTAACATGCTCATAATCAGTTTCATCTAGCTTTTTGAACCAACGTCCTCTAGGGTAACGTCCCGATTCAACGAATCTTTGAACAGTACTAGGAAAACCAGCATTAAATCCCGAAATATTTTGCGGAACATAGCCAATGGATAACGGTTCTCCTTTAATGTTCTTTTTACTTATCTCAACCGTCCCAGTCGCTGGACTCAATAAGCCTAGGATATTTTTTAAGAGAGTTGATTTCGCCGCCCCATTTTCACCTGTCAAAATGACAAATTCTTCTGGTTTCAGTTCAAAATTAACATCATTCAATACCTTTTCATTATCATAGTAAAATGATAAATCACGAACCTTAATCAAATCCACGCGCTCACTCCTTTATTTTTTAATATTTTTAACATTACTATTTTAGCAGATTTTTCTGAAATTAATAGTTTATTGATTACTCTTTAATTGTTCTAAATTTTGACGCATTACTGAAAAGTAATCTTCCCCATCTTGGACAACTTCTAATGTACTCAATGGTTTTAATTCCGCTTCATTACTACTTGCTACGGTTTGAGAAATCGCATTATCACCAATTGGGTCAACATAAATAACTTTGACATCATGCTCTTTAACAAAGTCTTGCATTGTTGCTAAAGTTTCGGCACTTGGTTCTTGTGTTGTCGATAGACCAGCAATTGATTCTTGCTGTAAATCATAAGCATGCGTTAAGTAACCAAAAGCTGCATGTTGAACAACAATCGTACGATTTTCTAAATCTTGAAGTCCTTCTTGATATTCAGTATCTAAGGCATTCAACTCTTGGATTAATGTCTCAGTATTTTCTGTATAAGCTGATTCATTATCAGGGTCAACTTCAATCAGCGCATCACGGACATTTTCGGCTTGTTTTGCATAAGTATTAGGATCTAACCATGTATGTGGATCATATTCGTGAGAATGATCATGACCATGTTCATGGTCGTGGTCGTGATTGTGCTCTTCTTCGTGATCATGCTCTTCATGTTCATCTGCTTCGTGGTCATGTCCATCTGTTGAACCAGATAATAACTCAATACCTTCCGTTGATTCTTGGACTTTTGTTTCAGTTGTATCGATTAATGTTAACAAGTCTTGAACAAAAAATTCCATTTCATCGTCTTGGTAAATAAATAAATCTGATTCTTGGACTTCGCCTGAGTCACGTGCACTCACTTCATAAGAATGGGCATCTTCTCCGCCGTCTAATAACATCGTAACATCTGCTTTATCTCCCGCAATTTGTGATGCTAAAAAGTAAACTGGGTAAAAAGTTGTTTTAACCTGGATTTTATTTTGTGCTTTAATACTTGCACCAGATATTAAACTTGAAATTAAAACAGCTAACATCGTTACTACTTTTAGATACTTTTTCATTTTCTCGCTCCTTTTCATTAAATAGTAATCATTACCATTTGAAATGTTACGTTATTATTTATTTTCTGTCAATAGAAATTAACACATTTTACTAAATAAAAACGCATCGTTACGGAAACGATGCGTTAAGCGTTACTTCAGAAATTGATTGCTCCATTCATTCAATATCGTATCTTTGACTGAATCTGGGAAGAAATCAGAAAAATAATCTAATTGCTCTTTGAAACTTAAATTCATTGTTTTCTGGATTTCTACTAATGGTAGATCCCGTCCTGAAATCTCAGCTTGGGCGATGAATTTTAAAACATCTATATAACTATAAGCTAAAGTCATTGTTAAAACACTTGCCGTTGTACCACTAACAACCCCACCAGTAATGGTTCCTAAACCTGGTATTAATTTGAATACTTGGCTCACAATATATTTACCAGCAGCTGTCGCTCCTCCAGTACCACCAATCCCTGCTATGATACTCACAATTTGTGATTTATTTAGAGAAAGTCCAAAAATAGACGTAATATGCGCTAACATACCAATTTGCATAGGAATTAAAATAGCAGAATCAGCGATTGGTATTGGCGTGAATCCTACCCCAAAAGAACCTTTAATATAACGACGCGCCCAACTTCTAGCATCTGTTACCTTGCGGTCTAAATCTATCTGTTGGGCATTAATAAAAGCCTTTTGTACCGAATCAGGAATGACGGATAAAGACAAATCAACCAAATCTTGTAGACCATGACTTGGTATATACTGTTCGCCTTGAATTAAATAAGGTTTTGCTAGTACAGGAACAATCCCTTTAACAGGTAGCTCCATTTCTTTAAGATAATCCACAAATTCATTACTTTCTTGACCTAGATACTGTGTGAGTACCAAGATAACCGGGATATGTTCGGATAAAGCTTCGATTAATTCAATTTCAAATGGTTCAATTCGTGACATAATACTATTAATACAATAGTAAGCAACATCAATACTGTCACGTTCACCTTTTTCTTTTTGTGTTTTAATTAAATTATTCAAACTTGTCAGTACTTCCACTTGAGCTTCAGGAGTTAACTCTAACCCTTTCGTATCGTATAAAGTTAAGGGAACTCCTTCTTTACTAATGCGCTCAATTGACTGAGTAACTGGCTTACCCACTCCTGTTTCAGCGATATTATCACGGAATAAAGCATTAATTAAAGTACTTTTTCCAGATCCAGTTTTACCTGCCACAATAATATTAATCGGCTCCATCTTATCAACTTGACGTTGTGTTTGAGCCACTAAGTCATCGGCATATTCTCTATTTACTTTTGTGTTTTTTAATCGATCAAACAACTTCACAGAAAAACTCCCCTCTAATTGTTACGACGACGCGAAAGTAAAACAAATCGCAAGATTTGTAATGCAGTTCCTAGTGCCGCCGCAACATATGTAAATGCTGCTGCACGTAATACTTTTTGAGCTGGCGCTACTTCTTCTTGTGTTAAAATTGTCCCATTTAATATTTCCATCGCACGATTCGATGCATTAAATTCAACTGGTAAAGTGACTAATTGAAAGACTAATACCGCACTAAAAGCAATAATTCCCAAATTCACTAACCCTGTAAAACCTAAGATTAAACCAATTAAGATTAATGGCATTGATAAACGTGACGTAAAGTTAACAATCGGCACTAATCCCGCACGCAGACGCATAAAACCATAATTATCCGCATCCTGTAGGGCATGTCCACACTCATGAGCCGCAACAGCCACAGCAGACACCGAAGTACGATTATAAGTCGCATCTGATAAACGCAACACTTTATTCGTCGGATCATAATGGTCTGTTAAATTCCCAGATGTATGCTCCACAGTAACATCATGAATATTATGCGCTTTAAGAATCACTTCAGCTGCCTGTTTACCCGTAATCCCTTTTGACGTCTGCCATTCACTATATTTATTAAACGTTGAACTAACCCAACGTTGCGCAATCATAGAAATACCCATGGCAATTAAAATTAAAATATATGTATTATCAAACCCGTAAAAGTACATGACCAATCTCCTTTAATTGTTTTCCTCATTATATCAAATTTCACTACATTACACCCATTATCACACTTTATAACGAAAATTTACACCTTCTAAAGACGGATAAATAAAAAAGACCTCACTTCAACACATCAGTCAAAGCAAAGCCTCTCTATTTTTTAAAAGTATGGCATGGATAATTAGTTTGAAGATACTATTATTATTTGATTTCAATATTTTAGCTAAATAAAAACCGCACCCCTCAAGGTACGGTTTCATCTTTAAATTATGATAATAACATTGCGTCGTTTGTTAATTCTTCTCCGGCTTCTTGTTTAAAGAGATTAATTAATTTTTCTACGGTTAAATTATCTTTCTCTTCACCAGAAACGTCGACAACAATTTTCCCTTGATGTAACATAATTAAACGATTTCCTAGTGCTAATGCATCTTTCATATTATGTGTAATCATCAGTGCTGTCAGTTGCTCATCTTGAACAATTTTGTCTGTTAATTGTAGAACCATTTCTGACGTTTTCGGGTCTAAAGCTGCTGTATGCTCATCAAGCAGTAAGACTTGTGGGCGGCGTAAGGTTGCCATTAATAATGTTAAAGCTTGACGTTGTCCACCAGATAAGAATTGAACCTCTGCTGTTAAACGGTCTTCTAAACCTAAATCTAATTTTTTTAATTGTTCGCGCATCTCCTCGCGGTCAGATTCTTTAACCCCTTTAGTCAATCCTCTTGAAAGACCACGACGATTTGCTAAAGCCATATTCTCTTCAATCGATAAACGTGAAGCTGTTCCCATACGTGTGTCTTGGAATACATAAGATACTAATTTAGCTCGTTTGTTTGTGGGTAAATTAGTGACATCTTCATAGTTAATCGTAATTGAACCCTTGTCCGGTATAAGTTGCCCAGAAATAGTATTCATTAATGTTGATTTACCTGCACCATTACCACCGATAACAGTTACAAAGTCACCATCATATAAAGTTAAGTCTACTCCTTTAAGAACATGGTTTTCATTAACGGTTCCTCGTTCAAATGACTTATGGATACCTTTTATTTCTAGACGAATTTGACGATTATCTTCTGTCATTATGAGTTACCTCCTTTAGCTGCTGATTGGCGTGATGCCATTCCTTTTTGGATTTCTGGTAAGAATAATACAAATCCAAGTAAAATAGATGAGAATAGACGTAAATCTGTTGGACGAATATCAATAAATGGTTGGTTTAAAATCGTATCTATAATTAAACGATACAAGAAACTACCTAAGATAATCGTTGTTAAACGAATACCGATTGATTTATTCGGTAAGATTACTTCAACAATTACAATTGCGGCTAACCCTATAACAATCGTACCAATACCCATTGAGATATCTGCGAAGCCATCTTTTTGAGCTACCATTGCCCCTGCTAAGGCAATTAAACCGTTACTGATCATATAGCCTAATGTCTTCATTGCATTTGTATTAATCCCATTTGCTTCAGACATTCGAGGGTTATCGCCGGTAGATCTTAAAGCTAAACCAATTTCAGTATGTAAGAAAAATACTAATAATAAAATAATAACTGCTAAAATAATTAAAGCGACAATAGTAACACTCATATTTTTAGAAATATCAAACATTTCTTCAAGTGGTGAGTAAATTGTTTCTTGTCCTAATAATGCAATGTTAGGACGACCATCCATGACATGTAAGTTTATTGAATATAATCCTGTTTGCATTAAAATACCGGTAATTAATGGTGGAATTTTCAGCTTAGTATGAACCCAGCCAGCTACCGCTCCTGCTAAGGCTCCACCAAAGAACGCTATAATTGTTGCTAACCATGGGTTAACAGCATTAGTAATTAAAATTGCACCAATTGCACCACCTAATGGGAAAACCCCTTCAGCAGACATATCGGTAATACTTAATAATCTAAAAGTAATATAAATACCTATCGCCATCACAGCCCACACAGTACCCTGTGTGAAACTAGATGCAATGACATCTAACATAAAATTTCCTTCTTTCCGATTTTGTAAATCATTTTGATAGTAAGACTCGCTATATTATAACAAGAAATAAGTAATGAAAACCAGTTTATTTACAATGAAATAGACTGGTTTTCATTTTTTATTATTTAAGCGATTCTGGGTCGATACCAATCGCATTGGCAAATTCTTCATTCACCACTAATTGGAAATCTTGACCTAATTCAATTGGCATTTCCGCTGGATCTAAACCTTCATCCAACATACGAATAACCATGTCAGCTGTTTGAACACCATAATCGTAGTAAGAGTTTGAAATCGTCATTAGCCCATTTTCCAAAACAACAACGTCCGATGTTCCAACCGTCGGTACATTATTTTCTTTCGCTATATCTCCGACTAATGATATGGCTGAGTCGATTGTGTTGTCTGTTACCATAAATAACACATCAATATCACCAATAATTGAATTAAGTGCTTGCGAGACGTCATTTGTTGTAACGACTGTCGATTCTACTACTTCTAAACCTTTTTCTTCTAGTAATGGAACTACTGTTTTTACTTGGCTTTGTGCATTAACTTCCGATGAATTGTAGAGAATACCTACGGTTTCAGCATCAGGGAAGTTACGTGCTAATAAATCAACTTGATCTGCTAAAGGTTGTGCGTTGGTTGTTCCAGTTACGTTACGACCCGGTTCCTCTAATGATTCTGCTACACCAGCAGCTACTGGATCTGCTACTGCTGCAATAAATATAGGCTTTTCTTGCTCAAGATTTGCAAGAGAAACAGCAGGTGGCGTTGCGATTGCGTATAAAATGTCATTCTCACGCGCAATCATTTCGCTTATTGATTGTAAAGTTGACTGATTTCCACTCGCATTTTGAATATCAAATTCAATGCGGTCGCCGTATTCAGATTCTGTCAGGCGGTCTACAAAACCTTCTCGAGAAGCATCTAACGCGGCATGCTCAACATATTGGAGAACACCAATTTTTATTGTTTCTTCCTGAGCACCAACAGTAAATCCATTGATGCTAGTAAATGCGATGACTAAAGTTAACATTAATTTCAGCGTCTTCTTCATTTTTTACCCTGCTTTCTATATTTATTGATTCATTTTCTTGTGTTTTTAGTCAGCAATTATTTAATTGATTCTGGATCAATACCAATGGCTTCAGCAAATTCTGCATTGACTACAATTTCGAAGTCTTTTCCTAATTCAATTGGCATTTCAGCAGGGGTTAAACCTTCGTCTAACATACGAATAACCATGTCTGCTGTTTGAGTACCGTAATCTGTATAAGAATTAGAAATTGTTGCTAAACCATTTTGCTCAACAACTGCATCTGATGATCCGATTGTTGGGACATTATTTTCTTTTGCAATATCTCCTACAAGTGTAATCGCAGAGTCAATTGTATTATCTGTAACCATAAACATAGCGTCTACTTCTGTAATAATAGAATTCAGTGCTTGCGCAATATCATTGGTTGATACAACCGTTGCTTCCACTGTTTCTAAACCACGCTCTTCTAATAATTCTATTGCTTGATCTGCTTGAATTTGTGAATTCACTTCAGATGAGTTGTAGATTAAACCAATATTTTCAGCGTCTGGGAAATTATTTACTAATAAATCAACTTGTTCCTCTAACGGTTGCATATCGCTTGTCCCAGTTACATTACGGCCAGGATCTTCCAATGAGTCTGCTAAACCAGCTTCAACTGGGTCAGTTACCGCTGCAATGAAGATTGGCTTTTCTTGCTCTAAACTTGCTAATGAGATAGCTGCTGGTGTGGCAATTGCGTATAAAATATCATTGTCACGGGCAATTTTCTCACTAATTGATTGTAATGTTGTTTGATTTCCTGAAGCATTTTGAACATCAAATTCAATACGGTCACCGTATTCTGATTCCTCTAAACGCTCAATAAAACCTTCACGCGCCGCATCTAAGGCTTCGTGTTCAACATATTGTAAAATTCCGATTTTAATTGTTTCTTCTTGAGCGCTTGCTGTTAATTGGATACCTGCAAAACTTGATAGTAAGACGGTTAGTACCGCTACTGCTTTAATAAAATTCTTCATCATTGTAATCCCTCTTTCGGTTATTCTGCTGAAGGAAGCTCGATATTTGATGTATCAATTCCTAGCTTTTCAGCATTATCTTCGTTAATTACTAATTCTAAATCGTTTGGTCTTTCAATTGGCATTTCAGCGACATTTAAATCTTCTTCTACTAAGCGAACTAGCATTTCTGCTGTTTGCTCTCCTAATTTATAATAATCTAATCCATAAGTGATTAAACCATTCTCTAGCACCATGTCTTTTGAACCACCGACAATTGGTAGTCCTGCTTCTGTTGCTAAGTCACCTACTAATGCCATTGCGCTTGCAATTGTATTATCTGTTACGACGAATACTACCTCAACTTCATTAACTAACGTTCCCATTACTTGTGAAATATCGTTTGTTGATGTAATTGTTGCCTCTGTTACTTCGTAACCTGTGTCTTCTAAAATTGTGCGGGCTGCTGCTGCTTCACTTACCGCATTCGCTTCACCTGAATTATATAAAATACCTACTGTTGTAGCGTCTGGTGCGACACTTTCGATTAAGTCTACTTGTTCTTTGAGAGGACCTGCATCCATTGTTCCGGTAACATTTGTACCCGGTGCATCGACTGATTCTACTAAACCAGCTGACTCAGGGTCAGATACTGATGAGATAAAGATTGGTTTATCACTCTCGACGTTTGCAATGGCCTGAGCTGCTGGTGTTGCGATAGCGAAGATATAATCACTATCATTCGTTACACTCTCGCTCATTGTTTGGAGGTTTGCTGTATCTCCAGATGCGTTAAGGAAGTTGATGTTTAAGTTTTCACCTTCAACATATCCCGCTTCTTTTAAGCCATTCAAAAATCCTTGATAGTTTTGATCTAAAGAGTCATGTTCGACATATTGCAAGACACCTACATCGATTGTTTCTTGTGCTGATACTTGTGTGCTAAAACTTCCAACACCAACTAACGTTGCTGCTGTGAATGCTGCCGTGATTCCTTTTACTACTAAATTCTTCCAATATCGATACATTACAATTCCTCCTAAAAATTTTTAACGAAAAAATCCCTACTAGCGATTCAATCATCTAGTAGGGATTTTAAAACTTGTTCTTATTCTATAAAGAAAGAGTAAGTTTGTTATTGCCTCACTAGATATCTTTTATCGACTATCTATGTGGGCATCTTAATTAACAGCTCCTCATAGATACAAAACGTAATCGTTTGTACCTATTGTAGATACAAACCTTATCTATAAAAGCTGTAAAAGTAAGTATTTAATTGTAACAAACTTGTTGCCATAGGGCATTTCTCCTTTGTTCTCTTTTTCGTTACATCAAATATAAGTGTTTTTTATTAAAGTGTCAAGCTTTATTTCAAATTAAATGAGTTGACTCTCATTTATTATTTTTTAAACATGCCTAAAATTGAACGACTCACGATTCGTCCCACCTCACGACCAACTTGGCTCATCACATTTTTTGTAAAACGATCCATTGATGTATCGCGATTCGACTTACGTGATGAAGATTTACTTTCTTTAATTTGTTTTGCTAACTTTTCTTCTAGCTCTTTAATGCGGTCCTGTGAAGTGTCCTCTTTTGTTGGTTCCATTTTAGCTGTATCAGGATCTGCTTCTTGAATCAACGCTTGCTCACGCTCTTCAATTAAATTATTTAATTGTTCATGAGCACTTTCTCGGTTAATTGCTTCACTATATTTATCGAGTAATGTGGAGTGATTAATTACTTGTAATTTAACTTGCGAGTCAATCACACTTAATTTCGACATTGGTGGATAAACCATAACCTTTTCAGCTATAGTTGGTGTCCCTTCTGCATCTAAATGTGAAACAACTGCTTCTCCAGTGGCCAATTCTTGAATCGTAGTTGCTAAATCAATGTCACTATCCACGTCTTGTCTGAAAGTGTCTGCTACGGCATTTACAACCTTTAATTCTTTTGGTGTATAAGCGCGTAAACCATGCTGAATACGATTTGCTAGCTGACTAGATACTTTATCTGGAATATCTGTTGGGTTTTGTGTGACAAAGAAAACAGATACACCTTTTGACCGTATTAATCGAACAACCAATTCAATTTTTTCTATTAAAACAGTGGGTGCATTATTGAATAAGACATGTGCTTCATCAAAGAAAAACACTAATTTCGGCTTATCAAGATCGCCTACTTCTGGCAATGTTTCATATAGTTCAGATAATAAAGCTAACAAAACTGTCGCATATAAAAAAGGCGTTTGATATAGAGAAACGGCATCGAGTATATTAATCATTCCTAGTCCTTCATCATTTGTCTTAATAAAATCTTTAATATCTAAACTAGGTTCCGCAAAGAAAACATCTCCTCCTTGGTCCTCTAACACCTTAATCGACCGTAAAATGACGCCAATAGATGCTTTTGATATAGAGCCATAAATATCTTTTAATTCTTTAGCCTGCTCACCTACATAATTTAGCATCGCACGTAAGTCCATTAAATCAATGAGTAGTAGCCCTTCGTCATCAGCTACACTGAAAACGACATTTAAAATACTTGTTTGTGTGTCATTTAAACCAAGTAAACGAGCTAATAAAATGGGTCCCATTTCTGAAACAGTGACTCGGATTGGAATTCCATTTTCACCTAATGCATCCCATAATTCAATTGGGAATGTTCTTGTTTCAAAGTTATCGTAATTCGTTTCCTTAAGTCTTTCAGCCACTTCTTGACTGCTTCCTGGTTCAGTGATACTTGCTAAGTCTCCCTTAATATCCGATAGGAAAACTGGAACGCCGGCTAAACTTAACTGTTCGGCGATAACTTTTAAAGTAACAGTCTTACCTGTCCCTGTTGCCCCAGCAATGATGCCATGGCGGTTTAATTTGTCGAGCGCTAAACCGACTGGCGCTTTCCCGTAACCAAAATACACTTGTTGACTCATAATTAGCCTCCTCAAAGACAATTTACTGTTTTTCTTAAAACCATTATAACTGAAGGTTGTGAAATGTAATAGTTGAATACTTTTTTTGGGATGTCATCACATGTATTTTGCGGTTAAAATTTAAAAATCCGAATAAATACAATTGGATTCTTTAAAGAATACCGCTCATAATTACTCGGATAATTTATATTAATTATTTACATCTAAAGACTCTTTATCATCCGTTGTATCACCTGATTGAGATAAATCAATCGGATAATTTGTTTCTGCTGGAGTGATATTATAGCCAATAGTTACCGCAAAGTCTTTAACACGCGCAAATATTTCTCTGAATTCACGTTCAAATCGAGATGATTCCGATTCTGCAGCAGCTAAACCTAATGCATCAATTTCCAAATAATCAGCAAGTAATAGCCCTCTGGAGAGGTGATAACCTTGGGTAACGATAATCAAGTTGTCTAGGTCAAAAACATGCTTTGCTCGGTATAAACTATCATAGGTCGAATAGCCAGCATGGTCCAAATATATTTGTTCACTTGGAATGCCTTTTTCTACAAGGTAATCTTTCATCACTTGAACTTCATTATAATTATCTTCCCGGTGATCACCACTCATTATAAACTTTCGATTTGGCTGAGATTCATATAAAGCATAAGCTTCATCCAATCGCAATTGAAGAATGGTGCTCGGTGTCTCGTTATTAATTACGCCTGCTCCTAAAACCATCGCTGGAACTTCTGCGTTTGGATCTGTATTTGCAATCTCTTCGTATGAAGAAAAACGAGGAACCGCTTGTGCAATGACGAAGATATTAATTAAACATAAGACAATGACAACAGCTATGCCTAAAGTTGTGACTGATTTAAATACAAATCTGATGATCCGCCATATTATTCTCACACAATTCCTCCTTTTTTTGACAATAGGCTTATTATATCAATTCTATTATATAAGCACAATAAAAAAGCTACCAAATAAAAAGTTGCTATTATTTGCAATGTAAGCAAATAATAACAACTCAAAATTAATGATAAATTTGTAAATCGTCTTCGTAATTACTCCAATCATCTCCGCGTTCAATCTCTTCATCTAAACCACGTGCAGAAACTTTATCAAAAAGAATTTTGACCGTTTGGAATAATAATTTAAAATCAAAGGCTAAAGAATATTGTTTGATGTAAAGTAAGTCGAAGTTTAATTTATTATTAAAATTCGTTGTATACTTTCCATAAACTTGAGCATAACCTGTAATTCCCGCACGCACATGATGACGTAAACGGTAATAAGGATTCTCTGCTTGGAATTGCTCTACGAAGAATGGACGCTCAGGTCTAGGTCCAACGAGCGACATATCTCCTTTTAAAACATTTAATAATTGTGGCAATTCATCAATTCGTGTACTACGAATAAATTTACCAACACGAGTTACACGTGCATCATTAGATGACGCTAAAACAGGTCCAGATTCAGCTTCGGCTGTTTGTGACATTGATCTAAATTTTAAGATATTAAATGGTTTATTGCCATATGTTACTCGTTCTTGCTTATAAAGAGCTGGCCCTGGTGAATCTAAGCGTATTGCTATGACTGTAATCAGCATGATTGGTGCTGTTAGAATAACTAAGAATAAAGATACAATCACATCGATTAAACGCTTAACAAATGCTTGTTCGTCCGGAATGCCAAAACTTGATAATTCAATAATACTTTCATCTTCAAAGTTCATAATATTAGGGTTAACCATCATTAAATTCTCAAAGTTTGTGCTTAAGAATAATTTTTTATTGTGACTCATTAAATATTCGTAAATGCGTAATCGTTCCGGCTCATCAATTCGACCCGTTAAATAAACAATGTCCACCTCATCGCTATGTGTACGAATATTGTAATAATAGTTCGATAACACAACATGCGTTACTTCGTGTCGGCGATTTTTCATTGAGGTAAAATTACGAACAGCTTCTAGTGCCGCTTCATCTTGACCTACAACCATGACTTTTTTCGTCCCTCTAGTTGTTTGGTAGACCCAAAAGACAAGTGCATTAAAAATAAAAAGTACAATTAAGCCTACAAAAAAGTTAATTAAAATGACCGATCTGGGAAAACTTAGCCAACTTCCTGCATATGTTAAAGCCATCATATAGGCACTTAATACGATTTGACCGAGAACGGTATTATAAAGAATATCCGTTAGATTTTTATTATAAAAAATATAAGTACCAAATAACATATGTATTACTATATACCCTAATGTAATCCAAACAAAGCTTTCTTCAAAGGCATAAAAGTTACGTGATGGAATTGTTCCTCCAAACTTTAATAAAAATGATATATATATGCCTATAAGTGAGACGATGGAACCTAATAAAACTGCCCCAAAACGAAGCACATTATTCCATCCAGTTCGTTTATTCACTGTTCAACTTCCTTTCTCAAATACTTCAATCACATAATTAAAGCACTTTTAAAGCCTCATAGCAAGTGCAATGAGGCCAGATTTTAAATTCGTTGATTATCATTATAACACTATTATATTTTGAAGTTATTGTCAAATATTTCCACCAATAGATACAACAAACCATCCAGATTGGACCTGGATGGTTTTCGATTTTCATTTTAAACTTTCTAAATTTCCTAATTCCACAGCCAATTCGGTATAAAATTGCAGGAGTTCTTTCAAATTATCAAGTTCTATATATTCATCTGCTTGATGGGCAAGCATCGGTTGACCTTGAAAATCCATACCAAAAGCCACACAATTGGGTACAATTTTAGCATATGTAACCCCGCCCATTAATTCAGGTTCTTGTGAGTGATTCGGGTAATGTTCTTTAAATTGTTTCATTAAAGTCTTACAAGCTGTACCATCTAAATTGTATAAAATAGCTGGAGTATCGAAAGGACGTGTAATTTCGAAGTGATCATTTAGACGTTCTTTAATTTTTTCTGTAATACTATCACTCGTAGTGACTTGCGGAAAGCGACTGTCTAATTCCATCACTATTTGTTGATTAATGATTTTTATCGTTCCTAAATTAATCGTTAATGGCCCCATTTCAGGACTTGAACAAGAGATATCTAATCCTCGGCCATCACTGTATCCAAATAATTCAACTAAGTTTCCAGAAAAAGCATCATCATACACATCTCTGACTAATGTTAATGCACGAATTATTGCATTCTCACCTAGATCAGGTCTTGAAGCATGTGCTGATTTGCCTTTTACCGTAATTTGAATGCCATCATTCATTGGAGCCATTTCGATATTCCAACCCGTTTGACGACGATATTGTTGAATTTTACTATAATCAATCATCGGAACTGTTACTTTACAGATTGAAGGTACATTATTAGCACCTTCTCCACCTTTAATATTAATAATCGCAGAGTCTTTAGGCATTTCTCCGGTCATAAGCCAGGTAGTTGCCCCTTTTTCACCAATGCCTAAAGGAAATGTTGCATCTGGGGTCACCGCAAACTCTGGGGCCCCTTCAACTTCCAAATAATGTTGTAGGTCTTGCATATTCGTTTCTTCATCAGTTCCATAAACTAAACATAAACGATTTTTCATTGGAATACTATAATCCTGAATAATTCGCAGGACAAAATATGTCAGAACTACCGCACGTTTCATATCATTAGTACCACGCCCATACATGCGTCCATCCTCAATCACTGCATCGAACGCAAGATAAGACCAATTTGATCCTTCGCCAACAACATCAATATGTGATACAAAATCGATTCGCTCAGCTGATTTATTGGCATCTTTACGTTCTATTAAAATAGCATGACCATTATAATTTGTCACTTCAAAATTATCCTCTGATGCCCAATCTGTAATTAGTGCTAAGGCCTCATCTATTCCTTCTCCGTAAGGCTTTTCTTTAGTCGCTGAATCACTGTCATAGACAGAGCGAACACGAACTAGATCACCTATTTTATCTATTAACTCATCAACATATTTTTGATAATCAATATTTTTTAAATCAATCACTTTATCACCTTTTGACTAGTTATTTACAAATTGCTCAGAAGATATTATGCGTGTCCCGTACTCTTTACCGAAAGCTCGGTCGTGGGTTACAATCAAAATTGCTTTACCTTCATCTGATAATTCACGAATCAATTGCCCTACTTTATTAGCTGAATCGATATCTAATGCTGATGTTGGTTCGTCAAAACATAAAACAGACGGCTCTAACATTAAAGCACGTGCAATAGCAACACGCTGTTTTTGCCCCCCAGACAATGTCGAAGGGTAAACATCTATTTTATCTTCAACACCCATACGTGTTAAAAGTGTTTTTGCACGTTGTTCTAATTCCGCTTTATTTCCTAATTCTTGAGCTAATGGTGCTTCAAGTAAATTTTCTAAAACAGTAAAATTAGGGAATAATTGGTAATCTTGAAATACCATACCTAAGCTATTTTGATATGTCCGTTGTTCTCTTTTGTTCTTATAAGCCGCTACTTTTCCATTATCTTGACAAAGATAATTACCATTAATTTGAATTGTTCCACGATCTGCTTCTTCAAGATTATTGATTAAGCGCATAAAAGTCGTTTTACCTGTTCCTGATTCTCCAAGCAAGATAACTATTTCTCCTGGATCGATTTGGAAATCAAAATCTTTAATTACTTGATTACTTCCATACGCTTTATTTAATCCTTGTACTGTCAGTGCCATGATTTCCCTCCTACCATTCTAATTTTATTTCAATTTTACGTAACACCCAAGTTAACACCCCTGTTAATACTAAATACAGAGCCCCTGCTAGGACATATGGGAGTAAACTTGCTTCACGGTTAGCAGCAATCGAACTTGCACGTAACATTTCCCCTAAACCAATTACATAAACTAAAGAGGTATCTTTAATTAAGGCAATTACTTCGTTACCGATAGAAGGCATAACGATCTTAAATACTTGTGGTAAAATAATACGTCTAAATCCTCGAATGCTACCAATACCTAATACTTCAATACTTTCAAACTGCCCATCTGGAACAGAACTAATACCACCACGGAATATTTCCGCCAAGTATGCCACATAGTTAATAATAAAAGCAAATAGTGCCGCTGGTAGTCGGTCCATATTTACACCAATAAATGGTAAACCAAAGAAAATTAACATTAATTGTAACATCAATGGTGAGCCACGCATGACAAAGACATACGCTTCAATAATTGCTTGTAACCATTTTGGCCCAAATACTCGAAGTACACCAACAATAAATCCTAATGGAATACTTACGATTAAAACAACCACAAAGATGAATAGAGTCATTTTTATACCATCTAATAATGAAGGTAAAATACGCATCGTTTCTTCTAATAATGACTCTTCTTCGATTTCTGCATCGGCTACTTCTGAAGAATCTAGTGCTTCCCCAAACCATTTAGCACTAATTTCATCATAAGCACCAGTATCGATTAAATATTGTAGTCCTGAATCAATGGCTTCTTTTAATTCTGTATCGCTTTTACGTAACCCAACTGCCATCGGTTCCTCTGAAGTTGGATCAACAAAATATTGGTAATCTTCAGTATCGTCACGTTGTTGTAGTGTATAAGAACCATATAATCCACTCGCATAAATCGCATCTACTCGCCCTGAAGCAAGATCTGAAAATACTTGATTATAATCTGGATAAAGAACAGGTTCTTCTGCTAAATTATTATATAAATCATTCGGCCAAGCAATCATAAAATCAAGAGCTGTAGATCCTGATTGAGTTGCCATTTTCTTACCTTCTAGATCAGCTAATTCATTGATGCCACTCCCTTTTTTCGAGATAACGATTTGACTAGATGGTAAATACGACTCTGACATTAATACTTTTTCTTCTCGTTCTGGGGTGACACCATAACCATTCCAAATCATATCAATATTACCTGAATTCAATTCAGTTTCTTTCAAAGCCCAGTCAATCGATTGAAAATTTAAATCCCAATTATATAATTCTGCAATACTATTGGCTAAATCAATATCAAATCCTACTAATTCACCGTTTTCGTCACGGAATCCCATTGGAGCAAATGTATCATCTAATCCGACTGTATAAGAGCCACCGTAAGTAGATGATGCTTCAAAGTCTGGCATTGCTAATGCTGTGTTTGATGATTCTGTTGTATGATCTTCTTCTGCGGTTGTTTCACCAAACCATTTAGCATAAATTTCATCATAAGTACCATTGTTGTGCATTTCTTCAAAACCATTATTTAATGCTTTAAGCAAGGCTTCATCTGATTTACGAACCCCCACTGCCATCGGTTCTTCTGTAGTTTCATCAATAAAGTATTGATAGTCCGCACCGTCATCTCTTTGACCAAGACTATAAAGACCAAATAAAATACCAACATAAACGGAATCAACACGACCAGATGATAAATCAATAAATGCCTGATTATAATCCGGGTACAATACTGGTTCTTCCGCTAATTGACTATATTGATTATTTGGCCAAGCTTCCATGAAATCAATTGACGTTGATCCTGACTGGGTCGCGATGGTTTTACCTGTTAAATCCTCTAAAGCATCAATACCACTTCCATCTTTAGATACGACAATTTGACTACTCATAATATATGGTTCGGTCATGGCAACCTTTTCCAAACGTTCCTCTGTTACGCCGTAGCCATTCCAAATCATATCAATGTTGCCAGAATTCAATTCTGTTTCTTTTAACGCCCAATCAATTGGCTGGAATGTGATATCCCAATCATATATTTCTGCCATCGCATTAGCTAGATCAATATCAAACCCTACTAATTCTCCCGCCTCATCACGGTATCCCATTGGCGCAAAAGTATCATCTAGACCAATAACATAAGATTCCCCTTGTGTCGGATCTTCTGATTCAGTTTGTGCTTGTGTAGTTAATGCTAATAACGGACTCATAATGATAGCTATCATTGATGTTATCATCATTAATAATATACTACGTTTTTTCATTTCGTCACCTCTCAAATTTATAAAAATAAAAAAAGTCCTCCGTTCATTAAGAACGAAAGGACGTTAGTTACGTGGTTCCACCTTTATTTATAACTTATTTACATAAGTTACCTCATTTTGTTACGGCTAATTCTTTGCTAGCGATAACAACATATAATATCGGATATGAGCCGCTAATATTTCTATTAGTTGGTTCCTGGTTGTGTGATATGGCATCTTAATCTACTTGCACCAACCGTAGATTCTCTATGTAAGATGGTCATAACTTGGACCATTCATCACCGTGCATTAAGATTACATTATTTATAACGATAAATCAAGTTTAAATTTAATCTTTTTTTAATTTAACGTTCTTTTAATTGTTTTGTTTAATACTTCTTAGAATCCAATATCCTTTATCACGGTTCATTCGTTCTACATTGCCAAATAATTCCTCCATATATTTTTGCATGGAAGGTGCACCTTGTTTCTTTTGGATAACGACCCAAATTTCGCCACTTTCATGGAGTGCTTCATATCCAGTTTTAACCATTGCTTGAATCGTTTTCTTACCTGCGCGAATCGGCGGATTTGTTAGACAATAATGAACAGGCTCGTTTGTCTGGTATGTTGTTCCATCCTCTAAAATGAATTCCACATTTTCAATATGATTCGCTAATTTATTTTGTTCAGCTAAGTGATAAGCTCTTTCATTAATTTCCACTCCTATCGCTTGAGCTTTTGGATAATGTTTTGCTAGCGAGAGAGTAATTGGACCATATCCACTGCCTAACTCTAAAATTCGTTCGTTTTCAATGGTTTTGACATATTCTGCAAAAGTTTCGATTAATACTCTTGAGCCGAAATCAACTGCATCTTTTGAAAAGACACCACTATCCGTATTAAAAATGAATGTTTTATTTAAAATATTTGCCGTTATTTGTTGCTCGTCATGTGTACTATTGGGATTGTTTGTATAATAGTGATCGCTCATAAATCCTCCTAAATATAAAACATCTGTGGAATTGGCACTCCACAGATGTTATTTTTTGAATTATTGTTCAGAGTCGTCTGTTCCTTCGACTTCTTCAATTGTTCCTTCTGTCGTTCCGTTTTCTTGAGGAACCGGCGTCATTGTAACTTCTTTAACTCCTGGTTCGATTTCTACTTCATCAAAAGTAAATTCACCTGGATATGCTTCGGCAATAGCAACTGGAATTGGGTCATTATACGAACCAGTTTCATCTGCTCTTACTGTATACGTAAATGGTTCACGGTCGAAATTATAAACAATTTCAAACTCATTTTCACTATCGTAATCAAATGCTAATGTTTTTGCAGTGTGGCGAATACCAAAGACAACATTAAATTTACCATCTACTTCAAATACTTCACCATCAAAGAACAAGTCAGGCATGATCGTTAAGTACTTTTTACCATATTCAGCCGCTTCTTCTTCCGTTTCAAATCCTGTTTCTACATATAATAAGATGTTACGTCCTTCTTCTTCTACATCTTCAGCATATTCTACAGTAACAATTACTGAACCATTTTCATTATTGATTTTATTAACCACAAAACGGTCACCCGCTTCTGGATCTTCTTCAATCATTTGAATGAAATTATCTGCATCTTCTTCTGCTAAGAAGATATTTGCGTTAAAGGCTACATAAGGACCTTCTAAAAGACCTAATTCTTCTTCAACCTCTACCACTTCTTCAGATTCTTCCGACTCGATATTTTCCGTTGATTCAACTTCCTCTGCTAATGGATTTTCAACAGGTGTTGTTTCACCGTAATCATCCGGATTGTTTGAATTCGGTGGTGTTGTTGGCTCCCATGTTTGTGGCGGAGTCCAAGGCACTACTGGGTCTGGATTTGGCGTTGGCGTTGGATTTGGTGTCGGATCCGTATCTGGCTCTGGTTCTGGGTCAGATGGTAGTTCGGGTTCGGGTTCCGGTGTTGGCATCGGCTCCGGTTCGGGTTCTGGTTCAGGCGTTGTTGGTTCTTGTTGTTCTGGCGTTGGATTTGGGTTTGGTTCTGTTGTTCCAGGATTAGTTGAACCTGAATCACCAGTTGATGGTTCTTGTTGAGTTGTATCTGCTGGTGTTTCAGCATCCTGAGCAATTACTGGGGTTACTTGCATTAATAATAAACTAGATGCTAATAAAATTTTCGTTAATTTCTTCATATTGAATAAAAATCCTTTCTCGGATAAATTCCGCATGGAATTCTTAGTATCGTTGTTTCTATTATAGCAATTTTTAATCATAATAATAGGAAATATCTGTGTTTTTTATAAAGTACTTCTTTTTCATAATCTGTATTTGTATCATTTAAGGGTAAACATGTTAAAATAGAGATTGTAAATGATGATAAATTTTTTATGAAGGAGTCTTAAATGATTAAATTATTTGTTTCTGATTTAGACGGAACTTTATTAAATGGTAAACACGTCGTCAGTCCAGAAAACGCACAAGCAATTCGGGACCTAGAGGCAGCGGGTATTGAATTTTTAGTCGCTACTGGTCGTAGCTACAATTCTGCAGCGCCACTATTAGAAATGCACGGTTTATCCCCTAAAATGATTACATTAAACGGTGCTACTTTTATTGAAACAGATGGATCTATTAGATACACCCACACATTAGACACTTCTGAAATCAAAGATATTCTAATGTATGCAGTAGAGCATAATTTGGAATATTCTATTATGACCCCTGAAGACTATTATTTAGCTAATTACGAAGAGTTTATTGAACGCATTGCTAAACATGTAGAAGAAGCTAAAGCTGAGATGGATGAGGATGATCCTGATTATGATGATACAACAAGTACGAGTCAATTCCTTGTAGACACAAGTTATGTTCATGATATTTCTGAATATGATCCAAATATGGAATTACCGATTTGTAAAATCATGATTTTATCTTCTGACGAAACAGCTAAAGAAGAATTTTTAAATACTTTTGATGAAAATCCCAATATTGACATTACATCTTCAAGTCCAGATAATTTAGAGATTACGAATATCAAAGCCCAAAAAGGGTTAGCACTTGAAGAATACGCTATTGAACAAGGTTATACATTAAATGAAATTGTAACTATTGGAGACTCTTTAAATGATCGCTCAATGTTACAAATGGCAACTTATAGTTTCGCGATGGAGAATGCATCACCTCAGGTTAAATCACTGACCAATTATGAAGCACCTCACCATAATGAAAATGGGGTCGCAAAAGTTATTGCTGATGTAATCAGCGGTAAATATAATTAAATTTAAAAGATCCAACACCATATTATAATTATGGTATTGGATCTTTTTTATGCTTCTGTTTGAATTGCTTTAAAAAATGTTTCAATTTCTTCCATCGTACTTTGATCATTTAAGATATCTATAACTTGTTCGTTTTCGATCAGAAAGGCATGTGGTACAGTTTGGAGGCTAAATGGGGTGACAATTTTTACAAAATCGGCACTTTTTAAATTTTTATCGGTATTATAGTGATTAATAATAGTATCGAATTCTTTAGCCATTTGGTTGATTTTCGGAAGAAAAGCTTTGCAATAGGGACATGAGTCATACCCAAAATACAATACTTGTGGTTCTTCGTTTGAGTTTTCCAGTAGTTGAACAAAACTGTCATAATCATCAAAAGTTTCAATTTGTTCATATTCTGTTGCTTCTGGCATTTCTGATTGAATTTTCAGTATTTTGTCTAGTGATTGATACAAGTCCTGCTGATTGTTTGAGGATAAATCACGAATACTATAATTTTCACCAAAGGCGATGCGATTTTCTTGTATTACGGCTTCGTTATTTTGTATATCGTCAAATCCTACTAGTAAGAATATCACTGACAGTATGCTTATAAGCTTCATATATTTCTTCATAAGATCCTCCAAGTAAATCTATTTATTTTTAGTTTACTATAAAACCTTATAATTATCTTTCTTTATGACTGCGTTTTTCTAATCCTGATAAATCATATAATGTTTCTTGGTAGGTGACATTAATCCAATTTGTAAATAGTAAATGTCCATGACTGCGCCAGTTAAAGTATGGTTTTTCTTCTGGGTTATTGTCTGGGTAATAATTAATGGGTGGCTGAATTTCATCGCCACGTTCAAGGTCACGGTGATACTCTTTTTCTAATGTGTCTCGGTCATACTCTAGATGTCCAAAGATAAATACATCGCGGCTATCTTTAGACATCACTAAATCAGCACCATTTTCAGGATGGCTGGATAAAATAACCAAATCTTCCTCAGCTAAAATATCTGAATTTTTGATCGTAGTGTGACGTGATTGTGGTATATGAAAGACATCATCCATTCCTCTTAAATACGGGTGTTCGGCTAATTGAACGTGTGAATGATAAATACCGAATAATTTTTCATCTAAAGGCACTTTATTAATCTTGTAATAGTAATTAATCGCAAATTGGGCACCCCAACAAATAAAGAAGCGATTAAATACATGACTTTCTGACCATTCCATAACCTTATTCAGCTCTTTAATATATTCTACTTGATCAAATTCTAATGTTTCTACAGGAGCTCCTGTTACGATCATTCCGTCATAATAATTATTTTTAACATCGTCAAGTGTTAGATAAAATTTCTTTAAATAACTTAAATCTGTATTCTTACTCTCATGACTTCCCATATGTAAAAAATCTACCTCTAATTGAATCGGAGTATTACCGATAAGACGTAATAGCTGTAGTTCTGTTGTTTGTTTTAAAGGCATTAAATTAACGATTAATATATGGAGCGGACGGATATGTTGTGTTAATGCACGTCCTTGTTCCATTATGAAGATACCTTCTTGTTCAAGTTGATCTTTTACTGGAAGTCCTTCCGCTATTTTAATAGGCACTTAAATCACCTCTAATGCTTGTTTTATATCTCCAATGATATCATCGATATGTTCAGTACCGATTGATAAGCGAATTGTTTCTGGTGTTACTTTTGCTGCTAACTGTTCTTCTTTTGACAATTGAGCATGAGTTGTAGACGCTGGATGAACAACTAATGATTTTGAATCTCCAACATTTGCGAGCAATGAGAATAATTCTAGTTTTTCAATAAATTTCACCGCAGCATCGTAACCACCTTTTACACCAAACGTAAAGATAGACGGTGCCCCTTTAGGTGAATATTTCTGTTGCAGTTCATGATATGGACTAGACTCTAATCCAGCATAGTGAACCCATTCTACCTTATCATGCCCCTCTAGGAACTCTGCTACTTTCTGAGCATTTTCAACATGACGTTCAACCCGTAACGATAAAGTTTCTAAACCTTGGATTAATAAAAATGAGTTAAATGGCGAAATTGCTGAACCCGTGTCTCTTAATAACGTCGCACGAATATGAGTTACAAACGCAGCAGGTCCGACCGCGTCATAGAAACTTAAACCATGATATGATTCATCCGGTTCAGAAATTCGTGGGAATTTACCATTGGCCCAGTTAAATTTACCACTTTCTACAATCAAACCACCCATTGATGTACCATGACCACCTAAGAATTTGGTCGCTGAATGAACAACAATCGTTGCTCCATGCTCAATTGGACGTGTCAGGTAAGGGGTTGAGAATGTTGCATCTACGATTAATGGAATATCATATCTATCCGCTATAGCTGCTAATGCGCCAATGTCCTCAATATTTCCATCAGGGTTCCCCACTGTTTCAATAAAAATCCCTTTTGTATTATCTTGAATTGCTTTTTCTACTGCTTCGAAATCATTCGTATCAACAAAAGTTGTTGTAATCCCACTACGTGGCAATGTATGAGAGAATAATGTATGCGTTCCACCATACAAATGTGCTGTTGAAACAATATGATCACCATTTTGTGCTAATGCTTGAATAGCATAGTTAATTGCTGACATTCCAGAACTAACTGCTAAACCAGCAGAGCCTCCTTCAAGTGCTGCAATTCTTTGTTCAAGTACATCTGTTGTTGGGTTATTTAAACGTGTATAAATATGACCAGGTTCAGTTAATGAAAAACGACCTGCTGCATGTTCTGGGTTATCAAAAACATAAGCTGTTGTTTGGTAAATCGGGACAGCACGTGAACCTGTTGGATCGACTGTTTGACCTGCATGTAATTGTAATGTTTCAAATTTTTGTTCTTGTGTCATGATATTTCCTCCTAATAATTAAATCTAATAATTTACGGGCAAAAAAAATACGCCACCTCATAACTCTATTAGTTACAAAGGGACGACTCTCTCGTGTTACCACCCAAATTTATATTATTCTCACAAATAATATCTCCATCAGTACAATCATACTGCGCAATATATCGGTTGCTCCCGTTTAAATAGCGTGAACCATTTAAAAGCCTCTGAGTTCATCTTCGTTTATCTTTAATTACTTGTTCACACGCTACCAAGCTCTCTGAAAATTAAATCAATAAACTACTCTTCTCTTTAATGCTATTATTAAATTATTATTAGTATAGTTCACTGTTTTCTAATTGTCAACATTGTTTTGTAATCTTATGACAATTAAATCAAAAATTTCTATATCTGTATCGCTATCGTTAAATTATAACAAATAAAAAAAGCACTCGAAAATTCGAGTGCTTGATAAATAATAATGAAATTATTTAGCTTCTGCAGTACCGCCAGCTTCTTCGATTGCTGCGATTAATGCGTCAGCGTCTTCTTTAGATAAACCTTCTTTGATGATTGATGGAGCGTCATCAACTAAGCCTTTAGCTTCTTTTAATCCTAAACCAGTTGCTTCACGAACTGCTTTGATTACTTTGATTTTCGCTGCTCCAGCGTCTTGTAATTCTACGTCAAATTCAGTTTGTTCTGCTGCTGCTTCACCTGCACCAGCTCCTGCTGCTGCTACTGGAGCTGCAGCTGATACACCAAATTCTTCTTCGATTGCAGTTACTAAGTCTGCTAATTCAATAATTGTTGACTCTTTTAAGTCAGCGATAATTTGCTCAATGTTTAATGCCATTGTTCATTTCCTCCGTTTTATGTAAATTTTGATTTATGTTAAATTGATAGATTATGCTACTTCTTCTTTTGCGTCTGCCACAGCTTTGACTGCGTAAGCAACATTGCGGACAGGAGCTTGAAGTACTGATAGTAACATTGATAGTAAACCTTCGCGGTTTGGTAATGATGCCACTTTTTTGATCTCATCTACAGAAACAACGTCTCCGTTGATTGCTCCACCTTTAATTTCTAATGCTTCAGCATTTTTTGCGAAGTCGTTAGTAATTCTTGCTGGTGTAACAACATCACCTGTACCGATGATAATTGCAGTAGGTCCTGCGAAGTTTTCGTTAAGACCTTCTAATTCAGCTGCTTCAGCTGCACGACGTAAAATAGTGTTTTTAACTACGTGCATTTCTACTTCTTCATCACGTAATTGTTTACGTAAGTCAGTAACTTCTTCAACTGTTAAACCTAAATAGTCAACTACTACTACTGATGAAGCATCTTTTAATTTAGTAGCCATTACGTCTACTTGATTTGCTTTTTCTTCTCTAGATACAATTCTTCTTGCCAATTCAATTTCACCTCCGTTAAGTTTAGATAGAGATTTTAATAAAAAAATCTCTATGTCGACTTAGACATAGAGATACATTCCAGGTTAATTGGAACTTCCTCGGTAAGAAATTAAGGCTAAGCCACTTACTGTCTTCGGTCGTTTTACACAAAGTGTATTTTAGCGAATCTTAACTGATTCGTCAATACTTTTATTTAATTATTTTGTTTCTTCTGGTTTAGTAAAGCCAACTTTGATTCCAGGTCCCATTGTTGTTGACAATGTTGCTGAAAGAATATAGTTACCTTTAACTGCTGCTGGACGTAAGCTTGCAATTTTTTCTTGTAAAGCTTTGATGTTCTCAGCTAATTGTTCTTCAGTAAATGATACTTTACCTACTGGAACGTTTACGATACCTGCTTTATCAGCACGGTATTGAACTTGACCAGCTTTGATGTCTGAAACTGCTTTTGTTACATCTGCTGTAACTGTTCCAGTTTTAGGGTTAGGCATTAAACCTTTAGGTCCTAAGACACGCCCTAAACGACCTACTTGTCCCATCATGTCAGGTGTAGCAACTAATACGTCGAAGTCTAACCATCCACCGTTGATTTTTTCAATGATGTCTGCTTCTCCAACATAGTCTGCACCAGCATCTTTAGCTTCTTGAGCTTTATCTCCAGATGCGATTACTACAACTGTTTGAGTTTTACCAGTTCCGTGTGGTAATACCATAGCTCCACGGATTTGTTGGTCTGCTTGACGTACGTCAATGTTTAAGTTATATGATAAGTCAACTGTCTCATCGAAGTTTGCATAGCTAATTTCTTTAGCTAAAGCAATTGCTTCTGTTAGGCTATATTCGTTGTGACGGTCAACTTTTGCTAATGCTGCTGTATATTTTTTGTTTTTAGCCATTTAAATTTTCCTCCTATACTTGTGGTTTTAACGGTTATTCCTCCCACACCCGATAGAATACGGGGCGAGAAGCTGCCTATTGCCTAGTCTTTTACAGTAATACCCATTGAACGAGCAGTACCTTCGACCATGCGCATTGCAGCTTCTACGTCTGCTGCATTTAAATCTGCCATTTTAGTTTCAGCAATTTCACGAACTTGATCGCTTGTTACTGAAGCTACTTTGTTCTTGTTTGGTTCACCAGATGCTTTGTCGATTCCAGCAGCTTTCTTTAATAAAACTGGAGCTGGTGGAGTCTTAGTAATGAATGTGAATGAACGGTCTTCATAAACATCGATTACTACAGGGATAATCATCCCATTTTGATCTTGTGTACGTGCATTAAATTCCTTTGTAAAAGCTACAATGTTAACACCCGCTTGTCCAAGTGCTGGACCTACTGGTGGAGCTGGACTTGCTTGTCCCGCAGGAATTTGTAATTTAACTTGAGTAATGACTTTTTTAGCCACGAAACATTCCTCCTTATATTTTAAATCGTGATGTGGTTAGCGGAGTTTTTCCTCCTCCCACTCATGTCCGGACTTTGCGAACCAATACATTATATCAGACTCAATACTCATGTCAACCTTTTTTAAAAAATAACTTGACATTTTCTGTTTTAATATAAAATGGAGGTTTCTATCGCTAGAAAACCTCCATGCTGAGCACATATTAATCGTTTTGGATATTTACAAAAATTCCGAAATGATCACTTACTATTGGATATTTATCTCCGTCAAAAACTACTTCATACTTTTCGATATTTTGTGTTTGATCAAAGAATTGATAATCGATTCTTTTTTGATCATGATGATCATCCCAACCGGCAATAGCATTTTTAACAGTGTATTCACCTATCGTTGTTTTTGCTTCTATAAAACTATCTTGAATATCTAATTCACTCTGCATTATCAAATGATAACCTTCACCATCAACAGATGCTTCATTATTGAAGTCACCTAAAATAGCACATTGACTCAAGCTTGAATTTTTAATGTAATCTTCAATGCGATTCCACTCATGAGAAAAATCATTTTCCCACCACGAGTGATGCGTCGAAAATACTAATATATCTTCCTCAATATCTTTTGCAACTAACGCAAATCGAGTATGATAATTCGAATAATCGAGCATCTTTGATAAATGCAATGGTTCTGCTTCAAATTTAGTTTTACTTAGTACCGCTACACCTTCATCATAGGAATCAAATCCAATATGAGTGGGTGCCCATGACCAATGATATGTTAATTGTTGTTGCTTTAACTTTTTAACCAGTTGGTAAGCATAATTCGTCGATTTTATTGGGATATCAAAGTACTGTTTTGTCAGCTTAGTGTAATTCAATGAAATTAACGCATCTTCTGTCAAAATTTCATCATCAATTTCTTGCGCTACTTCTTGCAATGCAATATAATCGACATCTTGTTTGACTATAAAAGCGACAATTTCATCCATCTTTTCGTCAATGTTATCTTCTAGTCTACCATGAACATTTAATGTTAATAAGCGCATCATAGCCTCCTAATTAGATTGAGTATTTACCAACCTTTTCTCCTGCTTCAACACTTCCAGTTTTATTTAATTTAAATTCTTGAAGGTCATCAGCATTCGTCCATACAGTTACAATCGTTGTTTCGCGACCTTTTTCTTGGACTTTTTCAATATCCATTGTACCAAGTTGGTCACCGTAATCAACCATTTGTCCTGCTTCAACCACTAAATCAAATGGCTCGCCTTGTAATTCTACAGTATCAAGTCCCATATGTATGAGCACTTCGCCACCATTATCTGTTTTAATCGTAATCGCATGTTTCGTATCAAAGATAGAAACCACTTCACCTTTAACGGGTGATACAATCTGATTCGTTGTTGGATTTAATCCAAATCCTTCGCCCATCATCTTTTGGCCGAAAACGCTATCATTGACCTGTTCGATTGCGATGATTTCACCGTTACCTGGAGCAACAAAATAATCTTCGATTGCTTCTTTTGCTTCATCTGTTTTAATGTCCTTTGTCGCAACAGTTTCCATTGCTGGAATTTCTTGCCCGCTTGCTAAAACATCTTGAATGTCTGATTTAAGTACATCTGCTTTCGTACCGTAAACTGCTTGGACACCACCGTCTTTATTGATTAAACCTCTAGCACCATTTTGTGACCATACATTTTGATCTGCAACTATTGCATTATCTTTTACTGTGACTCTTAGACGTGTCATACATGCATCCACGTTTGTAATATTATCTGGACCACCTAATAAGTGAATAATGTTGTACACTTGTTGGTCTGCGTCAACAGCTTCGCTTTCTCCAGTGTCCCCACCTTCATAATTTCCATTACGACCAGGTGTAGCATAGTTAAATTTCTTAATAAAGAAGTTAGCAATAAAGTAAGATAGTACACCAAACACTAAAGTAACGATTACAAAGTTTAGTAAATCTCCTGCAATACCACCACTAAAGATTAATGGCACACGAGATAACAACTCGATACTACCAAATGAGTGAACACGTAAATTAACTAAATCGGCCATCGCAAATGCTAAACCTTGAATCACAGCATACACTACATAAAGTGGCATTGCTGCAAACATGAATAGGAATTCAATTGGTTCCGTTACACCAGTTAAGAATGTAGCTAAACCAGCTGATAAGTACATTGATTTAAAGTTTGCGCGTTTATCTTTATCAACATTACGATACATTGCATAAGCAAAACCAATTACAATACCCATTGAACCAATCATTTGCCCAACTTTAAATCTCGCTGGTGTAACTGATGCTAATAGTTCATTATATGCTGCTGTATCTCCAGCTGCTCTAAAGTTTGATAAATCAGTAATCCATGCAAACCATAATGGGTCTTGTCCATAAACCATGTTACCCGCATTCGCTCCTGATAGGATTTCATACGCTCCACCTAAATCCGTGTAATTTATCGGAATCGTTAATAAGTGGTGTAAACCAAATGGTAATAATAAACGTTCAAAGAAACCAAATAGGAATGGTCCTACAAATGGCGCTGTCTCTTGTGAGCTGGCTATCCAAACACCAAAGTTATTAATTGCACCTTGAATTGTTGGCCATACAACTGCCATAATCAGTGCTACGATAGCTGATCTGAAAATAACAACAAATGGCACGAAACGTTTACCATTAAAGAATGATAATGCATCCGGTAATTTACGGAAGTTGTAATAACTATTGTATGCTGTCGCACCAACGAAACCTGAAATAATACCTACAAAGACACCCATATTTAATGCTGGGGCTTCTAATACTGATGTGAAGTAACCTTCTACTGGTATTTCAGTACCAAATAAAGTAGTGGTAACTGCTTCAACATCACCAATCATATCTCCGGTTACACCAAAGATTGCTCCTGTGATACGGTTAATTAAAATAAATGCTATAATCGCTGCAAAAGCACCACCTGCACGGTCTTTCGCCCAACTACCACCAATTGCTACAGCAAATAGTACATGTAAGTTACCAATAATTGCCCAACCAATTTCTGCTGTGATTGCTCCTAATTGAGTTAGAAATGCAATATCTGGACCTAACATCGGGATAACTGCCCCAATACTGATCATTATACCTGCTGCTGGCATTACGGCAATAACGCTCATTAGCGATTTACCAAATTGCTGCCAAAACTCAAACGAAAATATTCGTTTCATAAAAATTCCTCCCATTTCATTTTGTGATTTCATTATACTTTAAATTTTATGAAAACGTTAGCATAAAGTGTAATTCTAATCGAAATCTCATAAAATGCATGTTTTACATCAATGCAAACGGTTGAATCCTTACCTCTATAAAATTTTTCCAAATAAAAAAACTCCGCTAAAATTCACAAAGTTGGAATTTTAGCGGAGTCTAAATTTTTATTTTTCTTCTTTTAATTGTTTACGTTGGAAATAGAATACACGGATATAAAGGCCAATTGTTATAACTAAAGCTATACCTGCTACAAGGGCTAAGATATTATCGACATTCAGCCAACGCACTAGCATCCCAGCAAAATACACAACTGCAGGTAACATTACTAGCTCATTTCCGTATTTAACATAGGTAAAAGTAACACTTGCGATAAGTGCTATAACTAAAGCTATCGTAAACCAAACTTCAATCGTTGCTGAAACTCTAACATTGGTAAATATTGCTAAACTCATTAGTAGTAGAGTTTGAACAATTCCCATAGCCAGTCCAATTGGAAACTTCAGCCAAGTTTGATTACGTAGTTGTGCTTTACCACTGATTAAACGAACCATATTTAGAACAGTATTCGTTAAGAAAACAGCAACTAAGAAATAAACTAAATCTGAGCCAATCATCCAGGCAATGATCCAAACAATGGTAAAGAACAATGCTTGTATATAAAATGGTCGAATAAACACCTTATATAAGTCTCGTTGTCCTTTTTGAACCATTCCCATTCGAATAACTATCCAAGTAAATGATACAAGTAAGACATTAATGATTAACCATACAAACCATTCAGCAGGTACAAATGCAGGGGCGTTTTGAAAAAATTCAGAAGTAACTACAGTTTCTTCTAACCCACCAAAACGGCTGAATAAGTATACTACCCACAACAGAACTACTAAAATACGTTCAAACCAAACACTCTTTAACATATTAGTCTGCTTTCTTAACTTGGAAGAAATCTAATTCAGCAATTGTTTCACGGCCAAACATTTCAATGACTACTTTTAGTTTTTGATTTTCATTATTAATTTCTTCGATTAAACCACCCATACCTGCAAAGGCTCCATCGATGATTTCAACATTTTCGCCTACTTCAACATTCAATTCAACGTTCTTACGTTCTAATTGTTTTGCACCTAAAATTTGTGCAACCTCTTCATCTAATAATGGGGCTGGTTTACTTCCAGCACCGTGAGAACCTACGAAACCTGTTACGCCTGGTGTATTACGTACAATAAACCATGCTTCATCTGACATAATCATTTCTACTAAAACATAACCTGGGAATGTTTTTTCGATACGTGTTTTTGCAACCCCGTCTTTAACTTCGGTAACTTCTTCTTCCGGTACTTCTACACGAAAGATGTTCTCCTCCATTTCCATACTCTCTTTACGTAGGTCAATATTCTCTTTAACTTTGTTTTCATAACCTGAGTATGTATGTAAAACATACCATTCTTTTTGTCCGCTCATTACATTGTCCTTTCTACTTTTAATCTATTCCTTTGTACATAAAAAACCTACCACATTTGTTGGGTAGGTAGCGATAGTATTATATCATGTTTATGGTAATTTGCCTAGGTAATTAGTCTTTACAGATTGATGAACCAGTTCATTAACCATGCAAATGCATTATCTGTTAGAGTAAAATATAAGGCAAAGAATGCAATCATCAAGATAATAATCCAAGTAAATCGATTTGATTCTTTAAAACTTGGCCATGTTACTTTACTCATTTCTTGTCCGACTTCTTTAAAATATTTCATGAAATGTTATTCCTCCAATTATCAAACACTATTTCGTTTCTTTATGTAAAGTGTGTTTATTGCAATATTTACAAAATTTCTTAACTTCTAAACGTGTTGTTTGACCAGTCTGTGTCGGTGTCATTGAGTAATTGCGTTGGCCACAGACTGTACATGCTAAAGCGCCTTTACGTTGTTTCGCCACAGGCAACCCTCCTATTTATTTTCATACTCTATCATAATATAAAACAATCTTCACTTTTGTCAAGGAAAGTTTATGGTTATTGGTTCATTTACACAAAAATAGACAGCCATTACAGCTGTCTACTTAACTTATTAATTAATCAACTAGAAAATCGTCAAATTTCTGACGACATTTTCGATGTACATATCTCGTCTGATTTAATGTTAAACCTGTTTTTTCTGAAATTTCTTTCACTGTATGTCCTTTAGCACTTAGATAAACATGATAACTTTCTCGTTCCTCTAATTTACTCACATAACTTTCAAAAACTTCTTTAACAATCGAGATTTCTTCCCCAGTAGGTACGGATGATTTTATTGCACTTTCAAAAGAATTTGAATTGCTGTCATTTTGGAAGAGTTTTGCACTCAAGGAAACATTCAACCAACTTTTTCCTTGACCACGTTTTTCTGCATAATATTTTTTGAAGAGTCTTTGTAAATGATGTCTAACTCTCATTCTATAATAAGAAATGAAATAAGCCTTTGTTTCTACCTTGTAACCTAACACCGCACGGTGCAATGTAATTACACATTCTTGGTATAAGTCATCATACTCAATATACTGTTGATCATAATGAGCAATTGTAGAACGTATTAAAGGTTTTACTCGACTAATCAAATATCTAAATAACTCTTCATCAAAATCTTCCTGTAAACTCAGCACAATCTCTTCTAAAGTGGTTTGATCATCATACATCAATGTTTCCATTATATGCTCCTAAATTTATTAAGGAAAGTTAAGATTTTGGTTTATCAATATGATGGCGTAAAAAGTCTAATTGTTCCAGATCATCTGTCTTCCAAGGACTTCTTCTTCTTTGGAGTGTATTATAGTAATCACGCACATCATTACTAATTTGTTTTTTAGTATGATCGATATCAATCTTTAACTCTTGCGCTGATTTGCGTAGAGCACCCTGTTGAAATACCATCCATTGCTCCGCGGCATCACTTGTTGCGACGACGACGCGTGTCAAGGCATTGATATGTTCTTTTACTTCGCGTTCTATATAACTATCAGCCGTTTCTCCTTCGTTGGTGAAAACTACCTGTATATCAAATTCTTCAAAGGATTGGGTGATTCCCGGCACAAATTGTGCATCAAAAACAACGATGATTTTTATCTCACGATATTTTCGGTAATTAGATAATTCAAATAATAACAAATCACGAGCAGATTGAATGTCATCTATTTTTTTGAGGCGATCTAGTTCTGGCCACGATCCAATGATATTATATCCATCAACAATTAAAACCTCTTGTCTTTTCATTGTATCACCTTATTTCGGGATACGATGACGAGCAACTTCATAGGCTAAAACTGCTGTGGCAACACTTGCATTTAAACTTTGCACATGTCCTACCATAGGAATTGTGACAGTACCGTCTGCATTTTTTAATAATTTTTCTGAGACTCCTTGGCCTTCATTTCCAATAATTAAGGCAATTGGTCCTTGACTATTCCAATCGCGCATATCTTCCCCGTCCATTGCTGTAGCAAAAATCCAAAGCCCTTTCTCTTTTAGTTGGTCCATTGTTTGAGATAAATTTGTCACCCTTACAACTGGGACATGTTCAATGGCTCCCGTAGATGTTTTTGCTACGACATTAGTCAGCCCAACAGCACGGCGTTTAGGTATGATAATACCATGAACTCCAACCGCGTCAGCCGTTCGGATAATTGATCCTAAATTATGTGGATCTTCGATACCATCTAAAATTAGAAAGAATGGCTCTTCTCCGCGTTCTTTAGCTAATGTAAAACAATCATCAAGTGTTTGATATGCAACAGGTGGTACTGAAACAGCAACACCTTGGTGATTTCCGTTCGATGTTAATTCATCAAGTTTTGTTTTTGGTACTTCTGATATTACTATATGGCGTTTGTTCACCATATTTAATATATCGTTTATTCTATTTTTATTCAACCCATTTTGTAAGTAAAATTTATTGATAGATGAATCTCCAGATAGTGCTTCTAAAACGGCATGTTTTCCGTATATAATCTCTTGATTCGTTTGTTCTTCATGAGACTTACTCATCTTCATTCTCCTCTTCAATCAACTGGATACCAGCTTGAATTAAAGTTTCAAGGCGGTCCGTTTCTCCTGATAAATATAGCCAACCCATGAGTGCCTCAAAACCAGTCGCTTGACGATAATCTTGAATAGAGGCATTTTTAGCTTTTGTATTTGCTTTGTGATTACGACCACGTTTATAAATAGTAATTTCTTCCTCTGTTAAAATATCATCTTGATCAATCCAAGTTTTGATAATTTTGGCTTGTCCTTTAGCACCAACAAATTTTACAGCAGCTTTATGGAGTTGATTAGGATTGGTATGGCCAGTTGTTAAAATATAATGGCGAATAGCTATCTCGTAAACAGCATCTCCTAAATAAGCTAATGCTGCTCCATTTAATTGCTGGTAATTTACTTCTTTATCCAATTAATTATCCACTCTTTTCCAAGTTGTTCCTTGCGGGGTATCATCTAATAAAATGCCAGCGTCTTTCAATTGATCACGAATTTCATCGGCACGTTGGAAATTACGGTCTGCTCTCGCTTGATTTCTCTCTCCAATCAACGCTTCAATCTCATCATCAATTTCCTCATTATTTGATAGTGTTATACCAAAAATTTCTAACCATTGTTCTAGTTGATTGTTAAATAATTTTAAAGATGCTTGTTCAACGTCTGATTGCTCCAAATAATGATTGATATGTTTAATTAAATCAAAGATAACAGTCATCCCATTTGATGCATTGAAATCATCATCCATGGCTTTTACAAAAGCTGCTTCAAGTTTTTTTAATGTCTCTTGCGTTTGCTCTGTTTCATTGTTAGTTTCTTTAGCTAGTTCCATACGTGTATCTAAACGACGTAACACTTCTTTGATTTTTTGAATATTAGTGCGTGCATTACTAAGCGCATTCGCATCATAACGTAACGGGCTTCGGTAGTGGACAGTCCCTAATAAGTAACGAACGACCATAGGATCCACTTCTTCTAATAGATCACGTAGTAACACAAAGTTCCCCAGTGATTTACTCATTTTTTCTCCGTCACCACCAAAAGTAACAAAACCATTATGCATCCAATAGTTTGAAAATACTTCGTGACTATGCCCTTCTGATTGAGCAATTTCATTTTCGTGATGTGGGAAAGTTAAATCTTGGCCGCCACCATGAATGTCTAATGTATTGCCTAAATATTTTGTCGACATCACCGAACATTCGATATGCCAACCTGGACGCCCCAGACCCCAAGGTGATTCCCAAGAAACTTCACCATCTTTAGCTGTTTTCCATAAGGCAAAATCTACCGGATTTTCTTTGCGTGCTAATTCCTCGTCATCTAAACGTTGACTAGCTCCTTCAATTAATTCATCAAGCGATTGGCCTGACAATTCACCATATTTGTCATAACTTGATGTTCTAAAATAGACATCACCACCTGATTCATAAGCATGCCCTTTATCAATTAAATCTTTAACAAATTCAATAATTTCTTCAATATGATCAATAACTCGTGGATGAGTCGTTGCTTTTTTAACATTAATTCTTGAAGTGTCTTCATGAAAGGCAGCAATATATTTATCAGCTAATTCTTTCGTCGTTAAATTTTCTTCTTGAGCTGCTTTGATAATTTTATCGTCCACGTCCGTAAAGTTTGATACATAATTTACATCAAAACCACGATATTCAAAGTACTTGCGAATAGTATCAAATGCTACTGTACTACGTGCATTACCAATATGGATATAGTTATATACTGTCGGCCCACAGACATACATTTTTACTTTACCTTCTTCAATAGGCTTAAATTCTTCTTTTTGTCGGGTTAGAGTATTATAAATTTTAATTGTCATAGCTAACTCCATTCTTTTTCTAACTTTTCTTTTCTGTTAAGAAACTTATCTCTCTTATAATAACATGGTTTGACCTGTTATTAAATGAATAAAGTTCTAAACAAGTTCATGTTACGGTGCATCATTTCACTACTTATCTACATTTTTTCTTTTTATTTGATTGCATTAAAAAAGACGTTCACTTATTTGTAAACGTCTTTTGATTGATTATTCTGTTGCTTCGGAAGTTGCATCATTATCTGGCGCTGGTGTTTCAATTGGTGTTGCTGTTTCTTTATCTTCTGCTTGAGAAGCACTTGTTGACGCATCATGACCACCTGTTAATGATTGACCTGTTTCTTTTAGATACCAATCTATCCATGGCTGTAAATCAAAGATCATTTCATGAACCCCACGGTATTTTTCGTTAGCATCATGCATTCCAACATAGTGATGAATTTTAAATTGACCAGGTGCTCCTGGAATATTTATAGTTACGGCATCTTTCTCGCCAGTACGTAATTGATTCACAACCCACGCTGCACCATCATTCGCACGTTCTGGATGAACTGTACCTAATGATGAACCAACTTGCCATGGACCACGGCCACCTAGCATTTCATGACGTGGTTTTGTTTGATTATAGTAAATGAATTGATTATTGTCATCTGCAAAAGTAGCTTCGTATGGTAATGTCGATAGCATCCAATTAATTTGATCAACCGTTAACACACCACGGTCTAATTGAACATAGTCCGAACCTTTGGCTGCATTTGTTTTTTCAGCCGCTTGCTCTACCCAATCATCTGCATCTTTATCTAGACCAATGATTGTTGTATCTACAACGTGACGGGCAAACATATCTTCATGAATTTCACCTTTAGAAGTTGTTGAACCACTATGGTCTGATTCTGAAGCTCCTGTAACAGCATCGGCTGTTGCACCTTGTTGCTTTGGATTCATTGTTAAGTGAGTACTATCTTCACCAGAAAACGCCTCAGCTTTTACTTCTGTTTTTTGACTTGCTCCAGACGTAGCATCAGTTGCTGTATGTTTACCTTGGTTGTGTTCTAAATACCAATCAATCCATGGTTGTAAGTCGAAAATCATTTCATGAATTCCAGCATACTCGCCGTTTTCATCTTCCATACGAACGTAATTATGAACTTTAAATTGACCTGGTGCTCCTGGAATGCGAACACGAACATATTCACGTCCATTACGTAATTGATTCACTACCCAAGCAGCACCTGCAAAGGCACGGTCTGGATGGACTTTAGCTAATGAAGATCCTACTTGCCAAGGCTGACGTCCACCTAACATATCTTCTTTAGCTTTTGTAAAGTTATAATAAATAAATTGATTGTTATTATCTGCATAAGTTGCTTCATAAGGTAACGTTTCTAGTAACCAATTAATTTGGTTCACAGTTAGGATACCACGGTCTAATTGGACATAATCTTCACCTTCAGCTGCATTTGTAATTTCTGCTGCTTTTTCAACCCAGTTTTCATCATCTTTATCAACGCCTTCAATCGTTGTTTTAATTGAACTACTTGCCCATAAATCCTCTGCTTCAGTGGCTGCTTTAGATGTAGCACTTGTTACTGCATCTTGACTATCAGAACTTGACTCTGAAGCTGATGTATTTGCATCTGGTTTTTCATCATCTGCTGAAACTGACGCAGAGCTTGTCGCATCTTCAGCTTTAACTACTAAACCACCAGTTTGTTCAAAGTACCAATCAACCCATGGTTGCAGGTCAAAAATCATTTCATGAATACCACGGTAACGCCCATCGCTGTCATGCATTGCACGGTAATTATGGATTTTAAATTGTCCCGGTTTACCTGGGATACGAACACGTACTTCATCTTGATTACCAGAACGTAACTGTTCGATAACATAAGAGACATTATGGAATGTACGATCAGGGTGAACTCCCGCTAATGATGAACCGACTTGCCCAAGCATACGTCCACCTAACATCGCTTCTTTTGGTTTTGTGTGGTTGTAATAGATGAACTGATTATTGTCATCAGCATAAGTTGCTTCATAAGACACTGTTTTTAACATGTAATTAATTTGGTTTACTGTTAAAACACCATGATTTAACTTAACATAATCATCACCTGAAACAGCTTTAGTCTTTTCACTTGCTTGTTCAACCCAATCCTCAGCTTCTTTATCTAAGCCTTTGATTGTAGTATCAATATCTTCTGTTGACCATAAATCTTCTTTTGGTTCACCTTGTTGTGATGCTGATGTAGTTGCATCATCACCCGCTTCTTCGCTAGCACCAGATTGTGCATCTGCATCTTTATTATAGTGAGGATTTAATTGATTAATAATGCCAGCAAATTCTAAATATTTCTGTAAAGTTTCTCGTAAGAATTTACTTGTACCAGGGTCTTTAAGATTTCCATTATCGTCGAAAGCTGATTTAGCATCTCCTAATAAAAATTCATTACCTGGGAAAACAAACGCCCCTGCTCCTGGTGCCTCAAGAATTTGACGTAAATGTAATTGTGCACGAGAAGTACCTTGAGAAAGTAATGATGCCCCAATAATCATCACTGGCTTACCTTCGAATGGATGAACTTTATAAGTTAAATATTCAATTAAACTCTTTAATGCTGGTGGCACTGTATGATTGTGTTCTGGAGTTGCAATAATCACACCATCAGCTGCAGCAACACGGCGATTAATATCTTGTATCACCGGGCTATCTGTCTTATCATCTGAGACATTGAACATTGGTACATCTGTAATTTCTACTACATCTAACTCGAATAAATCACGATGTGCTTTTTCAACATATTGCATTAAAATACGGTTGTATGATACATCACTGTTTGATCCAATAATACCTACTAATTTCATTAATTTACCTCCCCTTATGGCTGATCCCATGAATGCTCTACAGCGGCTTTTTTATTTGCTGCAATCGCATCAACTAATTGAGCATTAACATCAATATAAGTTATAAAGTCTTTCATTAAAGCATCTAATAACTCTACTTTTTCTTGATCAACTAAATTACCTTCCTCATCAAAAGCCTGTAATGAGTGATTTAATAAAAAGTCCGCTCCAGGCATGACATTTGCTCTTGTTTCAGGTGCACGCACCATTTGTCTTAACTGTGTTTGTGCACGAGATGAGCCAAGTGTTCCATAAGAAGCACCCGTTACTAAGACCGGTTTCGAAACAAATGGGTAAACACCATAAGTTAACCATGCTAAAGCATTTGATAAAGCAGCCGGTGGCGCATGATCATACTCAGGTGTTGCAAAAATAACACCATCGCTATTTTCAATTTGCTCAATTTTTTCTTTAACAAATTCAGGTAAAACCATATCAGCAGGTTTATTGAACATTGGGAAATCTCTTACTTCCATAATTTTAATGTCTGCTAAATTTGTATAACGTTTTGCAATATATTGAATTAATTTACGGTTTGTTGATTTATCTGCATTATTCCCAACAATTGCAATGATTTTTTTCATATATTTTCTCCTTTTAATTAGCAATTACGCTTTATTTACTACATTACTTAAAAGATATTTACCATCTCGAGTGATTACAACCCCTTCGATACCAGGGGTTTGATTAATTTCATTTATAATATGTTGCGGTTCTTGACCAAATAAACGAGTGGTCCAAATTTCACAATCAACTGATTGATCGGCAATGATTGTAATACTAGCCGTTTCTGTGTCGACAGGGTATCCTGTTTTTTGATCAAAAATATGATGATAAGTTTGCCCATTCATCATTAATTTACGTTCATAAATACCTGAAGTAACAACGGATTGGTTATATATTTTTAACGTTAAACTGGATTGTCCTCTTAATTCTTCCGGATTTTGGACACCAATACGCCAATAATAATCAGGTCTATTTAATGCTGGACCAACAGTAACTAAATTTCCACCGAGATTAACAAGACCAGAAGCGACTCCTTCTTGTTTCATATAATCCACTAATCGGTCTGCAATATAACCTTTAGCAATCGCTCCAACATCAATCTCCATCCCATCTTTAGCTAAATAAATCGTTTGATTCTCTTCATCTAACTCAATCAGATTAGGATCAATGACTTTTAATACCTCATCAATTTCATCTTGATCAGGTACTCGTGCATTATCAAAACCGATATTCCATAGTTTAATCAACGGTCCAATCGCAATATTTAATAAACTATTTTTAGCGATGCTATGCTTTTTACCTAAAGCGATTAGTTCAAACATTTCAGGATGGACTTTCACCGGGCGCACCCCAGCAGCTTGATTAATTTGCATCAATTCCGAATCATCACGGTTTGCACTAAAACGCATATTATAAATATGTAATAAATCTTCTAAGTGATTTAAAATTCTGGATCCTTCAGGGTGCACTACCATTAGATCGATATTTGTCCCCATCAGTTTAATATGCCTAGTCTCCTTATTTATTTATACCACCGTCCTCTTTATTTCGAGATAATTTATTTCATTCTACCATATATCCTTTCAATTCCTAAGGGTTTTGGGTAAAATTTGTATTTATTTTCACATTAAATTGATGACAAAAACCTGACATCAATAGTAAGCGTTATCATATTAGGTGTTTACAAATTTAACTGGCAATTTTTGAATGTTTTTTAACTTAAAATTCATTTTTAAAAAGTATATTATTGACCAACTGTGATTGAATACACATTGACAAGATATTATTTTTTGAAAAATAAGTATAGTTTTACAGATATTATCAAAATTGATTATGCTAAAAATACAGTGATTTACGGTAGCTTCCGATGCTCTATTTGTATTGTTTAAATAGAGTCTAAAAACTTGTCAGTACTTTTTGAGAGTTGTATAGTTAATTCGAGTAAAGATATTATTGATCTAGTTACTTTACATTTTACTTACAAAAACTCAAGGAGTGATTAAATGATTACAGGAGTAGAAATTGATTTAGTAGTAAAAGATAGTTTAGCTGCTTTAAAACAGTACCAAGCGATTTTTGATATAGAAGTGATTGAACAAACAAATTATCCAACTGGATTGAACGAGGTAGTCTTTACTATTTATGGGACTCGTTTTCATTTATTAGACGAAAATCCAGAGTATCACCTAGTAGCGCCTACACAAGAAAATCCTCAAAGTATCTGGTTCAATGTCCTAGTCCCTGATATCCACGAAACCTTTTTAAAAGCGGTTGATTCTGGTGCTACACCCATTCAAGAAGTGACAGAAATGCAGGAAATGGGAGTATCAAACGCAACTTTCCTAGACAGTTTTAACTACACATGGATGCTGCATCAAATTCACCGCGAAGTTTCTTTTGAAGAACGCGATGTCTATTTTAAAGAAGAATTTGATTTATAATTTCGAATGCGAAACGTTTTAAGTTAATTTAACTTGACTCTGTCTATCATTCGGTGTAATATCGTTTTAAGTTAAAAGGTCTTTAATCGTGTACGAGATACATGGAAGCTATGTAATTTGAACTAGGGGAGCAGACTATACTTTTTGTGTGCCTAGTTATACATTTTTCTAAATCCGTCACGTATGTGACGGATTTTTTTAGACCAAATTTTGAAGAAAGAAGGAAGCATATGAAAAAAGAGTTGCCAATTATTGCTTTAGATTTCCCAAATGGTCGTGAAGCACTTGAGTTTGTTGATTTATTTAACTCAGAAAGATTAAATGTTAAAATTGGTATGGAATTATTTTACATCGAAGGGCCTAAGATTGTTTATGAACTAAAAAAGCGAGGTCATCATATTTTTTTAGATTTAAAATTGCATGATATTCCAAATACTGTAAAAAGTGCGATGGCAAGTCTTGCACGCTTGGAAGTAGACATGGTTACAGTTCATTGTCCGGGCGGTTCTACAATGCTAAAAGCTGCTGTAGAAGGGTTAACTGACGGAACACCCGCGAATGGTAAACGTCCCATTATTGTAGGCATTACTCAATTAACGTCTACAAGTCCTGAACAAGTTCATACCGAACAGTTAGTTGATCATAAGTATACTTTAGAAGAAAGTGTGATTCATTATGCAACAATCGCTAAGAAAGCTGGTTTAGATGGTGTCGTTTCTTCACCGTTAGAAGCTAAACACATTAAAGAAGCTGTGGGTTATGATTTCCAAGTTATCACTCCAGGTATTCGTCCTGAGTTAAGTAATGACGATGACCAAAAACGTATTGCTACCCCTCATCAAGCAGCACATTTTATGAGTGATTATTTAGTCATCGGCCGTCCTATTACTCAGGCAGTCGATCCTGTTACAAGTTATCATCAAATGAAAGACGATTGGAATAAAGCATTATTAGAAAGATAAGGAGTGTACCATGACAATAAGAGAAAAACATTATGCTGAAATTTTATTAGACATCGAAGCTGTTTCTTTATCACCAGAAGAGCCTTTTACATGGTCTAGTGGGTTAAAGTCTCCCATATACTGTGATAATCGTTTAACAATGAGCTATCCAGAATTGTACCGCGATATTATTAATGGTCTAGTCGATTTAGTTAGAGAAAACTATCCTGATGCCACAGCAATCGCTGGGACTGCAACAGCTGGTATTCCACATGCTGCTTTAATCGCAGATCGTTTAGAGTTACCAATGGTTTATGTCCGGGATAAAGCAAAAGGTCATGGTAAAGGTAATCAAATAGAAGGGCGCTTAGCAGAAGAGAGCAAAGTGGTTATGGTTGAAGATTTAATCTCAACAGGTGGTAGTGTGATTCGGGCTGCTCAAGCTGTTAAAGACGCAGGTTTTGAGGTTTTAGGCGCGGTTGCGATTATGACTTATCAGTTACCTATCGGTACAAATAACTTTAGAGAAGCGCATTTAAGTCACTATACTTTAACAAATTACGAAAATTTAGTGGATGTTGCTAGTCAAAATCCAGAATTAGCTAAATTCCAAGATTCATTACTGACTTGGCACCAAGACCCTCAAGCTTGGTCAGAGGCACATACCCATTAATTATAACGATTAATAAAGATTGACGAGAGCAATCATTAAGGAGAAATAAATATGAAATTAAATGACAAAAAAGCATTATTTGCTTCAATTATCGCATCAGGTTTAGATGATGTGAACGTGATGTTCCTATCTTTTACACTTACAGCCATTATTGCTGATTTAGGTTTAAAAGGAGCAGAAGCAGGTTTAATTGCCTCAATTACTAATATTGGTATGTTGGTCGGAGGTTTAATTTTTGGCGCTTTAGGTGATAAATACCATAAGTTTACCATGCTAAAAATTACTGTTGCTATTTTCTCAATTGCCACTGGTTTAATTTTCTTCACAGACAATATTTTACATCTTTATATCTTGCGTTTTATCGCTGGGATTGGTGTCGGAGGAGAATACGGTATTGCAATTGCAATAATGGCGGGTATTGTTAAACCTCAACATATGGGACGAATTAGCTCACTCAATGGAATAATTGGTCAAGTTGGTTCAATTACATCAGCAGTTATCGCAGGTTTATTCTTAGGTACTCTAGGATGGAGAGGACTATTCTTAATCGGATTTGCTCCATTACTATTTGTAGCATGGATGCACTTTGCGATCGATAAAGATGAAATTTCTGACCGCGGTTCATTAAATGCTGACAAAGAAAAAGTCGGCTCATTCAAATTACTATTTGCAACACCCACACTCACACGACAAACAATCGGTTTGATGATCATGACCACCGTACAAATTGCTGGATACTTTGGGATGATGAACTGGTTACCATCGATGATTCAAACACAATTGAATATCTCAGTTTCTGGTTCTACTACTTGGATGATTACCACAATTATTGGGATGTCTATTGGGATGATGGTATTTGGTCAGTTAATTGACCGTGTTGGTCCGCGCCTAGCTTATACTATTTTCTTAATCATGTCAGCTATCAGTGTTTATCTTTATTCATTTACGTCAACACCGATGACTGTATTAATCGGTGGGGCAATCGTTGGTTTCTTTGTAAATGGTATGTTTTGTGGTTATGGAGCAGTTGTTACTCGATTATATCCATACGAAATTCGTTCTCTAGCAAATAACACAATTCTTAATGTTGGACGCGCTATTGGTGGTTTTTCATCTGTTGTAATTGGATATATTCTTGATCACTCTTCAATCACTATGGTTATGGTCTTCTTAGCATCGCTTTATATCATCAGCTTAATCACAATGCTAACGATTCCTAACTTATCTGAAGATAAATATGTCGCGTTAGAAAAATAATACTTCCATAAAAAATAACACAAAACACTCGCATAAAATCAATGTTCTTAAGACAATGATTTTATGCGAGTTTTGGTACCTAGACTTTTAACCAGACTCGGATATCATTTACTACTATAAAAAAACCACCTCACTAATATGATAGTAGGGTGGTTTTTGAATATTGAAATTAAGCCATTTGATCTTGAACTTGTGTGATGTGATTTAAGGCTTTTTCTTTACCTAGAACTTCAATTGCATCTGCTAGTTCAGGACCATGCATTTGACCAGTCGTTGCAATACGAATTGGCATAAATAGTTTACGTCCCTTAATCCCAGTTTCTTTTTGAATTTCTTTAATTAGTGGTTTGATATTTCCTGCTACAAATTCTGATAAAGGTATTTCAGCTAATTTATCATGCATTGCTTGGATAACAACAGGAGCAGTTTCATTATTAATTTCTTCTGTAGATTTATCATCTAGAGATAATGTTTCATTGAAGAAGAAACCAACATGGTCAACAATTTCAGCACCATAACTAATTTCATCCTTATAAAGTGAAACTAATTTAGTGATGGCATCCATTTCTTTACTATCAGGTTCAACTTCAGCATAACCAGCTTCTTGTAAATGTGGTAATGTTAATTCTACCACTTTATCTAAATCAGCTGCTTTCATGTATTGGTTGTTAACCCATTCTAATTTTTTATTATCGAATGATGCTGGTGATGTAGATAGACGATCCACATCAAAAATCTTAACTAACTCATCTGGTGAGTAAATTTCTTCTTCACCTTCAGGCGACCAACCAAGTAAAGCAATAAAGTTAAACATTGCTTCAGGTAAGTAACCTAGTCGACGGTATTGTTCAATAAATTGTAAAATACCTCCGTCACGTTTAGATAATTTCTTATTCGTTTCAGCGTTAATAATTAATGTCATGTGTCCAAAACGAGGGTAATCCCAACCAAACGCATCATAAATCATCATTTGTTTTGGTGTATTGGCAATATGGTCATCTCCACGTAAAACATGAGAAATCTCCATATAATGATCATCAACCGTTACTGCAAAGTTATAAGTTGGCATGCCATCTTTCTTTTGAATAACCCAGTCGCCTGAGATATTTTTTGATTCAAAAGTAACTGGACCTTTAACTAAATCTTCAAATGAATATGTTTTGTCAGCTGGAACACGAAAACGTATAGCTGCTTCGCGGCCTTCAGCTTCAAATGCTTCCTGCTGTTCTTTAGTTAAATGAGCATGTTGACCACCATAATGTGGCATTTCGCCGCGAGCTCGTTGAGCTTCACGTTCTTCTTCCAACTCATCTTCTGTCATATAACATTTATAAGCTTTATCTTCAGCAATTAACTGATCAATTAGAGGCTGATAAATTTCCATACGCTCTGATTGACGGTAAGGTCCATATTCTCCAGGTTTTAATGCTGATTCGTCCCAATCAATTCCTAACCATTCCAAATTATCTAATTGACTTTGCTCACCGTGGTCAATATTACGTTTAGTATCAGTATCTTCTGTTCTGATAACAAAATCTCCACCATTGTGACGGGCAAATAAATAGTTAAATAATGCTGTACGAGCATTACCTATATGTAATTCTCCAGTTGGACTTGGAGCATAACGCACGCGAATTTTGTCGCTCATTTATATATTACTTCCTTTCTCAATCATCCTATATAGATGCTTCTGATTGCTCAATTTGTGCTTGACTCAACTTAGCAAAAATCATACGTCCAGCATTTGTTTGAATCGCGCTCGTTACAATAACGGGTACACGCTGATTCATATAATACTGTCCATCCTCAACTACAATCATCGTTCCATCATCAAGATAAGCTACACCTTGTTTACGTTCTGTACCGGTTTTAATAATAGTTACCGTCATCTCATCACCAGGTATCATTGCAGGTTTAACTGCATTTGCCAATTCATTGATATTAAAGACTGGAATATTTTGAAACTCACAGACTTTATTTAGATTGTAATCATTCGTTAAAATAGCTGCATCGATTAATTTAGCTAAACGCACTAATTTACTATCGACCTCATTGATGTCTTCGAAGTCACCTTCATAGTATTCAATATTTACTGAATCATCTTTTTGTAACTCATTTAAAATATCTAAACCTCGACGACCTTTTGACCGTTTAAGACTATCTCCAGAATCTGCAATTAATTGTAATTCATGCAAGACGAAATTTGGAATAACAAGTATTCCTTCTAAGAAATTTGTCTTCACAATATCAGCAATTCTGCCATCAATTATAACACTTGTATCTAATAATTTGTAGCGATGAAAAGTATCGTCTGCTTTTCTTTCAAGCATTTGACTTTCAACTTCGACTTCAGCTTCAACTGGCTTTTGGAAACGAGCAAAAGCATCTTTCCATTCATGCTTACGACTCATTACCGTTTGATAACCAACTATGGCAAAAACAAACATTAAAATAAATGGTAAAGTTGCCGATAGAACCGGAATATTAAAGTTAGAGAAAGGAAGAGATACCATGTACCCAATCAATAATCCAATAAATACACCGATAGTTCCCATAACAAGATCATATGTTGTTTGTTGCGCTAAGATATCAAACATTTTTTTGATCACTTTTTCTACTAAAGGAGCAATTAATAATCCTAATAAAATAAAAATAATCATAAAAATAACAGCATTAACAATAGGATTATATAAAAGACCTCCATCTATTTGAAATAATTGCCAAATCAGCGGCCCCAATGTTAAACCAAAACTTAAGCCAATTACAGCAAGAATTGTATAAATAATTTTTTTAATCATTACTTCACCTCCTTATTTTATTGTTTTGGAAAGACAATACGAATAGCATCTTGAATTGTTTTAACTGGAATAATCTCGATATCAACCTCTAAATCAAGATGGTCAGCATTACTATTTGGTATAAAAATGCGTTTGAATCCTAATTTATCGGCTTCTTTTATTCGTTCTTGAATTTGAGAGACACGTCGAAGTTCTCCCGTTAATCCAATTTCTCCTACGAAACAATCATTGATACGAATAGGGCGATTCCAGTAACTAGACGCGATGCTAATAGCGATGGCTAAATCAATGGCAGGTTCTTCGAGTCTGACACCACCTGTTGTCTTAAAGAAAGCATCTTGATTTTGAACCAATAAGCCGCAATGTTTTTCCATAACAGCTAATAACAATGATACACGTTGATAATCAATTCCGCTTGCTGTACGCTTCGCATTCCCAAAAACTGTAGGGGTCATCAATGATTGAATTTCTGTTAAAATCGTACGTGTTCCTTCTAGTGAAGCAACAACACTCGAACCGGTTGCATTCTCTAAACGTTCTTCTAAAAACAATTGTGATGGATTGGAAACTTCTTGCAAACCAACATCTTGCATTTCAAAAACCCCCATCTCATGTGTTGAACCGAAACGGTTTTTTACTGCGCGTAACATTCTAAAGCGATTATGTTTTTCACCTTCAAAATACAGTACCGTATCTACCATATGTTCCAACATACGAGGACCCGCAATATTACCTTCTTTAGTAACATGGCCTACAATAAAAATAGCAATTTGATTATCTTTAGCAATACGCATTAAAGTTGCAGTAGCTTGACGTACCTGTGATACACTACCAGCAACACCCGTGTGTTCAGGTACAGACATCGTTTGAATCGAATCTATTACGACCATATCTGGGACAATGGTTTCAATTTCTTTAGCTATAAAAGCTAAATCTGTCTCTGCCATTAAATAAAAGTTATCTGAAGTAACACCCAGTCGCTCTGCTCGCATTTTAATTTGAGAGAGAGACTCCTCTCCGGATACATAGAGAATTTTCTGACCGCTTTTAGCTAATTGCATTGATACTTGGAGTAGTAGGGTAGATTTACCTATACCTGGATCACCACCAATTAAAACAAGTGAACCATTAACGACTCCACCACCAAGTACGCGGTCAAATTCATCAAACGAAGTTGAGACTCGATTTGTTTCTTCGTAATTAATCTCGGATAAACGTTTAGCACGTCCTTTATCTCCACTATCACGATTTAATGAAACAGTCACTTGTGGTTTGCTTTTATTTTCTGGCATCTGGATTTGTTCTTCCATCTGATTCCAACCACCACAATTAGGACATCTTCCTAACCATTTAGGTGATTCGTAACCACAAGCCATACATTCAAACATAATACGTTGTTTGGCCAACTAATCATCCTCCTATTTTCTATTTATCAGAGGATCCAAAGCCTCCTACACGTTCACTTATACCACCAATATCGTCGTCAGTTAATAAATATTTTGTAAAGATCCCTTGGGCAATTCGATCCCCTTTTTTAATCACGACATCTTTGACACCATAATTTTGTAATTGTACATAAATATGCCCTTCATTATTATCGTTATTGTAATAATCTTTATCAATAATACCTAAACTATTGGGTAATATAACGCGACGTTTCAATGGATTACTTGAGCGGTTAACAATCTGTAAATACTCATCATCTAACATATACGCTTTTAATCCTGTAGGAACTAATGTCGGTTTTAATAATTTATCTACCTCTAGTTCAAGATCATTGCCATCTTCTCGATGAATCCATTGTCCCATTTGTTTTAATACATACTTAAATAATGATTTCCAATAACTTGGTAATACTATCTCTTCTGCTGATTCGATATCATAACCTGCTGCATAATGAGTTGAACGATGCGGTAGTGATATTTCTCGCTCTTGATAAGCATTCACAATTTCAAAACCACGTGTTTTATTTTCTGTCATTTATCCACCTTCTTACTGTACTCTTTATTTTATCAAAGGATTAACAAAAAATGTTAATCCTCACAAAAATTTCTTAAATTAAACTATCTTTGACTACCCAAACTGAAATCGATTTTTCATGCACCATGAAACGACCGTTTCCTGCTTCGTCAAGAGTAACTTCTCCCTCATAATGACCTAGATAATCAACGAATGTTTTACCCGCATAGAATTCTCCCAATGACATGTCTTTGAATCCATCTTCTGTACCATTAGAAATTAATGCAACTAATCCATCAGGATACTCTTCATTACCATAACGAATCCATCCAATACAATTTGAATGGTCGAAATAACGCGTTTCATCACCATATGCATAATTTTTTCTTAAATAAAGAAGTTTATCTAAAATTTCTTGATAACCTTCATGACCATTTTCACCTTTTGTACCATAATAATCACCATAAAATACAGTCGGTAGACCATTCTGCAGTAGCAATATCAGTCCATAAGCTAGAGGTTTAAACCATGCCCCAACTTCAGACTCTAGTGATTGACCTGCTTGTGTATCGTGATTATCAACAAAAGTAACAGCGCTCCATGCTTGATCATCAATTAATGTTTTATCTAAAATTTTTGTTAAATCATAATTTTCATTTTGTAATGCTGCTTCATAAAAATTCATATGTAATTTAACATCAAATAAATCAAATGAATAATCAATGTCTTCTAAATAATCGGCTTTTGTTTCATAGTCAGCATTCCAATACTCACCGAATACATAAAACTCTTCTCCAACTTCTTCATAAATTTTATGGATGATTGCTTCAACAAATCCACGATCAATGTGTTTTATTGCATCTAATCGGAATCCCTTAATACCCGTTGTTTCAATAAACCATTTTATCCAAGCACGAGTCTCTTCGACAACCTCAGGATGACTATAGTCGATATCGTTAAACATTAAATAATCGAAGTTACCTTTTTCTCTATCAACTTCTTCATTATCTGCCCAACCTTTACCTTCACCTTGAATCTGATAAATACCAGTTTCGTCATTTCTCGCATCATAGTCTAATCCCGAGAAGTGATACCAGTGCCATTCGAAATCGCTATATTTTCCTTGACGACCTGGAAAATAGAAATGAGTATAACCTTCGATTTCATAAGCCTCGCTAATTGGTTTTTGACGGTTTTCTGGATCCATTTTTAAGACACTAAACGTTTCTTTTTCATCACCTTGTGCTTTATGATTTAAAACAATGTCAGCGATTGGCATAATTCCATTTTCTTGTAATGCATTAATCGCATCAATATATTCGTCTTTTGTACCATATTTGGTACGAACAGCACCTTTTTGATCAAATTCACCTAAGTCGTATAAATCATAAGGTCCATATCCAACATCATTTGTGCCTGTTGCTTTTGATGCAGGTGGTAACCACAATTTTGTAATACCGATATCTTTTAAATGTGGTGCGTCATTTTTCACATTTTCCCAGTGCTTACCATCGTCTGGTAAATACCACTCAAAATATTGCATAATTGTATGATTCATTTTCTTCCTCCATTATCTTTTGATGAAACATGATATTTGTATTTAGGTATTGATTCCAATCTTAGCTAACTAGTAATTCATAAAATAACGATCAATTTCCCATTGGCTCACAAATTTAATATAGGACTGATATTCTAACTGTTTCCCTGCGATATAACTATCAGCAATATCTGGTCCTAAAGCCCCTAAAATAACTGGACTATCTTTTAACTCATCAATTGCCGCTCCCAAGTCGTAAGGTAAGTCTACAATGCCTTTTTGATGACGTTCTTCTTTAGACATAATATAGACATTACGGCGAATTTCAGCAGGTGGAATCATTTCTTCTTCAATACCTTGAAGTCCAGCCTGTAAAAGTGAGGCAAAAGCTAAATATGGATTTGTAGCTGCATCTATGCTACGCATTTCAATACGCGTTGAATTACCACGTGCACGGGGAATTCGAGCAAATGGAGAGCGGTTTTTCTCACTCCAACCGATATACTGAGGTGCTTCATATCCATCAACTAATCGCTTATAGGAATTAATCAACGGATTAACAATAGCAGTATAGGCTGGCGCAAATTCTAATAAACCTGCTAAGAAATGGTAAGCAGTTTTCGATAATCCACGTTCTCCAAATTCATCATAAAATACATTATTATCATTTTCGAATAGTGATAAATTACAATGTAGACCTGATCCTGGAACACCATTTAAAGGTTTTGGCATAAATGAGGCATATAATCCATGACCACGAGCTATCATCTTCACGACTAATTTAAAAAGTACAATTTTATCTGCTGCTTCGACTGCATTCGTGTACTTCCAATCGATTTCATGTTGTCCTCGTCCCACTTCATGATGACTCATCTCTATATCATATCCCATTTTTTCTAGCTCTAAGATAATGTCACGACGACATGCTTCTGCTTTATTCAAGGGTACGATATCATAATAACTTCCATCATCTGTTGGTTCTAAAATAGGAATCCCTTGTTCATCTCGTTTAAATAAGAAAAATTCCATCTCAGGACCAATATTAAACGTTGAAAATCCCATATCATTCATGCGTTTTAAGATTCTCTTTAAATTACTACGTGGGTCTCCTGCATAAGGATTTCCATCTACTGTATAGATATCACAGAAAATAATGCCTAAATGACGATTATCATGTTGCATATCCTCCATCGTCATCCAAGTAGAATAATCTGGTTGTAAATGCATATCAGCTTCTTCTAGACGTACGAATGATTCTATTGAAGAGCCATCAAATGTTATATGACCATCTAATGCTTTTTCTAATTGAGCATGTGGAATCTCCACATTTTTGATATTACCTAGAATATCCGTATACATCAATCTAACTAATGCTATCTTATTATCTTTGGCGTCCTGTAATATCGATTCTTTTGTCCATTCCTTCATAGTTATATAACATCTCCTACTAGATTCCTAATTCGTCGCGTAAAATACGTCGTACATCTTGGTCACTCAGTTGTTCAGATTCTTTAGGTTCTTGTGTTTGAGTCATTTTTCCAGATTCAAACCGTTTTTGAATTCCTTTTAATGTTAATCCATCATCCATCAGTTCGACAATTTCTAATAAACGATCAATATCGTTTAATGAATATAAACGACGATTAGTATCACTTCGATGTGGATTAATGAGACCAAAATCTTCATAATAACGGATTTGTCTGGCTGTTAAATCAGTTAATTTCATGACAGACCCTATTGGAAATACGGCTAAATTACGTCTAAATTCTTTTGTTGACATTTGATCCCCTCCAATAGTCTTATTATAAAACGAAAACCCTTAAATGTGAACCAGTTTGACAGTTTATGTAATGTTTTTTTACATTAACTTTAAATATCCTTCACATAATCGTAATGGCTATTTCGAATTCGATAAAGTATAATATGAGTATTCTAACTAAAAGAAAGGAATGCTCTATGCGTAAAAAACAACCACCTAACCATTGGATCATATTAGGGATTGTCAGTCTTATGCTAATTACGGCTAGTTACTTTGTATTTGAAATGACTCAAACTACATCACAAGAATTAGTGACTCAGTCTACTCTTTCTACTGAAACTGTCGTTGAATCAGCGGATCAAACATCTTTACAGGATGAATCAGAACCTGAATCTATCGAATATAATGAAGAAACATTAACCACACTTTTAAATGAAGTAAATCCTAAAGAATCTTCCGGTTTCCAAATTGTACAAAATGCAACGAATGAACTTTTACAAACACAAGATTTTAAAGATATTCAGTCTCATATTTTACAGGCTTTATCTGCAAATAGTATGGATATCACAGTCGAAGGTTCCAGCTTCTTACCAAAATTTCCTGCACAATATACATCGGCAGCTAATGGAACTAAGCAATTAAATATTCCATTAATCATTCAAACTTCACCAAAATGGGGTTCTTTGCCTTATGGAAATACTGGCAGTAAGCAACTTTATGAAAATGGTTGCGCCATTGTAACTTTAGCTATGACACAAAGTTATTTAGATAACCGTAATGTCACACCTAAAGATGTCTTAGATTGGTCAGGTGATCGATATTACACACCTGATGGTACATCTTGGCAAATCTTTGAAGACTTTACAATACAATACGGATATCAGCTTGAAAACTTCGGTAATAACTTTCAATCAGCTATGGAAGCTTCTAACGAAGGAAAACTAATTATCGCTTCCGTCGGCGAAGGTTTTTTTACTGAGGTAGGACACTTTGTCATTATTCGCGGTTATGATTCTGTTGAAGGTTTAGTATATCTTAATGATGCCAATGACAATCCTGAAAAAGCACATAGTCTGCAAGGTATTGATGAGTCTATCTTGATTAATGAAGGACTTAACTACTGGGCAATTACGCGTTAATTTAGCTTTTAAATTTTAACCATTTATTTTAAACTGAACAATATTACCAAAGACTGGAGAACGATTGAGTTACTTCAGTCTTTTTGTTATCTATTTCACAATGTGATTTAATAACTCCCGGCAAAAGCTGAGAGAAAGAATTTATTTTTTTATTGTGATTAACAATGAATAAAATGCCGGAGAGTATTTTCTCGGGCATTTTACATTGGAGGCATCATAGGGGGTTCACTCATAAATGACATATTTGAGAATTTATTATATTCCTTTTTAAATAATAGACGAACGGTGTCTCGGGCACCTGCACGGTTTTTCGCTAAAATCACTTCAACGGTATTGTCCGGTAAATCGTCTTCAACCGGATTTTCTTCCGGTTCCTCATCTTTTTGATGATAGTCTTCACGGTATAAGAATGCAACAATATCAGCATCCTGCTCGATTGATCCAGATTCACGAATATCTGATAAAATAGGTCGTTTATTTTGACGATGCTCAACCCCACGTGATAACTGAGATAGCGCCATAACTGGGACTTTAAGCTCTTTGGCCATAATTTTTAATTGTCGTGAAATGTCTGATACTTCTTGTTGACGATTCTCTTTACCACTACCTTCAATTAATTGTAAGTAGTCAATTACAATCATACCTAAATCTGGGTTTTCTTGTTTTAGACGACGACATTTAGCACGTATTTCTGAAACACGTGTACCTGCAGAGTCATCAATAAAAATTGGTGAATTTCTTAAATTATCCGTCGCAATTGTAAAACTACTCCATTCATCATCCGTTAAATTTCCTGTTCTTAAATTAGTGGCATTAATATTACCTTCGGCACAAATGAGTCGATTTACGAGGTCAATTGCTCCCATTTCTAATGAGAAAATTACGACAGGAACACGTGATTTTGTAGCAATATTTTGGGCTATATTTAAAGCAAAGGCTGTCTTACCAACCGAAGGTCGAGCGGCTAGGATAATCAATTGGTCAGGTTGAAAACCATTCGTTACCATATCTAAATCACGGTAACCACTAGGTAAACCAACTATATCCTGTTTTTGTTCAGAGAGTTCAATAATGTTCTGCATTGCCTCATCTATTATTGGTTTAATTGACTGTGGTCGGTTACTCTGAGTTCCTTCACCAATAGAAAGAATTAATTTTTCACTTTGGTCAACGATATTTTGAATATCATCGCCTTCTTCGTAAGCAGCTTGACTGATACGCGTACTTGCTTCAATCAACTGACGTAGAACAGATTTTTCTTTTATGATATTAGCATATTGCTCAACATTAGCCGATGTTGGAGTAAATGATAGCAATTCAACAAGATACTCTCTACCACCTACATTTTCCAGTTGATCATATGAGTCTAACTGTGAAGCTAACGTAATAATATCAATGGTTGTATTTTTATTATAGATCGTATCCATCGCTTGAAAAATATATTGATGTCTTTGCTTATAAAAATCCGCTTCATTTATAATTCCTTGTACTGTAGGCATTTTTTGCGGATCTAAGAAAAGCGCTCCGAGTACAGATTTCTCCGCCTCGTCACTAAAAGGCATCTGTTTATCTAATGGATTTTCCATACTTTACCTACTTTCATTTTAGATTTTGTTATAAGTTTTCTTATCTAGTATACTTGACTGTGCAAAACTATTCAATAAAGACCTCTCAAAAGTTACGAACAGATGTTCACAGTTATCCACAGAGTTATGCACAGGTAAACGTTTTTAATATTTCCTTCTTTTTCCACATGTGCAAAATCCAATTAACATCATAATATTTGAGCCACACTACACACAAATCTCAGATATACACAGCTTTTACATTAATTAATCTCCTACAACGTCTATATTATTAATTAACGGTGAAACATTTATTATTGTTGATAACTATTATTTAATAAATTTACCTTTATAACGTTGGTTCTTACAATACGACTATATAAAATTTGGAGTAATAAAAAAACACCATTATTTGCGAAATAATAGTGTTTTTATTAGTTTAATTAAGCTTCAATTACGTGTACACGAATTTTAGCATCTACATCTGTATGCAACTTAATAGGAACATTATAATGTCCTAGTGCCGCTAGATTATTAGCTAAATCAATTTTACGACGATCTACTTTAATTTTAAATTGCTTTTCTAAATTTTCAGCAATTTGTTTAGAAGTAATGGTACCAAATAAACGGCCATCTTCTCCAGATTTTGCTTTAACTGTTACAACCGTTGTTTCATCTTCAAGCTTAGTTTTTAATTCTTTTGCTTCTGCTAGATCTTCTTCAGCTTGTTTTGCTTCTGCTTTTTGCTTGGCTTTTAGTTGGCCCATTGCAGCACCCGTAGCTTCTTTAGCTAAACCATTTTTAATTAGATAATTACGGCCATAACCATCCGAAACCTCTACTACTTGACCTTTTTTACCTTGTTTCTTTACATCTTCTAATAAAATCACTTTCATGATTATTCCTCCTGTTCAAATTCTATTTCTTTAATTAAGAGGTTATAAGCCTCTTCAATGGTTACATCTGGGATTTGAGTAGCAGCATTAGATAAATGGCCACCTCCACCTAAACGTTCCATAATTGTTTGTACATTAACTTTATTTAAACTGCGTGCGCTAATACCAATAGTATTCTCACTTCTTCGATAAATTACAAAACTAGCTTCCACATCAATGATATCAAGCATGATATCAGCAGCTTGTGATGCAATAACATTATCTATTAATTGATTTTCATCACCTACAGCTACCGCATAGCCATCATATAAAAACTTCGCAGTTTCTAGTAGTTTATTTCTTTGAATAACAGATGGAAAATCCTCTTTAAGTACACTCTGAATTTGAGTAATATCTGCTCCACGAGACTTCAGATAACTGGCTGCATCAAAAGTACGTGACCCTGTACGATTAGAAAAATTATTCGTATCTACTATTATACCAGCTAAGAGAGCAGTGGCTGAATATTTATTTAGTGCTTTCTTTGTATTACGCATATTAATAAAGAATTCAGTCACCAACTCAGATGTAGATGACGCGTAAATTTCAATATAAGATAATACTGTGTTTTCAGGAAACTCTTCACTACGACGATGATGGTCAATTATGACGATGTTTTTACCTTCAAGGTATGCTTGACCTTCACTTAATGAAGGACGACTATGATCTACCATTATTATTAATGTATCTTCGTTAATAAAATCTTCTGCCTGTTCATGATTTATTAAAATATTGTCCCAGTTTGGTGCATTGGGTAATCTTAATAATTCTTCGATGTCATGATTAAATTCTTTAGGATTTACAATAATCCTTGCTTCTTTGTTTGCATATGATACGATTTTTTGAATACCAATAGACGAACCTATTGAATCAGTATCTGGGATTTTATGTCCAGTAATAAGTACATTACTCGCTTGTTCTATTTGAGTTTTTAATGCTTGATATACTAACCTTGCACGTATATTTGACCTTTTCTCGGTTGGATTAGATTTTCCACCATAAAAACGAGCACGTTCATTTGGGCTTCTAACTACGATTTGATCTCCACCACGACCTAAGGCTAAGTCTAAATTCGACTGTGCAATCTGTTCTAACTGTTTGATGGTATAGGTCTCAGCATCTGAGAAAGCAATTCCTAAACTAATTGAGATTGGAACATTTCTAGCATAATTTTTTTCATGTAAATCCTCGAAGAATATAAATTTATTCTTTTCTAGTTCTTTCAATGTTTTAGCATTCATTATCAGAATGAAACGTTCATCATCTAATCGTTTTGAATAAATTCCATAGCTGCTTGTCCATTGGTTTAAATCATTTAATAAATCTGAGTCAAATTTCGCTGCTTGTTCATCACTCATCGACTCTGAAACTTCATTATAATCATCCAAAAACATGTAACCAAAAACTAGCTGATCATATTTACGATTTTCTTGTATCCTAATTTCTTCTGTAACATCAAATAAATACAGTGATTGATTTTCACGGCGATGTAAGACTCTAAAGCTATATCCATTTAAAGACATAATATGCCAATCTTTATCATCAGGCACTTCAAGCATAGCAATCAGCTCTTTATCAATATTTTCTAGTTTTTCTCCTAGAAGATCTTTACTTTGATAAATATTTTGAAATTCTGGATTAATCCAACGAACACGTTTATTATTATCATAAATTATTATTGCTAAAGGTGCTCGATATAAAGAGTCTTGTTCAGCTACAGAAGCAGATTTTGAAATCTCATTAGCCAATGTATTCAGATTTCTTACGAAGTTTTGGGCATTAATCACTAAGAAGAGTATAACGATTAGACATAACACTAATAACATTAGGCCTATTCGCCAGTTAATGATGAACGAAAGTATCATCACCAGGATGTAAAGAATGATTAAACTATAAATTTGCCAACTGATTTCTAAGGAATGAAATATTTTGAGAAATTCAGTGATTTTTTCTTTGAAATTCATTTGCCACCTCACTTATAAATACCTTTACATTTTATCATAAAGAGCGTTAGATAGCCAATCTACTGCAAGGATGTTTCACATGGAACAATTACTCAAATGTTTCATGTGAAACATTTGAGTAGATAACTTCAAGCGATTAATTATCAATTACTCTTACTAGGCACGACTATTCATTAAGTTTCACGATTCAAACTATTGATGTGATTGGATTAGCGTTGATAACATATTATCAAACAGCCCTTAATATGTAAATTTTACAGATCAAAATACTGAAACAATCTGAAAAGAAGGGCATTAAACAACTTAGTGCAATATTTTCTGATTATATACTTATCAAACGCAATTCATGGTGAAACCCATTTATATATAGTGAATTATTCGTTTTTTTTTAACTGTTCAATTAAATAATCAATTAAGAGTGAGATGAATATTAAATACACACATTACCACCATTAACATATCATATATTTTGCATTTTATTACTTCATTTTTTTCATATGCAAAAAAAGAGGATTCCTAAACGGAATCCCCATTAAATATTTTAAATTAGTCTTGTACTACGAATGGTAGTAAAGCCATTGTACGTGAACGTTTGATTGAAGCCGTTAAAGTACGTTGGTGTTTAGCACAAGTACCTGTTACACGGCGAGGTAAAATTTTACCTTTTTCAGATACGAAACGACCTAATAAGTCTGTATCTTTATAATCAACGTGGTCAATGTGATTTGCACAGAAGTGACATACTTTTCTTCTGCGTCTTCCTCCACGACGTTGAGCCATTTAAATTCCTCCTCTGATTATGATGCTAGAATGGTAAATCATCTTGAGAAATATCAATATCTTTGCCACCATCAATTGAAAATGGCGAGCTATTGAAGTCTGTATCAAAATTATTTCCTGTAGACTGTTGTTGTCTATTGTTACCATTATATTGTGGTTGGCTATTACCAGAGTAATTGTTTTGGTTAGGGGATGTTGATCCACCACCAAAATTGTTATTACCACTGTTATATCCACCACTAAAGTCGTTGTTGAATGATGAACCACTACCTTGTGAGCCACCTTGCGGGTTTGTTTCACGCGGTCTTTGTTCAGTCACTGATTTTGGTTCTAATAAATGGAAATTATCCACTTGAACCTCAGTGATATAAACTCGTTCACCATTTTGATTATCATAGCTTCTAGTTTGGATGCGCCCTTCAACTCCTACGAGTGAACCTTTACGCGTAAAATTCGCAAAATTTTCTGCAGATTTACGCCAAATGACACATCTAATAAAATCTGTTTCACGTTCACCTTGTTGGTTAGTATAATTGCGGTCAATAGCTACTGTAAAGCTACCTACGGCAACACCACTTTGGGTAAATCGTAAATCTACTTCTTTTGTTAAGCGTCCTACTAATTGTACTGAGTTCAAATCGAACGTCTCCCTTCAAAGTGTTTCACGTGGAACAAATTAACCTTCAACTTTAGTAATCATGAAACGTAAGATATCACGGTTAATACTTGCTAAACGGTGGAATTCATCGATTCCCTCTGAATCATCAGCTGTAGCTTGAATCAAGTGGTAAATACCTTCTTTGTATTTCTTGATTTCATATGCTAAGCGACGTTTAGCCCAGTCTTTAGATTCAACAATTTCAGTTCCGTTATCTGTTAAGATACCATCGAAACGTTCTACTAATTCTTTTTTAGCATCATCGTTCATATCAGGACGGATGATATATAAAATTTCATATTTTGTTGTTTGGCTGCTCATTCGCTGCACCTCCTTTTGGTCTTAGTGGCCCTATCTATCTGATAGAGCAAGGAGAGTACTAATGTACTCACAGTTTTCTATTATACGCTTATTCTTTATCAGTTGCAAGAACAAAATCACTTTTTATTAATTATTCATCTTCTAATATATCTGTTTCAGATTCTGATAATTCATCCTCTACGATTTCGTCCGATTCCTCTAAAACTTTTATATCATCCGTTTCAGTTTCATCATCTTCTTCTGGAATAATTATTGTGGCAGAACTTACTTTGGCATCTTCATCAAGTCTAATCACACGCACTCCTAAAGTTGCACGTGAAGTTTGCGAAATGTTTTCAACTTTCATACGAATAGCAATACCTTGATCAGTCATAATCAGAATATCTTCAGTTCCATCAACTACCATTAAACCTGCTAGTTTTCCTGATTTTTCACGAATATCAGCAGTCTTAACCCCTAGTCCACCACGTTTCTTAATCGAATATTGATCAGCTGCAGTGCGTTTTCCGTATCCTTTTTCAGTTACTATCAATACTTCGCTATCTTTTTCTAGAATACCTGCTCCAACAACAAAGTCACCTTCACGTAATCGAATTCCACGGACACCTGTCGCTGTTCGTCCCATGTCTCGTACGTCATCTTCCATAAAAGTAATTGCATTTCCTTCGTGAGTACCAATAATAATAGGTTTAGTACCATCAGTTTCTAATACTTTAACTAATTCATCGTCTTCTTTAAGGTTCAATGCAATTAAACCGTTATTTCTTATATTATAATATTCGCTCGCATTAGTACGTTTGGCTGTTCCTGTCTTAGTTACGAAGAATAAGAATTTATCTTCATGGGCAACATTATTTTCTTCATCCGCATTATTAACTGGAATGATTTCTTTAATTTCTTCGCCTTTTTCAATATTAACTAAGTTAATAATTGGTAATCCTTTAGCTGTTCTACCGTATTCTGGGATATCATAACCTTTTGCTGAATATACTTTACCAAGGTTACTAAAAAGTAATAAGGTATCATGCGTTGAACATGATACAAGTGTTTGAATATGGTCGTCATCTCCAACACCCATCCCTTTAACACCACGGCCACCACGATTTTGCACAGAGAATTCGTCCTCAGTCATACGTTTAATGTAACCATTACTTGTTAAAGCAATCAGAATTTCTTCTTGATCAATTAAAGCCTCATCTTCAATATCTGTAATTTCACCTACACGTAACTCAGTACGACGAGGATCATTGTAACGAGAATTAATATCATTCAATTCATCTTCAATAATTTCATATATACGTTCACGACTTCCTAAAATTTCAGTTAATCGTGCAATAAGTGCTACTAAATCATCATATTCACTTTGGATTTTATCGCGTTCTAACCCAGTTAATCTCACTAGACGCATGTCTAATATAGCTTGAGCTTGAACATCCGTTAGTGTGTAATTTTCTATTAATTGAACTTTAGCAGTCTCACCATCTGGTGAACTACGAATTATACTGATAATTTCATCAATATGATCTAAAGCTACTAATAATCCCTCTAGAATATGAGCACGGTCTTCTGCTTTACGTTTTTCAAATTCAGTTCGGCGACGAATTACTTCTTCTTGATGATCCAAATATTTTACTAAAATTTCTTTTAAACTTAAAATTTTCGGTACACCTTTATCGATGGCTAGCATGTTGAAACCAAAAGATACTTGTAGGGGTGTATATTTAAATAAATTATTTAAAACAACATTAGCACTAGTATCACGTCTTACTTCAATAACTACACGCATACCTTCGCGGCCCGTCTCATCATTAGCGTAAGTGATACCATCAATTCTTTTTTCGCGAGCTAAATCAGCAATACGTTTTACTAAATTAGCTTTATTAACTCCATAAGGTAATTCCGTAATAACGATGCGTTCACGATCATTTGGTAATTCTTCAATTTCGAATTTACTTCGAATAATAATTTTACCACGACCTGTTTCATATGCTTTACGAATCCCTGATTTCCCCATAACAATACCACCAGTTGGAAAGTCTGGCCCTGGTAATACTTCCATTAAGTCTTCGGTTGTTGCATCGGGGTTATTCATCAATAGAACAACAGCATCGATTACTTCAGTTAAATTATGCGGGGGAATGTTGGTAGCCATACCAACCGCAATACCAGATGCTCCATTAACTAATAAGTTAGGGAAGCGAGCAGGTAAGACAACAGGTTCCTTTTCTTCTTCAGAATAGTTAGGTTTAAAATCAATTGTATCTTTATTGATATCACGTAACATTTCCAATGCGATTTTACTCATTCGTGCTTCCGTATAACGCATTGCGGCAGCTCCATCACCATCGACAGAACCAAAGTTACCATGACCATCTACTAACATTTCGCGGTAACTGAAAGGTTGTGCCATACGTACCATCGCTTCATAAATAGCTGAGTCACCGTGAGGGTGATATTTCCCCATTACATCCCCAACAATACGTGCAGATTTCTTATGAGGTTTATCCGGTGTTACACCTAATTCATTCATTCCGTACAAAATACGACGTTGAACTGGTTTTAAACCATCACGAACATCCGGTAAAGCACGAGCAACAATAACACTCATCGAATAATCTAAGAATGATGTACGCATTTCTTTAGGAAGATCTATAACTTCATAAGGGCGGTGATTTTCGCCAAAAAGTTCACTCATTATTTCATTCCTCTCTTAATTAAATAGTCCATCATTACACGTCTAAATTCTGAACATATACAGCATTTTCTTCAATAAATTCACGGCGTGGTTGAACTTCTTCACCCATTAACATACTTACTACTGCATCAGCTTCTTCACCGTCTTCAACGGTTACTTTTAAGAATCGACGATTTTCTGGATTCATTGTCGTTTCCCACAATTGATCGTAGTTCATTTCTCCTAAACCTTTATAACGTTGCAGTTTGTAGCGTGCATCGGGATTTTCCTCACGCCACTGTTTTAGCTGTTCATCTGTATCTAAATAAATCTCTTTTTTACCAACTTTGATTTGATATAAAGGTGGCTGAGCGATATAAACATAACCTGCTTCAAGTAATGGTCGCATATATCGATAAACTAAAGTTAATAATAGCGTACGAATATGTGCACCATCAACGTCCGCATCGGTCATGATAACTAATTTATGATAACGAGCCTTAGTAATGTCATATTCACTACCAAATCCTGTTCCCATTGCTGTAAATAGTGAACGAATTTCCTCATTACTTAAGATACGGTCCATTGAGGCTTTTTCAACATTTAAAATTTTACCACGAATTGGTAAAATCGCTTGGAACATCCGATTTCTACCTTGCTTCGCTGATCCCCCCGCAGAGTCCCCCTCAACAATAAATAATTCACATTGTTCTGGGTCACGACTTGAGCAATCCGCTAATTTACCTGGTAAATTGGCAATTTCTAAACCAGATTGTTTACGCGTCATTTCACGTGCACGTTTAGCAGCGTTACGAGCTTTTTGAGCAAGAACCCCTTTATCAACAATTAGTTTAGCTACTTTAGGGTTTTCTAACATAAAAGTATGCATTTCCTGACTAAATAAACGGTCAGTAATTGTACGAACTTCAGAGTTACCTAACTTAGTTTTAGTCTGTCCCTCAAATTGTGGATCTGGATGTTTAATCGAAATAATAACTGTTAAACCTTCACGAGTATCGTCTCCAGATAAGTTATCATCATTTTCTTTGACTAAGTTATTTTGTCGAGCATAGTCATTGATCACTCGAGTTAATGCCGTTCTAAATCCAGTCTCATGCATTCCACCTTCATGAGTATGAATATTATTTGCATATGACATAATCTGTGTATGGTAATCATTTGTATATTGCATCGCAATTTCTACTTGGATATCATCAATTTCACCTTCTAAGAAAATAACATTTTCATGTAAAGGTTCTTTATCTTCATTGATGTAATGAATGAAGCTTTCTAAACCACCTTCATAGTAAAATGTATCTTCCGCTTCTTGATCAACACGCTTATCCTCTAAAGAGATTTGTAAACCTCGATTTAAGAAAGCCAGTTCTTGAATACGATTTTTCAAAATATCATATTGGAAATTAACTGTCTCAATAAAAATTGTTGGGTCTGGTATAAAGTTAACACGTGTTCCTGTTTCTTCATGCTCACCAATTACTTCCAATTCCTGAACAACCTTACCTCGTTCAAAAGTCATTTGATGAATTTTACCATCACGGTATACTTCCAAAGTTAATTTCGTTGATAGAGCATTAACAACTGCTGCCCCAACACCATGAAGACCCCCGGAAACTTTATAACTGCTTCCATCAAATTTACCACCAGCGTGAAGTACCGTATATACAGTTTCAGCTGCAGGTCGACCTGTTTTAGCTTGGATATCTACAGGTATTCCACGTCCATCGTCGGTTACAGTGATACTTCCATTGGCTTCAATAATAACTTCAATTTGAGAAGCGTGTCCTGCTAAAGCCTCATCAATTGAATTGTCTACAATTTCCCACACTAGGTGGTGTAAACCAACACTACTTGTTGATCCAATATACATCCCAGGTCTTTTACGAACTGCTTCAAGACCTTCAAGAACTTGTATTTGATCAGCATTATATTGATTTTGTTGATTTTCTGTCAAAATTTGATCTCCTTTACTCCTGTGTCACTTGTCCTGCTTCAATATAGAAAACACTCGCATTATCGAGTTTGTCAAGTTGTAATCCTTCGATTGTAGCAGTCGTTAGAAAAGTTTGAATTTTTCCTTCGATTCGACTCATTAATATATGTTGTCTTTGATCATCTAACTCTGATAAGACGTCGTCTAATAACAAAATAGGGTATTCACCTATTAATTCATTTAAAAGCTCAATTTCAGCCAGTTTTATGCTTAAAACTATTGTCCGCTGTTGTCCTTGTGAACCAAAATGAGATGCTAGTTTATCATTTAAGTAAAAAGACAAGTCATCTCGGTGTGGTCCATATACAGTTGTGCTTTGATATTTTTCACGGTCTATTGCTGATTTAAATAATTCTTTAAATTGTTCAGTAAGTGTATCTATTTCGTTATAATTTAATTTTGAACTACTTGCGTCATAACTTAGTGTTAATTTATCCCGTTGATTTGATAACTCATAATGAATCTCTCCAGCATAATCATTCAATTTTTCTATAAAGTTTCGTCTGTATTTAATAACAGAAACGGCTTTTTCAATTAATTGATCTGTAAGTACTTCAAAATATAATTCATCGAAATTAGTGTGATGACCAAAATCTTTTAAAAACTTGTTTCTTTGCTTAAGTATTCGGTTGTAATCAAGTAGCTCTTGTAAATACACCGGATGTGACTGTGCTAATTCGGCATCAATAAATTTGCGTCTTAAACTAGGACTTCCTTTTACAATTTGTAAATCTTCAGGAGCAAATAAAACTACATTAAGCTTACCAATAAATAAACTTAACTTAGGTTGATCCAAATGATTAACTTTTGCGATTTTACCTTTTTTTTGAAATTGTAATTCTAAAGGAAACTCATAATTTTTCGTTTCAACTTCACCTATTATTTTTGCACTTTCGTCATCCCATTTAATCAACTCTTTATCAATATTCGTGCGATGACTTTTTGCCATTGATAACAAAAAAATCGCCTCAAGGAGATTAGTTTTTCCTTGGGCATTTTCTCCCGTCAAAATGGTCAGTCCATCGTTAAAAGATAAATCTAACTCATCATAATTACGGAAATTCGTTAATTGTAGTCTTTTAAGTTTCATAAAGTATCTAATCTTGGGAAACAATGACAATTTCTAATTCTTCAGCTGGAAGTTCGATGATATCTCCAGGATAAAGTTTTTTTCCACGTCTTTGTTCCTCTTCATCATTAACATAAACATAAAATTCTTGCAGATATGCTTTTGCCATACCTCCACTAGATATAATGTCTGCAGTTTTTAACAATTGACCCAAGGTAATAAAGTCATTTGTAATTGCAATTTCCATTTTATTCATAATTATCACCTCAGCCTTTTCTACCTCTGTATTATACCTTTTTTTAAAGATAAACTCAAATTTTTGAGTATTTTTACCGTTTATATGCATTTCACCTTGTTTTAAGGGGTAAACACTCTATATATATAAATTGGCTAAAATGCCCTTTAAATTTAAAATTTGGTACAAAAAAAGAATCCAATTCAAAATAATGAGTTGGATTCTTTCTCTATTTAAAAATTAGTAAGTATGGTGTGTACGAATTGGTGTTAATAACTGTAATAACTCGTTATGAGGTACTTCACTTGGAGCTTCGCTTGAAATTAACATTGGATGCACTGCAGATTGGAATTGAATTCGCACATCTACACCATTAAATGAGCGTAGTGCTTCTTTCATGTAATCTGGGTTAAATGAAATTTGTAAGTCCTCTCCAGTAACTTCTTTTGCTTTAATTGCTTCAAATGCTTGTCCACGTTCATTACCGCTAACAGTTAATTCAACCGCATTATCTACAACATTTAATAAAACAACATTATTTTTACCTTGATGAGACATTAAACTCGCACGGTCTAATGCTTGGTGTAAGATTTCAGAATTAACAATTATCTCAGTTGAAGAACTTGTTGGAATTAATCGATTAGTGTCAGGATAATTTCCTTCAAGTAATCGTGAATAAATAATGGTATTTTCCATTAAAAAAATAACTTGTTTACTGCTGACAACCATAAATAAATCCTGATCATCTTCAGCAATTCTAGATAATTCCGTCACTGTTTTCTTCGGAATAGTAAAACTTTCAAAATCAATGAAAGATTCGTCAATTTGAACAGGAATTATACGACGACTTAAACGATGACTATCTGTTGCTACTCCAATTATATGTGTTGGATTAACAGTTAAGTTTAAACCAGTTAGATATGGACGATTTTCCTGATTAGATGCAGAGAAAATTGTACGATCAATTAATTCTTTAAACAACTTAGTTGGTAAAGGTATTTGGTTGGTTTCATCAAATTCTGGTAAATGAGGATATTGTGAACCATCTTGACCTTTTAAATCAAATACAGCTGGTCCAGATGTAATGGTTAATACTGAATTATCTTCATTTGATTCAAATTGAATTTTATTGTCTGGTAATTTACGGATGATGTTATTGAAAAGACTAGCTGTTACAACAATACTCCCTGTTTCTTCAATATTTAAATCATATAAATCATTCGACATATCTAGAAAACTCTCAATAGAAATTTCAGCGTCACTACCAGTTAGATAAACACCTGAATTAGTAGCAGTAATTTTAATCCCCGTTAATATTGAAATCGTAGCTTTAGATTGAATAGCTCTGGAGACGTCTGATGCTTGATTAACAAAAACATCTTTTTGAATAGTAAATTTCATCTTCAAACTCCTTTATAAATAATATTATATAAATAGTCTTAGTAGTAGGGCCTGTGTATAGTGTTTAAAAGTAGTATAACGTCATGGTGTGTATGGAAAAGTGCATGTTAACTAACATGTGCATAAGTCGTAAAGTTATACGGAAGTTATCAACAGGTGGATAAAAGTAAATATTACAACTGTTTTTTAATTTGATCAATATCGTATTTTAATTGATCATCAGTTTCACGATTTGTTGCAATCTTTTCATAAGCATGAATGACAGTAGTGTGATTTTTATTACCAAATTGTTCGCCTATTTTAGGAAAAGATAATTCTGTCAGCTCACGACTTAAATACATTGCAATTTGTCTAGGATTAACAATTTCTTTATGACGTTTTTTACCTTTAATATCGTTAACGGAAACATCAAAGTAAAGACTTACTGTTTCGATAATACGTTCAACTGTTATTGGTTTATCTTTCTGTTCTCCAACAATCGATTGAAGTGCTTCAGCTGCTAAGTTAGTGTTTATTTCTTTACCTTGAATAGCGGCATAAGCTATAACACGTACTAATGCCCCCTCAAGTTCACGAATATTAGTATCTACACTATTTGCGATATAGGTAAGTGTTTTGGAATCGATATCTAAATTATCGCTACTTGCTTTTTTTCTTAAAATCGCAATACGAGTTTCTAAGTCAGGTGGTGTAATGTCAGTAGACAAGCCTGATTTGAATCGGCTGATTAAACGATCCTCTAGATTATCAATCTCATTGGGCAAACGGTCACTAGTTAAAACAATTTGTTTTTCATTATTGAAAAGGGCATTAAAAGTATGAAAGAACTCTTCTTGCGTTTTATCTTTATTTGATAAAAATTGAATATCATCGATAAGTAACACATCAATTTTACGATACATATCACGAAATTCTTGTTGTGAACCATTTTGAATACTCGTTATAAAATCATTAACGAACGATTCACTTGTTGCATATTTAATTTTTTTACTTGGATCTCTTTTTTGAATTTCATTTCCAATTGCTTGCATTAAATGTGTTTTCCCTAGACCAACTCCCCCATATATTAAGAATGGATTGTATGTTGTTCCAGGCCCATCAACGACTGCAAGAGCAGCTACACTTGCCATTTTGTTATCTTCACCAATAACGAATGTATCAAATGTATAATTTGGATTGAGTTGATTGTTGTTTGTATTGTCACTATCATCTACCTCAACAGTTATTGGTTCAGCTTTTTGAACTGGCTGAGAGACTGGCGAGGGAACAGTTTCTTCATTAGGTACTAAAATATAATTGGGAGAATATTCCATACCAAATTCATCTAAGCTAATTTGTAAGATATATCCTGATAAATGTTTGTCCCAGTAATTCTTTGTTAATGTATTTGGAACGGCTAGAGTTATGGTATCTTTTCCAATACGCGTTGGTTTAACTGGTTCGACCCAATTTTTGTATGTCCCATCAGATAAAATTTCTTTTAACTGAAGAGTTATTTGTTGCCAAAAAAGGTCCTTTTCCTCCATAGAATTAATTCACCTCAATCTTATTAAATGTATAAAAAGTTGTAATTTCATTTTATCATAGAATGAGTTTTGCACAAGTTGAAAACTCTGGAATAATTTATAAACATATCAACAGTTGGAGTTACACACAGGTTGATATGAAATGTGCATAACTCTGTTCATAACTACTTGTTGACAAGAACTTGTTCATAAGTAAGCGCATAGAAAACAATTATATCAATGTGTTCTGAACTTATCAACAGAATTTTAATAAAACTAGTTTATTTATTAACAAGGGGATAACACCTCATATTTCTGTAAATAAACTGTGAACAATCGTTTTTGAAAAAAAGAGTTGTCAACAGTAAAAAAATCAGTGTGCATAAGTTGTTGATAATTTAATTGAGTGTTGAAATGAAATGATATCTTTTTTATTAAATACTTCTTGACAAGGATAGTGATATTCTATAAAATAGCTTGGTATTGTAATAAACATGTAAAAACTTAGGAGGTGCAAAACATGAAACGTACATACCAACCAAAAAAACGCCAACGTAGTAAAGTACATGGTTTCCGTAAACGTATGAGCACAAAAAATGGTCGTCGTGTTTTAAGTAACCGTCGCCGTAAAGGACGTAAACGTTTATCAGCTTAGTAATGAATTTGGCCAACTAGTTTGCTAGTTGGCCTTTTTTTAATGCTGTAAATAATGATGGAAGTGTTTTATTTATAGCGATAGTTCGCTATAATGATAGGGATAATGATTGATTATCTAGTAAGAAATGAGGCAAAGATGAAGAAAACATATCGCATCAAGAAGGAAAATGAATTTCAAAAAGTATTTCATCAAGGAAAATCTACTGCTAACCGTCAGTTAGTGCTTTATGTGTATCCGAAACCTGAACAAGCACATTTTCGTGTCGGATTCTCGGTTGGTAAAAAAATGGGGAATGCTGTAAAAAGAAATCAGATTAAACGTTATCTTCGTCAAGCAATTCATGAATTAACGCCTGCCATTAAAATGGATATGGATTTTTTAGTAATTGCAAGAAAAGATATTGTGGATAAAGATTTTCATCAAATAAAAAAATCTTTAATCCATGTTATGTCTCTAGCTGGAGTAATAGATAAACAGGCATTAAATAATTTATTACAAGGAGGTACTAATGAAAATTAGTAAAAAATGGTTAAAACTAGCTTTGTTAGCTAGTGCGGTTTTATTTTTAGCAGCCTGTTCATCAGGTGATGTTTCCGCAAATAGTACAAATTTCTGGGATCGCTATGTGTTATTTTATATGGGACAGTTTATTATTTGGGTATCAAATTTAGTGGGTGGTAATTATGTTTTCGGTATTACTATCTTTACGATAATCGTTCGTATTATCTTACTACCTTTAAATAAAAAACAAATTAAATCACAGCGTGAAATGCAAGAGTTACAACCAGAAATGGATGCTATTCGTGCTAAATATCCTAATAATGACCGTGAATCGCAATTAAAAATGCAAGAAGAACAATCGGCATTATTAGAAGCAAATGGGGTAAACCAGTTTGCTGGATTATTACCGATGCTTGTACAATTACCACTAATGATGGCGCTATACCAAGCAATTTTATATACACCTCAATTAAGAGAAGGTAACTTTTTATGGATGAACTTAGGTGAACCAGATCCATACTTTATCTTACCAATTATTGCGGCGCTCTTAACTTTCTACTCTACTTATTTAAATATGAAGAGTAACCCAGTTCAAAATGCGGGTACTAAATCAATGATGTTTATTACCCCAGCAATGATTTTCTTTATTGGGATAGGGTTACCAAGTGCTATTGCTATTTATTGGGTAGTTACAAATGCATTTACGGTAGGTCAAACTTTAATTTTTAATAATCCTTACAAGATCATTGCTGAACGGGAAGAAAAACGTCAAGCAGAAAAAGACCGTGAACGTGAATTACGCCGAGAGCTACGTCAAAAGACGGGCCGTAAGAAAAAGAAATAATTATGAAAGGACGAATTCTATGTTAAATCAAAAAACTGTTAGAGCGAATACAGTCGAAGAAGCAATAGAAATGGGACTAAAAGAGTTAAATATCGATCGTAGTCAAGCAGAAATACGTGTGATTAACGAAGGTAAAAAAGGATTCTTAGGATTTGGTAAACAAGAAGCAATTGTAGAAATTGTTCAAAATAATGATATCTCACTAAAAGAGTTAACCAAGCAATTAGAACGTGAATCTACAGAAGAGTCAGTTGAAACAACTGAAAAAATTGTTGAACAAGAAGTATATGTTGAGACAACAGAATATGCGATTGAATCACAAGAAGCTGAAGTAGAAGCAGCGGAATTAGCTATCGAAAAAGATGAATTAGAAGTAGAAGCAACAGAATCATCTGTTGAAGAAGCTGAATCTGAAGTAGAGGTGGCCGAATCAGTTATTGAAGAAGCTGAAGCTGAAGTTGAAATTGCGGAAGTGACTGCTGAAGAAGAAACTATTTCTGAAACAGGAACAACCAATGAAGTTGAATCGATACCTTTCCAAGGTAAAAATGCTTATGAGAGCGCAGCGATTGTCGCAGAATATTTAGTTGCTGTCGTTCGTGAATATGGAGCGGAAGCTGAAATTGAAATGGATATTGAAGGACGTAATGTATTCTTTGATATTCATACAGATAAGTCAGGGTTAGTTATTGGGAAACATGGTAAAATTATTAACTCCTTACAAATATTAGCGCAGACTTATTTATCAGCGATTCACCAACGTCATTTAAATGTTATTTTAAATGTTGGTGACTACCGTAAACGTCGTGCAAAAGTATTACAAAACATCGCAGAACAAAAAGCTGAGGAAGCAATGCAAACTGGAAAACCAGTTGTTATTGATGCATTACCAGCTTATGAACGTAAGCAAATACATAAACATTTAGCACATATGAAAAACATCAAAACATATTCACAGGGTCGTGAACCAAAACGTCACCTAGTTGTTGAATATCAAGAAACATCAAATAATTAATCAAGGTAACGTCATTTCTGAAAGGAAGTGGCGTTTTTTATTAACAAAATCTGATTCAGTTAAGAATAATTATATTTTTGATATGTCATAGAAAAGAAATATGCTATAATAAAAATGATTTTGTTAGGAGGTTTTGATGATTAAGTACTATCGAAAATATCTATTAGTGCCAATTTTATTTTTATTGGTTGGATGTTCAAACGAACCAATGATTCAATTGAGTGAAGAGAGACAACAAGAAATTGAACAGAAATTAGCACAACGGGATGCAGAGGAAAATGCAGAACAAGAAAATACATCAGAAGTAGCATCAGATAATCAAGAACAAGAAAATGTAGAGTCAACAGAAGAAGTTGCTCCTGCTGTTCCATTAGTCAATGATCCAAGTAGTGAATGGGAACAAGCTGAAACTGGTACAAGTTATAATCTATGGGATTATGCACCTTATTTAGCTTATCAAATTAAACAGTTTATAAATGGGGCTGAAAATTATACTACTTATATGAATTATAATCAAAATGACAACGCTCAAAGTCAAATACAATTAAGAAGAGGTGGTACTGTAGCAACCCAGGTTTTCTCGATGGGGGATGGACAAATCCGTCAAGTAACATCAAGTACAAATTTAAATCCTTATGATAATGTTTTATCACAAATTGATACGCTACAGGCAAATGAACCACAAGTTTTATTACAGGAACCATTAACAGTTGGAACAACTTGGAGTGATGATTCCAACTATCAAAGTGAAATTACAGCACTTTATAATGGGATTGAAACTGAAGCAGGATTATTAACGAATGTTGTTGAAGTAACACGTACATCTGATACAAGTGTGCGAAAAGATTACTATGCTCAAAATCAAGGTTTTGTTGCAATGTGGTCAAGTGATAATTTAGAAAATCAGGGTGAGTATTGGCGGTTGACATCAGATACTCGAAATGTAATGTTAACTCATCCAATGAATATTTATGAACCCGATGATGCAAGTACGAATTTAGTTAAAGAAAGTCAGGGTACTTTTGCCTTTCAAACGAATGGTTCACTAGCGTCAGCCTTTCAACAAATGTTCCGAGAGATAGGAATAATTGATGATACAATCATGGTTAATAATGTTTATGTTGATAGTAACAATGTTGCTATTATAGATTTTACACCTGGAGTTGTAGCAGTTTTTAATAATTATGATGCATCTGAGGAAGCGGTTATTAATTCAATTGTTTATACAATGGGGGAATTTTTCCAAACAAACCAAGTCCGCCTTACAGTAAATGGTAATGGCTTATTACCAAATTCAATTACTTACCCTGAAGGTGGTATTTATAATATTCAATTGGAACAGGAAGATTCACCTGAAGAAAATAACGAAGCGGTGGAATCTGTCGAATCGGTATCACAGCCAGAATAAGTTTAAAAAGTCATCCTTTTTGGATGGCTTTTTATGTGCCGTAATTTATCTGAATTTTTGATATTTGTTGATTTTTCAACTTTTTAAATATTTTGTTTATTTATATATATGATAGCGTCGTTTGAGTAATGACACTATCAATTTTATAGAATGCAATATTAAGGAGAATAGATATGAAAAGCTATATTTCGACGAACAAATTATTACTTCCGACCCTCTTTTCGACAGTAGGTAATGAAGAAACTGCTATTGGATTTTTACAGGATATATTGGATATCCCAATCAAATCAGTATACTTTAAAACACCATATCAACGAGATGAATTGATAAATAGTTAAGAGAATGATGAGATAGCAGCCTCTCCGGTAGATTTACTAGCTGTTGACCAAAATGGAGAAGTTTGTGCAGTGAGAATACAGTATTTAGAGTTGGGGAAAGATAAAATTAAGTTATCTAAGCTTAGTAAAGAAAAAAATTTTTGAAAAATTATCTCTATCTAGATTCAAAAAAAGATCTGAGTTGATCTCCCATTTAAAGAAAATATATATGATTAGTATTGTAGAAAATACTTCTAAAAAGTCTATTGATTTCGTAGTCCATCAATTTTCCTTTTAACAGCTGATGATATAAGAAAATAGCCCTTCAAATTGCTAATGCTACTACAATGTGAAGGGCTATTGATTGATTTTATTAGTTTTTTTGAATTTTTTCTTCAATTAATCTGATGCATTCATCATGATTATGTTGACGAGCAACACATTGATATCTGCCAAATAATAAAATAGAGTGATGAGCTTGAAACCAAGTTTCAGGCGGTAATTTTGCGGTCATTTCTTTTTCAATTTTTAAAACATCGTTGCTCTGTGAAACTAGATGAAACTTTTGAGTAACACGTTTTATATGAGTATCTACAGCAAAAGCAGGGATATCAAAAGCATTAGCTAATACAACGCTTGCTGTTTTTCGGCCCACTCCAGATAATGCTTCTAAATCCTTACGATTATTTGGTACGACACCATCATGTTTCTCAACTAATTGAGTGGACAGCTTTTTTAAAAAATTGGCTTTATTACGATATAGACCAATCGTTTTTATTTTATCAGCAATTTCTTCAACACTTGCTTGCATCATTAATTCTGGTGTTGGGTATACTGCAAATAAATCAGGTGTTGCTAAATTCACCGATACATCTGTTGCTTGAGCACTTAGAACGACTGCGACCACTAATTGAAAATGATTATCATACATTAATTCAGTTTCCTTTTGTGGATATAAATCAATCATCGCATCAACAATTTTTATGGTATCTTCTTGGTTGAAGACAAATGATTCAGTATTAATTTTTTCTAGCATAATGCCCTCTTTCTAGTCATGGTTAAGTGGTTTTATCATATTATACCATTTCATACCACCATAAGTAGATTGAGCGATACCATGATTATCGAAACCAAATTGTTCATAGTAAGAGATGAGGTGTTCTAAACAAGTTAAAGAGATAGCGCTGCGTTGATTATGAATAGCTAATTTTTCTAAAGATTTTAATAGGTGTGTACCAATATTTTTTCCTCTAGCGTCAGGATGAGTAGCCAAACTTAAAACAATTTGAACGCCTCCAGTTCTGGGATTAGGTTGGACTTGTTCAAATAAATCGTCCGTTAAATATAAATTATTAGAAACTGGACCTACAATATAGCCGATGACTTGGTTATCTTTGTTTCTTACAGTTAAAAAAGTATCATTGATTACTTTAATCCGCTCTTCCATGGATGATTGGGAGTCAGCAATCTGAGTACCGAAACTATTTATTTCTATATCCATAATTGTATTCAAATCTTGAAGAGTTGGATGTGTAACTTTCATCTAATACACTTTCCTTTCTAATTAATTACATAATGATATCTAGTCCATTCATTTATGCGCAAATTGAGTAATTCGAGGAATGTATCACTTGTTGCTGAATCTTCAGTTAATCCAATTAAAATGTAAATAGGTTCATCATTTTCATAATAAATACCACCATCCGTTACAACATTTTCAAAACGACCATATTTATTAGCCATGCCGTCTTGAACATAAGAAGTAAATAATTGATTTGGTGTAGCTTGATACATTAAATCAACTAAATAACTATAAGAGGGGTCAGTTGCTACTTTAGAAAATATGTCTAATAGAATAGCACTATTCAAATAATTGTCTTGATAAGCAATATTTGCAACACTTGAAATATCAGTAAAATTACTTAAGGCATCAACGTAGCCACTCCAACCACCGAAATGGTGATAAATAAGAGCCCAAGCAGTGACATTATTTGAATACATAATTGTTTGTTGCATTAAGGAGTCGAGTGTAAATTGTCCTGTTTGTCCTTGCTCTCCAGAGGCGGATAAAGCACGATCATCTACGGTAGCCATTGTGTCATAAGAATAGACACCTTGATTAATTAAATCGATATACATGGCTACGAGTCCTACTTTATACATACTGGCAATAATTTGCGTATTATTTTCATTTAAATAGTAAGTAGAGTCATCTAAAAAATTATAATAAGCAACTGAAACAGTAGATGGATCAGTACTTGTTTCAGCTATAACATATTGGATCACTTCATCAATGGTTGTGAATGATTCTGGGTTTTCTAAAAATGACAGATTCATGATGTCCATTAATTCTAAATCATAAATTCGTGCTGTTTCAGAGTCTGTGTTATCTTCAGCGACAATTTCACTGGATTCACTTATTTGTGCGCTTTCTGAAGTAGATTCATTTGAACTATTATCTGATGATGCGGATTCTGTATCACTTTCATCAGATTCATTACTAGAATTTATTTGCGAGCTTACTGAAGAGGCGACAGCATTATCATTTGAAACTAAATGAGGATCGGTTTCTTTGTTTGGAAATAGCACAATTGCTAGGATTAGCACTGCTATAGTAATTAATATAAAGAGAATATAGAGACGATTATTTGGCGTTTTATGGATTTCATTACGTTTTTTTTGCACCATTTTTTCCTACCTTTTATAAGATAATTTTTAAAATCATTAGATATATTATATAACTATAAGGTTAATTTGCAATTGAGATATTCTCGAATAAATTGTGAAGCTTTAATGATTGCAATCTAAAATTATTTTCGCTATAATGCTAAACAGAATAATAATGTAGCAGTCAAAGTGCTAACCGTATATTTTATGATTAAAGTAATTTATGATTAAAGGGGCGGTTTAGGCACTTTTTTTGTGCCGTTAATTATAGATTAGAAAGGAGTTTATCATGTATATTCAAGATACGATTGCAGCGATTTCGACTGCTTTAGGTGAAGGAGCTATTGGTATTGTTCGTTTAAGTGGGGACGAAGCGATTGAAATGACAAACCAAATGTTTAAAGGAAAAGATTTAACAAAAGTCCCAGCAAATACTATTAATTATGGTCATATTTATGATCCTAAGACAGATAAAATCATTGACGAGGTGATGGTGAGTGTAATGCATGCACCAAAATCCTATACATGTGAGCCAATTACTGAAATTAACTGTCACGGTGGTGTGATGGCAGTGCAACGTATATTAGAATTGGCGTTAGATCAAGGTGCTAGGCTTGCTGAACCTGGAGAATTTACAAAACGTGCTTTCTTAAATGGGCGTATAGATTTGAGTCAGGCTGAAGCAGTGATGGATGTAATCGAGGCGAAGACAAGTCGTGCTATGAGTGCTTCAATGTCTCAACTGCAAGGAAGTTTATCAACTAAAATAACAGCACTTCGCCAAGAAATGCTTGATACACTCGCACAAGTAGAAGTAACGATTGATTATCCTGAATACGACGATGTAGAAGAGTTATCAACGAATGAATTAAATAAAACAGCTTATTCAATCAAGGAGCAAATTGGACGAGTACTAGCTCAAGCTCAACAAGGTCGCTTGTTTAGAGATGGGATTAATACCGTTATTATTGGACGTCCTAATGTTGGTAAATCAAGTTTATTAAATATTTTAACTGGGACAGATTCAGCGATTGTAACGGATATTGAAGGAACAACGCGTGATTCGATTGAAGAATTTGTGAATGTTCGTGGTGTGCCACTTAAATTGACAGATACAGCTGGAATTCGACAAACTGAAGAAGTAGTTGAAAAAATTGGTGTTGAAAAAAGCCGTAAATTAATGGAAAAAGCAGATTTAATCATTTTATTATTAAATCAAGCAGAGTCATTACGAGAAGTGGATATTGAATTATTAGAAGCTACAAAAGATCAAAAACGTATCATCTTGATGAACAAGCAAGATTTACCTACTCAGATTGAAATGGATAAACTTCTTAGTTTAGCAGATGAATCTGAATTAATTCAAACTTCGATGCTAGAAGAAGCAGGTATCGATGCTCTAGAAGAACAAATTGAACGACTATTTTTCAGTGGAAATCTTCATGCGGCAGAATCTAGTTACTTATTAAATACACGTCATACACAATTATTAAAAGAAGCGATTAAATCGTTAGATGAAGTAATTGATTCTACTGAGATGGGATTACCGGTTGATTTAGTACAAATTGATTTTGTTCATGCTTGGGATTTACTAGGAGAAATAACTGGAGAAAGTGTTCAAGATGAACTGATAGATAAATTATTTAGTCAATTCTGTCTTGGTAAGTAGTAACGAAAGGACAAAGAGATGCTATCAACAATTTGTTATATTGATAACGGTTCGCAGTTATTGTTATTGAGACGAGATAAAAAAATAAATGACATTCATGAAGGTAAGTATGTGAGTGTTGGCGGTAAATTTGAATTAGGTGAAACGCCTGAAGTCTGTGCTATTCGTGAAATAAAGGAAGAAACAGGTTTGGATGCTAAGACTTTAGATTTAAGAGGATTTATTACTTTTCCAGATTTTCGTCATGATGGTGAAGATTGGCATAGTTTTGTTTATATTGTTAAAGACTATGAAGGTGAATTGATCGAAGATTGTCCGGAAGGGACACTTGTTTGGGTCGATTATGATGAAGTGTTAAATATGCCGACTTGGGAAGGTGACTATATGTATTTAAAATGGTTACAAGAAGATAAGCCCTTCTTCTCGGCAAAATTTGATTATGATATAGATGAAAAATTAATTGATTATTCTGTAGAATTTTATGAAAAATAGAAAGGATTTGGATAAATGCAAACATATGAAGCTGGAAAATATGATGTAATCGTTGTAGGTGCGGGTCATGCAGGAAGCGAAGCAGCACTAGCAAGTGCCAGACTAGGAGCGAAAACATTATTACTGACAATGAATTTAGAAATGGTTGCCTTTATGCCATGTAACCCATCAATTGGTGGTCCGGCTAAAGGTGTGGTTGTTCGTGAAATTGATGCTCTTGGTGGTCAAATGGGTATTAATATCGATGCAACTCAAATTCAAATGCGCTTATTAAATACAAGTAAAGGGCCAGCAGTTCAAGCATTGCGTGCTCAAGCAGATAAACAAGCGTATGCTCAAACAATGAAACAAACTTTAGAAGATACTGAAAACTTAGATTTGGAACAAGGTATGGCAGTTCGTCTTCATTTAGAAGAGGGTGAAGTTAAAGGTGTTATCTCGGAAACAGGGGCGTTATACCGTAGTGAAGCCGTTATTTTAACGGCCGGAACAAGTTCTCGTGGAAAAATTATTATTGGTGAATTATCTTATTCATCTGGTCCAAATAATACTTTACCATCCGTTCAATTATCGGAACATTTATTAGAAATGGGTATTGAATTGGCACGTTTTAAAACAGGAACACCGCCACGTATTCATAGTGACTCGGTTAATTATGAAGTAACTGAAGAACAACCTGGAGATACGGAGCCGATTCATTTTTCTTATATTTCTAAAGATGAAGATTTTAATCAAGAAAATGTTTCTTGTTGGTTAACGCACACAAATCAAGGGACGCATGAAATTATTCAAGATAATTTACATCGTGCCCCAATGTTTTCTGGTATGGTTGAAGGTGTAGGAGCGAGATACTGTCCTTCAATCGAAGATAAGATTGTACGTTTCTCAGATAAACCGCGTCATCAAATATTTATTGAGCCAGAAGGTTTAAACACGAAAGAAATGTATGTTCAAGGGCTTTCTACATCATTACCAGAAGATGTTCAATTGGATGCTTTACACAGTATTGCTGGGTTAGAAAATGCAAAATTAATGCGTCCAGGTTATGCCATTGAATATGATGTAGTTATTCCACATCAATTACAATTAACGTTAGAACTAAAAGACTATCCAGGGTTATTTACAGCTGGACAAATGAATGGTACTTCTGGGTATGAAGAAGCAGCTGGTCAAGGTTTAATTGCTGGGATAAATGCTGCATTAAAAGTACAAGGTAAAGAACCATTTATCTTACGCCGTGATGAGGCTTATATTGGAGTTATGATTGATGATTTAGTAACTAAAGGGACAACAGAACCATATCGTCTACTGACATCTCGTGCGGAATATCGTTTATTATTACGTCACGATAATGCGGACTTACGTTTAACAGAAAAAGGACGTGAGATCGGTTTAGTTGATGATGCGCGTTTTAATCACTATGAAGAAAAAGTAGCGCAAATTGATGAAGAGATGAAACGTTTATCGAAAATTCGTTTAACGCCAAATACTGAAGGTATTGATGAATACTTTGAAAGAGTAAACTCAACACCACTTAAAGATGGTATTTTAGCGAGTGATTTGTTGAAACGACCAGAAATTCGTTATCATGATTTAATCCAATTAGTGCCGCGTGAAGAGGGAAATGTGCGCCGTGATGTTGGTGAACAAGTAGAAACTCAAATTAAATATCAAGGCTATATCAACAAGGCAAATCGTAAAGTTGAGAAAATGGCGTCGATGGAAAGTAAACAAATACCTCAAGATATTGATTGGGATAAAGTTGATAATTTAGCAACAGAAGCGAGAGATCGCCTAAAATTAATTAACCCTACGACTTTAGGGCAAGCAAGTCGTGTTAGTGGTGTTAATCCAGCAGATATTGCGATTTTATCTGTTTACTTAAGCCAACCATATAGTCAGATTCCACGTATTAAACAAGGTGCATAATAAAAAAGACCTCAAGAATTTTTTCTTGAGGCCTTTTTTTATTGTTAAGACTGTTGCACTTAGGTGCCTTACAGTCTCACATGCGAATGACTATTTAATTAAACGAATCGAGTTGCATTTTAGCATTGCGGATGTTTTGAATGTCACGGACAATTTCTAATACACCTTGATAGTTCATATCACCGTCAAATAATGGACGATATGCGGTGTGAACAAATTCACCGGTTGATGATTTTGTAAACCAAATCATTTCTTCTTGTTTTTTCTTTTGCTCAAATGATTTTACTAAATCATCTACCATTGGCCATAATTTTGGTGGGTGACAAAATTCTAAATCACGGTTTAATTGAGCAGGGTTACGTTTGAAGAACATGTCTTCTGTGTCGACATAGTCATTGTAAAAGGTAAATAGCCACTCTTTATTTACAAATGAAAACTCGCCTTGCATTGAGTTGAAAATGCCGTTTAATTCAGGCAAAGTAAGAGCGCCACCTTGTAATTGGATGCGTTGTTTATCAGAAAGCTCTTCTGGTGAAATCACTTGTTGATTTCCTTGATAAGTTAAAGTAATCGTAGCACCATTGAAAGTGACTTGTTTTGTTTCGAATGAACTATTTGTTGTATTTGGTTGGCTTACAACCATACTTTTCGAAATAATTTTAGCATTTGGCTCAATTGGTGAGATGTCGCGGGCTATTGGACGGTTGATTGCTTGTAAATCAGATATTTCTTCATCAGATTGAACGAAGCCCAAGTATTCTTTAGCATCATTATAGACTGGAATAAACTGGGTATAGATTGCTTTTCCGTCGATTTCAGTATAGAAACTGTGAATGGTGTCGTCGTTTTGCTTAAATTTAAAGACCATATCCAGTACTTTTAATGCATATTCGTTAGTATAAACCAATCTTAAGTCGAGGTCTAAGCGATTATCTTGATAGATAGGCAATTGGATGTCGCCATCTTTGGTATTTGTATAGCGGTAAATGCCGTTTTCGTCAAAGAAACGGAACTTAAATGGCATATAGTCAAAAATCCACTGGATTTGATTTAGGCTTAGTTCGCCATGTGTGAATGGCTTAACTATAATAGCATCGTAATCAATGGATGTGGAATAAGCATTTGGTTCTACGTTGATTATTAATTGACCGGATTGAGTTGGTAATTTATAGGCTTCAATTTGGGTTGGCTGATTTTTACTAAAGCTAGTTGTTTGTTCGATTGGGTGAACGATTGGTGCAGGTTCTTTCACTTTTTTTGGTGTCGAAATTGCCGGTTTTGTTTTAATTTGATCAAGTGTTAGATTTTCAACGGTTCTCTCTTCGGTCTTTTGTTCTTGAACGGATGGTGTTGGTGAATTATTTAACCAATCTGGGATCCATTCTTCTTCAGGTGGAAGAATGGTATACCCGTAAATATCACTTTCTTGGGCAATTTGATACCAATCTTCGGAACTTAAAGCTTCGAGGAGCATATTTAAAAGAATTGCTTCTTCTTTAAAAATCATTTCTTTAAATTCATACTCAAAGGCACGGTAAGCTTCGATGACAGATGCTATATTTGTGTCATTGGGTAGTTTTTTAACCTCTTTTAATGCTGTATTAAAAAGATCACGAATTTCATCGTCTTTAGCCCACATAACTTTTGGAGGGGCATCATAACCATATTGTTCTAAAAATGGGAAGAAGACATTTTCTTTACGGTTGTAATGTTTATCGAATTGTCCGACTAATTTATATTGATTAATGAGTCCACGTAAAATACCGGGTTCTTCGTTTAAATCAATTTCATCAAGGGCTTTGAAAATATTTTCAATACGCATCATTGCTCCTTGGAGTGCTGCATTTTCATTTTTATAAACACGTACAGGATGTCCTGGTAAATCTGCTTCAGCAGTACCAGAATTATCTACTTTATCTTTGAATAAATTAGCGTGGACATTACATAATTCTAAAACATCTTCATAAGTAATATCATTATCGTCGTTAAAGACTAATTTTTGTTCCATTAAAGCAATTTCAATGGCGCTTACGTCTTTGAAAGTTTCATTAAAACGTTCTTGAACTGATTCAGGAGAAGCACCATCATGTAATTCTAATAATATTTCTTTTAAAACTTCTACTCTTTTATCTGCAGTCATTCTCTGACTCCTTTCACAGTATAACCATTCCATTCCAATTCTTGGACTAATTGGCTGACGGGGATGTTAATCATATCGCAACCTTTATTTAAAGTAATTAAACGTCCCACCGATTCACGCATGGCAGGATTTTTTAAAGGTTTAAAGCCAATTTCAACGAGAACGTCTAGAATTTCGGGATTTTTCTTTAATGTTTCATTGACAGGAATTGATAAATCAATTTCATTTTTCATTTGTTTCAGACTCCTCTATTGTAATTTTTTTGTATGGTATATGATTATTTTCGAGCAATTCAATCGCATAATCATCGATGCGATAATCATTTTGATAATAAATTGCAGTGATACCTGCTTGGATGAGAGATTTTGTACAATTTAAGCAAGGAAAGTGAGTTACATAAGCAGCCGTATCTTTTGTTGTGATACCTTCTTTAGCACAATATAATAGAGCGTTCATTTCGGCATGAATTGTCGCAATACAATGTCCATCACGCATCGTGTGACCAATTTGAGTACAATGTGGATTACCAGATACAGAACCATTATATCCTGTGGAAACAATACGATTGTCTTGGTTGACTAAAACACACCCCACAAAAGCTCGATCACAAGTTGAACGACTTGCGACCATTTCAGTAATTTCCATAAAATATTCTTGCCAAGATTTACGCATTCTCTCTCTCCTCTTATAGTAATTAGAAGTATTATAACAGAAAATTGACTAAACATTATAAAATTTTAATAAATACAGTATAAAAAATCAAATTTTATATAAAAAATTTATTTATGAGAAAATATAGTGTATAATAGCTTTACAAGAATGCGCTTACATAAATAAGAGGAGGTAATTAATGTGGGACAATCAATTTTAACGAGTTTAGAATATGAGACAAAAATTTCACCTGGAGCATATTTTCATTTACAAACCGACTGGTTTACTACAGATCAGGAAATTCAGTCAATTATTATTGACCAAGATAATGTATTCTCAAAGATATTATCGCTTTATCCACAGGGGTTCGTTTTATACTTAGAACAAACACCGGAAGGAAGTATATATAGAACAAATTATCCATTATATCTAAAAGAAGGTTCAGATGCTTATCTTGTTGAATGGGATAATCGAGATTAGTGTTTTGAAGGATGGGAATAATCATAACACTAGACAATCGTATATTATCATTGTTGTTTTAAGAACGATGATATTATACGATTTTTTGTGTCTGAACGTTTAGAGTATTATACCAAATCCAATTTTTTACACCTTTTATTTTTTGTTTTAAATGAGAAAATGATTAAAGTAACTTGTAATTACTAAATTGTAACACTAGAATAAGGATATTATTTGAAAGAGAGGTAATTCTATGAAAATTGGATATTTAGGAATTCCTGGGTCTTATTCTGAAATGACAGCACGTGATTATGTGGAACGTAGTTATGAGTTGAGAGAGTGTGATAATGAACTAATCGGTTATAGTAATTTTGATAGAATTATTCAAGATTTAGTAGATAAGGACTTAGAGTATGGTGTTTTACCTGCTGAAAATTCGACAACAGGTTTAATTTCAAGAGCAGTTGATTTATTACATAATGAACCTCTAACGATTATTGATGATGCTTATCAGCCGGTCTCTCATACATTATGGGGATTGCCAGGGGCAAAAATCGAAGATTTAAAGCAAGTATATTCTCACCCGGAAGCTTTATCACAATGTGATGAGTTTTTTGATGCTCATTCCGACATAGAAGAAAGAGAATATAGCAGTACTGCTCAAGCAGTGCAGTTTATTAAGGAATTAGGTGATAAGACTAATGGTGCTTTAGCTAGTCGTCGTGCTGGAGAATTAATTGGTTTAGAACCGTTACTTGAGGATGTGCAAACTGAAAATAATAATGCGACACGTTTTTATATTATTAGACGTCAAGAATTTGCACCCAAAAAAGGGAGACGTTTAGTTTTACATGTCCAAACGAAACATGAGTCGGGAGCGCTATCTAAAGTACTGCAGGTTTTTGCTATTTTAAATTGTAATTTAGAGTTATTGACGGCTCGTCCAATCCCTGGTCGTGCGTTTGCTTATGGCTTTATTATTGAAGTTGATATTGATCAGATGTCGGAGAATGTAGAGTTATTATTGGCAATGATACGTCAAGTAACAATAGATTATCAGGTGTTTGGGCAATTTGAGCCGAACTATTATGCTTTATCACAGAAAGATGATGATATTCATGACTAAGATAGCAATTGTTGGTTTAGGCGTTGTAGGTGGGTCACTTGCTAAAGGATTGAAAGAAAATCCTGAAGTGGATGAAGAAGTTTTAGCGATCGATATTGATCACAAAACAATTGAGACTGCTCTTTCTCAAGGTGTTATTGACCGCGGAGAAACAGAAAATAAAACTATTCTTCAAGAAGCAGATATTGTATTTATTTGTCTCTATCCAACCGCTATGCGGAATTTTTTAATCACATATCAAAGTGAATTTAAGAATGGTGCGATATTAACGGATGTTGTAGGAGTGAAACAAGCACTTTTAAATCAAATTATTGATGTTATTCCGCCACAAGTTGATTTCATTTTTGGTCATCCAATGGCTGGCCGTGAGAAAACAGGTTTTAATTTTGCAGATGCGAGTGTTTTAAAAGATGCGAATTATTTATTAACGATTCGATCTGAGAATAACGAAGAAAATGTTGAAATATTATCCGCCCTCATCCACCGAATAGGATTCAAACGAATTACGAATGTCTCTCCACAAAAGCATGACGATATGATTGCTTTTACGAGTCAATTAACTCATGCGATTGCGGTGGCTTTGGTCAATTCAGACCATGGTTATAAAGAAACTGTAAAGTATGTAGGAGACTCTTACCGTGATTTAACGAGAATTGCCAAAATTAATGAAAATTTATGGTCTGAGTTATTCATGGCAAATAAAGAGCCACTTCTTGAAAAAATTGATGGTTTTCAAAAAGAATTGGATGCGATTCGTACTGCCGTGAATGAAGAAGATACAAAAAGATTACAAGATATTTTTATCACTTCAACAAAGCGTCGTGAGTATTATGATGAGATGGATTACCGGACAAAAGATAAATTAGATTAAAAAAGTACTGCTCCAACCGATAAGATTGGAGCAGTTTTTTTGGTGCTGAGACTGTCGGCACTTTAGTGCCTTACATGCAAGAATAAAAGCAACGTCATGCCCGCTAAGTTCAAGAATCTATTCAGTTATCTATTTTGTAAAGCTAAAATTCCTAAAATATATGATTCTTTACCAAAACCAGAAATTTGGCCAATACACGCCGGTGCGATAACAGATTTATGTCGGAATTCTTCACGTTGGTGAATTGCTGATAAATGAACTTCTACTGTTGGGACAGGGATTCCTGATATAGCGTCATGAATCGCATAAGAATAATGTGTGAATGCTCCTGCATTGATAACGATACCATCGAATTTATCAAAATGAGCTTGATGAATTTGATCAATAATATCTCCTTCATGATTACTGCGAGAGAAATTAACTTCAATTTCTGCTTCATCACAGAAGGACTGAATATAATCATTGATATCAGATAATGTTTCAGCTCCATAAACATCGGGCTCTCTTAAGCCAAGTAAGTTTAAGTTTGGGCCATTAATAATTTTTATTTTCATGCTAGACACCTGCTTTACTAATAATCCGGTCGATTTCTTCTAATAAATCATCGAACTCACGATCATTTCTAATTTGATAGTCACTATATTTTTGATATAGAGGATACCGAGCTTCATACATTTGGTCTAATTTTGCGTCGCTGTCTGCTTCATTTTCTAACAAGGGACGCCCTTTAATTTTAATACTTTGTTTAATATCTTCAAGCGGGCGGTCAATAAAGATTAATACACCATTTTTTTTAAGGAGATTGATATTTTCTTCGCGTAAAATAGTACCACCACCTGTGGCAATAATTTGCCCAGAACGTTTACTTACTTCTTTAGTAATCCCAGTTTCTTGATCACGGAAGTAGGCTTCTCCCTTTTCAAACATTTCAGGAATCGTCTCTCCAGAATAACTAACAACAGCTTCATCTAAGTCAATAAAAGGATAGCGTAAATGATTCGCAATAACACGCCCTGCTGTTGATTTACCACTACCAGTCATACCAATTAAGACAATATTTTTCATTGATTTAATACCTCTTTCACACGTTTTCGAATGCGTTCAATTGCTTGAACGCTAATTTTTGTTTCTTCCCATATTTCTACTGATTTAATAGCTTGCCCAATTAACATATCAAGTCCATTAATTGTTTGTTTGTCTTGTTTTTGACCATACGATAAAAATTTAGTTACGGCAGGATTGTAAGTCATGTCAAATAGAAAATCGAAATTTTGAACGACTTCTGGTGTAACGGGTGAAGTCTCAATATTTGGATGCATACCGACAGGCGTACCATTGATTAAAATATCCCCTTTAATATTAACTAAATCATTATAGCCAATGCGGTCAAAAGGATCACTATGAGCTTGATATTTGTCACGGGTTACTATGGTTACTGAATTGGCTTGGTTGTTTTGTATATAGTATGCAGCGGTTAATGACGCTCCGCCAGAGCCTAAAATGTAAATATCCTTATCTTTAATATCCCAGCCATTTATTTTAAACGTAAAGCCAATACCATCGTAGTCCGTATTGTACCCTTTAATTTTTCCTTCTGACAGTTTTAATGTATTGACGGCATTTAAATAAGTAGCCAATTCAGAAAGTTCATCAATGTAAGGAAAAAAAGATTTCTTATAAGGAATTGTAACATTAGCACCATCAATATCTAAGACTTTCATTGCTTCAATTGCCTGTTCGAGTTGATTTTCCTCTAGTTGTCTAGACCTATAACTGGCATCAATATTAGCCTCCTCATAGATAATTTTATGTAATTGTGGTGAAAAACTATGACCAACAGGATTTCCGAATAAAAGATAGAAATTCATGAATGGGTTCCTTTCTTGTATTTTATAAATTTCATTCATTATACAACAAAGAGGTGCAAGATTAATAATATTTTATATTTATTAGATTTTAAGTAGGGTATAGCGCTTTTTATAATATAAAAGATGAGAAAGATTAAATGTTTTCTAATTTTATGTTGACAATTGCAGATAGCTACTTTATGATAAGCGTAACACATTAATTCAGGAGGAAAATAAAATGTTACATACAAATACAACCCCTCAATTGAATAATTATTTTACTTTTTGGTTTTTTAACAGATAATCTGTGGAAGCTAAAAAGTATTTAGTGTGTCAAGCTCCTCAGATTGTAAATACAATCGAATGGAGCCAATTCTAAGCAATTAGAATTCTATAAGCCTATAAGGAGCTACATTCGATCAGTGGATTTGAATGTAGCTTTTTTTGTCGAAGTTTTTATAAAAGAAAGGAATTTTACATATGATTATTGTAATGCGTAGACAAGCCACAGCTAATGACGTCAAAGAGGTTATTACACGTGCTGAAGCTTTAGGATTAGAAACACATATGATTGAAGGACAAGGTCGTAATGTTATTGGCTTAGTAGGAGACACAGCAAAAGTAGACCCATTAAGAATTAAGGCATTAGATAATATTGCGGAGGTAGTACGTGTATCAGCACCTTACAAATTAGCTAACCGTGCTTTCCATCCTGACAATACTCAAATTGAAGTACGTGGACAAATTATTGGTGGTAAAGAATTAGCAATTATGGCAGGACCTTGTTCGGTTGAAGGTGAAGAGCATATGGTTATGATGGCACAACGTATGAAAGCCGCTGGAGCAAACTTCATTCGTGGTGGAGCATTCAAACCTCGTTCATCACCATACTCATTCCAAGGTTTAGGGGTAAAAGGTTTAGAACATTTAGTTAAAGCGCGTGAAGCAACAGGTTTACCCATTGTTACTGAGTTAATGTCAACAGAACATTTAGACGTTGTGGTTGAGATGGCTGATATGATTCAAATTGGTGCTCGTAATATGCAAAACTTTGATTTACTTAAAGAAATCGGTAAAACAAAAACACCGATTTTACTAAAACGTGGTTTAACAGCAACTTACGAAGAATGGCTTATGTCAGCGGAATACATTATGTCTGAAGGAAATCCAAATGTTATTTTATGTGAGCGTGGTATTCGTACTTACGAACCGGAAACACGTAACACATTAGATATTCAAGCAGTTCCTGTTATTAAGCAAAAGTCTCATTTACCAATTATCGTTGACCCAAGTCACGCGGCAGGTATGGACTGGTTAGTAGCAGCAGGTGCTCGTGCTGGGGTTGCGGCTGGAGCAGATGGACTGATGATTGAAACACATAATGAACCAGAAAAAGCATGGTCAGATGGTCAACAATGTTTAACTCCGGATGAATTTGCTGATGTCATGGCTCAATTAAGTAAAATTGCTGAAGCAGTTGATCGTACGATGCCTGAAGTAAAAGAGGGATAATATGGAACATCTAAATATCCAGTTATCAGGACATGTGACTGATTATGATATTAAGATTGAAGCCGGATTATTAGACCAATTAGGTCAAGAAATCCAAGCAGTTTATCAAGGGAAACGGATTTTTATTTTAACGGATGAGAATGTTGATCGTTATTACGGTGAATCTGTCACAAATCAACTCGCTGCGGCCAATTTTCAAGTACGAAAAATGGTTGTTCCAGCGGGTGAATCATCGAAACATATTAATAACTTAGATGCGATATATGCTGAGATGATTGATTTTAAACTATCTAGAGGTGATTTACTCATTGCCTTAGGTGGTGGTGTGATTGGGGATTTGGCAGGTTATGTGGCGGCGAGTTACTTACGTAGTATTCCCTTTGTTCAAATACCAACTACCTTACTCGCTCAAGTTGATTCATCTGTCGGTGGCAAGGTAGCCGTTGATTTAACACAAGGTAAAAACTTGGTTGGTGCCTTTTACCATCCTAAAAAAGTAATCATTGATCCAAATGTCCTAAACACATTAACTGACCGTGCCTTTAGTGATGGAATGGCTGAAGTGATTAAATATGGTGCGATTTTCGACCGTGAGCTATTTGAATTTATTCAAGCAAATGCATCAAGGGAACAAATGATGGCTCATATTGATCAAATTATTTACCGTTCGTGTGAACTAAAAGCAATTGTCGTTAGAGAAGATGAGTTAGATACTGGTCAACGGATGTTACTTAATTTTGGCCATACATTAGGTCATGCGATTGAAGCTTATTATCATTATGACGCTTATACTCATGGACAAGGCGTTGCAATTGGCATGGTTACGATCACTCAATTAGCAGAAGATAAAGGAATTACTCCTAGTGGGACAGCAGCTGAAATTGCTCAATTGTGCGAGCAATTTAATTTACCGACAGTCATTAGTAAACCGAGTGATTATGTTGAAATTTTAAAATTATTGAGTACAGATAAAAAGAATTTAAATGGTCAACTCAATATTATTTTACTCGAATCACTGGGGAATGCAGTAGTTTACCCTACAACGACTGAATTTTTCAATTCATTATTAGAGGAGGCGTAACAATGGATGTATTTATTCAACCGACAAAATTATCGGGGACAGTGCTCGTGCCTCCCTCAAAATCGATGGCGCACCGTGCGATTATTGCAGCAGCTTTAGCTGATGGCGAGAGTGTTGTTTACAATATTCAATTATCCGATGATATTAAAGCGACACTCAGTGCAATTGAAGCACTGGGTGCAACGGTTCAAACAAAGGAAGATGGGGATCGTTTAGTCGTCACGATTCAAGGAATTGACCGATCAAAGGCAGTCGCTAAGCGTGAAATCGATGCGATTGAATCTGGTTCGACATTACGTTTCATGATTCCTATTTCAACATTGGTCAAAGGAGAAACAGTATTCCGTGGCCGTGGGAAATTAGGTATTCGACCTTTGGATACATATAGTGAAATTTATATGGACCAAGGTTTAACCTTTGATTTAGTGAGTCAAACACCTTTGGAATTACAGACATCGGGTGAGTTGACGAGTGGAACTTACCAAATGGTTGGAAATGTATCGAGTCAATTTATCACAGGTATGTTGTATACACTGCCTTTATTAGAGGGAGACTCAAAGATTGAGATTACAACACCTCTGGAATCGATTGGTTATATTGATTTGACATTAGATGTTCTCCGTCAATTTGGTATTGAAATTGATTATGATGCGAATGAAAATATCTTTCATATTCCAGGGAATCAACAATACCTTGCCCGTGAATACACGGTTGAGGGTGACTATTCTCAAGCAGCATTCTTTTTAGCAGCTGGAGCCCTTGGTAATGATGTTACTTTAACTGGATTATTAAGTGATTCAGACCAAGGTGACCGTGAAATGGTTGATATTTTAGAGCGTATGGGTTGTGTTATTTCGGATGAAAATGGCGAAATTCGTGTTGATGGGTCAAATTTACATGGAGATTTAACCATTGATGGATCACAAATACCGGATATCATTCCAATTTTATCAACGGTTTGTGCATTAGCTCCCGGTAAGACAATAATCGAAAATTTAGAACGTTTGAAAATTAAAGAAAGTGACCGATTGGAAGCAACGCGTAAAGAATTAGCTACAATCGGAGCGGATATTGAAGTTGTAGGAGATTCCCTTCATATTCAAGGTGTCAAAGAATTAAAGGGAGATGCTACAACATGGAGTCATAAAGATCACCGGATTGCGATGATGTTGGGGATTGCGAGCACTGTGTGCTTGGAATCAATCGTTGTCACAGACGGTGAATGTGTGAATAAATCTTACCCAACATTTTGGCAAGATTTTACAAAATTAGGAGGTCGAATCGATGAGCGGAACATGGGGTAATAATTTAGAAATTTCACTATTTGGTGAATCTCACGGACCTGCTATTGGTGTAACGATTAATGGATTGCCAGCAGGTTTGGAATTAGATATGGACGCAATATTAGTAGATATGGCACGTCGTGCACCGGGTAGTTCAGAATTAACAACACCACGTAAAGAAAAAGACCAACCAGAAATTATTACAGGTTTTCTTGAAGGAAAAACAACTGGAGCACCACTTACAGCAATTATTTGGAATACGAATACACGTTCTAAAGACTATAGCCAAATGAAGCGATTAATGCGTCCCGGTCAAGCCGATTATCCAGGTAGAATTCGTTATAATGGCTTCAATGATTACCGTGGTTCAGGCCATTTTTCAGGTCGTATTACGGCGCCTTTAGTCTTTGCAGGCGCTATTTGTAAACAACTACTAGCTCAAGATGACATTGTAATTGGAGCGCATGTTCAAAGTATCGCTGGGATTGAAGATAAACCTTATGATTTTAAACAACCAGTAGATAATGCAAAGCTAGATGCTTTCAAAAAAGAAACACTTCCTTTATTCGATGAGAGTAAGCGTGAAGCAATGGAACAAGCGATACGAGACGCTAAAGCAGATCAAGATTCTGTTGGTGGTGTTGTTGAAGTCTTTGTTCAAGGGATGCCTGCTGGATATGGTAATCCATTTTTTGATAGTGTCGAGTCAACTATTGCCCATTTAGTATTCGCGGTTCCAGCGACAAAAGGATTAGAGTTCGGTTCGGGATTTGAAATGGCTAAACTTCGAGGGTCACAAGCAAATGACCGCTATTATTATGATAAGGACGGGAATGTGAAGACAGAAACAAATCATAATGGTGGAATTCTTGGTGGAATTACATTTGGTATGCCAATTGTTTACCGGGTTGCTGTTAAGGCACCGGCTTCCATTGAGAAGGAACAGACAACAATTAATGTTGAAACGCAAGAAAATGATGTGCTATCAACACATGGACGTCATGACCCAATTATTGTTCCAAGAATTATACCTGTCCTTGAAGCAATAACAGCCATTGGCCTTGTTGATTTAATGATGGAGCGCGGTAAATATGTCTAAGCACATCGATGAATTGCGTCAAGAAATTAATCAAATCGATGAACAATTGGTGGCATTAATTGAAGCGCGAATGGAAGTAGCTCAAGATATCGCAGCTTATAAACAAGCGAATGATTTACCAGTGTTTGATGAAGTACGTGAACAAGAAGTGATTGAAAAAAATGTGGCCTTGTTAAAAAATCAAACTTTATATGGGTCAGGCTACCGTGAAATAATTCAAAAAATCATGGATGCCTCGAAAGATATTCAAAGAGAATATTTATCAAAATAGCTTAAGACAGGGGGAAACCCCTGTTTTTGTATTTTATACTTGCATAAATTCTGATTATGTGGTTAAATAAGTGATACCGCTTTCTGGTTCTTTAGCTCAGCTGGGAGAGCACTACCTCGACAAGGTAGGGGTCGCAGGTTCGAGCCCTGCAAGGACCATTTTACGTGAAACTAGGGCAGTTTCACGTTTTTTTATCTCATTAATAAAAGGAGGAAGAAAGATGAGAAAGTTATTCGATGAGAAATTAGAGAATCACATGGCACAGTTACAAGAAATGTCAGCGGTGGTGCATGATCAACTCGCTACAGCGATGCAAGCTTTGAAGACGATGGATTCAGCACTAGCTCAAAAGGTTCTTGATGCAGACGAAAAAACGAATCAATATACGGTGGATATCGAACGCGAATCATATCTTATTATTGCGACAGAACAACCTGTTGCAACTGATTTACGTTTAATTTTCGCTGTATTATTAGCCAGCGTCGATTTAGAACGTATTGGGGATCATGCTTGTTCGATTGCTGAACAAGTAATTGAGCATCAAGATAAAGCAACAGTCGAATCACTCGACAATATTGTGAGTAAAATGGCTGCAATCGGTCAAGAAATGTTAGTTGATGCAATTAAAACATTTGAGACACGTGATGTTGATTTAGCGATGGAAATTGCTGACCGTGATGACGCAATTGATGCTGGTCTACAACAAGTCTTAAAAGAATCAAAAGATATGTTGAAGTCACAACAAGAACCACCAATGACGAGTATTTCATATATTCGTATCGCTAATAATTTAGAACGTATTGGCGACTATATTACGAATTTATGTGAACGTGTTGTATATTTAGAGACACATAGAATCATGGAATTAGGTTAATCATTCAAGAAAAAAGACGTAAAACTCAGATGATGTGAGTTTTACGTCTTTTTGTTTGTTTATAATTATTCAGCAGAAAGAGCTTCTTCCGCTTCTTCTAAAGATTGCGGTGCACCTTCCCAAGCGGGTTTATCACCGCCGGTTAATTCATAAATCGCTTTGGCTGTTTCTGGTGAATTGTAGTATTCAGCGATTTGTAAGTACAATGGATTTTCTGTGTCTTCTGGGCGAGCTGCAATGACATTACGGTATGCTTCATTTAATTGTTCAGGGTGGTCTGCATCAATAAAGATCGCATCTTCTTCTAAACTTAATCCTGCGTCGGTTGCGAAATTATTATTGATAAATGCCGCCGCAACGTCCGGTAAAATGGCAGGTAATTGTGCTGCTTCTGCTTCTTCGAATTGTAAATTCAATGGATTATCTGTAACATCTTCAGGCGTTGGTAATGCACCTGCTTCATCATCGACTTCAATAATCCCTGCAATCTCTAGACCAAGTAGGGCACGGCCACCATTTGTTGGGTCATTTGGGATGGCAATAATATCACCATCTTGTAATTCCTCGAGTGACGCAATATTCTCAGAATAAGCGCCCATCGGTGAAACGAATGTGTAACCAATTCCTTGTAAATCGGCATCATTTTCATCATTCCAATTATTTAAGAATGCCACATGTTGGAAGGCGTTCAAGTCTAGTGAGCCATCATTTAATGAGATATTTGGTTGTACATAGTCGTTTAATAAGACAATCTCAATGGTAATGCCATCTTCTGCTGCTTGATCAACGACCGTTTGCCAAACATCTTCAGCTGTACCAGGTACAAGACCGACAGTCACTGTTTCACCATCAAATTCACCTTGTGCAGAAACTTGTGCTTGGAATCCACCTGCTAAAAGACCTGCTGCTAAACTAAATACACCAATTTTTTTCAATAAATTTTTCATTTTAAAATACTCTCCTTTTAATTGTTGATCGTTGAATTATTTCTATCTTCTCGTTTAATCCTAATGAGTGGAATTTATTCAGTCCTTTCTTTAATTTATGCGCGGATGTGCCTTAGAAATTTATAGAAAACAAAAAAACTCCCGTCCCTTAAAAGGACGAGAGCATTGCTTCGTGTTACCACCTTAGTTTTCTAGATTATCGCTAATCTAAACTCATACAGTACGTTCTCTAGGAATTATACTGCGACGATATAACGGTCGTACCCGATGATTACTCACCCAAGCTCATAATCATAGCTCCATGGCCATTTTCAATGTCGTGTCTTTGGCTTATTCTCACCAACCATAAGCTCTCTGAACAAAGTTTCCCATTTACTTTTCCACATCAAAGCATTATTCTTTTCTATGAGTCGATTATATTATAGAGATTAATTTTTTGCAAGGAATATTTTAATTTTATTCACATTGAATTTTAATTCATGGTATAATTATATTATTAATCAAAGGGAGTTTTTACAATGGATTATTCAAATTTAAGTAAAGCAGCTCAAGCTGCACCACCAAATTTAATCAGAGCGTTTAGCGAAAAAATTAGTCATATTGATGGTTTGCTAAAATTTAATATTGGAGAACCAGATTTTCCAACACCAGAAGTAGTTAAGCAAGCAACGATTGAATCAATTAATAAGGACCAAAGTTTCTATTCACATTCACGTGGTGTCATGGAATTACGTGAAGCAATTGCTGGTTATATTGATCGTAAATTTAAACTTCAATATGATCCAAATACTGAAATAATTGTAACAGTAGGTTCGACTGAATCACTAAAAGCAGCGGTTGATGTAGTTACCAATCCGGGTGATAATATCTTAGTCGTTGATCCTAACTATGTTATTTACAATACACAAATTACTTTAGCAGGTGGTAATATTGTGCCAATTGAAGTGGCTGATACTAAATTTAAATTAACACCGCAAGCTATTCATGACAAAATGGCTGAAATTGGTGAAGCAAAAGCCATTATATTTAACTATCCAGTGAACCCAACAGGAGTTAGTTATAACCGTGAAGAACTAAAAGCGTTAGCTGAGGTTTTCGCTGAATATAATCTATATATTATTTCTGATGAAGTTTATTCTGAATTTAATTACGGTGAAGAAGATCATGTATCGATTGCTGAATTTGCTAAAGACCGTACTATTTTAATTAATGGTGCAAGTAAAGCATTTGCGATGACAGGGTGGCGTACAGCCTTTGTAGCCGCACCAAAAGGAATTATCGATTCATTGTTTGCTGTTCACCAATCAATGGTTACAGCACCACCAACACAAATTCAATATGGTGCTATTGTTGCTTACAATGATTTAGATGAAGATGTAGCTAAAATGCGTCAGTCTTATTTAGACCGTCGTAATTTAGTAATGGCAGGATTAGACAGTTTAGACATTGAATATATTAAACCTGAAGGTGCTTTTTATATTCTGTTTAAAGTACCTGATTGGTTTGACGGTGATGATCAAGATTTTTGTTTTAAAATTGCACATGACCAAAAAGTTGCTTTAACACCAGCAAGTGTCTTTGGTAATGGTGGTAAACAATATGTACGTATTAGTTACGCATCTAGTGCTGAAAATTTAAAAATATTAATTGAACGATTAGGCCAATTTAAGGCTGCACATCAATAATTTTAGTATAAAAGACATGGTCCTCGATTTTTTTCGTGGACCATTTTTTTATTGTACTTTTAAATGTTTATTTGCTTCACGCCAGCTAAGGGGATGTAATTTTTCGCGGTTAGTTAGGAGAAAATGGGTTACCCATTCTGGGTTTGTTTTGGCATACTCTCTGAGAGCCCAACCAATTGCTTTGTTAATAAAAAATTCTTCAGTCCCAAAATTGATTGTGATTACTTCCTCAAGCAGTGCCGTATCTGTCTCTGATTTGAGTCCTAATTGATGGAGGATTGCTGTTCGAACTAACCAAATATTGGAGTCATTAGCCCATTGTTTGACAGTTTCTTTTACTTCAGGATATTGAACGGAGAGGTATCCTACGTTTTTCAATAATGCATCAACGCTATCCCACCATGATTTTTTTGTAATAAGATTTTTAATTGACGCTAAGTCATTGGGGGATAAATATTGTTGCATTGCTTTTAGATAGTCGCAAGCAATATATTGATATTCCCGCTCCGGCAATTCCCAGAGTGTATGAACTAAGTCCCAGTTAATTGTTTTAGTTTTTTTCCATTCTTTTATGAAAGGATGACTAATTTTTCTGCGTTCAACACTTTTGATGCCTAAAAAAGGAAATTGATTTTTCATGTAAGCTGTCATGGGAGCTTGATTCTCTAGATGGGCATGTTTTTTCATATGGTAGATTAGTAATTTCATGATGATTCACCTCTTTTAATTAGTCTACCAAATTTTGAGAGTGTCTTCTTGCAATTATAAAAAGTCCATGCTAGACTATTGTTAGTTTATAAACTAACAAAAGGGTGATAAGATGTTCTCGGGAAATAGACTTAAACAAATACGTGAAGCAATGTCTTTAACGCAAGCAGACTTGGCAAGACAATTAGGAATCAGTCGTACATCCTATCATAATTGGGAACAGGGTAAAACAAAGCCTAATCAGACAAATTTAAATAAATTAGCGACTATTTTTGATGTTGAAATAAATTATTTTGAAAAAGAATATGAATTACTTTCTTTATATACGAAACTACATGATGTTAACCAACAAAAAATGTTGAGTTATGGAGAGAATTTGTTGACTTATCAACAAAAAGAAGCAACTCCTGCTTTATTTGAATACCATGTTTACGAGAAATTATCAGCTGGTACAGGTTATGGCTACTTTGATGATCACTCTTATGATGTTGTTTATTTCGAGGAAGAAAAAGAACATGATTTGGCTTCATGGGTATATGGAGATTCGATGGAACCACGTTATCCCAATGGTTCTGTCGTCTTAATTCGGGGAACAGGTTTTGATTATGATGGAGAAGTTTATGCAGTCGATTGGGACGGTCAGACTTATTTAAAAAGGGTTTACCGTGAAGAAGAAGGTCTACGTCTAGTTTCATTGAATACTAAATATCAAGATAAGTTAGCTCCTTATAATGAGGAACCACGTATTATCGGAAAGGTGATTGATCACTTTGTTCCTAAGGAGCGAGTATAATGGGGATTATTGATTATAGTCGTGAACCACATTCTGATATTGCATTCTTTGATATGAAATCTTTCTATGCTAGTGTGGAATGTGTAGAGAGAGGATTAGATCCACTGACGACCTCACTTTGTGTAGTGAGTCGATCAGATAATTCTAAGGGACTTATCTTAGCTAGCTCACCGACTTTTAAGCGTATTTATGGCAAGAAGAATGTTGGTCGCAGTTATGACTTGCCTTTTAATATTCATACGAGACGTTTTAATTACCAAGCAGCTAAGCGACAAAAACTACCAACGTCACCAGAATATGTCCGTTACATTGAACTATGGGCTAGAAAAACATTGATTGTTCCACCCCGTATGGGGCATTATATTGATGTAAATATGCAAATCCAGAAAATTTTACAAGATTATGCTGCTCCAGAAGATATTTTGCCTTATTCAATTGATGAAGGTTTTATTGATTTAACAAAATCACTTAATTATTTTTCTTCAGATAAATTAATGACTAGACGAGATAAATTAGATTTAGTTAGTGCACGGATTCAATATGATATTTGGCGTCAAACAGGAGTGTATTCGACAATAGGGATGAGTAATGCAAATCCATTATTAGCTAAATTAGCACTGGATAATGAAGCGAAATATACAAAAGGTATGCGAGCGAATTGGTCTTATGAAGACGTTGAAAGTAAAGTATGGAAAATAAAAGAATTAACAGATTTCTGGGGAATAGGCAGTCGTATGGCTAAACGATTGAACAGAATGAAAATCTATTCAATTTATGATTTAGCGATGAGTAATCCAGATGATTTAAAGCGTGAATTTGGCGTGATTGGTGTTCAAAATTGGTTTCACGCCCACGGTGTAGATGAAAGTAATGTACATGAAAAATATAAACCGAAGAGCAAAGGCTTGGGTAACTCACAAGTCTTACCACATAATTATATTGACCAAAGAGCGATTGAACTAGTGTTGAAAGAAATGGGAGAGCAAGTAGCAATTCGTTTACGTCGAGCGCGAAAAAATACGATGACAGTAGCTATTCATGTAGGGTATTCAAGTGAATTAGACAAGAAGTCAATTAATGCCCAAAGAAGCATTGATCCGACACAAAATACAAAAGAGCTACAAAAAGTTATTGTTGAACTATTCCGCCAACATTATACAGGTGGATCTGTTAGAACAATAGGTATTCGCTATGAAAATTTAGTGGATGAATCAATTGTGTATTACACACTTTTTACTGATATTGATAAATTAGAGAAAGAAAATCGTTTAGACCAAACAATCGATCAAATTCGTCAAAAGTATGGATTCTTATCACTACAAAAAGCGACAGCTTTAACAAAACATTCTCGTAGTATTGCCCGTAGTAAATTAATCGGTGGGCATTCTGCGGGTGGACTGGATGGATTAGAGTAATGGTATACCGAGACTATTTACCCCATAAATCAGCCCGCGAGTATCAAGATCGTAAAATGGCTAAATGGATGGGCTTTTTTTTATCAGAACATACAACAACCTTGAATACGGAGGAAGGTCAATTATCAGATGAAGTGGACCGCATGCCACTAAATCAGTTGATCGTCTTATTGAATCAGTGTTTTTTGAATCGTTTGAATGTTACATTAGAGCTAGATAATGCTGGTTTTGTTGAGACAAAATTAGGTATTGTCGATCATGTAGATCAATATCAAATTGGTTTAAAAACAGAACAAGATTATATCTTTATTACACTGGGGCAAATATTAACCTTAACGATAAGTGAGGAGGATTGATGTGTTATCTCCAGATATGTATGAAAATAATTTACAATTCGACTATTTTAGTGATAATTTTCAGCGTTTTGAAGAGGATTTTTATGAATATTCAGATTTAAATGTTCCACTAACATTTATTACAGATGATTTACTGAAAGCTATGGCTAAGGCACAGACTAACTATTTTAAATTAATTGCAAAGAAAGCACTGGATCACCAAGATCATTATTTTATCTTTCGAGTGAAGACACCAGAAGAAAATTCTCAAATTAGAATTTATGAATATTTAGGACATCAAAGTCAGGTTCAGCAGTTTAAGTAGAGGAAATGGTCAAACGATGTATAGCTGGCATTATGGGAAATTATTGTAAGTCGTTTAAGTATACTTATTCTCGTATGTGAGTCCGTAATGTTGCTAAAGCAACAACGGTCTCAGCAACTAAAACTGCGTTATAATTAATAACTGGCATTATGGGAAATCATTGTAAGTCGTTTAAGTCTATATATTCTCGCATGTGAGTCCGTAATGTTGCTAAAGCAACAACGGTCTCAGCAACTAAAACTGCGTTATAATTAATAACTGGCATTATGGGAAATTATTGTAAGTCGTTTAAGTATACTTATTCTCGCATGTGAGTCCGTAATGTTGCTAAAGCAACAACGGTCTCAGCAACTAAAACTGCGTTATAATTAATAACTGGCATTATGAGAAATTATTGTAAGTCGTTTAAGTCTATATATTCTCGCATGTGAGTCCGTAAGGGAATGAATTCCCAACGGTCTCAGCAACTAAAAAAACACCTGTTATCATTAAGAAAGTGGTTTCTGTTGATGACGGGTGTTTTTATGTTAATGTTTAGGTTCGATGATTAGAGGCTCTTTTGTAAAATGATTAATCACTTCGCAGCCGGTTTCAGTAACAATAACTAAATCTTCAATTCTGACCCCTAGTTTACCAGGTAAATAAATGCCAGGTTCAATAGAGAAAACTTGACCAATTTGGCAGGGAGTTGTATTGAATTGACTAACATCACCAGCTTCATGACATTCTTGTCCGATAAAATGTCCTGTTCGGTGTGTGAAAAATTTACCTAGGCCAGCTTCTTCAATTACATTACGAGCTGCTAAATCAATTTCTCTAAAAGTAACGCCTGGTTTGATAATGTCGATTGCTGCTTGGTTTGCAGCGCGAACTGTTTCGTAAACTTTTAAAGCATAGTCAGAAGGTTGTCCGTAGAAAACTGTACGCGTCATGTCGCTTGCGTAATTTTGATGCATCGCACCAATATCGATAACGACAGTATCACCATAATCAGGTTTATGATTGCTTGTTGTATGATGCGGATCTGCGCCATTTGGACCATAAGCAATAATCGGCTCGAATGAAAAACCGTCTTGATCCAAATCTTGATAAATATTAGAAAGTTGCTCTTTCATTTCAATTTCTGAGTATCCGAATTGAACTAATTCAACTAGTTTTTCCATGGCTTGGTCATTGAATTTCGAAGCTTCACGCATAATGGATTGCTCTTCTTCAGATTTAATGCCCCGAATATCATCGACGATATAGCTATTGTTTATGGGGGTTAAATCAGAATAAATATCCATTAAATCAAGTAAGAAGTGTGAAGGCCAAGTTTTATCAATACCTGACTTTCCGGGACGTAAATTTTCGGCAATCGTTTCAATTATCGGCTCACCGTCACTATAGTAGTGAATGCGAATTTGATTTTTAAAGATATTATCTAACTGAGGTCGAGGAAATAGTCGATTAAGATATAAATCACCTGTTCCATCTTCATAGATAGTTAGTAATAAAAGTCGTTCGCCTGGATCAGTATGGTAGTCGATAAAATATCGAATACTTGAAGGATCACTGATTAATTGATTAGCGATGTGCTGATTGTTCATTTGTTGAACGAGTTGTTGAAGTCTCTTGAACAAATTAAAACCTCCTGTTCAATATTGGTTTTTAGTAATGTATACTAAGAATAGTATAGCAATTTTAAGACTATAGACCTAATTTTTTTATTAGATACTAAGGTATAATAAAGAAAAACGAAGGAGATAGCTGATGAATCAAATATCGATTGAAGCAAAAAGACGTTTTATCAGAGTAGTCACAATTACAGGAATTATTCTGACGATTGTAGGCTCATGGATAATTGGCCAATCTGATTATTTTCAGCCAAATGGTGGCTTTAATCAATTGCTTGTTGATATGGGGATTTTTTCTCCCATCGTTTTCATTGCTATTCAAGTCTCGCAAATTATCTTACCATTAATACCATTTGGTTTAATGTATTCGATCGGCGGCATTATTTATGGTCCACTGTGGGGATTTATTTTTAATTTGATTGGTTTGCTGATAGGTTCAGCAATCAACTTTTATTTAGGTCGACGTTTTGGTTCTGAAATTGTTCTCGCTTTTATTTCAGACGAGCAATATATCAAGTATATGATGAAGATGAATAAAGGAGATAGCTTTAGAAAATTATTAATCATTGGATTTATATCCCCGTTATTTCCAGATGATGTTTTTTGTATGATTGCAGGTATGTCTAAATTGTCCTTTTGGGAGTTTTATAAGATTGTTATTTTATTTAGACCTATTTCACTATTTGTTTTTACTTATACATCATCCCATCTATTACAATGGCTGTTCCAATTTATTTTTGGTTAATTTAAGGAGTTTTTAATTTGAAGTTTTTACTTATTGGGATAGTACGTTTTTATCAGCGTTTTATATCCCCTTTATTTCCCCAAAGTTGTCGCTACTCTCCGAGTTGTTCGACATATACTATTCAAGCAATTGAAAAACATGGAGCTATTAAAGGAAGTATAATGGGGATTGCTCGAATCAGTCGGTGTCATCCATTGGTAGAAGGTGGTATAGATCCAGTTCCAGATCATTTTACCTTAAAACGCCAATATGTAGATGATGATTTGACGCACACGAATATACATAAACATTAAACGATAAAAGTATAAATAAGAATCAGCTAGTTGACGAGATAACATCTTTTCGTTGACTAGCTGATTGTGTTATAATCAGAAAAGATAAGGACTTTGAAGGGGGAATTAATGTGGCTGATTGGTTCGCTAATTTTATGTCAAATCAACCGTTTATACAGTTAATTGACATAGCAATCGTATGGTATATCATCTATAAATTATTGATATATGCACGAGGAACCCAAATGATGAATCTCTTAAAGGGCGTTGGGATTTTTATTTTTGCCAAATTTTTAAGTGCAACGCTTGGATTACAAACAATTGATTGGCTATTAGGCCAAGTTTTAGGTTGGGGTGTTATTGCAGCAATAGTCCTGTTTCAGCCAGAGTTACGTCGTGCATTAGAAATACTTGGGCGTAATCTTTCGGGAAATCGACAAAGAGTTCAAAATCCTAGTAAAAAATTAATTGATGACCTAGAATATGCTGTGAATTATATGTCACGGCGTAAAATTGGTGCTTTAATTGCTATCGAAGGACAGGATGAATTAGGCGATATTATTGAAACAGGGGTCACATTAGATTCAGAGATTAGTAATCAATTATTGATCAATGTCTTTATACCTAATACACCACTCCATGATGGAGCGATGGTTATTCAAGACTTTAGAATTGCGGCAGCATCGTGTTATTTGCCATTATCAGAAAATGGTAGTATACCTAAAGAATTAGGTACGAGACATAGAGCAGCAATAGGACTTGGAGAAGTGACAGATGCTCTCGTATTGATTGTTTCTGAAGAGACTGGTGATATTAGTTTAGTCAAGGAACAAAAAATGCATCGTGGCGTTAAATCGAATGGTTTACGAGAATTATTAGAAGAGTATCTCATTGTAGAAGAAGCAGGAACGAAAGATCCGATGGAACAAATTAAGGGATTAATTTCTAATGGCTTTAAATCAAGAGGTGGTCAAGATGAAAAATAATAATAATAATAAATGGACCGATAATATTTGGTTTGTTCGTATTATTTCCCTATTCTTTGCCATTTTTCTATATGCATTTGTGGCTTCAGAAAATAATCGTTTTGATATACAGCCTAGTAATGCGAGTATTAATGTAACAGAAACCATTTCAAATGTTCCAGTTCAGTTGGGACCCGTTGATGATGATGTATTTGTAAGTAATCTTCAAGAAAATGTTTCTCTACGGGTTACTGGGCCACAAAATATTGTTACTCAAGTACTAGCTCAAGATTTATATGTGGTTACTGAAGATCTGCGTGGCTCAGAAATGGGACAACAGCAAGTTCGATTGGAGATGCCATCTGATTTAGAAGAGTCAGGTGTCGAATATCAAATTACTCCTTCACGAGTGATTGTAGATTTGGACAGGCTAGCTTCTACCGAAGTAGATATTCAATATGAAATTGAAGATGGGGTTGTTGCAGAAGGTTATGAGATAGGTAACGTCTCAATGGAACCTGCTACTGTTGTTTTAACAGGAAAAGAGTCAACAATAGAGAAAATAGATCGTGCGAGTGTAAAAATATCTAGTGACGAACCCGTTACAGAAACATTTACGCGAGATATTCCAATTGAAATCCGAGATAGTGCGAACAATCTCTTGGATTTAAATGCTAATATAACAAATACGAGAGTAACTGTTGAAGTAAGGCAAATTGCTGATCCGGTAGCAAATATATCACTGAATATTACCGGTGAGAATCCAGAAAATTATAATTACGAATATGCATTAGTTGGATCGGACCAAGTTACTTTAGAAGGTGACGCATCGATTATAAATAATATTAATCAAGTTACAGCAACTTTAGATGTTAGTGGTATTACAACTTCTGGTACATTTCCAGCGACTATTCAAATACCAGATGGAGTGAGTAGTGTAGCACCTCAGACAATTGACGTCAGTGTTACAATTACGCCAGTTGAAACAAATAGTCCAGTTGAACCCCCAGAAGAATCAGAGGAACCAGTGCTACCTGATGCTAGTGAGGAAACTCCGTCAGAAGTAAGCAGTGAAACAACGCAAGGTAGTATTGATGAAAGTGTCGTTACTGAAGAACAAGTAGATTAAGAAATTTAGGAGATTATTATGAGACAATATTTTGGAACTGATGGTGTACGTGGCGTAGCTAATAAGGAGTTAACACCAGAGTTAGCTTATCAATTAGGTAGATGCGGTGGATATGTATTAATGCAACATGCGCAAAGCGAAGAGCATCCCCGTGTTTTAGTTGCCCGCGATACACGTATATCAGGTGAATTATTAGAATCAGCATTAATTGCCGGTTTATTATCTGTAGGTATTGACGTTATGAAACTAGGTGTTATCACTACACCGGCTGTGTCATATTTAACGCGTACTTTAAACATTACTGCAGGTGTAATGATTAGTGCATCACATAATCCAGTAGATGATAATGGCATTAAGTTCTTTGGTAGCGATGGTTTTAAATTATCAGACGAACAAGAACATGAAATTGAAGAATTAATGGGACAAGAGGATACATTACCACGACCAAGTTCTGAGGGATTAGGACGTGTAGAAGAATTCCCAGAAGGTTTAATTAAATATATTCAATATCTAGAAACGACAATTGATACAGATCTATCAGGAATTAAGGTGGTCGTGGATGCTGCAAACGGAGCAGCTTCGCCATTAGTAAATCAATTGTTTGCAAATCTAGAAACTGATTTTATTACAATGGGTGACCGTCCAAACGGCTTAGATATCAATGAAGGTGTTGGTTCAACGCACCCAGAAAAATTACAAGAGCTTGTTAAAGAAAATGAAGGTTACTGTGGTGTCGCTTTTGATGGTGATGGTGACCGTATTATTGCTGTAGATGAAAATGGCGATATTGTGGACGGCGATAAAATCATGTATATCTGTGGTAAAGCTATGAAAGCTAAAGGCCAATTAAAAAATGATACGATTGTATCTACCGTAATGAGTAACTTAGGTTTCCATAAAGCCGTTGAAGAAGAAGGTATGGTAGCTCTTAAAACCGCTGTAGGTGATCGTTATGTGGTCAAGGAAATGCGAGAAGGTGACTATAATTTTGGTGGTGAGCAATCAGGTCATATTGTGTTCTTAGATTTAAACACCACAGGAGATGGTCTTCTAACTGCGATTCAATTATTAGCTGTTATGAAAGAGTCAGGTAAAACATTAGCAGAGTTAGCCTCAGAAGTAACAATTTATCCTCAAACATTAGTCAATGTTCGTGTTAGTGATAAACATACTGTTATGGATGAGCCTGAAGTTAAAGCAGTCGTTGAAGAGGTAGAAAACGAAATGAATGGTGATGGTCGTATTTTAGTTCGTCCAAGTGGAACAGAACCATTATTACGAGTGATGGCTGAGGCTTCTTCACAAGAGCGTTGTGACTACTACGTAAATAAAATTGCAGATGTTATTCGTGCAGTGCGCGGAATCGAATAAATAAAAAACTCTTTGTTTAGCTTTTAAACTAAACAAAGAGTTTTTATTTTGGATCTTATGTTATCTATAGATTGTAACGCCAAAAGAATATTTATTTATCATCGGGAAATATTTGTTTAAAACCTTCGGGATTTATTTTTTTCAAATAATTGAATAAAAGATATAAACCACCTGTCAGTGCTAAACCTATTAAAATAGCTAATAGAAAATTAATGCCTTGAGAAATAAGTAAAAAAATTAAAATGGCACCCGGAGCGATTAAATATAAATGTAATTTTTTCATAGATTACCTCACGAATTAGAATATGACGAGTGTAAGAAACATTTGAATGGATGTAAAGATACAATGGGACTGGAAAACCGCATAAATCATTGTGTAAAGAACAGTGATTTTATGCGGTTTTTTGTTAACAATTTGAATAATATTCAAAATTAAAATTATTGTTAGACCACTATACTAATCTTCATTATTTCGATATTTTTTTCTAAACTGTGAAGGCGTGATATGGTTGCTTTCTTTAAAAGTTTTAGAAAAATGCGAAGGTGAGTGAAAGCCTACTTGGTCAGAAATTTCTGTTACTGAAGTATTCGTTTCAGTTAAGAGTTTCTCAGCTTCAGCTAACCTAACATGAATTAGGTAATCAATAGGTGAAAGACCCGTTTTTTGTTTAAATAGTCGAATGAAATAATATTTATTAATATTTGCAGTTTCCGCTAATTCGTCTAAAGTTAACTTTTTTGTATAATTTTTGCGAATATAATCTTGCACTGCTTGAATTTCATCGTGTTTAATTTGTTTCTGCGAGTCCTTAATAGATAGACCTTTGTTACGTAGAACGTGAACAATAATGTTTTCGGTTAGTTTACGTAAAATCATCTCCGTACCTTTAGCAAAATATGCATGTTCAATCGTTAATAGCTCAAGGTATTTTTTGATAATGGTATCATTATCGTGAACCACAAAAGTTTGTGAGTCTGCAGAAATATCATAAGACGATGTAAAAACAATACCATCAACTTCAAAGCGAACCCATTCTACTTTGCGGAGGAGGGTAATGTCTAATTGTTGATTTGGATTGACTATAAGAAGGTCGTGTCTTTTTAAATTCGTAGTTTCTCCTTCTGACTCGTAAGTCAAAGCACCTTTTAAGATATAGAAAAAAGTTAAATGTTTATTTGTTTGAATCGTTAGATGATGATCATCGTTTACTTCTGTAGAAAGACTCATTAAATGTATTGAAGCAGTGTTGACGTTTGAGATATACATTCCAAATCCTCCTTTCTAGGGATAAATGTAATATAACAATCTAAATGTATGTGAACAAGACGGCAAATTATTTGAATTTCACTTTTTATAATAACATAAAATGAAATATATTAATATATAATTTGTATTTAAATTTTATCATAGTTTATATAAAAACTCCTCAGATTTAAGGGATCTGAGGAGTATGGATTAGTTGCTTGATAATTTGCTTGCAACAGCTTCGTCAAGAAGTAATGTTACATTTGGATGTTTTTGTAAAACACTAGCCGGAACATCTTCTGTAACAGGCCCTTCAATAATTTTTTTGATAGCGTCGGCTTTACTCTCACCGAATGCCATTAAAATAATATGTTTTGCATCCATAATTGATTTAATTCCCATTGAATAAGCTTCTTGAGGTACTTCATCTTTATTATCAAAGAAACGACTATTATCTTGAATAGTTGAGTCAGTTAATTTCACTTTTGTTGTTGTTGCGTCAAATGAACTACCTGGCTCATTGAAAGCAATGTGTCCATTAGAACCAATTCCTAAAATTTGTAGGTCTCGTGGATATTTTTCCAAAATAGCATCGTAGCGAGTCACTTCATCTTCAGCATCAGTATTTTCACCATTAGGAATGTGTGTTTCTTTAAATGGTTTGTGTTGGAATAAATGCTGGTTCATGAAGTAGGCATAACTTTGATCATGAGTAGATGCAATGCCGTAGTATTCATCCAAGTTAATTGCAATCGCATTTGAGAAATCTAAATCAGATTCTACTAATATTTCATAAGTTTTTTCAGGTGTTGAGCCTGTCGCCAAGCCGAAGACTTCTTGACCTGTTTTTAATGTATCTTTGAAAATTTCTGCTGCTGCTTTGCTGGCTTCTTCTGCTGTTTTAAATATTTTAATATCCATTCTGTGACCTCCAAATTAATTTATAATGTATTATACCGCTAAATGATTCTAATATCACTAATTTTATTATCTGAGAAATAAAAAAGGTTCTGGCTAAACATTTGTGAGTGATTATGCTAAGATTAGGTGACTACAATCAGGAGGTATAATCGGGTGATTAAAGCAATTATTTTCGATAAAGATGGAACGATTTTAGAATTAGGTGCGACCTGGGATGAGCCAACGGTCATAGCCTTTAATCGCTTAATGGAACTAACAGATTTAACAATCGCTGAAGCCAAAGCCTATGGTGAAAAATTAGGTATTGTAGACGGAAAAATATTACCAAATTCTTTATTCGCAGCTGGAAGTGTACTTGAACAAGCTGAAGAGCTTTCCAAGGTAGTCCCTCTTTCAATCGAAGTTATTAATGATTCACTTGAGCAAGATTATTTAAATTTTGCTAAAAGTGCGGATGTTAAATCACTGATTGTTAAAGGAACGGAAGAATTACTGAAATATTTAAAAGACCAAAATTACATTATTGGATTAGTAACGAATGATCAAAGAGATATTACCAATGTTATGCTAGAGTCGAGTGAGTTAATCTCGTATTTTGATTTCATCGGATGCGCAGACGATTATCACGCTAAGCCGAATCCAGCGGCATTACATGAGATAGCTAAACGATTTGATTTAACGTTAGATGAGATGGTTTATGTTGGGGATTCTGCTGTAGATATGGAATATGCTAAATTTACTGCTGCAGGTATTGGTGTGGCCTATGAGGAAGACCACCGCGATCATGTACGTGAAGCAAATTATATTGTGTCAGAATTATCAGTCATACCTGAAATTATTGAGGCATTGAATAAAATAGAAAAGTAATAAAAAGGACGATTCATTAAAGGGTCGTCTATTTTTTAAATACTTTAAAGATATCTTGATAGTATTTTCAATGATATTTCGTTAAAATTATTACAAAACGCGTAGGAGTTGATTAAAGTGAGAAATGAATACAATCATGATAAAAAAGATCAAGATAATGAGAAAAAACTTGTTCGACAATTAATTACCCAAGAATATATCGAGGGAGATGACCAGCTAGAGGTTATCCTGTCGAATGTTTACGAAGATGATATTGTTGATCAACATTCAGGTCTTGGGAAATTTATTCCGCAATATTTTAGTGAATTACGTGAACGTATTATTACCGTTCCTGAAGAAATTTATGAAGCATCAGGGATTATGATTTTTGGTTCGCGTATAAAATCAATATTATTTTCTACAGATGTTGCAATTATACGTAATCATAATGCACAAGCAGTATTTGGTGTTTATCCATTTACGCCACAAATCAGTATCATGCAAGCTATTGTTGATTCTTCTTCTGTACCAGTCTTTTTAGGTGTTGGCGGTGGTACAACTACTGGACAGCGTAGTGTCAATTTAGCTTTTCAAGCTGAACAAATTGGCGCTTATGGGGTAGTTGTGAATGCTCCAATGGAAAATAGTGTCATCCATGAAATTGATAAAACAGTCGATGTACCAATTGTTGCGACTATTTCTAGTTTTAAAGATGATTATATAGGTAAACTAAAAGCAGGGGCAGATATTTATAATGTTTCTGCCGGCGCAAATACTGCTGAATTAGTTCGAAAAATACGTAAAGAAGTAGGAAAAACGGTGCCTATTATCGCAACAGGTGGTCCAACTGGTGAATCAATTTTGGAAACAATTAATGCCGGTGCTAATACAATTACCTATACACCACCTACAAGTGCAGAAATATTTAAAGAGTTAATGATTAGCTACCGTGGTGAAAATTAAAACAGTGTGTCATTAGAAAGAGGGAGCAGATGAAACCCAAGATTAAATGGCCAGAACCTGATACAGAACGAATAATTATACTAGCGATTACTTTGTTAGTGCAATTAATTGTTGCATTTGTTTTATGGACGAATCTCGTAAAGTTCTCTGCGTTATTCGAAGTTATCGGAGTGATTTTTTCGTTAGCGATGGTTCTGTATTTAATAATGAAAGATTTGAATCCAGCTTATCGACAAAGTTGGATTATTCTAATCATGATTTTCCCGCTTTTTGGAGGTGTGCTTTACTATCTAATCGGAAATAAACGCCCAATTAAACATATGCGAGAAAATCTTGAAGAGCAAGAACAATTACATAGTCATGAAGTGGATTTAGTTCCGGATATAAATTATTTATTGGAAGAAAAGAATGAAGGATTAGCAGGAATAAGTAAGTATCTTAGAGATTATGCTAATGCGCCTCTCTACATGGATGATCCAGTTAGATATTATCCAAGTGGTGAGAGTATGATGGATGACTTGGTGAATGATTTAAAGAAAGCCAAAAAAACAATTTTTGTTGAATTCTTTATTGTTGAATATGGTGTGATGTTTGATCAGATTTTTGATGTTTTAATAGAAAAAGCAAACGAAGGTGTTGATGTTCGTTTTATCTATGATGGCTTTGGTACACTCACGAGGCTTCCGGAAGATTTCGAGGAGTATTGTAAAGAACTAGGTATTAAAGCGATGAATTTTAATCCAGTAAAGCCAATTATTTCTATGGTTTACAATACGCGTGATCACCGGAAATTTATTATTATAGATAATGAAGTCGCTTATACTGGTGGTTTAAACATTGCAGATGAATATATTAATGAGATTGAGCGATTTGGTTATTGGAAAGACAATATGATTCGGGTCGAAGGTCCGGCGGTTTGGAATTATACCTTAATGTTTTTAAATATGTGGAACGCTTTTAATGAACCAGATACTTCTTATGAATTATTTAGACCAGATAGCCTACTTGAATTAAATGAAAAATCAAGTTATGACTTAAGAGAAATTTGTGGTCATTCTGGATTTGTGCAACCTTTTGGGGACACGCCCATAGATGAAGAACCGATTGGTGAGAATGTTTACCAGTCGATATTACATCAAGCCAAAGATTATGTATATATTTATACACCCTATCTAGTTATTTCTCATGAGATGCAAGTAGCACTACAAATGGCTGCTAAACGAGGAGTAACCGTGAGGCTGATGACACCGGGGATTCCTGATAAAAAACTTGTGTACCGAATGACGCGTTCTTTCTACCGGCCTTTAATTAATGCAGGTGTTGAAATTTACGAGTATACACCAGGATTTTTGCATGCTAAGACATTTGTTAGTGATGACAAAATAGCTACTGTCGGTACGAGTAATTTGGATTATCGTTCTTTATATTTACATTTTGAAACAAACACAGTTTTATATTATCATCCAGTTATTCAAGACATTAAAGATGACATGGAGTCATCATTAGAAGTTTCGAAGAGAATTTCTGTCAAAGATACGAGTCAATCGTTATTTGCCCACATTTGGGATGCACTCTGAAGATTATTAGCACCATTTGTGTAAGGGCTTTGCTATTAAACAAATAAAACTATATAATAAACATATATATTAAAGAGGGAGTTGAGTACGTATGCATGATCAAGATAAAACTATCAATTATAGTAATGACCATGACAGTATTAATTTATCTTCCCAAGAATCTGACATGAGAGTATTTTCAGGTTTACAAAATGAATCTATTCAACATGATGAAGACTTATTGGAAATATTAGATTTAAGTGTGGAGCAGCTAACACACTATCTAGAAGAACATATAATGGATAATCCATTTATTGAACTGGAATATAGTGATCCAGAACAGTTATCTTCGCTGGAGAAGTTGAGAGATCAAGACATCACGGTAGAACAAATAAAGATGCCTCAAAGCTTAGAGTCTTATCTATTTGAGCAAATATTATTATATCGTCAAACGCCAATTCGTGATGCAATGATAGCTCTAGTAAGTCACTTAGATGAGCGTGGTTATTTACCCTATACTACCCGTGAATTAGCAGAAAAATTAGAATATCCAGAGATCATTGTACTTGATGCGGTTACTTTAATTAAGCAGTTGGAGCCAGCGGGAGTCGGTGCTTATGATTTAAGAGAGACGATGATGCTTCAAACAGAGCGAGATAATTTTGCACCTAATGTTGCTTATTATCTATTAGAGTCTTACTTTAAAGAATTAGATAATGAAGATTATACCGAAATTATGAAAGATACAAATCTAACACATGATGAGATTATGGAATGTGTTAATTACTATCATATGTTGCGCGCGAATCCAGCGAGCTTGTTTGATCAAACGGCAAAAATCAATGTTATTCCTGATATGACAGTGCGCTTTGTTAATCAAGAAGCATTAACGATGACTTATAATCGACACTACTATCCAAGAGTACGATTTAATCAAGATTATTTTGATGAGATGTTACAACGAAAAGATACTTCACTTCGTGAATACTTAGTTGAACAACAAGAAAAATATCAAAAATTAGCGGATAATTTAAGACGTCGTGAAGAGTTAATCAAACTCGTTGTGAAGTGTTTAGTGTATTGTCAAAAATCATTCTTTTCTAATGAGATAGGTTATCCTAAATCACTGTCAATTGCGACGCTAAGTGATCATACTCGTTTATCAACGCCAATCGTTTACCGCATTATTACGAATAAAAACCTTGAATTTGATGGCCATGTTTATGCACTCTCTGATTTTATAAATATGTCCACTACTAAAGGACGGACAGGTTTAACGACAGGGGCAGTTAAACAACGTGTTATTGATATAGATGATCAAATGCCAGGTCTAACAGATGCAGAAATTGTGAAGAAGCTGGAAGAAGAGATGATTACAATTAGTGAACAAATAGTAGCTAACTATCGTCGTAGATCATACTAGTAGAAGTAAAATCTGATTGTAAATAGTGACTAGATTTATCCAAGCGCTTGGGTAAGTCTAGTTTTTTTATTCTGACACGTGAGACTGTTAGGTAACGAATTACCAATGGTGGTAGTAAAAAAACATCCAAATTCACACGAATTTAGATGTTTTTATTTTTCTTTACTTAATTGTTTGCTAACTGGTCATTAAAGAATAGAGAATGATTAGCATTCGCTAAATGCATTGGAGTTAGCGTGTCTGTTTCTTGGTTGTAGTAATTTATTTGAGCTAGACGTAGGCCGCCCACTTGAGCTAAAGCTTCATTCATTAATAAAATATCATTGTTAGCAACAATATCTTGAGATTCTGCGTAGGTCATTGGGACAGTGACCCGAGTGATATAATTATCATGACCATCAATCGTAATCATCACTTGATCGGTAGTGGCTTGTAAATCTTTTAAGATACCATTATTATCTAAAGAATACTGTAATTGTGCCATTGTGTCTTCGTCTACCGGTTGACTGTTAGCTGTTTTGGCTTCTTCGTCGAATTGTTCATTATAGAAAGTAATAATTTCTTGACTCAATTCATGGTAAGAGATAGATTCGTCCAGTGTTGTGTCTGGTAAATTTGTTGAAGATAATTCACTTTCGTTAAAGACGCCAGAGAAGTTCTCGTTAGCAATAGATTCAGAAGATGTATTAACTGGTTCGCCATTAGTGTATTCAACTGATTCAGATGAATCAACGGTAGATTCTATAGTAGCAACAGATTCTTGATTAATAACTTCACGTTCCTGCTTAAAGAAAGAACATCCCGATAATGTGATCACTGATAAAAATAAAATAGTAAGTTTTTTCATAACCGTTCCTTTCGTTTGTAGCTGTTTGCCTTATAAGTCTACCATATTTTGAGTAAACTTAAACTACAAAATTATAACAGCTAAGTATCAAGATGTAGTTTCTATAATAATTAAAATACGGTGCAAAAGCTAATCATTTTCTAATATATAACTTTACATTTTGTGCTGAAACCCTTATTATAATAGATAATATTTGTAGTGGATGACAAGGGAAGAGGTATATTATGAGCAAATTAACACCTGATACAATTGATTGGTCTAACTTAGGATTTAGCTATATTGACACTGGTGCACGATTTAGAGCAAAATTTACTAATGGCGCTTGGCAAGAAGGAGAAATTGTCAGTGATAATACAGTAACGATGAGCGAAGGATCTCCAGTTTTACACTACGGACAAGCGTGTTTTGAAGGATTGAAGGCTTATCGAACTAAAGATGGGGATATTCAATTATTTAGACCTGATCAAAATGCAAAACGCTTAGTTAGATCAGCAGAGCAATTATTGATGGAACCCTATCCAGAAGACAAATTTGTCGCCGCTGTTAAACAAGTCGTCAAAGCAAATGAAGACTGGGTACCACCTTATGGTACAGGAGCTACTCTTTATATCCGTCCATTCTTGTATGGTGAAGGTGACATTGTGGGCGTACAACCTGCAACGGAATATACGTTTGCAATTTTTGTGACACCAGTTGGTCCATACTTTAAAGGAGGGTTAGCTCCACAAGATTTCTTAGTCACAGACTACGACCGTGCGGCACCTCATGGAACAGGAGCGGCTAAAGTTGGTGGCAACTATGCAGCAAGCTATTTGGCAGGTAAGGAAGCTAAAGATGCCGGTTATGCAGATGCTATTTACTTAGATCCTGCAACTCATACGAAGATTGAAGAGATTGGTAGCTCGAACTTTTTTGGTATTACAAATGATAACAAGTTTATTACGCCAAAATCTCCTTCAATTTTACCAAGTATCACTAAGTATTCACTGATGTATTTAGCTGAAAAACGTTTAGGTATGGAAACAATCGAAGGTGATGTTTATCTCAGTGAAATTGATCAGTTTGCTGAAGCTGGTGCAATGGGAACTGCAGCAGCAATTACACCAATTGCTTCTATTACGTATCATGATGATAAACATGTCTTTTACTCTGAGACAGAAGCTGGACCAGTGACTCAAAAGTTATATGATGAATTAATTGGAATCCAGTTCGGGGATGTAGAAGCACCTGAAGGATGGATTCAAAAAGTACACTAAATTATTAAAAAATACCTAATAGCACATTGTTATTAGGTATTTTGTATTTATACTTGACAATGAAAATGTAAGTAGGTATAATAAAAAGATGTAGAGATTAATTGAGAAGATTAGATTTAGACGAAATATTGTCCGGCTAAATCAGACAGATGTCAACAAAAGATAGTGGATTCTTAAAAAGAAAGACACAGCTTTTGTTATTTTTTTGCCCAAAAATAGGGTGGAAAGACGTTTTGTTGATCAATTGTAACTTTTGTAACACAATTGTAATCTTCGGCTGATTCTAAAATTTAAAAGGGGTGAAGAGCTTGAATCATCATATTGTTAAATATGGTAAGAAAGCAGAACGTCGTAGCTACTCACGTATTTCAGAAGTTCTTGAAATGCCAGACTTAATTGAAATCCAAACAAAATCTTATCAATGGTTCTTAGACGAAGGACTTAAGACTATGTTTGAAGATATTTCGCCTATTGTCGATCATACGGAAACATTGGAATTATATTTTGTAGACTACTCATTTAAAGAGGCAAAATATGATGTGAAAGAATCGCGTAGTCATGATGCGAACTATTCACGTCCGATTTATGTCACATTACGTTTAGTAAACACTGAAACAGGTGAAATCAAAGAGCAAGAAGTTTTCTTCGGAGATTTCCCAATGATGACAGAGATGGGGACATTCGTAATCAATGGTGCAGAACGCGTTGTAGTATCACAGTTAGTACGTTCACCAAGTGTTTATTTCCATGATAAAGTCGATAAAAAAGGACGCCACACATTTACATCAACAGTTATTCCTAACCGTGGTGCATGGCTAGAATTTGAAACGGATGCTAAAGGTGTAGCATATACACGTATCGACCGTACACGTAAATTACCTTTAACAGGATTAATTCGTGCATTAGGTATTGGATCAGATGAAGATATTGTTGAATTACTAACAACAACTGAACTGTTAGAAAAAACTTTAGATAAAGATGTACACAAAAACATCACTGATTCTCGCGTTGAAGAAGCATTAAAAGATATTTATGAGCGACTACGTCCAGGAGAACCAAAAACAGCAGATTCTGCACGTAACTTATTAACAGCTCGTTTCTTTGATCCACGTCGTTATGATTTAGCGCCAGTTGGTCGTTATAAGATTAATAAAAAGTTAGATTTAAAATATCGTTTAAGAGGCTTAACATTGGCTGAAACAATTGCTGACCCAGAAACAGGAGAAATCATCCTATCTGAAGGTACAGAATTAGATACGAAAAATATGGAAATCTTAGAACCGCATTTAGCAGCGGGTATCAATATGGTAACAATTGAACCATCACCAGAAGCAGTTGTAGCAGAGCCAATTGATTTACAAATTATCAAAGTATATTCACCAAAAGATGCTGAACAGGTAATCAATATTATTGGTAACGGAAATGTTGCGGACGATTATAAAGCTTTAACACCAGCAGATATCATTGCATCAGTTAACTATTACCTATTCTTAGATTTTGGAATTGGACAAACTGATGATATTGACCATTTAGGTAATCGTCGTATTCGTTCAGTTGGGGAGTTATTACAAAACCAATTCCGTATTGGTTTATCACGTATGGAACGTGTTGTACGCGAGAGAATGTCGTTACAAGACGTCAGCTCAATGACACCACAACAATTAATTAATATCCGTCCAGTTGTTGCAGCGATTAAAGAGTTCTTCGGATCTTCTCAGTTGTCACAATTCATGGACCAGTCAAACCCATTAGGGGAGTTAACACATAAACGTCGTCTATCAGCCTTAGGTCCTGGTGGTTTAACACGTGACCGCGCGGGATATGAAGTTCGTGACGTTCACTACTCTCACTATGGTCGTATGTGTCCGATTGAAACGCCAGAAGGACCAAACATTGGTTTAATTAACTCATTAGCTACTTATGCTAAGATTAATGAATTTGGTTTTATCGAAACACCTTACCGTAAAGTAGATAAAGAAACACATGCTGCTACTGAAGAGATTCGTTATTTAACAGCGGATGAAGAAGACTTATATGTAGTTGCTCAAGCAAACTCAGCATTAACAGAAGATGGTCACTTTGCAAACGAAACAGTAATGGCTCGTTATAAAGATGAAAACTTGGAAGTGTCTGCTGAACAGGTTGACTACATGGATGTTTCTCCTAAGCAAGTAGTGTCTGTTGCGACAGCATCTATTCCTTTCTTAGAAAATGATGACTCGAACCGTGCTTTAATGGGTGCAAACATGCAGCGTCAAGCAGTTCCATTAATTAAACCGCAAGCACCAATTGTAGGTACAGGTATGGAATATCAAGCGGCCCATGACTCTGGTGCAGCATTACTTACAAAAATTGATGGGGAAGTTTCATATGTTGATGCTAATAAAATTAGTGTAACAGGAACAGATGGTAAAATTGAAACATATCCATTAACGAAATTTGAACGTTCAAATGCGGGTACATGTTATAACCAAACACCAATTGTTACAGTAGGAGATAAAGTTGATAAAGGTGATATCTTAGCAGATGGACCATCAATGGAAAACGGTGAAATGGCCTTAGGTCAAAACCCACTTGTTGCCTTTATGACATGGGATGGTTATAACTATGAAGATGCGATTATTTTCTCAGAACGTTTAGTTAAAGATGATGTATATACATCAATTCATATTGAAGAATATGAATCAGAGGCTCGTGATACTAAGTTAGGCCCAGAAGAAATTACACGTGAAATTCCTAACGTAAGTGACGAAGCGCTTAAATATTTAGACCGTCAAGGTATTATTAGTATTGGTGCTGAAGTAAGAGATGGCGACATCTTAGTTGGTAAAGTAACACCTAAAGGAGTTACTGAACTATCGGCAGAAGAGCGCCTATTACACGCTATCTTCGGTGAAAAAGCTCGTGAAGTACGTGATACATCACTGAGAGTACCACATGGTGGTGGCGGGATTGTTCATGACGTCCGCGTCTTTACACGTGAGAATGGTGATGAATTATCACCAGGTGTAAATATGTTAGTACGTGTTTATATTGTGCAAAAACGTAAAATCAGTGTTGGGGATAAAATGGCTGGTCGTCACGGAAACAAAGGTGTTGTTTCGTTAATTGTACCAGAAGAAGATATGCCATTCTTACCAGATGGAACACCTGTTGATATTATGTTAAACCCATTAGGGGTACCTTCTCGTATGAATATTGGACAAGTATTTGAGCTTCATTTAGGAATGGCTGCCCGTACTATGGATATTCGAGTAGCAACTCCGGTCTTCGATGGAGCATCTGAAGATGATGTATGGGAAACTGTTAAAGAAGCAGGTTTAGCTGAAGATGCTAAGACTGTGCTTTATGATGGTCGTACTGGAGAACCATTTGACCGCCCAGTTTCAGTAGGGGTTATGTATATGCTTAAATTAGGACACATGGTTGATGACAAAATCCATGCTCGTTCAACAGGACCTTACTCACTTGTTACGCAACAACCTCTTGGAGGTAAAGCTCAATTTGGTGGACAACGTTTTGGAGAGATGGAAGTTTGGGCATTGGAAGCTTATGGTGCTTCATACACATTACAAGAAATCTTAACTTACAAGTCAGATGACGTTGTAGGTCGTGTGAAAACATACGAAGCTATTGTTAAAGGGGAACCAATTCCAAAACCAGGTGTACCAGAATCATTTAGAGTATTAGTCAAAGAATTACAATCATTAGGTCTGGATCTGAAAGTATTAGATAAAGACAGTCAAGAAATTGACTTACAAGATGATGAAGATGAAGATGACGTAATTAACTTTAATGCTCTTGAAAAGTACAAAGAAGAGCAAATGAAAAAAGAGCAGGAACAAAAAGAAGTTTCGGCAACAGAAAGTAAATCTAAAGAGTAATTTATTGCTATCATCTAGTCGCTCTTGAAGCGACTGGATGATGATTATATAAGGAGGTTAGCCCTTTGATCGATGTTAATACATTTGAATCAATGCAAATCGGTTTAGCTTCACCTGAAAAGATCCGCAGTTGGTCATACGGGGAAGTCAAAAAACCAGAAACAATTAACTACCGTACATTAAAACCGGAAAAAGATGGTTTATTCTGTGAACGAATTTTTGGTCCATCAAAAGACTGGGAATGTTCATGTGGTAAATATAAACGTATTCGTTACAAAGGTCGTGTTTGTGAGCGCTGTGGAGTTGAGGTAACACGCTCTAAAGTACGTCGTGAACGTATGGGACACATCGAATTAGCAGCACCAGTAACACACGTTTGGTATTTCAAAGGAATTCCAAGTCGTATGGGGCTTATTTTAGACTTAAGTCCACGTTTATTAGAGGAAGTCATTTATTTTGCATCATATATCGTAATTGATGCTGGAGATACTCCTTTAGAGCACAAATCATTATTAACAGAAACTGAGTACCGTGAAAAACGTCGTGAGTACGGTAATCGTTTTGTTGCTAAGATGGGTGCGGAAGCAATTAAAGATCTTTTAGAGCAAGTTGATCTAGAAGGAGAAGTTTCTGAGTTACGTGAAGTCTTAAAAACAGCAACTGGTCAAAAACGTACACGTGCAGTACGTCGTATTGAAATTTTAGACTCGTTTGTTGAATCAGGTAACCGTCCAGAATGGATGATTATGGAAGCTTTACCAGTTATTCCACCTGAGTTACGTCCAATGGTTCAATTAGAAGGTGGGCGTTTTGCGACATCTGACTTAAACGATTTATATCGCCGTGTTATTAACCGTAACAACCGTCTGAAACGTTTATTAGATCTTGGTGCGCCAAGCATTATTGTTCAAAACGAAAAGCGTATGTTACAAGAAGCAGTTGACTCATTAATCGATAATGGTCGTCGTGGTCGTGCTGTAGCAGGGCCTGGTAACCGTCCATTGAAATCACTGTCACATATGCTAAAAGGTAAACAAGGACGTTTCCGTCAAAACTTACTTGGTAAACGTGTTGACTACTCAGGGCGTTCAGTTATCGTTGTTGGTCCGACTTTAAAAATGTACCAATGTGGTTTACCTAAAGAGATGGCTGTGGAATTATTCAAGCCTTTTGTTATGCGTGAACTAGTAGAACGTGAATTAGCTGGGAATATTAAAAATGCAAAACGTATGATTGAAACTTTAGATGACCGTATTTGGTCAGTAGTTGAAGATGTTATCCGTGAGCATCCAGTATTACTAAACCGTGCACCTACGCTTCACCGTTTAGGTATCCAAGCGTTTGAACCTGTTTTAGTTGAAGGTAAAGCAATTCGTTTACACCCATTAGTATGTGAGGCGTATAATGCCGACTTCGATGGGGACCAAATGGCTGTTCACGTGCCGCTATCAGAGGAAGCTCAAGCTGAGGCGCGAGTTTTAATGCTAGCTGCACAACATATCCTTAACCCTAAAGATGGTAAGCCTGTTGTTACTCCTTCTCAAGATATGGTTTTAGGTAACTATTACTTAACACTTGAAGAAGAAGGCGCATTAGGAGAGGGTTCAGTTTTCTCAGGACCAAGTGAAGTAGAAATTGCATATCAAAACGGTTATGTTCATTTACATACTCGTATTGCAATTCCAGCTAAATCATTAGAAGGTAAACAATTTACAGAAGATCAAAAAGATAAATTAATGGTAACAACAGTAGGTAAAGTTTTATTTAATGAAATTATGCCACCAGAGTTCCCTTATATAAACGAACCTACTGATGATAATTTATTGAATCAAACACCAGATAAATATTTCTTTGAAAAAGGTACGAATATTCCTGAAACGATTAAGCAAATGGAATTAGTGTCACCTTTCAAGAAAAAATATCTAGGTAATATCATTGCTGAAGTTTTCAAGCGTTATAAAGTAACTCAAACTTCTGAAATGTTAGACCGTATGAAAAACTTAGGTTATAAATACTCCACAAAATCAGGTATTACAGTTGGGGTTGCCGACGTACTTACTTTAGAATCAAAACCAGGCATTATCGAAGATGCTCATAAACGTGTTGAAAACATTACAAAACAATACCGTCGTGGTTTAATTACTGAAGAAGAGCGTTATCAAAATGTTATTACAACATGGGAAAAAGCAAAAGATGCTATTCAATCAGATTTAGTAGAAGAATTACCGGCTCTTAACCCTATTAACATGATGTCAGACTCTGGTGCTCGTGGTAACATCTCTAACTTTACGCAACTTGCAGGTATGCGTGGTAACATGGCGGCTCCTTCGGGACGAATTATTGAACTTCCGATTACGTCTAACTTCCGTGAAGGGTTAAATGTACAAGAAATGTTCATTTCTACCCACGGTGCTCGTAAAGGTATGACCGATACGGCACTTAAGACAGCCGACTCAGGTTACTTAACTCGTCGTCTAGTTGACGTGGCCCAAGATGTTATTGTTCGTGAAGATGATTGTGGAACTGATAAAGGTGTAGCTGTTCGTGCTATTATGGATGGAAATTCTGTTACGGAATCATTAGAAGAACGTTTAACAGGACGTTATACACAAAAAACTGTTTCTCATCCAGAAACAGGCGAAGTTATTTTAGAGCCAGGCGAATTAATCACTGAAGAATTAGCTAATACAATTGTCAAAGCAGGTATCGAAGAAGTAACAATTCGTTCGGTATTTACGTGTGATACAAACCACGGTGTTTGTCGTCACTGTTACGGAGTTAACTTAGCTACAGGTTCTGAAGTCGAAGTTGGGGAAGCAGTTGGTACAATTGCAGCTCAATCAATCGGAGAGCCTGGTACTCAATTAACGATGCGTACATTCCATACGGGTGGGGTTGCTGGTGGTGGAGACATCACTCAGGGTCTTCCTCGTATCCAAGAGATTTTTGAAGCACGTAATCCTAAAGGTCAAGCGACAATCACCGAAGTTGAGGGTAGCGTAGAATCAATCGAAGAAAAATCAGACCGTACGAAAGATGTAACGATTGTAGGTGTAACTGATACAAGAACTTACAATGTTCCTTTCCAAGCGCGTATGAAAGTTAATGTTGGTGACCAAGTTAAACGTGGACAAGCATTAACAGAAGGTTCAATTGATCCTAAAGAATTACTAGCTGTCTCTGATGTGTTATCAGTTGAACAATACTTACTTGAAGAAGTACAGGGTGTATACCGTGGACAAGGGGTAGAAATCGGTGATAAACACGTTGAGGTAATGGTGCGTCAGATGTTACGTAAGGTCCGTGTTATGGATCCGGCATCAACGCCAATCTTACCTGGTGCATTAATGGATATTTCAGATTTTGCTCGAGCAAATGAGGAAGCTATTAAAGCAGGTGAAGTGCCAGCAACTGCACGTCCAGTGTTACTAGGTATTACGAAAGCAGCTTTAGAGACGAAATCATTTATCTCTGCAGCGTCATTCCAAGAAACAACACGTGTACTTACTGATGCAGCTATTCGTGGTGACCGTGATGATTTAATTGGTCTAAAAGAAAATGTTATTATTGGTAAATTAATTCCAGCTGGTACTGGGATGAAACGTTACCGTAACATTGAAACAAATACAGAGCTTCCAGAAGAAAATGAATTGAATGAAGAGTCATTTGCTGAAGAAGTAACTGAATAAAACTGAATAAATACGGAATGCGTTCGCAATTTGCGAGCGCATTTTTTGTATATAAAACCGTAAAAATATATAGAATTCACAAGCGATGTACTTTTCAATGAATCTTTCCTTAAATGCGATTTTTTTATAAAAAGCGATGAATGACGTAACAGGTTTGTTGCAAAGTAAACCAAAGACGATGAAGTTTGTGAAAATAAACGGTATGTAAAAATGATTTGAAATTGAATGTGATTACCTCAATCTTCTTCCTTGTGAAAAATAAATTTAGAGCCAAAAGCATTGACCTTATTTCGAATACGAGGTAAAGTATAGTCATAAGTTAGTTCGAATTCGAAATACAATATATAAATGGAGGAACAAAAAATGAAAAAGAATAATGATATGGTCAAGCGATATACTTTATTTATGTTTAGTTTATTATTAGCAGGAATGGGGATTAGTTTAATTGCCCTCTCTGATCTAGGTGCTTCAGCAGTTTCAAGTCCGGCATTTGTACTGAGTTTAATTTTCCCGTTATCTTTTGGTGCTTTTACCTTTATCTCTAACTTGTCGTATGTTATCTTGCAAGTTTTAATGCTACGTAAAGATTTTCCTAAAAGTCAATATCTACAACTGATAGTTGTACCACTTGCTGGTGTCTTCATTGACTTAGGTACTCAATTATTTGGAGGTATCAATCCATCGACTTATCTTGGTCAATTCTTAATGTTGCTAATAGGAATTGTAATTTTATCACTTGGTATTACAATTCAAATTCGTGCCAATGCTATTACTAATCCAGCTGAAGGTATGGTTAAAGCTTTGTCGATTAAAACAGGTAAAGAATTTGGTACATTGAAAACAAGGTTTGATATTTTCTTAGTCGTTGTGGCTATCGCGATGTCACTCATTGCTTTTGGAAATATCCAAGGTGTTCGTGAAGGAACAGTTCTAGCCGCAATTTTAGTTGGTCCAATGATTAATATGTTCAACAAATTAATCGATAATGGATTATCACTATTGAACCGTGTCGCTACAGAAGAAGCATAAGGAGGACGGAATGATGAAAAAAGCACGTATTGTAATGCAAAAACAACTCGTTAACCAAGTTTACCCGCCGTTTATTATGGATGAAATTAATCAATTAGTAGATATTGTCGGTGAACCAGTTTCTGGTGAGGAAGTAGCTGCAGATCCTAGTTTACTTGAAGATGTGGAAATCATCCTTTCTTCTTGGGGAGGGCCCCAGTTAACTCAAGCAGTGCTCGATCAGGCTTCAAATTTAGAAGTGCTTTTATATGCTGCTGGAACAGTTAAAGACATTGTGACACCTGCTTCTTGGGAGCGTGGTATTCAAATTTCAACGGCTAACGTAGCTAATGCTGTACCAGTTGCAGAATATGCTACTTCTGCGATTCTCTTTTCTTTAAAATCTGGCTGGGAAATGATTCGTCAAACCCGTCAAACTCGAACTTATCCAGAGTGGCCGTATCCAACGATTCGTGGTGCATATAAAAGCCGAGTAGGTTTAATTTCATTAAGTTCGGTAGGTCGTAAAACAAATGAATTTTTACAAAACTTTGATTTAGAGGTAGTCGCATATGATCCGTTCGTCAGTCCGGAAGAAGCTGAAAAATTAAATGTAAGAATGGTCAGTTTAGAAGAATTATTCAAAGAATCCGATGTTGTATCTTTGCATTCACCATTATTAGAGGAGACAACAGGAATGATTACTGGTGAACTCATAGATTCGATGAAAGAGCGTGCAACGTTCATTAACACTGCTCGTGGTGCGATTGTTAAAGAAGAAATGATTGATGTTTTAAAAAAACGCACTGATTTAATTGCCGTGTTAGATGTGACAAATCCTGAACCACCAGCGAAAGACTCGCAGTTATATGAATTGGATAATGTATTCTTAACACCGCATATTGCGGGAAGTTTAGGAAATGAAACTGGTCGTTTGGGTGAATACATGTTAGGCGAATTACGTAGATATTTAAACGAAGAAGACTTACAATTCGAAGTGACGGAAGAAAAATTTAAGCGCATGGCATAAGTTTTTAAGGAGGTTATTATTTGAATAAAACGGGATTAGTTTCCATAACATTTCGTCAGAAATCTACTGAAGAAATTATTGATTTGGCACAAAAAAATAGACTAGATGGCATTGAATGGGGTAGTGACGTTCACGTTCCTGTAGGAAATTTAGAAAATGCACGAGCAGTAGGTAATGAAACACGCGCTGCAAAGCTAGAGGTTGTGGCCTATGGTTCATATTACCGAGCTGGTGCTGAAAATGAATTTCAATTTTATCAAGTTTTAGAAACAGCAGTGGCCTTAGGTGCACCTGCGATTAGAGTTTGGGCGGGGAACAAGGGGACCGAACGAACAACAGAAAAAGAATGGCAAACTGTAGCCGAAGATTTGCATCGCATTGGTGAATTAGCCGATAGAGAAAATGTTCAAGTTCATCTTGAGTACCATGATGCTACTTTGACTGATTCTGCGGAAAATACGATGAACTTATTAAAAGCAGTGGATCACCCGAATCTGTTCACCTACTGGCAACCATCTGTTGGAATATTTACTGATGCGAGATTAGCTAGTATAGAACAAGTTGCCCCACGATTAGCAAATGTTCATGTCTTTAATTGGGATTTTATATTTCGTCTTCCATTAGTTGAAGGCAGAAATCAATGGCAGAGATTTATCGATAAAATTGACTCTATTCAATCGGAGTATTTGAGTGATCGATATTTCATGCTTGAGTTTGTAAAAGACGATGATGAAACTCAATTTAAGAAAGATGCACAAGTACTGATAGAGTTAATAAAACAAAATAAAAAAACTCATTGATAGATTGAAGTAGTAATTTATAATTATCAATATTACCCCCTAAAAACTTTCGATATAAAAGTTTTAGGGGGTTTAATGCTTCTATACTAATATGATATAGATTGAAGAAGGAATTAACCAAATGAATTAAGGGGTGAAAAACTGTACATATAATAGTAAGAAACTAACACTAAGGAAAGGAATAAATGGTAATGGATGTATTTTAGTTACTATTAAAATAATCAAACCACTTAATGCTGCAATAAAAATGAAGTAGGGGAGTTGCATAGGTTCTAATAACAACCCAACAATAAAAACAAATTTTAAATCAGCACCACCAATCGAATTAGGTAATAATAAGTTACATCCAAAAAAAGTTAAAAATAATATAATGGAAGATATAAAATAGTATGGATGATTAGTAAATAATAAATAGTAAACAAAACTTATCAATAGGATTATTTGAAGAGCATCAGATACAAAGTAATCAGTTAAATCACTAATCATCATTATAGTGATGACAAGAAAAGGAAATATGAAATTGGGGTCGTGAGAGATTACTTTGGGAAGGAAAATCATACAAACTAATCCAATAAAAAACTCTATCATAATATAGCGAGCGCTTAGTTTTGTATTACAATGAGTGCACCGACCTCGGGAAATTAAAAAAGAAAAGATTGGTATTAGATTGTACCATGCTAATGTAGAGTTACAATAATCGCACTTAGATCTTCCAAATAGAAAATAACGAATATCTTCTCGATGATCAAAAAAACACATTAAAACAGAAGCCATAAATGAACCAAACAAAAAATATAATAACAACATAAAAGCACCTCCTATATATAAATAACCCAAATAAACTAAAAGTTGAAAAAATAAGTGAATTGTCATTGACTTGTCATATAATAGCGTGTTATATTATAGACCGTCGCCAAACGCGATGAACACCCGTGGAACTAATTTAAGATTATCAAAAAAAGTTCTTGACTAAATAATCTACAGGTGATATTATAATAAATGCTGATACCCCAACAGGTTTAGCGTTTACATCTTTTGAGAGGTCGTCATAAAAAAACTTCAAAAAAGTAGTTGACAAATGATAACAACGATGTTATTATTAATAGGTTGCCAATTGAGGTAACACACCACTTTAAACACCGAGTTGAAAAAGTTTTTAAAAAACTTGTTGACAGTATGTTTTGGACGT